>DGUV01000014.1:0-42138 GCA_002395775.1 Prevotellaceae bacterium UBA4301
CCCTGGGCACTTACGATGCGGGCGGGCAGGCTCCAACTATGGGGCTCAATCTCTACATACAGCGTATCCCCTGGCACGGCATAATAGTACGTCACTGTATTGTTCAGATGCGCCAAGGCAGGGCGGTCGGCCTTATATCGTAGCGTGAACCTCCCCTCAGGACTCACCCAGGCATGCCTGTGCTCCAGTTTTGCATAATCTCTCTTGAGCAGTTGAAAAGACGTACTTGTAATCTTGTCCCCACGCATGCGGTCATAGCCCTTAATCTTGCCGATGATGGTAACCGTGTCCGTAAGCCAAGGTTCTGGGCACATCTTGCTCTCGGGTCGGGCTTTTGTAAGTTCCTTCAACACGCTTTTCTTTCCGTTGCAGATACCGTAGATGTTGAAATACCTACGATAGATGTTGCGGATGTCGAATGCAGTCTCATTCTGGGGCAGAGGTTCAAAATTGAGTGAAAACAGGATGCGTCCAGGCTCGGGCAGCGTTGTCAGCCTTCCGACTTCTATCCCCTCGGCGCTCTTCAGTGCATGGTGTTCTCCTTTGGAGTCGATGAGGAAGACACGCGGATGGATGTAGCGTTCACGGGTCTCGATGTTGTCCAGGCTGAAGGTCACAACCGTTGCCGTATCACGGAACTCCACTCTTTCCACCTTTATGTCGCTATTGTAGTTGAAGACACAGGCAGGATGGTCCCAAACAACGTTTTTCTGCGCGTGGAGGGTAGTCGTAGAGAGCATTCCAACCACAACAACCAAAGAGACTATATACCGACCAAACTGATTACATGTCATTTTCATCCTCTCCCTCAAAATAGTGTGAAACAGTTTTTGACAGTTCATGGTGCTCAATTCTAAATGTATCCTTCAATAAATGCTCATCTCGATAAAATACTTTTTTGCTGTATTCAAATGTTACTTTGATATTACCATTCTGATTAATATCGATGGGTTCTTCTATTTGAGCCTTCGCCGTTGAAGTAAGGATATTTTCATCATTTCCTTGATAATATCTTGAATGCCCGTCTACAGGTCTGACTGACACTTGATTGTTCATGTCAATCGACCGTAATGATCTCCGTTCCCAATATACATAACATCCAAAATGGCCATTTGCGTCATGCTCTTCTGCATTTTGACTTCCTTGTTTTATGAATCGACGACTTCTATAGTCAATAATGGGGTCTGTATCTCCTCCTTCCACATCTACTGCCACTTTTCTTTTTGCGTGTGTTTTTGCTTTTAGGGTTTCTGGTTCCATTTCATCATCTGCGATGTCATTGTAACAACCTGTCAAGAGCAGTGTTACAAAGGTTAATACACTTGCTAAACGTAATTTCTTCATTGTTATTTGCAGTTTGATTTTGTTAATAATATGATATTGTTTGCTATTGCCTGCCTGTCAATATCGTCCCGTCCAGGGCGAATCCCTCGGCCGTAATGGAGAGTTGGTTGCGCCGACAGTTGTTCCAGAAAGTGACGGTAGCACGTCCCTCCTCGTCCAGTTTCAAGTTGGGATTCCAATAGAGCGTGCGCCGGTAGTCTTGAGGGGCATCTGGCAGGGGACGCTTATCATATTGCGGCTGGTAGAAATCCTCACATGCGTTGTATCCAGGCATGTATAGGAAACGGTCGCGATAGGCCATACGCGTCCCTCCATCAGGAAGAATATGCAGATCAACGGTGACCATGGGTTGGTTGGACTGTCGGTATCGCTTGTCTCCCTCCTTACGCGGGGAGTAGTCCGTGAAGACATATACGCTGTCGAGATGGCTGAGTTGCCGAAAGTAAAAGACACTCCTAGAGTCCAATGGGTGTGAATCGTTGTAATAGTTCCATCTGGGCTCCATGATATATGAGCGGTTTTTAATGCCCATTTCACCGATATAATCAGCGGCAATGGCAAGCATAAAATTCCGTGTCCAATAGAGCACTGGGGGATGCATGCCTGCATCAACGACATCATTGAAGGCATCGTAGGCGTCGAGTTTGAAGGCTGGCGACGTACGGTCGAACCCCCTCAATCCGCCTCTTCGGATGCGGGCTGTCACCTCACGCAGATATACAGTGCTGTCCTGACGGAATTCGCCCCTTTTGTCATCCCCCTCCCGTGTCACCGCTTCACTTGTCTGGTAGAAGTTGTACGGCTTCACGAACCGTGGATAGGGGAAATAGAGGCGGACCAGGAATTCTGGCATGTTCCTGAGGTTGGTCTCCGTGTCGCGGACTATCCATGGGTAACTGTCATGCTTCGTCCATTTTTTGTTTTTCTTGAATTTCTTTTCCCACCGGCTACTGTCCGATGCGGCAAGATGCATTGAGTACGGAGCGTTTGATTCCGGCAGCGGAATAACGAAGTTCCCTCCTTCCGTCATCATCTCACCTACCACGATGTCCGTTCCTTGCTGGATAAATTCAGCATGGACCAGCACCTCTCTTTTCAGTCCAGGCTTCTTCCTTATCGCCCATTGGTCATATACGGGTATGCCGATTTCCCTGTGTGCCTCTGACGGCGTTTGCTCATCCTGGATAGGAGTGTAGTAGGGGTCGAAGAGGAAATAGTGTATGGTTTTAGAATTCAGCGAGATAGGACCGGAACCATGACTTGGCATATTTACCAGAGATGACGGCTCACTATCTCCCCCTCCCCTACGCGCATGATCCACCTGTGCAGGATCATAGGGATATTTTGGCAGAATGTCCATATTATATACGCCTCCCGTGAGTAAGCGGTACTTCTCCATGGGCTGTTTCTGTTCGAACGTGTGCGTCAGTTCGTGCCACTGGAAGCGCCTCCATCCCTGTGTCATCATGAGCAGGTCGAGGTGGCGCCGATGTTCCTCGTCATCCTTCTCAAAGTAGTAGCCCGGCTGTTCCACGAATCCCTTTATCTGGCTCGACAGCAACAGTTCGGTGAGCAGCGAGCCGTCGTCGTTGGTGGGTTCGGACAGTGCCTTGTCATGCACGGCCAGCGAGATGCATCCCTGCCGTCGAGCGTTGATGCCCAGCGTAATCTGGCTGTATGGCTCTTGCATCTCCGATGATATTCCCCCGAAGGAAAGGCTCCGCATCATCAGTCCCTCGTGCCGTACGAACGTAAGGCGGTCGGCCCACACGCGGCCCTGCCGGTCATAGACGGTGACCTGTGCCACCCCGTCGGGCAGAAGGCTGAGCGGCAGACCGATGTCGGGCCGGGTGATGGCCTGTTGGTGCCGGAGGATTCCGCCCGAGAGTATGGTCATGCCCAGCGAATCCGTTGCGGCCAGGCCCCTTGCCTCGACGTGCAGCCGCAGCGAGTCCCTGGCCTGGCCAATGCTCAGCACCACGCCGTCGGCCTCCGCCTCAGGGAGTTTCGCCTCGCTCTTGTAGCCCTGTCCCCATGTGAACTCAGCCTTATATTTCTCTTCAGTCTGTCCCTTCAGGGTCAGCACGCCCCGTCCCCGATGCTCCGTCCGGGCTCGTGCCACCTCCTCGCCTTGGCGGTTGCATACGACGATCGTCCCCTCCAGATGCTCTCCCTCATCCGAGCGGGCCTCGAAGGCAATGCGCTGCTCCGTGCCTGCCACCCAGCTCCCTCCCTCGGGAAAGAACGAGACCTCCGCCTTGGGCTTTTCCTCCTTCGTCCTATAGTATCGGCGCAGGGGGCGCAGCGTCATGTCGTGGGCATAGTCGCCCGGGGTGGAAGGTTTCTTATAGACGGGGAACACGCGGCTGTAGAGTTTGTCATAATCGCGGAAATACTCCTCTTCCATCTTGCGGTTGAAGAACCAGTACTTCGTCCGGTCGCTGTGCTCATGCTCAAAGACGCCCCAATTGAGCTGCCAACGGGTGTAGGCCCGGAGCTCGTAGTATCCGCAGTAGAGCGTGTCGCTCAGGCAGAACGAGCCATGGGCCTGCCCGTCCTTGAGTTTCAGTATCTGCCTTTCGATGAGATACCCGTCGTTGTCCAGCAGTTCGGTGTAGAGCACGCGGCTCATGTCCGAGAGCCTCCCGTTGTCGCTCCTTACCACGTATGCCTTGTAGAAGACGGTGTCGCCCTGGAAGTAGCATGAATTGTCCATGTGGACAAACGTGACCTCCTGAGTCAGCACCCTCGACTGCACGTCCAGCCTGTCCGCCCAGGCTCTCAGTGTAGTCGGGTTGTTCAGCGGGTTCTGCCCTTGGCACAAGAGGCTGACAAGACAAGTGGCGGCTATGAAGACGTGCTTAAGCATGAGGGGTGGGTTAATGAGTGAATATTATCTCTTTTGGTTTCAATTGTGCAGTAACGATTCTATTATAATAGTCTTCATAATCATAGTTTCCATTTTCTTTAAGAACTAATATGTGAGCATTATAATGACAATAGATTTTACCATTATTCCCGAGTTCTACTTTCAAAAGTTGAGCAGTTGAATTATTTTCAACTATCCCATAATTTTCTACATTTAGTGTTGCTTTGGGACGAACTTCATTGCTAAACCCTTCTTTGCTTTTAACATTAAATTTTAAGTCAGTCCATGCGGTAGGATGTACCATTATAATTGTGTCTAATTCTGCCCATTTATAATATCTGCAGGTATCGGGTTCTTCTTCATTCCCTTCCCCACCTGCTGCCACTTTTCTTTTTGCGTGTGTTTTTGCTTTTAGGGTTTCTGGTTCCATTTCATCATCCGCGATGTCATTGTAACAACCTGTCAAGAGCAGTGCTACAAAGGTTAATACACTTGCTAAACGTAATTTTTTCATTTTTTTATTGTTTAATGGTTAATAATTGTTTTGTTTTTGTTTTCCTTCAAAGAAATCGAAAGCCTCGTATCCTGCAATAACGACATTATAAAATTGGCCAGAGTTGCGTTTCACCGACAGGCTCAGGGGAATCCCATAATGTTGACAATCTTCTATTAATTTCTCAAACTGAGCTGGGGTACTATGCTTGTCCAGTGGGTCATAATGAATCATCAGCGGGATGTTTTTGAGTAGTGCAATCTGGCTTTTGGCCGTATGCTGTTGCGACCATGCCGATGAGTAGTTCACTTGATAGACGGGAGCATATAGGGCAATGGCAGCAAAAAGTTTGGGGTTAGACTCGGCAAATTTCAGTGCACGATATCCTCCCGTGCAGTTGGCTTGCAGGTATATTCTGCTTTCGTCTATCCTGAAATGTTTTCTTACATCGGCAATTGCTTGTCTTATTTCCCTCTCAGCCTTAGGTGTAAGGTCCTCGTCCATGGGCATTCTTCCCTCTGGCATCATGACAATAAACCCGTAATGGTTGGCCAGTCCCTGCACGATGTTTATGGCCCACTGCCGTGCAAGTTGGGGTGATGCAAAGAAGTGGTGATAGTTTTCACAGAAGGGACGAATGATGACAACCAAAGGGGCTGGTTGATCTTTGTGGATGCTGTCAGGTGTAATCAGCAAATATCGCTGAATGGTGTCGTCAAGAGCAGACCGATAGGATAAGAACTTGACGTTAAACTCTGAACTCTTCGTGCCATAGGTTTCATCCAGATGGGTGAATATGTGTTCAAGCTGGTAAGTCAACGGAGAAATTTTGAACTGCCACCACCAGTCACCCTCATATCGCGAAGGGTGGTTGAGCAGGAAGCGGAGTCTGTAGAGTACTTGGTCGGCTTCGTCGGCACGGGGATGGCCGTCAGGGAGAGTCTTGCGTAGAGATGTAAATTTAGCCAGGGCATCATCATCCTTTCCGCAGAGTACAGGCTGGCGAACAACTGTGTTTCCTACTTTCATGGAACAGATGTAGGAAATGTCCTTCTCCAGTTCTCCTACATGGTAGACGAAACTGTCTTTTTCCAAGGCTACCTCTGCCACAAGGTTCCCGTCCGTATCGGAGAATTTCAGGGATACTGGCTGGGAGAGTACGTTTTGGTGAGCATTAGTGAGCAGGATGTCTTTCGTATCCGATGGAATTAGCGGATAGATAATGTTGCAACTCTGCCCTTCGGCATAGGCCTGTGCCATAGACATGCTGTCAAGGATAGTGGCCTCAAATGACCAGTCCTCGCCATTTCTCGTGACATCAGCTGTTAGCTCATTTTGCCCAGCCTGTAGGTCAATGGGATAGAAGTTCAGCCCTTGTATATCCGTGCGTTGCAACGTGTCGCCATTCAATAAGAGTACGATGGGCATGACTGTTCTGATGTCCAAATAGAGACGTTGGGCATATCTTGACTTTATCGTGCAGGAAAGGTGTGTAATCTGACCTTCGTGGAAGGATGCAGAGTCTGTCATGTCCTCCGCATACACTTCCTTCAGGTCCAATTGGTTGTACAAGGGGTGATAGATTCTGTCATACTGAGGCATTTCGCTTTCAATGTGCCAGATAAGAAGCGGTTGGTTTATGGTGCCAGCCTTTTCTTTTAATGTATAGGTTATACCACCATCTTCGTTGTGACACGAGGGTAACAGGCACGCAATGGATACGATAAGAGCAATGATGAAGGTGGTTCGTTGCTGCATGATTATTACAATTCAATTTCGCAATAGAAAGTGAATGTGCCGCGGATAATCTCCAGCCTGTATGTGCCTACGAGGGTGCTGGGAATGCAAATTTCGTCCATTTCATCGATGATTTCCGTACTTAGGACCTCTTCATCATCGGCATCTAACAGACGCAGAGTGGCATTCGTACACCCGCTATACAGATATAAGGTGTGACCATTCTGAAAAATAGTAGGCACTTGTACGGGGGATTTGGGTAATGGCATGCTGCCATTATCATGGTTACCTTTCCCCGGGTCGGCTATGGTAAGGGGTAATGGGTCTCCTTCTGGATTTGGTTTTGGGGGGACTTGAGAGAAACTTACATTGGATGCAGCCATTAGAGCAACTGCTAAAATAAATTTTTTCATGAATTGTAGTTTTTTGTGCTTAATATATTTTTTGTTCGCGACCGCAAAGTTCGGAACAAAACAGCAAACCCCAATGGGGCTTGACCGCCTTAAAACTAACAAAAAACTAACAAGATTTTTAATTTACTGTGTATTAGCCATTTATGTCGTCAGCTTATTTCCTGAAAAGAGCTAATAAGAGGATTCGTTGTTGTATGACTGGCGTAATAATCGGTCAAAATCTTGGGGTTTTCCCTCAATGCCAAACACTTTTATGCATAATCTTTTTCTGGTCATGGCAGCGAAACTATTTGATTTCCCCATTAGGATTTCGATGTCGGTGGGATTGCAACCTGAGACGAGAAGCAGGCAGACCCGATATTCGGTTTCGTTAAGTTGCTGTCGGGAGTTCATGTGCTCATGGAATGTGGGATATCTTTCCTCCACGGCCTTACTCAGCGCATCCCATTCTTCAGGTCTGATGCTCTTACCTTGCATGCGTAAGGCCATGATGCTTGTGACAATCTTTGATTTCTCTAAATCGTAATCCTCGGCTTCTGATTCTATTTTCCGTATCGTTTGTATGAGCGTGTTGACTTGAGCACTTAACTCTGTGATTTTTATCTCATGAGCGGCAATTAGTCTTTTGTCGCCAGCATGTTTGAGGTTTTCTGCATTAAGGTCTTCTTCTGCCTCATGCAGTTCTTGAACAGCCACCTGATACCTTTGAATGAGTTCTGTGATTCTGCGTTTTTTATTTCTTCTATAATATAGCAAGAGCAGAACCATGGCTACAATCAGTGCTGTTGCTATCACGAGAAGCCTTGTTAGTCGTGAGGCTCTTTGTGTTTGTTCTTTGGCTTCTTGCTGTTCGATGCTGTAATCATACAGTGATTTTGTTTGTATAGTGGCTTCGCTTTGTGCTTTGTTGAAACTATGTGTAAGGGCATCGGAATATAACGATGTGTACTTTAAGACTGAATCTACCTTTTGAGACAGTGAATATGTTTTATATAATCCTTCATATGTAAGCATTTCATTATCTCCGAGATGTTTGTATGGAAGTGCTTTTTTGAAATAGTATTCAGCGGAGTCAATTTTTTGTATTCCTAAATGGTATTGCCCTTTAAAGACAAATAGAGCTCCAATGCCTCCTGTAATTTTCTCGGGGTGGGTTTTGAAGTAGGGGCAACTTTCATAGTAGTAAAGGTACTTCTTAGCATGAACGTAATCTTTTAGTGCTAAATATGATTTTACACAGTCAACACTAAATAACTTTAATTCGTTGTTGAAACCCCATGAAGAATATTTTTCATGAAATCTCAAAGTTCTGTTTATGCATGCTTTATAATTACCTTTATTATATAATACACTGCATATATGGCTCTCAAATGTTAGCGCCGACAGCGTATCGCCGATTTGCCATGCAAGACGTTCGGCGATGCGGAGTTCCTCTTCCTCCTGTTCGGGCAGGCGTTGCAGAAGGAATAGCTGAGCCATCTGGGAGTGGATGCGCATGAGAGTGTTTAGGTCGCATCGGGCATCGGTGGTGTCGGCAATGCTGACGGCACGCTGGTAGTTCTCAAGGGCTCGTGGCGCACTGCCTTGGTCGCGATAGGCACAGCCGAGCATGTAGTAGGCGCGCATGCGGTGGTTGGGTGAGTGCCACCAGTGGTCGTAGTGACGGACAAGCGGCTGCACGCTATCGACGCAGAGGGGCACGTCGGTGCGGTTCATCTCCTCGAACCGTTCCAATTGTTGTTCATAGTCTTCGCCACCCGAACAGGCAGCGAACAGGAAAACGCTGAAAATGCAGTAAAGTATCCGCTCCACCTTCATGATTTCTTTGTTATGTGACTGTGAGTGTAATTGTATATTTTATCTCTCAGGAGCATAAGCAAATCCTTGACGGAGAACGAATGTTTATTGGCGGGGAACATACATTACTTCACTATATAGCTATGCCCTGCTTTATCCTTTCACTATGCGTTTGATGTCGTTCAGCTTGTTCAGGGCCTCCAACGGGGTCAGGTTGTTGACGTCGAGGTTCAGTATTTCGTCCCTCACTTGGGCCAGCACAGGGTCGTCGAGCTGGAAGAAACTCAGTTGCACGTTGTCCTCCTTCTTCGTAATCTGTATGCTCCCGCCCACTTCGTTGTTCTTGGTGGCTTCCAGTTGTTTCAGCACCTGGTCGGCACGCGATACGATGCTCGATGGCATGCCTGCCAGTTTGGCAACGTGGATGCCGAAGGAGTGTTCCGAACCGCCGCGCTCCAGTTTGCGCAGGAAGATGACCTTGCCGTCAATCTCCCGCACGCTCACGTTGAAGTTCTTGATGCGCCCGTAGGTCTGCTGCATCTCGTTCAGTTCGTGATAGTGGGTGGCAAAGAGGGTACGGGCCTTGGCGCGCAAGTTCTCATGGATGTATTCCACGATGGCCCAGGCGATGGAGATGCCGTCGTAGGTCGATGTGCCGCGGCCCAGTTCGTCAAAGATGACCAGTGAGCGGGGCGACAGGTTGTTCAGTATGTTCGATGCCTCGCTCATCTCCACCATGAAGGTGCTCTCGCCCATGGAGATGTTGTCGCTGGCGCCCACGCGGGTGAATATCTTGTCCACCAGTCCGATGCGCGCCCTTTCGGCAGGCACGAAGCAACCTATCTGGGCCATCAGCGTGATGAGTGCCGTCTGGCGGAGCAGGGCGCTCTTACCTGCCATGTTGGGACCCGTGATGATGATGATTTGCTGCGTCTCGTTGTCCAGGAACACGTCGTTGGGGACATATCGCTCGCCCACGGGCATCTGAGTCTCTATGACGGGATGGCGGCCCTGGCGGATGTCTATCACGAAGGAGTCGTCCACCACGGGGCGGATGTAGTTGTGCTCGCGGGCGGCCATGGCAAAGGAGAGCAGGCAGTCGAGCCGCGCAATGAGGTTGGCATTGATTTGTATCTGGGGAGTGTATTCGGCAAGGGCCACCACCAGTTCGTTGAACAGGCGCGTCTCCAAGGCCAGAATCTTGTCCTCCGCACCCAGGATTTTCTCCTCGTATTCCTTCAGTTCCTGGGTGATGTAGCGTTCCGCCTGAGCCAGGGTCTGCTTTCTCACCCACTCCTGCGGCACCTTGTCCTTGAACGTGTTTCTGACCTCCAGGTAATAGCCGAACACGTTGTTGTAACCGATTTTCAGGCTCGTGATGCCCGTCCGCTCGGCCTCCTGCTGCTGCAGTTGCAGGAGGTAGTTCTTGCCGCCGTAGGCTATCTGACGCAGTTCGTCCAATTCCTCGTTCACGCCGTTGGCAATCACGCCCCCCTTCTGCACCAGCAGTGGCGGGTCGGGCTGAATCTCGCGACGGATGCGCTCACGGATGCCTACGCACGGACTGAGCTGTTCGCCCGTCTGGCGCAGGGTCTCGTCGTCAGCAGCCTCGCAAGCCGCCTTGATTTGTTCCACTGCCTGCAGCGCCACGCGCAGCTGCACCACGTCGCGGGGCGATACCCTTCCCGTGCTCACCTTCGAGATGATGCGCTCCAGGTCGCTGATGGAGTGCAGACTTTCCTGGATGCAGTCGCGGAATTCTGGTTGGCGGAAGTAATAGTCCACTACATCCAGCCGCCCCTCGATGAGGCGCACGTCCCTCAGCGGGAAGGTTATCCATCGGCGCAGCATGCGAGCGCCCATGGGGGTGATGGTGTGGTCGATGACGTCGCAGAGCGACTTGCCCTCCTCGCCCATCGAGGTCAGCAGTTCCAGGCTGCGCATGGTGAATTTGTCGAGCCTCACATAGCGCTCTTCCTCGATGCGCCGTAGCGAGGTGATGTGCCTCAACTGCAGGTGCTGCGTAATCTCCAGATATTGCAGGATGGCCCCACTGGCCACGATGCCGCTCTTGAGGTGCTCCACGCCAAAGCCCTTCAGGTTCTTCACCTCGAAGTGCTTCCTCAGCTTGTTCGTTGCAAACTGCTCCGTAAACACCCAGTCGTCCATCTCATAGACGCAGTGGCGCGTGCCGAACGAACCCTCAAACTGCGCCCGGCGTCCACGTTCGAACAACACCTCCTTCGGGCCGAAGTTGTCTATCAGCTTATCGACATACTCCGTCGTACCCTCTGCCGTGAGGAACTCACCCGTCGATATGTCCAGGAAAGCCACGCCACACGTCACCTTGCCGAAGTGCACGGCACAGAGGAAGTTGTTCTCCTTGTAGTTGAGCACATTGTCGCTCATGGCCACGCCCGGCGTCACCAGTTCCGTGATGCCCCGCTTCACCAGTTTCTTCGTCAGCTTCGGGTCCTCCAGTTGGTCGCAGATGGCCACGCGCCGGCCCGCCCTGATCAGCTTGGGCAGATAGGTGTCCAGTGCATGGTGAGGGAACCCCGCCATCTCCGTCGGATTCTCCCCTCCGTTGTTCCTCTTCGTCAGGGTGATGCCCAGTATGGCCGATGCCTCGACGGCATCCTGGCAGTAGGTCTCGTAGAAGTCGCCGCAGCGAAACAGCAGTATGGCATCGGGGTGCTTCGCCTTCAGGTCGAAGAACTGTTTCATCATCGGAGTCAAGCCCTCTGTCTTTGCCATAATGGTATTGGTGTTTTGTTTGTTTATTGGGTTAGGATGAATTTGTTTTACCACATGGCAGCACATGCCTTTCGGATATTTTTCATGCGTTCTATAAGAGCGGGCTTTTGTTGTGCAATGGCCATATTGTAGCGATTCTGCATATTAATTAGTAACATAGGATTGATACCCAATGCCGCCTCAACCATAAGTGCAAAGTCGGATGAGACTGGACGTTTTCCGTTCAGAATCTCATTTAATTGTGTGTAAGGAACAGACAACAACTCGGCAAATTTCTTTTGCGAAATGCCCCTGCTTTCTATCTCTTCTTTCAATACATCGCCAGGATGCGTTGGTATTCTTGTATTCATAGTGGTTATTGATAGTGATTTGTAATATCGGTTATTAGGCAGATAGTAAATATTTCCTCCGTTCCTTTCGTTTTTATCTTAAATTTTAGTCTATAGTGATAATCGATGCGAATAGAATAGTAGTTATTTTCTAATGCCTCAAAGTTAAGTGAGTTAAAGACAAACAAGTCTTCCAATCGAGTAGCAGCCATTAGCGTATCTATTCGCTTTTGGTATTTATTCACTACTTGGGGTTGAAAGCGATATTTCTTATTCTTGCATTTCCCCTTTTCGTAAAGTTCTTTTAAGTACTCCTTTTCGTATTCTATTATCATTCGATATTCTTATTCTCGGCACAAAGATAAGACATTATTTCAATATTCACAAATTTAGTGAATAATTTTATATTATAGCAAGCCAACATGATTACCTCTGTGCGAAATGTCAAATGCAATGTCAATGCCTTGTTGTTTCATTGGCTGTATTCATCAAATGTTTGGCAATTCTCAAAATTCACAATTCACAATTCATAATTCAAACATTTTATTGTTTATGAAAAAGACATTATTATCGTTGGTCTTAGGGCGAACGCTTTACATAAGTTCCTTCCATACCGACGACTGGTCAGAATAGTCTTTAAGTAGAGTTTTAGAGTGGTGCGATGATTTCGCACCACTTTTTTATGCCATTAAGAATATTTAACGCCCTCAACCGACATAATTTCACTCCTTCTTGGTTATATATTATAAAGAAGATACAGATAAAATGAAATCAATATTAACGGCTCCCAAACCAAACAATAAGATTGGGGGCCTTTTTAGTGTTATGAAAGAAGATTTGTATTATATGATGGAGAAAAAATGAACGCTTTGCCATTTCATGTGTATGCTATATAAAACAAGCACTAACAAACTAATCGAATACATGAAAAGAAAAGTTATTACCCTGATGGCTTTTACCCTGTTTTTGGCAGGATCCATCGCACAGGAAACGAATTTTATTAGTCGTTCCGCAATCAGAACTGCTGCCCCCTTGATAATAGACAGTCTTTACAATTATTGGAATACATACGTCAAACTTCACCCAAAGGATGAAGTGGCTTGGCGTAATCTTTATGAGGTGTCGGAATGCAAAGTAACTCATGTACTCAGAGTAACAAGTTCCTGGGATAGCAGCAATAATTATCGTAAGCAACTGAATGTGGTGGGACGCATGGAACAGGCTATCCCAGGTACTTATACTTTTTTTTACAGTGCATACGATGCTTATTATCTTCCACCGCATGAAGAACAGAAACTATTAGAGGAAATGGGTAATGAGGCTCCTTTTTTGTATCGCGGTGTATATGCCGATTCTGCTATAATCCATCTTCCCGACCATGTTTTAGGTGACGATTATGATACTTGGGCTCAGTATTTGATTCCAAAGTGTGATACAGTTCGACTGACTGACATATTAACTCGCTATTATGAGAGTGGGCTGTACCCAGATGAAATATTGCAGTATCATTTTAATGAGTTGCAAGGAATGGACGAAGGTGGTGTATATATAGGTGCAAACGAATGCGACATCATAGGTAAGTTAATGTTACAATTGGTACTGGGCGTTCATAAAGACAAAATTATCTTTACCGAACAAGTTTATTGGAATTCAGAATATATAAGAAACGTGTTTGAGCAAATAGGTATTCCTTTCAAAGAAGGAGTATGGAAACAGATACACTCCTCAAAACAGGGAAGACAACAGTTGCTACGCTATATCTATGGCCATAGCATGCGCCCTATCTATTTGTCTGCTCATAACATGTGGGATATGGAAAGATGGCCAGATGAGATGAAAGCCTGTTTTTATAATGAAGGATTAACTATGCGTTATTCCGAAAAGCCGTACGACAATATGTCTGTGAAGCGTCGCAATATAGAAGATCGTTACCGTTTGGAGTATTTACGTATGTCATTTCATCCAGAGACAAAAAGAAACTATCGGCTCTATTTAGGCGATGCGAGCTTATATGCAATGAACTATATGTACTTGCTGCACGACCAGTTACTTTATTACAAAAAGTACAACAGAGAACGCTATAAGTGGCTGTACGATATTTTTGCTGATATTATTGTTCAGATTGAGAAGAAGGGTTGTGATGTTGAAGAATTCAAAAATTATCTGAAATGAGGATTTTCCATCTTAAATCCTTGCGTCAACAGACCGACGAACGGTTGATGGCACTTGCAGCGATGGGCAATGATAAAGCCTTCGAGGAGTTATATAGTCGCTATGCCAGGAGATTGAAAGGTTTCTTCTTCATGCAGTTGGGTGGAAACGAGGAACTGGCCACTGATTCCGTGCATGATGTTTTCCTCCGAGCCTACGAAGCGCGCAGCCGTTATCAAAAGGGTAGTAATGTTAGGACGTGGTTTTTCACTATCGCCTATAATATCTGCCGGAATCATTATCGTTCCAATGCTTACGAAGCCCAACTACTATCCATTCTCGATTGTGAACCCATATCAGACCAACAAATAGAGTTAGAACTGGATGCTGACATATTAGATTAGGCCCTTGAGAAAGTGCTTTCGGAACTACCAGCATCGTTACATCAAATTTTCTCTTTACATTACCAAGAGGAACTTACTATTCCGCAGGTTGCTGAAATCGTTGGCATTCCTGTTGGAACGGTAAAATCCCGTCTGCATAAAACAATGAATATTATTCGTGTAAAACTGAAGCAATATGAGAATAAGTAATGAAAATATTATTGAGTCTGCCCGTCGCCAGCGTCAGTCGGTAAACCGTCGCATGAGTGTTGAACCATGGCACAGTCCTAATCTCAGAAGTAGATATGCAACAGCTATGGGAATTGCTGCAAGTCTTATCAGTTTCTTTGCTGGTTATGCCTTTCATATCAGTGTGTCTCATTCGTCAGTCCAGCATGTAGCTCAGCGCATTCAAATTCAGCATGACACCATCATGCAGGTGCAGACTATCCACGACACAATCTATCAAACCCGCATTGTCACTAAGTATCGGCAGGCTATGTTAGCAGAATCCAATAATAGTACACCAACAAAGCAGAGTGCTTGCTCCATGCTGTGCGATGACATTCCCTATGAATTATTAGCAATAGGAAGATAGTGATGCTATACGTTGCGTGCTATTAAAGACTAGACGATGGTTTTCCTTATCCTCAAATCATCAACACGCAAGAGATAGCCACCAATGCCTATAACCTCCGAGGCATACCCCACATCATCCTCTTTTCCCCAGACGGCACCATCCTTGCCCGCGGCTTGCGCGGGAAGGATATAGAAAGGACGTTGGCAGAGTACCTCGTGGAATAATTCCAGATTCTTTACTGTTTTCCCAAGATTATGTTGACCAGGGCTGTTACGTCGGCAATGATTATATGTTCATCCCCATTCACGTCAGCCACGGCTTCAATTGGCACGTTATGCACTTCGCATGTCCCAGACCATGGAACTCTATGACCACTATGTTCGCCGTAAGGCAGATGGGCTTTGGACAAAAGGAATCCCCATGCTCGACAAGATCGTCGCTCCCACCTGTGGCCTTTTGGTCTATCAGGAGCAGATGCTCGACATTCTGCGACAATTCTTTCATGTCTATGGCGTCGAAGCCAACCATATCCGACGGAGCATCCAAAGGGGAGAAGAGGAAAAGGTTGAGGCTTACAAAAAGCGGATCTTTGCCAATCTCGAAGACCTTACGGAGAGCAAGGCCGAGAGAGTATGGCAGGTATTGACCAGCAATCGCATGGCTTTCATAAAAGCCCATGCCGTCAGCTGCGTCTTGGCATCCTATAAGTATGCCATTGTACTATAGCCGCAAGGAATTAAAGAGTGCCCGCAGGCTTCGGCTTGCGGGCGTTTCTGTTGAAGGGTTCCCAATCATCGAAAATTTACTTACCAATGATGGGCTGATCATTGTACCAATCATCGGTCGATGATTGGTAGGTGAATTCGCGATGATTGGGAAACGATTTTGTGATGATTGGGAAGCAAAAACAAATTATCCAGAAATGATATGGATAGCGCCCGCCGACTGATAGCCTGCGGGCGCTCTTGTTCAAAGGGTAAAAGTAAGCAGGGGCCTTACTTTCCCAGTATAATATTCACGAGGGCCGTGACGTCGGCAATGGTTATATGTTCATCCTCATTCACGTCAGCCACGGCTTCATTATAGTCAGATGATTTGCCCAGAATGATGTTGACGAGGGCGGTGACGTCGGCAATGGAGACCTGACCGTCGCCATTGACGTCACCCGTGAGGGCGGCGGGGCTGACTTGCCAGTACATGAAGCGACCGTCGGTGCCTCCTGAGGTGGCGCCCAGTTGCTTGCGGCCATCCACATTGCTGCCGTCCGTGTTGCCGCTGGCTCCCAGTCCGCGTTGGGCGTTAATCATCGTCTGGTTGACGGTGCTCATGAAGGTAATGGTGCCATTGGGATTGGTTACTACCGTCCATGCATTACCGTTGCCTTCCGTGGTACCAAGCATCCAGTTTGCCTTGGAGGGATTGGGGTAATAGAGACCGTTGCCGTTGGTGTCGGTGATGAAGTAGCGACCCTCCGTGTCATCGGCAACGAAGCGCACCTTGGCCTTGGCGGCAGTGACAGAGATGAGGCTGTCGGCTCCCTGAGAGAGGTTGAGGTAGAGCTCGGTGCCGGCGAGCGTCACAAAGTAGTCGCGACCCTCGGTGGGTGCATTGCGCTGAGTGGTCTGCTGGGCTGTGACGGCATCGCGGAGGCTGCTGATGGCGGCCTCAATGGTCTCCTGCGTGGCAGAAGCGTCGTCATAGTCCGACTGGGCAGCACTGATAGCCGTGGCCAGTGCTTCGTGGTTGGGAGCGGGATAGAGGAAGACCTCCGTGCCTGTCATGCCCTCGAACTGGTCATAGACAGTCTGGGCATCGGCAATGGCACTGAAGAGGGCGATGCTGGCCCGGGCCATGTCGATGGCTGCGGCCAAAGCGTCGAGCTGGGCCTGGGTCGGGTTGTCGATGTTGGCCTCGACCTCGGCAACGGCAGCATTGAGAGCGGCCTCCACTTCGGCGTTCATCTTGCCCTCGGGCACTTGGTCGAGCAGCACGATGGCAGGATTCAGCGTACCGCCGAACTCCGACAGGATGATGTCGTCGATGGCCATGTGGGTGTGGTAGCGTCCTAACTTGAACGACATGGACTGCACGGTAGCAAAGGTGGAAGTGAGTGTGCTGGTATTGATGACATAGTCGCCGTTACGTGTGACAGCAAGTTTAACGCCCGATGCATTACCCGTAACCACAAAGTGGTAGAACTGTGTGGGAAGGAAGTCGGCACTTAAAGTGTTGGGATTATTGTAAGCATCCATGCTGATGGTGCCGAGGGTGTTGCCATTGGCATCGGCCACGGTGGCAGAAGTTGCCCACGCTCCCCAAGAGATGGTGAAGAGGGTGCCGTTGGAGCCCGTCACTGTCACGGTGCTTGCGTTGGAGTTGCCTGATACGGCCGCAAAGTCGAACTCCAGGCGGTAGTTCTGGGCCGAGGTGAAGGCCGTCTCGTTGGCGAAGGAGAGGTTGATGGTGCGGTCGTTGTTCTGTCCTAAGAAGATGTGGAAGAAGTGGGTTCCGTCGCTCTTGTCGGCTTGAGCCATGGAGGCTACTGCGCCTGCTGCGATTTTGAACCCATAGTTGTCTTCACTCGTCTCCTCAAAGTCCAGTCGATAGTTCTCTGTCCAGGTGCCTTCGGTGCTCAGGATGGAGAGGTGTACCTCGCTGGTGGCCTCGCCGGCGGGCGACACACCGCCTGTTGTGCTGATGGTGACGGTGTATTCTCCGGCAACGGTGGGCGTTCCGCTGAGGGTATAGATATAGGTCAAGGGGTCGAGCGTGAGGGTAAGTCCGTGCTCAGTAACGGGTGTTCCATCCACCACGACGCTGCTAATCTCCGCACCCGTGGCCCCAACGATGTGACCCTGTATGCTCTTGATGGCAGTGCCCAAGTAGTGGGTCTGCGACTTGCGGCTCTCGTCCGTAACGTCGTCGATGCGTGTTACGATGGCGTCGGGCAGGTAGTAGCCCAGATGGGGAGGCTGGTTGTAGGCATCGTTCTGCCAGGCAATGCCCATGCGATAGGTGTGGTCGTACATGAGGCAGGGCATGCGGTAGGGCGTCCCGTCGCTGGTGGAGAAGATGTTGATGGTGCAGGAGTCGCTGCTGTCCCAGAAGATGAGTTCCTCGCGCCAGTCGCCGAAGATGTCGGCCTGCAGGCAGGGCGTGCTCTTCGTGTAGTTGCAACTATGGCTGTTGCCAAGGCTGTATGGGTTATCGTGATCACCATTGAGCAGGATGCGCTTAGTGCCACCCGCGTTGTATTTCTCTAAGATAGGAGCCATGGCACTGGCGTTGGAAAGATGCTCGCGCTGCAGGTCGCCGTTCCAGTAGATGGGGAAGTTGGCGGCGTTCATGGTAGCCTCGCTGATGGCAGTGCCCGTAATGTCATAGACGATGTAACCATCGGCCGAGGTGCAGAATTCGGAACCACGGTGCGAGGCATCGAAGTCGGCCATCATGCCACGTCCTGTATCGCCTCCTGCCGTCTGACGCAGCAGAATCTCACCCGTGCGGGCATCGTGCATATCGCAACCATAATTGGCAGTGCTTTCTTCGTGAACAGAGAATACCTCGAGACCGGGACGGTCGGGGTCGTGATCGCTCACGTGCATGGCATCGCCGTGACCAAAGCCAGTGGTGTACATGAGTCGGCCATCGTCGTCGAAGGCACACTGCGAGTAGAGCACTTCGTCCTTGCCGTCGCCATCGACATCGGCTACGCTGACCTGGTGGTTGCCCTGCCCGTAGGCAGTGGCAGTGCCTCCCGTGCCCGTGGCGGTTAGTCCGTTGTAGGTGGTCTTTGTGCCGCTGGCATTGGTGACGGAATAAGATGTCTTGGAAGTGCTGGCATGGAGCCAACGGGTGGAGAGTTGCGAACCGTTGAAATCGACGGCCCAGACATAGACGCTGGTGTAGCAGCCACGGGTGAAGACGGCGCTGGGCCGCTGGTTAGCACCTGCCAGATAGGCCACGGTAGCGAAGAAACGACTGCCGCGGTTGCCGTTGGAGTCGCCCCAGATGGAGGAACTGTAACTATTGTTCACACCCCCTACCCCACCGGCGCGATTGGGGTTGTACCAGGTGGTGTGGATGGCTGCTCCCGTCTGTCCGTTGAATACGGTCAAAAGTTCGGGTCCATCGGCGATGAAACCGTTGGAATTTGCATATAAGGTCGTGTTATTGATGCCTCGCAGGGTGGCATCGGTGGCAGCCTGGCTGACGTAGTTTCCGCGTCCGTCGGTGGTGCCTGCAGCTGTCTGGCAGATGACCTCGGCCTTGCCGTCGCCGTCGAAGTCATAGACCAGGACCTCGGTGTAGTGACTACCCGAACGAACATTGGGACCGAGATTGATGTCCCAAAGGTGCTTGCCCTCCTCACTGCCCATGATCTCGTAGCAGCTGAGGAAGGTGAGGCCCGTGTAGCCCTGCTGGGCTTGGTCGTGGGCGTTCGTGGCTTCCCACTTCATGATGAGTTCGTAGTCGCCGTCGCCATCGACGTCACCTACCATACAATCGTTGGGTTGAAGTTTGATAGTTACAAATGGAGTGCTAGCATCACGATCGTTAGGGCATTCAAGGGTGATGGCCTTAAACACACCATTCCATGGGGTAATAGCATCGGTGGTTTCCTTGGCCACACCTCTTTGTTTAACCACCACTTGATAGGATGAGCTGGCTGTGCCACTCCAGTCGTAATAGCTGGTAACGGTATTCAGGTTTTGTGCAATCAAGTTCCCATCGCGCAAGACATCAAAAGTCGTGTACTCATCATCTGTATCCAACATACGCCAACTGACGAGGCAACCCGTTGTGAACATCATTCGGTTGGGCACAGCAATGACATTACGATTCAGTTTCTCACTTGGCCATGTGATGTCGTTTGCTGTAACGATTGCTGCAAAAAGAAGTGCAAGGCCCATGACGATGGGCCTCAGGGTAAGGTTTGTTTTCATGATGTATTGCAAAGTGTGATAAGATGTTTTCTTAGGAACTATTGGGCTTTCTCCCCTCCCCTACTGCGCCACATGCACCAGAGACCAAGCAGGACGAAGGGGATGCTGAGCAGTTGGCCCATGTTGAGTAACATGCCGTTTTCGAAATCGACCTGATTCTCCTTGGTGTATTCGATGAAGATGCGGCTGGTGAAGATGAGAAAAAGGCAGAGGCCGAAGAAGAAGCCTGTGCCGACCTTCTCGGGCCGACGACGATAGAAATACCAATGGATGAGGAAGAAAAGGGCATAGCACAGGGCCTCGTAGAGCTGGCCGGGATGGCGTGGCAACTGGTCCACACGTTCGAAGATGAACGCCCAGGGCACGTCGGTGGGCCGGCCGATGATTTCGGAGTTCATGAGGTTGCCCATGCGTATGGCGCAGGCGCAGATGGGGGTGACGATGGCTATGTTGTCGAGTACGGTCAGCAACTTCAGTCCCGTCTTGCGAACGAAAAGCCAGAGGGCAATCATCAGGCCCAGCGTGCCGCCATGGCTGGCCAGGCCCTCGTAGCCCGTGTAGTGCCAGTCGCCCAGGGCGTCCTGCTTCATGGGAAGAACCATCTCCAGGGGGTGGCTGAGGAAATAGTCGGGCTCGTAGAACAGGCAGTGGCCCAGACGGGCACCGATGAGTATGCCGAAGAAACAGTAGAAGACCAGTGGGTCGAACTTCTCCTCGGGGATGCGTTGTTCGCGGTAGAGTTTGTGCTCAAGCAGATAGACCGAAAACAGGCCAATGGCCCAGCACAGTGAGTACCAGCGCACACCGAACGAGCCAATGTGGAACAGAAAAATGTCGGGGTTCCAGGTTATGAATGCAAGATTCATGGGATTAGGGATTAGAGGGATTAGAGGGATTAGGGATTAGAGGGATTAGGGTTGTAGTCACCATTGGAGAGTATGGAACGATGCAGGACTGAGAGTTGTCTTTTTACAGAAAGAATAAGGGACTCAAGGTTTGAGAGTTGTTCTTGAGTTATGTATTTTTCGTCTAATGACAATTCTAGTTCGCACATTACTTCATTAAGTGATCCAAATGCAATTTGGATAAAGTGAGCCTTTTCTTTTGAAGAAAATCGGCCAAAGCCTTCGGCTATGTTAATAGGGATGGACATTGCAGCTCTGCGCAATTGGTCACAAAGGGCATAGCGTTCGTCTACAGGATAGGTCTTGATGAGTTTACATATCTCATGAGATAAGAATTTAGCATTCTTATATACGTCTAATTTTCTATAATAGAATTCCTCCATCTCAAAAAGGTATAAAACCCTAATCCCTAATCCTTCAATCCCTAATCCGATTCAATGATTAGACATTAAATCGGAAATGCATGATGTCGCCGTCCTGTACTTCGTATTCCTTGCCCTCGACGCCCATCTTGCCGGCCTCGCGAACAGCGGCTTCAGAGCCGTACTTGATGTAGTCGTCGTACTTGATGACCTCGGCGCGGATGAATCCTTTCTCGAAGTCGGTGTGGATGACGCCGGCGCACTGCGGAGCCTTCCAGCCGCGGCGGAAGGTCCAGGCCTTCACTTCCATTTCGCCGGCGGTGATGAATGTCTGCAGGTTGAGCAGCGAGTAGATGGCCTTGATGAGGCGGTTGCAGCCGCTCTCCGAGAGGCCCATGTCCTCGAGGAACATCTGCTTCTCCTCGTAGGTCTCCAGTTCGGCGATGTCGGCCTCCGTCTGGGCAGAGATGATGAGCATCTGAGCATCCTCCTCCTTGATGGCTTCGGCCACAGCGTGGGTGTATTCGTTGCCGTCGCGGGCGCTTTGGTCATCGACGTTGCAGACGTAGAGCACGGGCTTGGTGGTCAGCAGGAAGAGGTTCTTGGCGGCAGCCTGCTCGTCCTCCGTCTCGAAGGTGACGGTGCGGGCACTCTTGCCTTGCAGCAGGGCGGCTTTGTAGGCCTCGAGCACGGCGAGTTCTATCTTCGCCTGCTTGTCGCCGCCCACGCGGGCCTGCTTCTCCACCTTCTGCATGCGGCTCTCGATGGTCTCCAGGTCCTTCAACTGCAGTTCCATGTCGATGATTTCCTTGTCGCGAACGGGATTGACGCTGCCATCGACGTGCACAATGTTGGGGTCGTCGAAACAACGCAGGACATGGATGATGGCGTCGCACTCACGGATGTTGGCCAAGAACTGGTTGCCCAGGCCCTCGCCCTTGGAGGCTCCCTTCACGAGTCCGGCAATATCGACAATGTCGCACACGGCCGGCACGATGCGCCCGGGATGGACGAGTTCGGCTAACTTGGTCAGTCGTTCGTCGGGAACGCTCACCTGCCCCATCTGGGCGTCAATTGTACAAAAAGGGAAATTTGCTGCCTGTGCCTTAGCGCTTGACAGACAGTTGAAGAGGGTGGACTTTCCCACGTTAGGCAGTCCCACAATACCAGCTTTCAATGACATTTTTATCCTACTTTTTTATGATTTGTCTGCAAAGGTACGAATAAGTGAGCGGAATGCCAAATAAATTTGGGCATTCCCGAACGAGAGTACCTAAAAATGCGCCCCAAGGATTTAGTCCCCGGGGCGCAAATGTAAACCTTTGATGGCCTTTGATGGCGGCATCATACGATGCCCTGAGCCATCATAGCTTTGGCAACCTTCATGAAGCCGGCAACGTTGGCGCCACGGACATAGTTGATGTAGCCGTCGGGCTGCGTACCGTACTTGACGCACTGCTTGTGGATGGCGTGCATAATCTGGTGCAACTTCTGATCCACCTCTTCGGCAGTCCATGAGAGATGCATGGCATTCTGACTCATCTCCAGGCCGCTGGTGGCCACACCGCCGGCATTCACAGCCTTGCCGGGGGCATAGAGCATCTCGGCAGCGATGAAGGCATCGATGGCCTCGGGCGTGCAGCCCATGTTGGAGATTTCACCTACGCAGGTGACGCCGTTCTGTATCAGCTGCTTGGCATCGTCGCCGTTCAGCTCGTTCTGCGTGGCGCAGGGCAGGGCGATGTCGCACTTCACCTCCCAAGGCTTCTTGCCAGGCACGAAGGTGGAGCCGGGGAACTCGTCGGCATAGGGCTGGCAGATGTCGTTGCCCGAAGCACGCAGTTCCAGCATGTAGTCTATCTTCTCGCCCGAGATGCCGTTGGGGTCGTAGATGTAGCCGTCGGGGCCACTGATGGTCACTACCTTGGCACCCAGTTGGGTAGCCTTGGTGGCAGCACCCCAGGCCACGTTGCCGAAGCCCGAGATGGCCACGGTCTTGCCCTTGATGTCGATGCCACGCGTCTGCAACATTTCGTTTACGAAATACAGACCGCCGAAGCCTGTAGCCTCGGGACGAACAAGGCTGCCGCCGAACTCCAGACCCTTACCGGTGAGGACACCGCTCCAGTCGCGGGTCAGCTTCTTGTACTGGCCGAAGAGGTAGCCCACCTCACGGGCACCGACGCCGATGTCACCAGCAGGAACGTCGATTTCGGGACCGATGTAGCGATACAGCTCGTTCATGAAAGCCTGGCAGAAGCGCATAATCTCGGCGTCGCTCTTGCCGCGGGGGCTGAAGTCGGAACCACCCTTGCCACCACCCATGGGCAGTGTGGTGAGGGCGTTCTTGAATGTCTGCTCAAAGCCCAGGAACTTCAGGATGCTGAGGTTTACGGAAGCATGGAAACGCAGTCCGCCTTTGTACGGGCCAATGGCCGAGTTAAACTGTACGCGATAGCCGAGGTTGACCTGCACCTCGCCTTTGTCGTCAACCCAGGGCACGCGGAAGGTGATGATGCGTTCGGGCTCTACCAGTCGCTCTATGAGCTTGGCTTTCTCAAATTCGGGGTGCTGGTTATAGACATCCTCAATGCTGAGCAGAACCTCATGAACGGCCTGCAAGAATTCTTTTTCGCCTGGATGTTTGGCCTCCAGTTGAGCCATGATTTGTTTTACGTCCATAATGTGTGTAAATTTAAGGTTTTTGTTTGAAGAACGATTTGTGTGTTGTATTTATTATTTCTTTGGTTGCAATTCTATGTAGTCGATGTCGGGCATCCAAGCCTTGGGGTTGGAAAAACGGATGACATTCTTGCCCTTCTTCAGTTTCACAGGAAGGACAATCTGCTCCACCTTGTCCCACTTGCCGCTGTTCACAGTCACTGTCTTAGGCTTTTTGCCATTGACGGTGAGCGTCATGGAGCGGTCTTCGGCAGTGGTGTAGGCAATGGTAAGGTTGTATTTACCTCCCTTTCTTGCGTACACATTCTGCCACTCCAGTGCATTGGCTTCGCTTTGTCCCAACCAGCAGGCCTTGTAGCCGCTTGAGCAGTTCTTGTCGGATACATAAATGCCTGTCTTTTCGGCTTGGTTGTTCCTTATTTCCTGATAGGTGGCGATGTAGCCCGTTTCAGCTTCATAGCGTCGGCGCTCGAGGCGTTGCTCGCCCGTGGCTTTGTAGATGCGGGTGCCGTGAGCTGGCACTGAAACTTGGTAACCTCCGATGAAATCGCCAATTTCTTTTTGTTCAAAGCAATCGCGCAGATGGACTTTGCCTCCCAGGTCGATGGTGGAGAAATTGACCGTGACGAAACGTTCGTCGTCGTTGGGGTTATATACGGCAAACACTCGCTTCGTCCCGTTGAGCGTCTCGATGTCGCGAACCAGAATGTAGCAGTCGTTAACGTACTTGACCAAGTAGGCCTGCTGGAAGGTGCGGTCTTGATTTATGCCGATTAAATCGCGGTTTTTCATTAGTTCCAGTGCTTCGGGGCGAATGTTGGCCATGTCGCAGCCGATGAGCAGGGGCGAGTTCATGATGCACCACATGCCAAAGTGCGTTTTGTCCTCCTCGCTGCTCATGCGACGTCCCACTTCCAGCATGTCCATGTCGTTGTAGTAGCCAGGACCACTGTAGGCCGAAAGATAGAGGTTCTCGGCCAGGATGCCCTTGACCGACTTCCATCCGTCATAGATGTCGCCAGTGGTGCGCCACGAGTCGGCAATGTCCTTCCCCCAAGTGCCGGGGAAGGCCCAGCGGCACATGTTATAGACGATGCCAGGCTTGCCGCAGTTCTTGATGGCATTGGATATTTTGGTGTACTGCTCGCGTTCGTCAAGGCGCATGTGATTGCCTCCGCAATAATCGACCTTGATGAAATCGAAATCCCAGTCAATGAAGTAGAGGTGGCAGTCTTGCTCTTCGTGTCCGGCAAAACCTACTCCAACTCCCCAGGCGTGACGATTGCCTGAGCCGCAGGTGTTGTCGCCAGCATCACTGTAGATGCCTGCCTTCAGACCCAGCGAGTGGATGTAGTCCACCAGGGCACGCATTCCACTTGGGAAGAGTTTGGTGTTCAGCCTCAGGTGACCATCCTCCCCTCTCCCATCCCAGTATCCGTCATCGATGTTGATGAACTGATAACCAGCAGATTGCAGTCCGCTGGTGTGCATGGCATCGGCTTGTTGGCGAATGAGTTCTTCGTTGATGTTCAGTGCAAAGGTGTTCCATGAACTCCAACCCATGGTTGGGGGTAGCTGGGCATGCAATTGCATGGCAACCAGACAGAGGATGAACGTGAATAACTTTTTCATGGTATTTGGTATAAAAGGTTTTTAATGTGCTTCAAGCCAGTTAGTTCCCCATCCGCAGTCGGCCACCAAGGGCACGGAGAGTTGGCATGCAGCTTGCATCTCCTCGATGACCATCTGCTGCAGCCGTTCGCGTTCCTCGGGCACCACGGTGAAGTTGAGTTCGTCGTGTACCTGCAGTATCATCTTGCTCTTGTAGCCTTCGTCCATCAGGCGGCGATAGACGCGTACCATGGCAATCTTGATGATGTCGGCAGCCGTGCCCTGGATGGGGGCGTTGATGGCATTACGTTCTGCATAGCCGCGCACCACGGCATTGCGGCTGTTGATGTCGGGCAGCACCAGTCGGCGGTGGAAGAGGGTTTCGGTGTAGCCCCGTTCGCGTGCCATCTGTATGCTGCGGTTCATGTATTCCCTGACTTTTGGATAGGAAAGGAAGTAGCCGTCGATGAGTTCCTTGGCCTCGGAGCGGCTGCATCCCATGCGCTCGGCCAGTCCGAAGGCACTGATGCCGTATATGATGCCGAAGTTGGCCGTTTTGGCCTTTCTTCGCTCGTCGCTGCTGACTTCTTCAATGGGTTTGTGGAAGATTTTTGCAGCCGTGGCAGCATGGATGTCGTGTCCCGAACGGAAGGCCTCGATAAGATGTTCGTCTTGACTCAGATGTGCCATAATGCGCAACTCTATCTGGCTGTAGTCGGCAGAAAAGAACTCCTGTCCTGGCTCGGGGATGAAGGCACGACGCACCTCCTTTCCTTCAGCGTCCCTGACGGGTATGTTCTGCAGGTTGGGATTGCTGCTTGAGAGCCGTCCTGTGGCGGCTATGGTTTGGTTGAATGAGGTGTGGATGTGGCCCGTTTCAGGATTAATCAGCAACGGCAATGCATCGATGTATGTCCCCAGAAGCTTTTTCAAGCCACGATAGGCCAGAATCTTATCCACTGCGGGATGTTTTGAGCGCAGGCTTTCCAGAACTTCTTCAGAGGTCACGTATTGCCCGGTTTTTGTCTTCTTGGGTTTGTCGGTGATGTGAAGCCGTTCGAAAAGCACTTCGCCGACTTGTTTGGGCGATGATATATTCAAGTCGGGTACGCCAGTCAATTGGTGCACTTCTTCCTCAATTTGTTGCATCCGGCCAGTGAACAGTCGGCTCGTTTCCTTAAGTCCTTCAGTATCAATGCATACACCATTTCGCTCCATATAGGCCAATACGGGCATGAGTGGCATTTCTATGTCGTAGAACAGAGACTCGCAGCCCAGTTCTGCAAGACGCGGGCGCAGCACATTCCATAGGCGCAGTGTCACGTCGGCATCCTCACAGGCATAAATGTAGATGTCCTGAGGTGAGAGATCGGCCATGGAACGCTGTTTCTTTCCGCGTGGTCCGATGAGTTCCTCGATGTGTATGGTCTGGTAGTTGAGCAGTGTTTCGGCCATGTAGTCCATGCCGTGGTGCAGTTCGGGGCTGATGAGGTAATGGGCTATCATGGTATCCACCATGGGGCCATGGAGTGTGATTCCGTGGTTTTGCAGAACCATGAGGTCATACTTCAGATTTTGTCCAATCTTCTGTATATCAGATTCATAGACGGGACGGAACACCTCCACTACCCTACCCGCTCCCTCCGTATCCAGAGGAACGGGAACGTACCAGGCTTGTCCTTCGCGAATGGCAAATGAGAGACCCACGAGGCGTGCCCGCATGCTTTCCACCGATGTGGCTTCGGTGTCCATGCAGATGGCCTCGGCCTTGAGCAGCGTGTCACGCAGTCTGGCCATCGCTTCTGGGCTATCCACAAGCTGATAGTCGGGGTTCAGGTCCTTCCATGTTTGATGGGTTGCTGGCATTGACTCTTCCTTCTCTTCCTTATCCGCTTCTTCTGTACTGAAACTAAACAAATCGAGCTGGCCCGATTGTGGCTTCTGGGGTTTTGAGGGCGTGGCGGTTGCAGGTTGTCCACCCATTTTCCGGGTAAGCAGGTTACGGAACTCCAGTTCTCCGTACAATGCCCTGAGTCCTTCGAGGTCAGGCTCGGACACTTCCAACTCCTTCATATCCAGAGTGATGGGTACATCGGTCTTTATGGTGGCCAACCATTTTGAGAAGGCTATTTTCTCTTTGTTCTCTTCTACTTTCTGCCGGAGGGCTCCCTTCAGTTCGTCGGTGTGTTCCAGAAGGTTCTCTATAGATCCGAATTGCTGTATGAGTTTCTGGGCAGTCTTCTCTCCCACTCCGGGACAGCCAGGGATGTTGTCGGCAGCGTCGCCCATAAGTCCCAGCATGTCGATGACTTGACGAGGGTCAGTGAGGCCGTATTTGCTCATTACCTCCTGAGGACCAAGTACTTCTGCCTCCTTCATCCCCAGACTGGGGCGATACATGCTCACCTTTGGAGTGACCAACTGGGCGTAGTCCTTGTCGGGGGTCATCATGTAGGTGGCTATGCCTTGCTCATCTGCCTGGTGGGCAAGTGTGCCGATGACGTCGTCGGCCTCGTAGCCCATCACCTCTAATATAGGAATGTGATAGGCCTCGAGTATCTTTTTTATGTAAGGGACGGCCACACGGATGGCTTCGGGTGTTGCTTCGCGTTGGGCTTTGTATTCGGGATATGCCTCATGCCGGAATGTGGGCCCTGAGGGGTCGAATGCCACGCCCAGATGTGTCGGTTGTTCCTTGCTGAGCACCTCTTCCAGTGTGTTCACAAACCCCATGATGGCCGAAGTGTTGAGGCCCTTAGAGTTTATTCTGGGGTTTTTGATGAAGGCGTAGTAGGCACGGAAGATAAGTGCGTAGGCATCAAGCAGGAACAATTTTTCCATGTTTTTCTGGTTTTATTTAAGCAAATTTAGACAAAATAAATGATACAAGTATAATATTTTGGCTTTTATTTTGTATTTTTGCAGACAGAGAAACATAGATGATGGACAGACTGGCAGAAATACGACTTCCCATAGAGGCTGAATTAAGGCAGTATCGTGCGATTTTTGAGCAGACTTTGCAGACTGACAATCCACTGTTGGGAATGGCACTCAGGCATCTGCTTAAGCGGCAGGGCAAGATGATGCGCCCCATGTTGGTGCTGTTGTCGGCCAAGTTTGTTGGTGAGATTAACGAGTCAGTCCTCCATGCTGCTGTTTCGCTGGAACTTTTACACACGGCCAGCCTGGTGCATGACGATGTCGTGGACAGTAGCGACCGTCGGCGAGGACAGAAATCTGTGAACGCTTTGCTTGATAACAAGGCTGCTGTCTTGGTGGGTGATTTCCTTTTGTCGAAGGCTCTTTTCCATGCTGCGCAGACGGGGTCGGGTAGGGTAGTGACCTGGGTTTCGGAACTTGGACAGACGCTCTCTGACGGGGAACTTCTTCAGCTCGCAAATCTTGACAAAACAGAGATTTCGGAAGAAGACTATTTCGAGGTGATACGTAAGAAGACGGCTTCGCTCTTTGAGATGTGTGCCAAGACGGGTGCTTTGCTGGCAGGGGCAGGGGAGGAGACCGTTGGGAAGATGAGCCGGTTTGGTGAGCAAGTAGGTTTGTGCTTCCAGATGCGTGACGATCTTCTCGACTTTGATAATCAACATGATACGGGGAAACCTGCAGGCAATGATATGCGTGAAGGTAAGCTCACATTGCCCGTCATCCATGCCCTTTTGAGTTCGAAAGATGAGTCGATGTATGCACTGGCTTTAAAGGTGCGTAGGGGGGAGGCAAGTGAGGAGGAGATAGATACTCTTGTTCAGTTTACTCTCCTTAATGAAGGTATTCCCTATACATGGAAAAATATTGACAATATAGCTACTTCTTCTTTGCAGGTGCTTCGTCTCTCTGAGATTAATTCTGCCGTGGCAGATGCCATGAGCAAGTATGTCTCGTTTGTGGTGGGCAGGGAAGTGTGATGAAGTCCTATTATAAGAAAAAAGCAGTATTGGTTGTCTGATTAACCGATACTGCTTTATTTTTGTCAATAGACTTTGTTACTGTGCAGAAATCAACTCGTAGAGTTTGTCCAGACGTGGTGCGATGATGATTTCCGTCCGGCGGTTTCGTGCTCGTCCGTCGGGTGTTGTGTTGGTGTCCACAGGCTTGAATTCGCCTCGTCCGCAGGGCTGTATCTGCAGGGGATTCACCTGGTAGTCGTCCGTCAGGATGCGCACGACGCTGGTGGCTCGGATGACGGAGAGGTCCCAGTTGTCCTTGAATACTGCCGTATTAATGGGCACAGAGTCGGTGTGTCCCTCAATGAAGACATCGATGTCGGTCTGGCGATTCAGCACTTCGGCCAGTTTGCCCAGGGCTTGCTTGCCTTGTTCGTTTACCACGGCCTTGCCCGACTCAAACAAAAGTTTGTCGCTCATGGCCACATACACTTTTCCGCCTTCCTCGCGCACGGTTAGTTCATCGCTTGAGAATCCCTTCAGTGCCGACGACACGTTATCGAGCAGCGAGCGCACTCGCTCGTTTTGTTCTGTGATGACGCCTTGCAGTTGCTGTATGGTCTTTTCTCGTTCGTCAAGTTCTCGCATGCGCTGGTTGAGTTGTGCGGTCAGGTTTTCGTTCTCGTTCTTGTTCGCATTGAGCATCGACTGATAGTTTCTCAGTCCTTTGCGCAGTTGGGTGGTGTCGTTACGCAAGTTGTCACGTTCGCGGGATAGGGCAGCGTAGTCAACTCGAGCTGCACCCAACATGTCGGCCAAACTGTCGCGACTGTAGAGTGCAGCCAGTCGGCCAGCCTCTGCGATGTCATATTTTTGCTTGCTCACGACGCATGAGCTCAACAAAAGGGCTGCGAGGGAAAAAATAGAGAGTTTTAGTGCTTTCATTTTCTATTTGACTTAAATCTGTATTATCTAATTTCTGGGCCTTATTGCCCGTAAATCAGCATTTTAAGGCTGAAATTGACCCTCTGAGAATCGCGTAGAATAAATTTTCCGTCCGAGGGTAGGGGAATATCGCATTCTCAGAGGGTCAAAAATGGGTTAGAAGAACTTGGTTTCTTTTCCTTCTACTTCGCTCAGCAGCAAATTGGCCAGTCGGCTGGTGCCCAGGCGGAGGTACTGGTTGGTGAGCCATTTTTCACCAAGCACTTCCTTCACGATGGTGTAATAGATGAGTGCATCGTGGACGGTGTTGAGTCCGCCGGCAGGTTTGAAACCAATCTGTATGCCAGTCTTCTCATAATACTCCTTTATGGCCTGACACATGACATAGGCAGCCTCGGGTGTTGCGGCGGGCTTTTCCTTGCCAGTGCTTGTCTTGATGTAGTCTGCTCCGGCATACATGGCCAGGATGCTGGCTTTCTTGATGTTTTCGGCTGAGCCCAGCAGGCCTGTTTCCAGGATACATTTCAGTTTCTTTTCGCCACACAGAGCCTTCAGCTCAAAGATTTCGTCGGCAACGGTTTCGTAGTCTCCGCTCAAGAATTTACCCACGCTCATGACCATGTCGATTTCCGTAGCGCCGTCCTTCAGGGCGAGGGCCGTTTCGGCCACTTTCACTTCCAGCAGTGCCTGGCTCGAAGGGAAGCTGCCGCTTACGCAGGCAACCTCCACGCCTTCCACCTCCAGGCTCTGACTTACGATGCTGGCGAAGCACGGATAGACGCAGATGGTGGCCACATGGGGCAGGGTGGGGTAGGCCTCTTCAAACTGGTTTACCTTTTCAGTGAAAGCCAATACGCTTTCGTCTGAGTCGGTAGTCTTCAGAGTGGTCAGTTCCACGCTTCCCATGAGGAATTTTTTAACCTCCAAAGTATCGTTCTCTGGCACTTTTTCTTCGATGAGTCGGGCCACTTTCTGGGCGATTTCAGCATCATCGAGATGGGTGTCATACAGAGCAAGAGCTTGGTCGTACTTGCTCATTTCTTCCATGTGATGGTGGTCGTGATGTTCGTGACCACAGTTGCAATGTTCGTTCATAATGTTATTGTAGTTTAGGGTTATTTATGTGTCTTGTCTTGTCTCGTTTTGTTTTCTTTTCAAAACTTTTCTCAAGGGCTTCGGTCAGGTCAACGCCTGTCTGGTTGGCCAGGCAGATGAGCACCCACAGCACGTCGGCCATCTCTTCTGCGGGGTCCTCAGATTCCCCCTTTTTGAAGCTTTGGTCGCCATATTTGCGGGCCATGATGCGTGCCAGTTCGCCCACTTCTTCGGTCAGGACAGCCATGTTTGTCAGTTCCGAAAAGTAGCGCACACCATAGGTCTTTATCCATTGGTCAACGCGTTCTTGTGCTTCTTTCAGTGTCATTATTCCTTATGTTTTGTGTCGATGCAGATGGTTACGGGGCCGTCGTTGATCAGCGAAACTTGCATGTCGGCACCAAATTCTCCAGTACCGATGGGCTTGCCAAGTAGGGCAGTGAGGCGGCTGCAGAAGGTTTCGTAGAGAGGGATGGCCGTCTCGGGACGCGCAGCGCGGATGTAGCTTGGGCGATTGCCCTTCTTGGTGCTGGCATAGAGCGTGAATTGGCTCACGACAATGATGTCGCCATTGGCTTCCACGATGCTGCGATTCATCACTCCGTTCTCGTCATCAAAGACGCGCAAGGCCACGATTTTCCGGCATAGCCAGTCTATATCTTCCTCCGTGTCGGCCTCTTCGATGCCCAAAAGTACCAGTAATCCTGTGTCAATCTGGCTCTTTATGGTTCCAGTAATACTTACACTGGCTTCTTTAACTCGCTGTATGACAACTCTCATAGTGCAATATTACGCATTTTCCTTGTTTCCTGCAAGCGCTTCGTGCAGAATTTTAGCTTTCTTAACTCCAATAACAGACGTTAACGCCTCGAGTGATGCTTCGCGGATGCGCTTCACGCTGCGGAAGTGCTTAATCAAAAGGTCTCGTGTGCGTGGGCCAATGCCCTTGATATCATCCAGTTCTGAGGCCACCTGATGTTTGCTGCGCTTTTGGCGATGGAAGGTGATGGCAAAGCGGTGCACCTCGTCCTGAATGCGTGTGAGCAGGTGGAAGAGGGGCGAGTCTGTCTTCATTCCCACCACCTGCGGGGGAAATCCATAGAGCAGTTCGTGGGTGCGGTGACGGTCGTCTTTGGCCAGTCCTGCAATGGGGATTTGCAGTTGCAGTTCGTCCTCAACCACCTTTCTAACCACCTCCATTTGTCCGCGTCCGCCATCGGTGATGATGAGGTCGGGTAGGGGAGTGCCCTCCTCTGTCATGCGACTGTATCGGCGCCTTACCACCTCCTGCATGGAGGCATAGTCATCGGGCCCTTCCACAGTCTTTATGATGTATTTTCTGTAGTCCTTCTTTGAGGGCTTTCCCATCTTGAAGACCACGCAGCCGGCCACAGCGTCGGTGCCCTGGCTGTTACTGTTGTCGAAACATTCGATTTGCACGGGCATCTTTTCCATCCCCAGCAGCGACTGCAGTTCCTTCATCAGTCTTACGCCTTTTTGTTCCGGGTTTAGCTTGTCGGCCTGCTCCAGGCGGTCTTTCTTGTACTGCAGCACGTTCAGTCGTGACAACTCGAGCAGTTTCCTCTTGTCGCCTCGTTGTGGGATGGTAAATTCTACATTTTCGAGCGATAGTTCCACGGGGAACGGTACGATAATCTCCTTGCTCTTACTGGGATAGCGCTCTCGCATTTCACCAATGCCTAAGACGAGCAGTTCCTCGGGCGATTCGTCGAGTCGTTTCTTTATTTCGAACGTGAAAGCCTGGGTAATGCACCCGTTGGTGACATGGAGGTAGTTGACATATGCCTCCTTCTCTGCCACTTCTATATTATATACATCGACGTTGCTCACTACGCTGCTCACCACCTCGCTCTTGCTGCGATAGTTTTCCAGCATCAGGTATTTGCGCTTAATCTGTTCGGCCTCCTCAAATCGCATTTCCTGCGAGAGTTGCATCATCTGTTCCCTCATGCGTTGTTCTATGTCGCGCGTGTTCCCTTTCAGGATTTCCTTGGCTTCGTCTATCCAGCGCATGTATTCCTCGTGCGTGGTCTTTCCGATGCACATGCCGGCACAGTTGTGGATGTGGTAGTCGAGACACTCGCGATACTTTCCCTCATCCACGCCCTGCTGCGTTATAGGCATGTTGCAGCGTCGCAGGGGATAGAGGTTGCGTATGAGTTCAAGCAGCATGTACATTGTCTGTACGTGGCTGTACGGACCGAAATACGTGCCTTGCTTGCGATTGATTTTGCGCGTTGGGAAGATGCGTGGAAAGTACTCGTTGGTGACGATAATCGAGGGATAGGTCTTGCCGTCCTTGAGCAGGATGTTGTATTTGGGATTCCACTGTTTGATGAGATTGTTCTCCAGCAGCAGTGCGTCCTCCTCAGTGTTGACGACAATGTATTTGATGTCGCGGATGTTTTCGACCAGTCGTGCCGTCTTCAGGTTCTGGTGCTCCTTCTGGAAGTAACTCGACACGCGACGCTTCAGTCGTTTGGCTTTTCCCACATAGATGATGGTGCCAGTTTCGTCGAGATACTGGTAGCAGCCAGGCGAGTCGGGCAGGTTGCTGACTATGCCTCGCAGGTATTCTTTTACTTCGGGTTTCAAATCTTGATGAGTGTGGTTATCTCGGTATCGTCATCGAATACAGCGCGACCATTCAGCCCCTCGATGGTGAGTTCGATGATAAAGTTGATGTATATCTTCTTTGGGCAGAATTCTTTCACCAATCCGTAGGCAGCCTTCATACTTCCGCCTGTGGCCAGGAGATCGTCGTGGAGTAGCACCACGTCGTCTTCGGTGATGGCGTCGGTGTGTATTTCGATGGTGTCTTTACCGTATTCCTTCATATAGGTTGCCTTGCGCGTTTCAGCGGGCAACTTGCCAGGTTTACGACACATGACAAAGCCTGCACCCAGGCGCAGGGCCAGTGCGGCGCCTACGACGAACCCTCGGCTCTCGATGCCCACCACCTTGGTGATGCCTTTGTCTTTATAGAGTTCGTATAGTTCATCCACCATGATGCGCAGGCATTCGGGATTCTTAAACAGGGTGCTTACGTCTTTGAACTGGATTCCCTTGATGGGGAAGTCGGGCACGTTGCGGAGGTTCTTCAGGAGAGTTTCGTTGTTCATAGTTTTCTTGTTTTGCCAGTCGGACTGGTCATACTATATGGTTTGTTGTTTCACGTGAAACATCATCGTCCCATGAGAACCATGAGGACGTTGATGTCGCTGGGCGACACGCCGGGGATGCGGCTGGCCTGGGCCAGTGTGACGGGGTCGATGTGGCTCAGCTTTTGACGAGCCTCGGTGGAGAGGCTTTGAATCTCGTCGTAGTGGAAGCGGCCCTGGATGACCAGGTCTTCCAGTCGTTGCATCTTCTCGGCCAGCTGTCGCTCACGTTCGATGTAGCCGCTGTACTTGATGAGCACCTCGGCGGCCTCGGCAATCTCCTCACGGCGGTTGGGCGTGGCCTTGATAGCCTGCGCCAGACGCGGGAGGGCAGGGGAGAGATTGTCGAACGACAAGCCAGGGCGGCTGATGAGGTCAATAAGCTTGCATCCTTTTGACAGCTCCGTCGAGCCAAGTGCTTGAAGATGAGGGTTTATGAGGGATGCCTTTACCGAAAAATCTTTACAGAAGGCCAGCAATCGGTTGATTTCCTCCTCCTTTTGCTTCCAGTGGTGGTAGCGTTCGGCTGTGGCCAGGCCCAGTTCGTAGGCCCGGGGGGTGAGTCGGCGGTCGGCATCGTCCTGTCGCAGCAGGATGCGGAACTCGGCCCGGCTGGTGAACATGCGGTAGGGTTCGTCCACGCCCTTGGTCACAAGGTCGTCGATGAGCACCCCGATGTAGCTCTCGTCGCGATGCATCACAAACTCTCCCTTGCCGCTGCACTTGAGTGCAGCATTCACGCCAGCCACCAGTCCCTGTCCGGCCGCCTCTTCGTAGCCCGTGGTGCCATTGACCTGTCCGGCCAGGAAAAGGCCGTCCACCTTCTTGCTTTCCAGCGTATGGTGGAGCAGGGTGGGGTCGAAGTAGTCGTACTCGATGGCATAGCCGGGGCGGTATATCTTGACGTCGCGGAAGGCGGGGATGAGCCGCAGTGCCTCGAGCTGCACGTCGATGGGCAGCGAAGAGGAGAATCCGTTGAGATACATCTCCTGGGTGCCCGTGCCTTCCGGCTCGAGGAAGAGCTGGTGCTGTTCCTTGTCGGCGAAGGTGACGAGTTTGGTCTCGATGCTGGGGCAGTAGCGCGGGCCTATGGACTGAATCTGTCCGTTGTAGAGCGGCGAGTCGGGCAGTCCCTGCCGCAGTCGTTCGTGGACGGCTGGGTTGGTGTAGGTAATCCAGCAGGGGAGGGACTTCTTGGATGAGTGGTCGGACTGTTCTGAATACTCGGAATTCTCTGATTTATCAGAGTTGTCCGGCAGATAAGAGAATCGGTGGAAGTCGTGGTCGCCAGGCTGCAGGGTCATATCCTCGTAGTGGACCGACCGGCCGTCGATGCGCACGGGGGTGCCCGTCTTCATGCGGCCAACGGTGATGCCGTGTCGGGCTATGCTCTCCGAGAGCTGGAGCGAAGGCGGTTCGGCACAGCGTCCGCCAGCCAGTTGGGTGCGTCCGATGTGCATGAGTCCGTTGAGGAACGTCCCGGCCGTGATGATGACACAGCGGGCCAGGAACGTCACACCCAGATAGGTCTCCACGCCCCTTACCTGTCCGTTCTCCACCAACAACTCCTTCACTTGGTCCTGCCATATCCAGAGGTTCTCCTGATTCTCCACCACATGGCGCCAGGCCCAGATGAAGCGTCCGCGGTCACATTGCGCGCGCGGACTCCACATGGCGGGCCCTTTTGAGCGGTTGAGCATGCGGAACTGTATGGTGGTCTGGTCGGTCACCTGTGCCATGTGGCCCCCCAGGGCATCAATCTCGCGAACGATTTGTCCCTTGGCAATGCCCCCTACGGCTGGGTTGCACGACATCTGTGCCACCTTGTTCATATCCATGGTGATGAGCAGCGTGCGTGCCCCCATCTGGGCGGCGGCACAAGCTGCCTCGCATCCAGCGTGACCAGCCCCCACCACCACAATGTCGAACTTCTCCTGCATACCTTATTATTTATTGTAGGTGCAAAGATAGTGATTTTGCCCGAGATATGTTTTATCTCTCCCGATTTAATTTATGACCTATTTCAGAACTCCCCTATAGTTTATGCTTGTTCACTCATTAGTCAACCTGCTTTTACCTATGAGCGAACGGCATTAATGTATATAGGTCTCTGGCGGAGCTCCAGGAGGGTAGGGGAGACGGGCGTCGGGATAGAGAGAAAAGTCCGATAAAATTTGTTTGTATGAGTGGAAAGGTGTATCTTTGCGCAAAAGAAGAGCGCTTTTCATTAACCTTAAATTCTTGATGCCTATGTTTACGAAACTACTGCGCAGCACGCTGCCGTTGTTTACGGCAGCATCGGCCATGGCTCAGGCCACTGAGCGGCCCAACATCATCTTCTTCTTGGTCGATGACATGGGGTGGCAAGACACGTCGCTCCCCTTCTGGAGCGAAGAGACCCCCCAGAATGCCCGTTACCGCACGCCCAACATGGAGCGTCTGGCCGACCAGGGTGTCATGTTCACCAGCGCCTATGCTTGTCCTGTCAGTTCACCTTCGCGGTGCTCCCTGCTCTCAGGCATGAACGCTGCCCGCCACGGAGTGACCAACTGGATAGAGTCGTACAACCAGAACACCAATGCCTCGGGCAGCATCGTGAATCTGCCCGAATGGAACTGGAACGGCGTCCAGCCCGCCGCGACGGCCACTCAGACCGACCGCGTCCACTCGACCCTCATCACCCCGCTGCCCCAGCTCCTGCACGATGCCGGCTACATGACCATCCATTGTGGCAAGGGCAACTTCGGGGCAGCCAGCACGTCGGGAGCCAACCCCACGAACTTCGGCTTCGACGTCAACATTGCCGGAGGCTATGCCGGCGGGCCAGGCACCTATCTGGCCCAGGACAACTACGGCAGTGCCATACAGAAGATAGGAGGACTGGAGGAATATGCCGCCCAAGGCATCTTCCTGACCGAGGCCCTTACCCAGGAGGCCATCAAGAACTTGGACAAGGCCGTTGAGGGCGACCGTCCCTTCTACCTCTACATGTCGCACTATGCCATCCACACCCCCTACGATGCCGACACGCGCTTCACCGCCCACTACGACGGGCAGTACGACGAGCAGTTCGGAGCCGCCCTTTCGGCCAGCGAGGTCAACCGCGCAGCCCTCATCGAGGGCATGGACAAGAGTCTGGGCGACCTGATGGACTGGCTTGATGCCCGTCCCGAGGTGGCCGACAACACCATCATCCTCTTCATGTCTGATAACGGCGGACAGGGCGTATCGCCCCGTCAGGGACGTTTGAACCACGACCCCAACTATCCCAGTCGCGGAGGCAAGGGCAGCGGATACGACGGCGGTGTGCACGAGCCCATGATAGTCTCGTGGCCTGGCGTGGTGGACGAAGGTTCGAAGAACGACAACCGCGTGATGATTGAAGACTTCTTCCCCACCATCCTTGAGATGGCTGGCGTCGGCGACTACCAGACTGTGCAGACGGTGGACGGAAAGAGCTTTGTAGATATCCTGCGCGACCCCAGCCTCACCCGCGACCGTGCCGTCATCTGGCACTATCCCAACCGCTGGGGCGAATCGCAAGACAGGGCCGAAGGCTACGGAGCCTGGAGCGCCATCATGAAGGGCGACTACCATCTGCTCTACTTCTGGGAGAACCAGGAGCGACGTCTCTACAACATCCGTGAGGACATCTCCGAAGAGCACAACCTGGCCAAGGAGCAGCCCGAACTGGCCCTACAGCTGGCACAGGAACTCACCGACTCGCTCATCGCCTACGGAGCCAAGCGCCCCACCATAGCCACCACGGGCGAATACGTCCCCTGGCCCGTCGATGGTGTGCAGACGGCTGGGCCTGGCGACCCCGTCAATGTGGACGAGATAGGCATCCAGCTCAGCACCGCCGAGGGCGAAAAGCATCTCTATTACGTGATTGATGCCCGTCCCGACATCGACTACTGGACCCTGGGCACCCAGAACGGCTATCCCGCCATCCAGACCCACGTGGGCCAGCTCGAGGGCGACGAGGTCCGGAAACAGCAGTTCTATTTCATGCAGGGCGAAGACCCCCAGACGCTACTCATCTTCACGGCCGACGGACAGCCCGTCACCTACACCGAAGGCACCACGCGCAGCGGCTACTCCGCCACCGACCAGGTGAGCGCCCGCTATCTGCAATACGGAGCCGAAGGTGAGGCCACGCCTCTGCAAGTCATCATGACCTCCTATGCCGACCACTTCGGCCTCTTCGTCGATGGCGAATACCTGAGCAACCGTGGCTCGTCGCACGGAGCCGAGAACGACATGAGTTGGGTGGTCATGCCCTATGCGGGCGGTGACTACACCGACCCAGGCTGCCGTTTTAGGTTCCTGAGCATCGATGCCGAGCCCGTGGACCCCAATGTGGGCCTGCCCAAGCTGACCACCGACCTTGAGAAACCCACATACTACCGCATCCGCAATACCCGTTTCTTTGCCAAGAACAAGCCCAGCTATGCCTACTTCCGGGCTGCCGACAAGAAGTTGGGCCTGACCGACAATCTGGACGAGGCTACCCAGTTCTACTTCACCGGTTCGGTGGCCGACGGCGTGGTCACGGCCAAGATTCACAACAATGCCAACTCGATGCTCATGGCAGGCGAGGCACTGTGGAACGATGAGGGCTGCGACTGGTACATCAAGACTCACGTGAGCGACCAGGGCGGCACCGACGCCACCACGGGCAGGGCCTACGAGGGCGTGCTCATCTGCGACAATCCCGAGTTTCAGGTCAATTGGTATGTGGGCTCCAGCGACACCAGCATCAAACTCTACGACTTCCAGTGGGACGGCAATATCTTCACCCTGGAGGAGGTCGTCATCGGCGATGCCGACGAGGAATTGGCCAAGAGTATCACCAACGCACGCAACAGCCTGCGCAACAACTTCGCCACGGCTCGTCCTTATGCCGATTACATCCTGCCCGGCGTGCTTAACTGCTACAGCCAGAGCGAGGGCGACGAGGACTATACGACGCTGATGGCCGAGGTGGACTCCTATCTCCAGACCACACCAGCCAACAGTCAGGCCGTGCTCGACAAACTCAACGACCTCAACCAGCGGATGAAGAAAGTCCTTGAGGGGCTCACCATCAACCAGCCCCGCGCCGGCACCTTCCTCAGGCTGCGCAGCGCCAAGACACTGGGCTACGTCCGCTCGTTCGACGAGAATTCCTCGGGCACCGACCCCGAGTGCATGTCGCTGAGCGAGGAGCCCGATGACTACGGCATCTTCTACTTCGATGGGGAGTATCTGGTAAACTACCTCAACGGATTCTACATGGACACCAACTGGCTCCGCCTACCCGGACAGGTCAAGAGCAGGATGGCCTTCCGCTCGTCGTACGACGGCACCATGGGAGCCTACTACATCGTGGCCCTCGACGGGTCGAAGGGCGAGCGCAGCCTGATGGTGAACAACAGCAGCCACGACATTCTGTACCGGGCAAATGCCAACAATCAGTACTGCAACTTCTGGCTCGAATACGTCGATAAAGTGCCCGTCACCATTGGCGAAAACCTTTGGGGCAGCACCTATCTGCCGCAGACCGCCACGGTGCCTGAAGGTCTGACGCCCTACACCGTGCGCATCGAGAACGGTAAACTGCTGCTGACACCTCTCGGCAAACTCATTCCCGCTGCCGTGCCCGTCCTGCTACAGGGCGAATCGGGCACCTATACGCTCACGCTTGGATATGAGAAGCCTTATGCCGACAGTCAGCTTCTGGGCACCTACACCACCGAGTACACCACTGGAGAGGAACTCGTATGGAACGGAGAGACCATGGTGAAGTGCGACGCCGAGGCCATCTGGGGCTTCACGGCCTACATGACCGCCGACTCCGGAGCCGAGGGTCTGCCCTCCGAGATTGTCACCGCCATCGACTCTCTGAAGGCCACCGCTCCCCGGGGCACCTACAAGCAGATTCGCAACCGGCGCATCGTCATCGTCCGCAATGGGCAGATGTACACCCCAACGGGCATCCGCCTGCGTTGATTTTGCTACGCCGAACTGACAAAAGGGCCCATGGAAGCCACTCCGTGGGCCCTTTTTTTGCTTTTCGTAGGTCTAAAGTTTGTTAGAATGGTAAAAAAATCTTAAATTTGCACGCACTAATACCCAAAAGTGAGTAATAACAAATTATTATATAACTAAAATCAATCCTAAAAACTTATGTGGTTAACAAATTCATCTATCGGTAGGAAGGTGATTATGTCCGTGACCGGACTGGCGCTGATCCTATTCCTGACGTTCCACGGCTGCATGAACGTGGTAGCCCTGTTCTCGAAGGACGCTTACAACATGATTTGCGAACTTCTGGGTGCCAACTGGTATGCCGTCGTGGCTACAATCGGACTGGCCGCTCTGGCCCTGCTGCACATAGCTTTCGCCTTTGTGCTCAACTTCCAGAACCGCCGGGCTCGTGGCAATAGTTCCTATGCCGTGACCGACAAGCCAGAAAAGGTGGAGTGGGCCAGCCAGAACATGCTCGTCCTGGGCATCATCATCCTGCTGGGCCTCCTGTTGCACCTCTACAACTTCTGGTACAACATGATGTTCGCCGAGCTCATGGGCTGGGAAAATATGGCACACTCGCCCTCCGACGGCTTTGCCTGGATTGTGGAGACCTTCTCCAATCCCGTCTTCGTGGTGCTCTACGTCATCTGGATTCTGGCCATTTGGTGTCATCTGACCCACGGATTCTGGTCGGCCATGCAGACGCTGGGCTGGAGTGGTAAGATTTGGCTCAACCGTTGGAAGTGCATCGGCTTCATCTATGTCACCCTGCTGATGCTCATGTTCCTGGTCGTAGTCCTGGCCTTCGCTTTTGGCTGCGCTCCCTCGCTGCGCTGTCCTGATGCATGCTTCGCTTAAATGGTTAATGGTAAATGATTAAATCGTAAATATTGTTATGGCAAAAGTAATAGATTCTAAGATTCCTGCAGGTCCAGTGCCTGAGAAGTGGAAAGAATATAAGGCACACCAGCGACTGGTGAATCCCAAGAACAAGCTGAAGCTCGACGTCATCGTCGTCGGCACAGGTCTGGCCGGTGCATCGGCTGCTGCCTCGCTGGGCGAGATGGGCTTCAATGTACTGAATTTCTGCATCCAGGACTCGCCCCGTCGCGCACACTCCATCGCCGCACAGGGTGGTATCAATGCTGCTAAGAACTATCAGAACGACGGCGACTCTGTCTATCGTCTGTTCTACGACACCGTCAAGGGTGGTGACTATCGTGCCCGTGAGGCTAATGTATATCGTCTGGCCGAGGTGTCGAACAACATCATCGACCAGTGCGTAGCTCAGGGCGTTCCCTTTGCTCGTGAATACGGCGGCATGCTGGCCAACCGTTCGTTCGGTGGCGCACAGGTGAGCCGTACCTTCTATGCCAAGGGTCAGACCGGTCAGCAGCTCCTGCTGGGCGCCTATTCTTCGCTGTCCTGCCAGGTGAATGCCGGCAAGGTGAGGCTCTTCACCCGCTACGAGATGGAGGACGTGGTCATCGTCAACGGTCGCGCTCGCGGCATCATCGCCAAGAACCTCGTGACCGGTAAACTGGAACGCTTCTCGGCCAATGCCGTTGTCATCGCCACCGGCGGTTACGGCAACACCTACTTCCTCTCCACCAACGCCATGGGTTGCAACTGCACGGCTGCCG
>DGUV01000014.1:42188-42519 GCA_002395775.1 Prevotellaceae bacterium UBA4301
ACTGCACGGCTGCCGTTCAGTGCTACCGCAAGGGTGCCTACATGGCCAACCCCTCTTACGTCCAGATTCACCCCACCTGCATCCCCGTTCACGGCGACAAGCAGTCGAAACTGACCCTGATGTCTGAGTCGCTGCGTAACGACGGCCGCATCTGGGTGCCCAAAAAGAAAGAGGATGCTGAAGCCCTCCGCGCCGGCAAGCTCAAAGCCAACGACATAGCCGAAGAAGACCGCGACTACTACCTCGAGCGCCGCTACCCCGCCTTCGGCAACCTGGTGCCCCGCGACGTCGCCAGCCGCGCTGCCAAAGAGCGCTGCGATGCCGGCTACGG
>DGUV01000003.1:0-41161 GCA_002395775.1 Prevotellaceae bacterium UBA4301
CGAAGCAGATTGACAAATGGATTGAGGATGGTGTTGCTGCCATCAGGAATTATGCAGATGGCAAAGACAATGACTTCCAGCCAGAAGCCGGCAACGCTGTTGCATGGGGCATCATTGCTGAAGCATTAGAGTATGGTCTCGATCCAACCGACGAGAAGCAACGCAAGATAGCTGCCGCCTATCTGTTAGAGAAGGTATCATGGACTGGCATCTCATCAGATTTCAAAATTGAACTCACCGCTGCCCGTACTCGACAACTCTGTGATGCGATGACGGTCTCCAAAGGTTTGATGGCGAATTTATTCCTTGCTGCTGGCGGTAGAGGCGGTATCAGTACAGGTGGTGGAGGTTCCAATGGTGAGCTTACTAATTGGGATGGCACGAAGAAAAAGAATGGGTGGGGCATATCTTAACACATATCTCATAGTTTCTATATGGCAATCGCTCCAAGTGCAATTGTACCTGGAGCGATATTTTGTATTTGAGATATAAGGCTTATCTTCAATTTCTATATTATCAAGAGGAAGACCTCCATGAATCTATCACTTATACTCAAACAATAAGATGGTTATTCTCATCAACAATTTCAACAACCTTTTTGCAATATGAGTCTTGGTCTATCAAAATACTTAATACTCTCACGAAATTTGCCATTTCTCTTTCTTCTGTCAATTGTTGATCAGCAGTTTTCCCTATATATCCAACTCTAAAATAAAGGTCAATGGCTTTATCTATACCATTCAGTATTGTAGGCATATCAGCAAATGTAATAACATTTTCTGATTCTTCGGTAGAAGCTATATATATAGGGTAATCTCTATGTACCGTTGGAATAGTAGATGACGTAAAATGAGCCAATCTGAAATAGTGAGTTGCATGTCGTTTCATATCGGCATCTAAATCATTGGGAATAACTATGCGTATTTTTGCTGAATCATATTTTTTTCCATCGATTTCAATATTACCTTCATGTGAAAAAATAAAGTCGGTAACCAACTTTATGAAATTCTCAAAATAGGATATTGCGATAACAGTTGATGGCAATAAGCCTAAATGACACAGATTCGCTTTCTCGTCTATTCTTTTTTTTAACTTTCCCAAAGTAATATCTATTGAAGCATCTGGTTCTTTCTTGCCATTTATAAGGCTCGTAGTATATTCCGCTAGAGTAATTCCCTGTAAATCAGAAGGAATTTTTACGCCTTTTTCATATAAAATATATGCGTTATCTATACCAACTCTCCCTAAAAAAAGTCCATATTCAAACAAAATATTATCACGTACTGTTTCATGCTCTTTCCCCCTTATTTTGCTAATATCATCAGCAGAAAACACCATGAAACCAAAGTCGAAAAGACTTGCAGATTTGACTAATGTCTCAAGAAATCCCTCATTATATTGAAAGATGTCATCGGTCCATACGAAGCAATCGTAAGAATCTTTGAAATAATCTTTTATTCTTTCTGCTATATTCAGTCCTTCTACCGAGGAGCCTATAAAAATTCTTTGTTTCATATTCTTTTTAATTCTTAATTTCTTGATAAATATTCCACACTTCACTGTGTAACTTTCTCAATTCCTCTAATTTTTGGTGATTGTTACGGAATACGTATTCTGTACCATCCACAGATTTTAGCTCGTCAGCTTCTTTTTCATTTGTGCATAAATGATAAAGTTTGAGCCATAGGACTTTTACCAACTCTAAATAATGTAAATTCTGATAATCTTCTACTGGGATATCATAGCAGATTGCATTAATTTCGAAACTTGTAAGTGATATTTCATTATCTGAGTCTGTTCTAACATTTTTGAGGAAACGTATCATTTTCTTTAGTCGCCCTCCTGTTTCTGTACTTCTATTATTTATTCTTGAAATGCTCAAAAAAGGGAAATCTGGTCCTGTCCTCTGGTCTGTATCTTTATTGTAAATTTGTACACCTCGATGCTCCTCACCAAAACCTCTAATGTAGTCAACAGAATCATGCCATGATGCAACGACAACATCAACATCACGATGGTAATGCAAATTCGTCACTTTTATTGATTTTGACTTAGTAATATCGCATTGAGAATAAAACCGTTTCAATATGTTCTCATCATCAAGGCGAAGAATCCTTAAATCCGCATTTGCGTTCCCCACGTAACGAGTAAAAGAATTCTTCCATCTTCTTAATTTGTCCATCTCCCAATAGTTATATACAGGGTAAGGTGAATTTAGGATAGTGGTTACCTTGGATAAATCTGTGTCATTGAACTTACCTGTAATTGTTAAGAGGTCAATGTCACTAGCCCCTCGTATATGCGTTCGTGTCATAACAGAGCCTTGGTATCGATATTCTATACCAATTTGATTATCCTTTAGATGTTGTTTTGCATTTTCTCCCGCATCGAGGGTGATTTGAGTATAGTGTTGATCAACTTCATTCATTGCCATTTTGACATATCTTGCAACATCTTTGTCAATACCGGACAACTCAGAATTAACCCGCATTGAGATTTCCCTATTTTGTTCGGGATTATAGCGGTCTTGGATTTTTGAAATTAAAGAATCGTATTTGCTCATATTTTTTTTATTAACGGTGCAAAGATAATGCCAATCTGTGCAGTCTATCTGCACAGCTGACAAATTTTCATAAATGAAAGGCAAAAAACATTCTGCCCTTCATTTATACTTTTCCATACCACATATAACATTCAAATACTATCTTTTAGGTCGATTATCTGACAATATCTTCAAGAAAACTTCCGCACATTGCTTGATGTCATTGTATTCATCTAGATTCCTTCCAACTAATCCGTCTTCACTCCAATCAACAAACGAAGCACTATACCCAACCTTAATACTACGTTCAAGAGTATCTATGTTTAGAGGAACTTTGCAATTAGTAAGATTCATACCTTCTACAATATGTTTAAAATATCTGTAGTCGCCATCAATTGTAAAACCTTCATCAGCAGCAATACGATAAATTGAAATCCAATGACGTTGCTTGCAGAAAGTTTTATCCGAAGCTCGATAGCCTCCATGATTCATCATTTGGATGAGACTCTTACGGAGCACATCTATTCTTTGTTCCTCAGTCAGTTCATTAGCGGGAACAAAAGACTCTGCTGCCATGCCAAAAGATTCAACTGCTGAAAAATCATAATTCTTGGATATTTTTTCCATTGTTTGCTCTTTTTCAAATTCTTCGAGTGCTCTCTGGTCATCAAGTTTTTGCTGATACTCAGACAAACCTAATAGTTTTTGGTTCTGCGGAGAAAGAGTACGGACTAAATCATGTTCTATAAGAACTTTTCTTAAGCCTTCGACCAGTTTTGGCAGATGAGAATTCTCTCTTACGTTTCCAAACAATTTTTCAACAGCTTTGTTTGTATCAATATCCATATTATATATTGGAGTCTTGCTACTAATCAAATCAAGTGGCGCTCCTGTAATTTTGGAAAGAGCTACAAGCTCTCTATCTGTATAAAATTCGCTTGGCCATTTACCACTTTTGGCTTCATTAGCCTCATTTGACAATAATGCTGCATTTTCTTTTGTCAGTGGCCAAAAGTACTTTGAAGGCATAATATGATCTATATGCCAACTTTTTCTATCGCTATAGTCAAGTATTTTACCTGTTTTGAAACATTTACCACCAAACAATTCAAAAACCTCTTTCGGATTAGCTTTGTTATCTGTAGCAGACAGCAAGTCACCAATTCTTCGATTGATAGTACCTTCAAAAAGCTGTTCATGAGTACGTTCTTTGTTCAGATTTGCATTGATAGCTGCCTTGCAAGCCTTACACTCTGCTTGCCTGTTTAAAGGCTTCCATGCATTTGAGCCAGGCTTATCATTATGTTGGTCAAAACAAGTTACTGGCAAAAGCCTCCCACATTTTGAACAATGCTTCCAATATGAGAAAACATCTTTTGTCGCCATTCTGAAAAAAGCAGTCCAAAAACCTTGGCAGTGAGGATCATCGCTTGAACGCCATTCCTCAGGAAAATTATCCATTGTATCTGGTATATCAGATAAAATGGAATGCTCATAACCACATTCAGGACACAGCCAAATGCAGTTTTCCATCGCTTCTTCTAACGTCGGCAATGACAGTCCTATGTTTGCTTTTACTGTTGCGCCACAATTGATACAAGGGAAGCAAACCCATGCTTCTTTGTGGTTTATGCCATCTTTGTTTGCAAATCCAGTTTTATTAACTGTTGATCTTCTTGCCATAATTATTCTATTACTAAATATTGATGTTCGGACACACTTCCAAGATCTACAATGCCAAATTTTTCACAAGCACTTACGTCCTCAGAATAGAGTTTTGCCTTTCTAAAATAACGAAGTGCCTTAGCTCGAAGAATCTCTCCCATATCGCATTTGTCACTTTTGCCCAAATGCATAACGAAATAGCCACCAGTTTTTAATCGCTCTCTAGCATTCTCGAATATGGAATCATAAACATCGAAGCTATCCTTTTGCTTTTCATCGACATACTTGTTAGGCTCAGTCTCGAATGTGTCTTCATTCCATCCGGTAAACCATAGTCTTATCCAGTTAGCCATGTAGAACTTTGTACTGTCATAAAAAGGAGGTGAAGTAATAATTGCATCGAGTTCATTGATGCTATCATCCCATCTTTCAGTGGAATCCCCTAAGAATATATGTCCTTCTATGAATTTTTTGGGTAACTTTACACTAAGTGATTTTTTCACTTTTTCAGTTACTTTTTCAATAAGACTTTTGTAAACAAAAGCTCCAGAAGGAGCATATGGAACAATGGGATGAGATTTCCTACTTAAAGCATAGGGTCTATTACCATGTAAAACATGCAATAAACTTGATATAACCAGGAACTCCTCAGCAGTCTGAGGTGGATTATTCAGAAAGAATTGTCTTGCAGATAAAATCTCGAAGAATGTGTTAGGCTCGTAATACTCCCCCAATGTTTTATTATAACCGAAACGGGAGTTATCATGAATGTACTCATTTGACAACTGATTTCCATGGATGAATTCTTCAAGATGCGCTATAACATTTGCACATGCATCTGACTTGCAAGCATGTACTTTTGCTGATGAAACGTAATATGCTAAAGGACTTATATCTATTCCAAAACTTTCTTTTCCATTCAAAGCTGCTTCAAAAGGTATTGTTCCGACTCCAGAAAAAGGATCTAGGATGCGTCCACCTTTTGGCACAAACGTTTGTACCATGAAATTAGCAATAGCAGGTTTCAACTTTCCTTGGTAGGAACACAAGGAATGATTTGGATTACCCCAATTCTTTTTTGAATAAGGCTCTTGGCGATAGGGTAGCTCCTGCATTACCTTTTTCCATTTTGAATCTCTATATTTAGACATCGTAGGTGTATTTTAATAGAACTTGCACAATAATTTCATTATTTCGAGAACGTCTCTCTCTTAATACTATTCTTTTATCGAATCGATAGCCAATGCCTCCAAGTACTTCATTTAGGATTAAATCCGTCGGTATATGTACTCCACCGAATATAGAATCACCTAAGTCAATAAATAATTTTGCATTGTTGCTTAAATGACGGGTTAGACCCAAAAATAGTTCATGCATTTCTACAAAATAGCATTTCGCCATTAGTGGAATTCTTCGGTCATACGCCGTTTCTTCAAGTCTTTGCAATGTCTTTTTGAGCAATGGACTATGCAAATCTATATCTAAATTGCTATACTCTTTTTTTACATCACAAATTGCACTAGTTAGTGCATCATCACGAAATTGTCTTAGACTATCTTTGCTACTAAGTTCCTTTAGAAACCAAAGTTCTAACTTTGTATTTCTAAAATAGTTCGTGCCATTCAGATATGGAGGCGAGGTAATCACAGCATCAATCCTATTAGAGACTTCACAGTCACCAATCATTTTAGCATTAGGGCATAGAAGCTGATGAACTCTATTCATCGTAATAGTAACATCATCAACATCTTCTGCAATTTGGATTAATTTATCAGGAAGTATTTCTTCAAGAGTTCTCATCTGAGTCAGTTTTTCTTTCTCAGTTTTGAATCTAACATCGCCCTGTTTCTTCAAGAATGAAACTGGTAAGAGGCAGGCAAAACAGGCAATTGTTACAAGATTAGCGACAACGACATCATCTATAGACAATTCGTCTATAAAGGTTCTGAGTTTAAGAATTTTTGAATATTGGTTAGCTGGGAAATAAATACTATTGCCAAATACGTTGTCGTATGCTGTATTAAGTTCTTCTGATTCATGACATTCATTAGATGAATCTAGAATGCTTGTGGCTAATTCACGTAGATGTGCAGCTTTTTGATGGCGCATTTCTGCATTCATAGTAAGAACATCCATTTTACATTGGATCAGAAATCTGAGCAAAGGATTGACTTCTGAATATACAGTATTGATATTCATAGAATCTGAAGCAAATAATGTAGTTCCAGTACCTGCAAATGGTTCATAAATAAGAGCAGCACCGGGTACATTTTGCTTTATAATGGTAGTTACAAAGTCAGGGGAGTAGCCTTCTATGTAAGGATACCATCTTTGGAACGGTATATTTTTGCTGTTTACAAAAGTTACGTCGTTTGACTTGTATTCTTCTTTTTTCTTTGCCATGACAATGCTATGATTGAAAGTCGTTAACGTATGAGTCACATAACAACGAAGCCACATTAGTATCAAGAGCAATCGCGATTTCTCTTAATTGCTCAAGGCTTGGCTGGATTGTGTTTGTACACCATTTTGATACAGTACTTTCATCCTTACCCAACTTAGAAGCAAGCCATCGATTGGTTTTTTTCTTCTCTACCAATATAACCTTTATGCGATTAATATCTTTGTTCATATTATTATATTTTGTGCAAAGATACACCTTTTATTACGAATGGCCAAAGAAAACTTGAAAAATCTGCAAAATGTTTGGTGTTAAAATCAATTTTATTCAAGATAATTCTGACTTTAGACGACTATCCAATATGGCGTTTCTGCTGGTTGTTCGATGGAATGGCTTCACATCGCATTCCTCAATAAGGAATCAATATAGCAACTCCTTCTTGTGTCTATGGAATAAGTCTTATTGTTTTCACTATCATTTTTTGCAAAACATCTCATGAACTCTCAAAAAATCACTCTACGTTTCAGAAGGTTACGAAGGGTCACTTTTGCTCCAAAAAGGTCACCTGAAGGTCACCAAGAAAAGAAAAAGCACTTGCGAGAAACTCGTAAGTGCTTGATTATTAGCGTGGACCAGCCAGGGCTTGAACCTGGGACCTCCAGATTATGAGTCTGTTGCTCTAACCAACTGAGCTACAAGTCCAATCTATTTCGACTGCAAAGGTACGAAAATAATCACAATTTACAATTCACAATTCACAATTATTTTTGTATTTTTGCAGTGAAATGGATGAACAGATAAATAAAAGAGCAGAAAGCATTGCTTCAATCGGTTTTTTTGATGGGGTGCATCGTGGACATTTGTGCTTGATTCAGCAATTGAAGGATGAGGCTAAGAGAAGAGGCTTACGGTCTCTGCTTCTGACATTTGATCGTCATCCGCGCACAGTGGTTAGTCCTGGGCATGTGCCGGAGTTGCTAACGACATTGGAAGAGAAGGAACAGTTGCTGCGACAGACGGGTGTGGATGAAATTATTGTTCTCCCTTTCACGTTGGAGCTGAGCCGACTGACAGCGAAGGAGTTTATGCAGCAGGTATTGTGCAAAGAGCTACATGTGACTGCTTTGGTGTTGGGTTATGACCATGCCTTTGGCCATGGAGGAGGGGCTCTTAACGATTATGTGCGATGGGGGAAGGAAACGGGCATTGAGGTGGTACGTGCTCATGAGTTGGCGGATTTGATGGTAAGCAGCAGCAAGTGTCGCCGACTTCTGGAGCATGGTAATGTGAAAGATGCGGCAGAGATGTTGGGGAGGAATTATGTGTTGTGTGGAACGGTGGTGCCTGGATTTCATATAGGTCATGAATTAGGTTTCCCTACAGCAAATATTGAGGTGGACACAGAGAAACTGATTCCGGCTAACGGTGCATATGCCGTGTGGGTGACATTGAGTGATGGTTCCCGCTATGGTGGTATGCTTAACATAGGGCATCGCCCCACCATAGGGAATGGCGAGGCGATGTCTATTGAAGTGTATTTGTTGGATTTCGACGGCAATCTGTATGGGCAGAGTGTCATGCTGGAGTTTGTGGCTCATCTGCGTGATGAGCAGTTTTTTGGCACCCGTGAGGAACTGAGTGCTCAACTCAGCCGCGACGAATCGGTCACCCGAAGTATTTTGTTCTCTGCACGTTAGCCTTTACTCTGCAAGCACCGTGAATTCGGCACCGCTGGCAAAGTCCAGACCGTTTTGTGCCGACAGGGCCGTGAAGCGCAGGTAGCGGGCTCGCTGGGGCTGCTGTAGCAGGACTTTCTGTTCCTTTTTCGAGTTCGGGAACTCTCCCTCGCAGACGGGCGCACCCCATGTCTTGCCGTCCTTCGACAGCGAGATGCTGTACCGCTTGACGTCGCCGTTCGGGCCATTCTGGCGGGGCAGATAGGTGAAGCCCTTGATGAGTTGTTCCTCGCCACAGTCGAAGTCGACGGTATGGGGGTACTGTGTCACGGTGACTCCGTAGGCTGTGTGCCAGATGGTCTCGGGGTTGCCATCCACCATGCGGCTGGCTTCCTCCCCGGGTTCCTCGCTGCTGGCACCGGCAACCGTGATGGGCACAACCTCTATGCGGTCGAAGGTGCGGCTGATGCGCACGTTGGACTGATTGGTGTGCCAAACCGTGATGGTGCCGCCCTCGCGCATGTTGATGGGTTCGCCGCGATACTCGCAGGCCTTTTCCTTATTGATGCGATAGCTTACTGATTCGCCGTTGAACTCGTTGTAAACGATGGTTATCTGACCACGATTGTCGCGTGTAAGGCCGATGGGAAGGTCGCCGCAGTGGATGACTGGGAAGTTGGCCTCACTGATGGCTTTGGCATTGGCCGTTGCCGTGGGACGGATGAAGAATCCGAAGCAGTGGGCATCGGCATAGACGCGGTCGGGCTGGAGCGGTCCGCCCTGGCCGCAACTGCTGCCGCCCAGACCCGTCACCTTCGCATCGAGATGCACATACACGTGGTCGCTCTCAGGCAGTTCGTGAGGATGCGGGGCGTAGGTCAACTGGAGGTCGCTCCAGGGCAGCACGCTGGTGGACATGGCGCCCGTCAGACTGCCGAAGACGAGGCCGTGGCCCGTTTCGTCGGTAAGACTAAGCCACTGCACCCCCTCGCGGTTGGCCATGTCTTGAGGCTTGGGGAAGGGGACGAACTGGTCCCGAACCGTCGTTTCATAGACATGCGAGAACATGCCACTCATGCGGTCGGCATAGTTGTTCTGCGGTCCGTGACCGAAGTAGCTCATGCGCGAGCCGTCGGCCTCGAAGCGGGTGGGCAACTTGAAGAGGAAGCCCAGACGCGGCAGGATGGCCTTCGGGTTGGAGCCTGTGATGGCGCTCTGGTTCTCGATGGTGCCGTCGGGATAGACGGTCCATACGATGTTGGAGGTGAAGGCGAAATCGGCCGGTTCACCGCTGTCGGCAATGCTGTAGCGCCCGCTGCTGCCACCGTGGATCTGCCCGCGTGTGCCGCGGCTCTCGACGGTGTAGTTGAGGACTACGGCGCCGTCCTTGCGGGTATAGACAGTGCGGCTGAGCACTTTGTGCTGCAGGTTGTGCAGGCCGTTCTGGTACCACGACTGGTAGTACCAGTTGTCGTTGTCAACAGGCGCGCGCAAGGCGTCGATGACGGGCCCGCAGCCAGGTTCGATGAGGTCTGCCATATCAGCATCGTCGCAGGCTTCGCCGCCCACGCCGTAGTAGTGTATGGTGCCTTGTGCATCGTCGAAGGTGACGAGGAAGGGCTTCGTGTCAGGACCTACAGATTGTGGGCGAATCACCGTTCGGTGATCAGCCTCACTCTGGCTGACGCTGAGCTTAGGCTGGCCCTTGGAAGGTTCGTAGAGCGGCTTGACATCGCCCGCACCCCAGAGGTGCACCTGCTCGGCCATCTGCACATATCCCTTCTTGGCCCATGGCATATCTTCGCGGAGCAGGAATTCCACGCGCAGGCTGTAGCTATGGGCATCAGGATTCTCACCGTTTTCGAAGCGTATGGGCACCGTGATGGGCTCCGTCTGACGCGGCCCGATGGGCAACATTCCATGTTGGGGGGCGCGGGGAATGGTGCTCCGACCAACGTCGAAACCGTCGCGCACAACCACCACGCTGATGTCCACATAGTCCAGGGGGACGAAATAGTTCTTGTTCGTGACGAGCAGGCGCACCATCTGGTTCTTGCCCATGGTCCACATGCTGTCGAGCCGCACGCCAACGTTCTGATAGACATGCTTCACGTCGAAGTATTCGGGTTTGGGTTGCAGGTTGGGGAACATGATGCCGTTCATGCAGAACATGCCGTCGTTAGGCTTGTCGCCGTGGTCGCCACCGTAGCCGAAGTATTTTGTTCCGTCGGGCGTGTAGGTGTCGATGGCCTGGTCCACCCAGTCCCAGATGGCACCGCCGCAGATGTAGTTGCTCGTCTCGATGGCCTTCCAGAAGTCAACCAGATTGCCACCGGCATTGCCCATCGAGTGGGCATACTCGGAGATGTGGAAAGGATACTTGGGACCCTTGCCTCCACCGGCTGCGAACTGCACCCAGCCCACCGAAGGATACTGGTTGGAGCCCATGTCCACGATGTCGTTGTTGCGTTCGTACTGTACGGGGCGACTCTTGTCGTAATCGCGCACGGCCTGATAGGCAGCCCGGAAGTTGTTGCCAGGACCGGCCTCGTTGCCCAGGCTCCAGATGACCACACTGGGCGCATTGATGTGGCTGTGCACGAGTTCCATGTTGCGGGCCACGTGGGCAGCACGCCATTCGGCCGGATGCGACAGCGATGCATCGCCGTAGTCGTATTCGTGGCTCTCGATGTTGGCTTCGTCTTCCAGGTAGATGCCGTACTTGTCGCAGAGGTAGTACCAATAGGGGTCGCAGGAATAGTGTGAGTTGCGCACGTGATTGATGTTGCCCTGCTTCATGAGCATCACCTCGCGCAACATCTGTTCGCGTGTGATGGCATGACCGCGGGACGGATTGGTCTCGTGGCGGTTCACGCCTTTCAGTTTCACGGGTTTGTCATTGATGTAATAGTAGCGTCCGGCCTTGTGGAACTCGTCCTCGTCGGCCGCCGTCTCGCGTATCTCCACCTTGCGTATGCCGAAGTAGGTGCTCACGCGGTCCACCACCTCACCTTTCTTGTTCGTCAGTGTGGCCACCAGCACATAGCGGTTGGGCTCCTCGGCACTCCAGGGACGAGCTTCGGGGATGAATATCTGGGAATGGGCATTGGCGTTGTTGAGCGAGGCCACCATGGGCTCCGTCTCGTCGGAATAGAGCCGTACGGGATATACCTGATAGTTCAGTGCATATTTTGCGATTTTCTTGCTCTGGTTGCGAATTTCGGCTTCTACGTTCATGATGGCACTGCCCTTTGAGACGAAGGCTGTGCGGATGGCCAGGTCGCGTATTTCCAGCAGGGGCGATGCCGTAAGGTAGGTGGAGCGGAAGATGCCGGGCAGGCGGAACATGTCCTGAGCCTCGAGCAGGGAACCGTCGGAGTTGCGATAGACCTCCACGGCAACGACGTTCTCGCCATAGGGATTTATCCAGGGGGTGATGTTGAAGCGTGCCGTGTTGCGGCTGTTCTTCGAGAAGCCTACATAGTGGCCATTAATCCAGAGGTAGAAGAAGGAATCTACGCCATCGAAATTGATGAAGACCTCGCGCCCCTCCCAATTCACGGGAATCTTGAAGGTGCGGCGATATGAGCCCACCTCGTTGCGGTATTTGTACGTAGTCCAATCCGTGGGGGGAGTGCGCATGACTCCGCCGCGCCAGTCGCCTACTGCCTTCTGATGCTGGAAGATGACTTTCTGGTTGACATAGATGGGCACACCATACTTCATGCTTCCGTCCTTCTGCAGACCCTGTACGTTCCAGTTGCCGGGGACTTCGATGTCGTCCCATCCCGCATCGTTGAATCCTGGTTGCCAGAAGGTGCTGTCGCGTTGTGAAGGCTCTGCCACCCAGCGGAACTTCCAGATGCCGTCCAGGCTTCGGAAATAGGTGCTACCCTCGGGCAACACCTTCAGTGCCTCCTCTTGTGTAGCAAAGGAGAACATCCAGGCCCGTGGCTGTTCCTTGTTCAGGGCCAGTCGCTGGGGCGACTGCCACTCTGTGCCGTCGGGGGCGGGGGGAGGAGTGTTTTTTGTCACCAGCGTTGTTGCTGGCGTACTGTATTCGAATCCTTCGAGCAAGGCAGGCTGTGCCGATGTTGTCAGTGCTGTGCCCAGAAATAGTGTAAAAAGCGTCTTCTTTATCATGATAAGTAAGGTTTACGGCCTCAAATTTAAGAAAAAACATTGACTCCTGCAACCTTGTGCCGAAAAAAAAGGGGTTACCCTCACGGGCAGCCCCTTCCGCGGTTAAAAGCAATGGTTGTTTTATTAATTAAATGAAAAAGAGAAATGTGCGTTTCCTATGGTTTCATCATCTTCATCGTGTCGGCCTGCGTGGGCGCGAGCACGGCTTCGGTCTGAGGCGACAATTCGGGCTGGTCGACGAAGAGCTCGATGGTGTCGCCCTGGTCTGCAAGCGAGGGGCCGAATGTGGTCTCTTCCTCCCCGTTGCGCTGGAATCCCTGTTGGGCAGCCATGCCGATGCTGAGCACGATGGCCACGACGGCTGCTGCACGCCACAGGGGGCGCAGTGCGTCTGCCTTGCCGGCCTTGTGCAGGCTGACGATGCGTGTCTTGGTCTCCTCAGCCTTGGGTTCGATGGCCTTCAGGATGCGCTCGTCGAAGTCCTTGCCCAGATGCTCATTTGCCATCTCGTCCTCGGCGTGGAACAGGCAGGCATAGGGAAGCAGGCTGGCGGGGATGTCGGCCTGGGCGAAGAATTTGTGGAGTATGGTTTCTTCTTCCAGGGTGGTCTGACACTCCCAGTAGCGCTCCAAAAGTTGTTCGATGTATTTATAGTCCATATAGTTTGTTTCGGTGGGTCAATCTATATGGAAGACGGATGGGGGGTGCGAAAAGTTACAGGGAACTACAAAAATTCTTTGATTTTTTTTCTGGCACGAAAGAGATACACCTTCACCTGCGTTTCCGTCAGGCCCGTTGCCTGGGCAATTTCGTCGTATCGCAGGCCTTCTATGTCGCGCAGCTGCATGATGGTGCGTTGCACTTCGGGCAATTGGTCGATGAGTTGGTGCACCATTTCCACCCGTTCGTCGGGCTCGGGCGTGGGGCTGAGCATGAGCGTCTGTGCAGCAATGACTTCCGGTTCTTTCCGGGCCTGCAGCTGCACCTTTCGGGTGTGGTCGATGCTCAGGCGGCGACCAATGGAGAGAGCATAGGCTTCCATGCTCTCAATTTGGTCCCATTCGTCGTTTTTCTCCCAGATGCGTATCAGTGTTTCCTGCGTGATGTCCTCTGCCTCCTGGCGGTTGAGCGTGATGCGTAGTGCCAGGCGGAAGATTTTGTCCTTCAGTGGTAGGACATCGGTGCGGAAGCGCTGTTCATTCATTCCAGGTAGGTGTATCCGTAGAGTCCGGCACGATAGTTGGAGATGAACTCCTTACCCTCGGCCTCGGTGATTTTCCCGTCCTTGACGGCGCGGCTGACCCAGATTTCCAGTCGTCGGACGAGTTTCTTGGGGTCGTACTGGACGTATTCGAGCACGTCGGCCACCGTCTCGCCGTCGATGACTTGGTCTATCTCGTAACCGTCCTTGTTGACGGAGATGTGCACGGCGTTGGTGTCGCCGAAGAGATTGTGCATGTTGCCCAGGATTTCCTGATAGGCGCCCACGAGGAAGACACCGATGTAGTAGTGCTCGTCAGCCTGTACGGGATGGAGAGGGATGTAGTTGGTCTGGTGGCCGCCATTGACGTAGGCTGTGATTTTTCCGTCCGAGTCGCAGGTGATGTCCTGCAGCGTGGCGCTGCGGGTGGGCTGTTCGTTGAGTCGGGCGATGGGCATGATGGGGAACAGTTGGTCGATGCCCCACGAGTCGGGCATGGACTGGAAGAGGGAGAAGTTGCAGAAGTACTTGTCGGCCATCTGCTTGTCCAGCGTGCGCAGTTCGTCGGGCACGTGTTTCTGGTGGTGGGCCAGTTCGGCCACCTCATGGCTGATGGCCCAGTAGAGGGATTCTATCTGGGCGCGTGTCTTGAGGTCGATGATGCCGTGGCGGAAGAGGTCGAGGGCCTCTTCGCGTATGTCCTCGGCGTCGTGCCAGTCTTCGAGCAGCGAACGGCTGGACAGTTTGTCCCAAATCTCCGTCAGGTCGTGGACCAGTTTGTGGTCGTCGGTGCTGGGTTGGAAGTCCTCGGGCATCTGCGGAGCCGAGACGCTTTCCAGCACATCGACGATGAGCACACTGTGGTGGGCCGTCAGCGAGCGTCCGCCTTCGGTGATGATGTTGGGGTGGGGGATGCCGTTCTTGTTGGCGGCCTCGACGAGGGTCCAGACGCAGTCGTTGACGTATTCCTGGATGCTGTAGTTGACGCTTGACTCGGAGTTGGAAGAGCGTGTGCCGTCGTAATCGACGCCCAGTCCGCCACCGCAATCGATGAATTCGATATTGAATCCCATGGCGTGGAGCTGAACGTAGTATTGTGCAGCCTCGCGCAGGGCGGTTGAGATGCGTCGGATCTTGGTAATCTGGCTTCCGATGTGGAAGTGCAGCAGTTTCAGGCAGTCGCGCAGCCCCATCTCGTCGAGCATCTGCAGAGCCATGAGCAGTTCCGACGAGTTGAGTCCGAACTTTGAGGCGTCGCCGCCGCTCTCGCTCCACTTGCCGCTGCCGTTTGAGGCCAGCTTGATGCGTATGCCCAGGTTGGGGCGGACGCCCAGTCGCTTGGCGGTCTCGGCGATGATTTTGAGTTCGGGCAGTTTCTCGATGACCAGGAACACGCGTTTGCCCATCTTCTGTGCCAGGAGGGCCAGTTCGATGAAGTTCTGGTCCTTGTGGCCGTTGCAGATGATGAGCGAGTCGCTGTCCATGTTGGTGGCCAGCACGGCGTGCAGCTCGGGTTTCGAACCCGCTTCCAGTCCCAGGTTGTAGCGCTTGCCGTGGCTGATGATTTCCTCCACGACGGGGCGCATCTGGTTGACCTTGACAGGGAAGATGATGAAGTGTTCGGCCTGGTAGTCATACTCCTTGGATGCCTTGCGGAAGCACTCGTCGGTCTTCTCGATGCGGTTGTCCAGAATGTCGGGGAAGCGCAGCAGTACGGGAGCCGTGACGTGGCGTGTGGCCAGTTCGTCGATGACCTCTTTCAGGTCCACCTGTACGCTGTTCTTCTTCGGTGTCACATAGACGTGCCCTTTCTCGTTGATACCAAAGTAGTTGACTCCCCAGCCCTTGATATTGTAGAGTTCCTCGGAGTCCTCGATGCGCCACTTTTTCATAAGCCCAGTTCTTCGCGTAAGAGTTTTATGGTGATGGAAATTTTTTCAAAATTGTCGAGCAGGCTGACGTCCAGCGTATGCTTGGCCTGCGAGTAGAAGGGTTCGCGCTCTGCCAGCGACTGGCGGATGTAGGCCTGCAGTTCGTCGCCCGTCTTGCCCAGGATGAGGGGCCTTACGGTGCGCCCCATGGAGAGATGTGCGCAAAGCACTTCGGGGGTGGCTTTCAGATAGACGGTCTCGGCCTGCTGGTTCATGTATTGCATGTTGTCGCCAAAGCAGGGTGTGCCACCTCCGCAGCTGACCACGACGTCCTCAAACTCAGCCACCTCGTGTAGCATGCGGCTTTCCAGGTCGCGGAAGTGGGCCTCGCCCTGTTCGGCAAAGATTTCGCTGACCTTCTTGTGGTAACGCATTTCGATGTACCAGTCCAGGTCGTAGAACTGCAGTCCCAGCGACAGGGCCAGCTGTCGGCCGACGGTGGTCTTGCCGGAACCCATGTATCCGATGAGGATGATGCGCTTCATCTCAGTGTCTCGTTTCTTACAGAGTTATTATGTTATTGACGTGTGCGTCGCACGTAGGTGCGTCGTGCCTTGGCCTTGGCGGGTTTCTCCTCCTGATTGTTGATGAGGGCCATGCATTCCTCCAGCGTGAGCTCTGCGGCGCGCTTCTGTTCGGCCTTGGGTATGCGATAGTTCTCGCCGTTGTATTGCAGATAGGGGCCGAAGCGGCCGTTGACGATGCGCAGCGTGGGTTCCTCGTCGAAGGTCTTCATGAGTTTCTTTGCCTCCTCGTCTTGTTTCTCCTGCAGCAGTGCCTTGGCCTCGGAGAGTGTGATGGTGAGGGGGTCGCAGTCCTTGGGTATGGAGACGTAGTGGCGCTGGTACTGCACGTAGGGTCCAAAGCGGCCCGTGCCCACAGTGACGGGGTCGCCGTCCAGCTCGCCCAGTGTGCGTGGCAGGCGGAAGAGTTCGAGGGCCTCGTCGAGGGTGATGGTCTCGATGCTCTGGTCGTTTTTCAGTCGGGCAAAGCGGGGCTTTTGCTTGTCATCGGCCGAGCCGATTTGTGCCACGCCGCCGAAGCGTCCGATTTTCACCGTTACGGCCTCGCCCGTCTTGGGGTCTTTGCCCAGATAGCGCTCGCCGATGCGGTGTTCCTCGCGCTCCTTCATGGTCTCCTCCACGATGGGGTTGAACTTGTCGTAGAACTTGTGCATCTCCTCCGTCCATTCGGTCTTTCCTTCGGCGATGTCGTCAAACGACTTTTCCACATCGGCCGTGAAGTTGTAGTCCATGATTTGGGGGAAGTGCTGGAGCAGGAAGTCGTTGACCACGATGCCCGTGTCGGTGGGAATCAGCTTGCCGCGCTCGCTGCCCAGGGTCACCTTCTTCTCTGTCTCGCGCATCTTCTCGCCCTTCAGGCTGAGGATGGTGTAGGGCAGCTCTTCGCCGGGCTTGTCGCCCTTGGTCACGTATTCGCGGTTCTGGATGGTGGTGATGGTGGTGGCGTAGGTCGAGGGTCGGCCGATGCCCAGTTCCTCAAGCTTGCGCACGAGGCTGGCCTCGTTGTAGCGCGGCGGGCGCTGTACGAAGCGCTGTGTGGCAGTAATCTCCTTGCGGCTGAGCATGGCGCCCACGCTCATCTGAGGCAGGCTGCCTTGCGGCTGTTCGGGCTCGTCCTCCTGTGTCTCGCGATAGACGCGCAGGAAACCGTCGAATTTCACCACTTCGCCTGTGGCCACGAACTGATATTCCGAGCCGCTGACGCTGATGGTGGCTGTGGTCTTCTCCATCTGTGCGTCGGCCATCTGGCTGGCGATGGTGCGCTTCCAGATGAGTTCGTAGAGTCGGCGCTCTTGGCTGCTGCCCTCGAGTGAGGTGCGGTCGATGTATGTGGGTCGGATGGCTTCGTGGGCCTCCTGTGCGCTCTTGCTGTTGGTGTGGTAGCGGCGCGTCTTGACGTATTGCTCGCCCAGCTGTTCGGTAATGAACTTCTTCGAGGTGGAGAGGCACAGGTTAGAGAGGTTGACGCTGTCGGTACGCATGTAGGTGATGTGTCCGCTCTCATACAGGCGCTGGGCCACCATCATGGTCTGTGCTACGCTGAAGTTGAGCTTGTGGGCGGCCTCCTGCTGCAGGGTGCTGGTGGTGAAGGGGGGCGCCGGGGTGCGCACGGTGGGCTTGGTCTGGATGTCCTCCACGGAGAACTGTGCCTGCCGACATTGTTCGAGGAACTGTTCCGTCTCTTCCTTGGTCTGGAAACGGTGATTCAGTTCGGCCTGCACCTCCACGCCGTCGGGCAGGAGGAAGGTGGCCGTGACGCGATAGTAGTCCGAGCCCTTGAAGTTGTTGATTTCGCGCTCGCGCTCGACGATGAGCCTTACGGCTACGCTCTGCACGCGGCCTGCCGAGAGGGCGGGCTTCACCTTGTGCCACAGCACGGGAGAGAGTTTGAAGCCCACGATGCGGTCCAACACACGGCGGGCCTGCTGGGCGTTGACCAGGTTGAGGTCGATGTTCCGGGGATGCTTGATGGCATCCAGGATGGCCGTCTTGGTGATTTCGTGGAAGACGATGCGCTTCGTCGTCTCTGGCTTCAGGCCAAGCACCTCATACAGGTGCCACGAGATGGCCTCTCCCTCGCGGTCTTCATCGGAAGCCAGCCACACGGTCTTTGCCTTCTTGGCCTGGGCGCGCAGTTCGGTCACCAGTTTCGACTTGTCGGTCGGGATTTCGTACTGCGGGGCAAAGGTGTCGGTGTTGATGCTGAAACTCTTTTTCTTCAGGTCGCGTATGTGGCCGTAGCTCGACATGACTTTGTAGTCCTGTCCGAGGAACTTTTCTATTGTTTTGGCCTTTGCGGGGCTCTCCACGATAACGAGATTTTCTTTCGCCATGAGCGTCAAATTTTGAAATTGCGGGTGCAAAGTTAGGGCAAAAATCTCATTTATACCTTATTTATATAGTAAAATTTGCTAAAAATTTCTTCACTCCCAGGCGGATGCTGTCCAGTCCGAACTCCTCAGGACGTATGTCCTGTAGCGGAATCCACATGAGTTCGGCCGCATCGTCCATGGCATGGCTGCCGAGGGTGGAATCCACCTGACATCGGAAAAACATGTCCACCGTGTGGACCAGGAAGTCGCTGTAGAGATAGGTATTGGGCAGCGAGAAGAGGAACTGCGTGCGGGTCACCTCCAGTCCGGTCTCCTCGCGCACCTCACGCGCCACACCCTCTTCGCCTGTCTCCCACATGTCGCAGAAGCCTCCGGGCAGGTCCAGAGTGCCCCGGGCGGGTTCCTTGCCGCGCCGTGTCACGAGCAGACGCCCCTGCGCATCGGTGATGAGAGCCACGGTGGCTGCGCTGGGGTTGAAGTAGTAGGTGAAGCCACAAGTCTGGCAGTGCTTGCTCTTTTGGTTGTGTTCTACGAAATGTTGGCTGCCGCACTTGGGGCAGAAACGAAACTGGTGGAGGGGATGCTTCATGGGGGGGATGGGATTTTACTGTCTTGTTGTTGAACTTATCGTGTCTTGTGGGCATGGTCAGTGCCATTCCGGCTGCAAACTTACGAAGTTTTTTCGACATCTCGGCCCTCTCTGTCAAGAATATTCTTTGCCCTCTTTCCGGAGCCCTTGGGAACGATGGTGGTCCTTTTGTGAGTAATTTGGCGTTCTGTCATGAGTAAACCGCGATAAGGTCATATTGTCTGCGGGGCAGAATTTAGGGATTGTTGGTGGAGGGACGTAATAAAATGTGTTAAATGTTTGCGCCTGTCGAGGGAAATGTTTAACTTTGACCAACAAACCTTTAAAAACGAACGAATATGGAGACAATAACAAGTTGGTACAACGCGCTCGACCCCACCATGCGTGTCTATTGGGGCATAGCCATCTTTGCCTCGGGTGTGTTTCTCATTCAGATGGTGATGACCTTCATCGGCATTGGCGATATAGATGGCGGCGATGCCGACTTTGACCTGGGCGACGGTTCGGGCAACACGCTCGACACGGGCGGCACGCTGCAGCTCTTCTCCGTGCGCAACATCATCAATTTCCTGCTCGGCGTGGGCTGGGGTGGTGTGTGTTTCTCGCAGACCATCGACAACCACACCTTGCTGGCGCTGGTGGCTCTGCTCACGGGTTGCGTCTTCGTGGGTGTGTTCCTGTTCCTGTTCAGCCAGATGCACCGTCTGGAGCACGATGGCACCTTCCGCATCGAGGATGCCGTGGGACAGGTAGCCGACGTCTATCTGCGCATTCCCGGCGAACGTCAGGGCGAGGGCAAAATACAGTTCTCATTCCAGGGTTCCGTCCAGGAACTGCCTGCCATCACCGACGGCCCCGGCATTGCCACTGGCCAGAAGGTGCGTGTCAGGGAGGTCATCGGCGGCCACACGCTGCTCGTCGAGAAGCTTTGACGGCATCTGAGTAATCCAAGTATTCCGAGTAATCTGAAAAAAACCTAAAAAAAATAAACTATGGAAATCTATCTGCCTCTCATCCTCATCGTCGTGGCCGTGCTGCTTGTCATGGCCCTGCTCAATCGCTACCGCCGCTGCCCGTCGGACAAGATTCTTGTGGTCTATGGCACATCGGGCACAAGCAAGAGCGCCAAGTGTGTCCATGGGGGCGGCACATTCGTGTGGCCCATCATTCAGGACTATGCCTACCTGTCGCTGACTCCCATCAGCATTGATGCCAACCTGACCAACGCCCTGTCGCGCCAGAACATCCGCGTCGATGTGCCTTGCCGCTTCACCGTCGGCATCAGCACCGAGCCCGAAAGCATGCTGGCTGCCGCCGAGCGTCTGCTGGGACTGACCCCGCAGCAGATTCAGGAACTGGCACGCGACATCCTCTTCGGCCAGCTGCGTCTGGTCATCGCCACCATGAGCATCGAGGAACTGAACTCCGACCGCGACAAGTTCCTTGAGGCCATTTCGTCGAATGTGGAGGTGGAACTGAAGAAGATAGGTCTGCGGCTCATCAACGTCAACGTGACCGACATCAACGACGAGAGCGGCTACATCGAAGCCCTCGGTCAGGAGGCTGCTGCCAAGGCCATCAACGAGGCCAAGGTGCGCGTGGCCGAACAGGAGAAGCTGGGCGAAATCGGTAAGGCCGATGCCGTCCGTGAGACCCGTATCCGTACGGCTGCCGCCAATGCCGAAGCCGTGAAGGGTGAGAACGAAGCCAAGATAAACATTGCCAACTCCGACGCCGACCGCCGCGAGCGTGAGGCTGAGGCCCAGCGCCGCGCCACAGCTGCCGAGAAGGTGACCCAGGCCCAGGCTCTGGAGGAGTCGTACGCAGCCGAGCAGAAGGCCGAGAACGCCCGTGCCGAGCGCGAACGTTCGACGCAGAACGCCAACGTCATCGTGAAGCAGGAAATCGAGAAGCGCCGCCTCATCATCGAGGCCGAGGCCGCTGCCGAGCAGAAGCGCGTCAATGCCAAGGGTGAGGCCGATGCCATCTTTGCCAAGATGGAGGCCGAGGCCAAGGGTCTGTATGAGATTCTGACCAAGCAGGCACAGGGCTACGACAAGATGATTCAGGCCGCCGGAGGCGATGCCACCAAGGCCTACACCCTGCTCTTGCTGGAGAAACTGCCCGACCTGGTGAAGACCCAGGTGGAGGCCATCAAGGGCATCAACATCGACAAGGTGACCGTCTGGGACAACGGGGCCGGCGGCAACGGACAGACCAGCACGGCCAACTTCCTCTCGGGGCTGATGAAGAGCGTGCCCCCCTTGGGCGAACTCTTCGACCAGGCAGGCATGGCGCTGCCCGAGTACCTGGCCAAGAAGAAGGAAGAGCCGAAGGAACCCGAGGAAGAAGCATAGGCCGAGGCCCTGCTCTTTCCCTAAAATCATAATAAATGAGGATTGCCCATGTCGGCAATCCTCATTAACTTTGCACCCGAAATCCAAACGTAAAAAAGATTGTTATGAAACTGAAGAACATTTTCATGCTCCTGGCCCTCACATTGGGCGCATTCACCTTCGTGGCCTGTGGCGACGACGACCCCGATCCCGATCCCGATCCCCAGGACCAGGGTACAATCTCCGAGGCCAACAAGGCCGTGGTTGGAGTATATGAGGGTTGGACCAACCTGACGACCACCTATCTCAACAGGAACTACGCCAACGACACCTTCACACTGGCCTTGAGCGATGGCGGTTCCCTGGTGGCAACCTTCACCGACGCCATTTGGGGCACGGCCACCATCACGGGCATACAGGCCAGCAAGACGGATACGGGCTACAAATTGGAGCACGGCGAGGGCTCGTTCGTCATGAACAATCCCCGCGACCCCGAAAATCCCACACAGACCTTTGCCTGCAAACTGGAAAGCGCCACCATCAGCGCCGACAAGGCACAGCTGACAGCCGTCATCTCGGCCTACATGGAGGTGGGACATGGCAACATGACCTTCACCTTCCAGACAGGTGAGATGCCCACCGATGAGAAGTAATTGATGCATATAAAAGAAGGATTGATAGTTATATTGTTCAGCACGGTGGCCTTCATGGGTCTCCGTGCTGAACGCATAATCCCTAATCCCTATTCCCTAATCTCTAATCCTGTCAGCATAGCCGACACCTCCCGCGTCACCGACCTCGACGAGGTGGTCATCGTGGCCCAGCCCAAGGAGACGGGCCGCCTGCGCACCCGCCCCCTGAGCAGCACCATGTTCTCCGCGGCTGACATGCACGGTCTGGGACTCAGCGACGTGCGCAAGATGAGCCTCTTCGTCCCCTCGTTCGCAATGCCGGAGTACGGGGCGCGCTACACCTCGTCGGCCTTCGTCCGAGGCATTGGGTCCAAGGAGGGAAGCTCGGCCATCGGCATGTATCTCGACGGCATCCCCCTCATGACAAAGAGCATGTACAACCAGCACATCTATGGGCTGGAACGGGCCGACGTGTTGCGCGGACCCCAAGGCACACTCTATGGCATCAACTCCGAGGGCGGACTGGTACGACTCTATTCGCGCAATCCCATGCAGTATCAGGGCACTGACCTGCGCCTGGGCGGAGGCTCCCACGGACAGCGGAGTGCCGAGGCCAGTCATCTCCACCGCTTCAGCGACCGAGCCGCTCTGTCGGTGGCTGCCTTCTACGACGGGACGAACGGCTTCTTCCGCAACTCCACGACAGGCCGACAGGCCGACCTCAGCAACGAGGCCGGCGGTAAGGTCCGACTCATGGTGCAACCCTCAGACCGCCTCTCGTTCGACTATACGGCCGACTATCAGTGGGTGCGCCAGCGCGGCTTCCCCTATGGTGAGCTCAATCCCCAGACGGGCCATGTCGCACATCCCGCTTCCGACCCCGAGGGGCGCTATCAGCGGCAACTCCTGACCACAGGCCTCACCACCCAGTGGCTGGCTCCGAAGTTCGTCCTCACAAGCACCACCAGTTTCCAATACCTGCGCGACCACATGCACATGGACATCGACTACACCGCAGCCGACCTCATGCGCATGCACCAGCATCAGCGCCAGCAAGCCCTCACCGAGGAACTGACCCTGAAGGGCCGCAATGCCGAGAGCCGATGGCAGTGGGCCACGGGCATCTTCGCTTCGGCCCTGTGGAACCATACCAATGCCCCCGTCGATTTCCAGCCGGCCATGAACGACCAGCTTTCCCAGACCATCCAGAACTACGCCTACAACGGCATGTTCAATGCCATGTCGGGCCGCCGCATGATGGAGCTGATGGAGCAGGGGATGTCGCGTGAGGAAGCTTTGGCACAGGCCGATGCCGAGACGGCAGCCAGCATCGAGGCACGGGGAGGATGCCACATCCGCATGGACATCGACCAACCCATCTTTGGACGCTTCGACACTCCTCAGCAAAACCTGGGGCTCTTCCACGAGAGCAGTTACCGCATCACCGACCACCTCACGGCCACACTCGGACTGCGCTACGACCTCAGCCACGTGGCCATCGACTATGAGACGGGCGCACAGGCCCACATCGTAGAGAGTGTGCTCGGCGTGAATGTCGATGCACGCATCACCGACATCCTTGCCCACCAGGAGGACAACTATTTCCACCAACTGCTGCCCAAGGCTGCCCTTACTTACGCCCTCCCTTCAAGGGAAAGCTGGGGAGGCTCTTTCTACCTCTCCTTCTCAAAGGGCTATCGGGCAGGCGGCTACAATTTCCAGTCGTTCAGCGACATCCTTCAGCCCGAGCTCCGTCGCTATGCGCAGCAGGCCCGTGCCGACCTCACCATCGAACATGATGCCGCTGCCTACGCCCAGATATGTGATGCCATCAGCTATAAGCCCGAAACCTCGTGGAACTACGAAGTGGGCACCCATCTCAACCTCTTCCAGCATCGGCTGCAGCTGGATGCCTCGGTCTATTACATGGAGGTCCACAACCAGCAGGTTTCCCGCTTTGCCAACAACTACGGCTTCGGGCGCCTCACGGTCAACGCTGCCAAGAGCTACAGTTGCGGAATGGAGGTTTCGCTTCGGGGACATGCCATCGACAACCGCCTTGTTTACGGTCTTTCTTATGGCTACAACCATGTGGCGTTCCGCGAGTTCGATGACCAGATTGACGGGAAGGACATCTCTTATAAGGGCAACCTTGCGCCCTTCGTTCCGGCTCATACATTGGCCGCCTGCCTCGACTATCGCATCCCCCTCTCCACCCGAGCCATCCAGGCGATTACCCTCGGCATCAACACAACGGCCCGGGGCAAGACCTATTGGGACGAGTCCAACACCTACGCCCAGAAGTTCTATGCCACGCTGGGGGCACACCTGCGGCTTGATTTCCGCCACGACATCTCCCTGAATCTTATGGGGCGCAACCTCACCAACACCCGTTACAACACCTTTGCCTTCGACAGCTCGGCCACAGGTAGTCAGTTCTTCTTCGCTCAGCGTGGTACCCCCCTTCAGTTTGCTGCCGAACTCTCGGTACACTTCTGAAACTCTGTTTCTGTAGCTCTGGCCGACCGTGTCTCACTCAAGACATCGCTCTCCGAAAACTATGCTCCGATGGGGTGATGTCCGGACCACACTGCCGTGGTGTAGCACAAGGTGAGGTGTCATGTATAATGGCACGTTTGCGTAATTATACATGACACAATCTCCTCATGATACATGACGATAAATCGTCATGTATCATGACATTTTTTTCTCACAAGTACGACAATTTATTTAACTCTATAATATGCTGTAAAACAACGTATTATGAAGTAAAAGGAGGTAGGGGAATCGTCGGTAATATGAAAATATTAACATATGTTAAAAGTATGCATCGGGGCATGTCTTGTCCCAGAAAAAATCCGTACCTTGTGGAAGATTTCGGTAAAAGAACAAGGCAGACATATGTTATTATTCATAAAAGTATTGTCATTGGTTTGTTGTCTGACAGGAGATGGCGAGATGGAGAATGCGGATGAGAAGAAAGACTCCGTCGTGGTAGGTTTGAACCTCGACAAGGATGAGTTCCCGCTACTCCAGCACACCGCCAAGCGGCCACCTTACCGGCAGCGCAAGCACCCGTGGTTGGCGGCCCTTGAGGTGGAGGGCTACAATCTGGGCCAGATGGCTTTCAACCGCTACGTGAAGAAGGCACCATTCGCATACGTTACAAAGGCGTCGCTGAAGGAGAACATAAAGCTGAACCACTGGTTTTGGGATTGCGATAAGTTGGTGACCAATTCTTTCGAACATCCCTACATGGGTAACTTCTATTTCAACATGGCGCGTACCAACAACCTGTCCTTCTGGGAGTCAGTGCCCTATGTAGTGGGTGGCGATCTCTTGTGGGAAGTGCACGGGGAGAACGAACTGCCGTCGATTAACGACTTCGTGACCACGGCCTTCGGGGGCGTGATAATAGGCGAAGTGATGTACAGGACGTCGCAGTTGGTGATAGACAACAGCCAGAGGGGAGGAAGGCGCGTGATGAGGGAACTCTGCTACCTGATGCTGAATCCGGCAGGGGCCCTGAACCGGCTCATTGGCGGCGAGACCTGGCGCATAGAGCATCAGGCGGACACGGTCCGGAGGGAAAGGATGGGCGAGATAATGTTGGGAGCGGGCACTCGCCACCTGCATACCGTAGGCGTGGGAAAGGCCGATTTCTGGACGGCCTACCTGCAGCTGATGGTAAACTACGGTTCTCCCGCCAGACCCGACCAAGGCAAGCCCTTCCAGTTCTTCCGCTCGACCCTGCGTGGCACGATAGGTAACCGGCAGGACATTGTCGGCCGTTTCAACGTCGTGGGCAACCTGTGGCGCATGCCTGTCGGAAAGTACGGGACGGGACGCCAGACGCTGGGGGGATTCGGTATTTACCAACACTTCAACTACTATGCATCGAACCCCGTTAGAGAGAGCGAGAGACCCTACCAGATAAGCGAGGCGGCGAGTGTGGGCGTAGGAGTGAACACCGACCACAAGTGGGGCCGCCGAAATCATGTCGGCGAGGAGCTGTATGCCAGTGGAGTCGTGATGGGCTGTTCGCAGGACGATACAGGAAACCACTTCCCGGCACGCACCTACAATTTTGGGAGCGGGTGGAGTCTGCGCTCTCATGCCTACCTTGAGCTGGGAGAATGGCTCCGGATGTCGTTCGATGCGTGGTTCATGCGCCTCTATACGTGGTACGACTACGACGGTCCCCGCTTCGGGCTTGGCTATTACCGGCAGGGCAATGCAGGCCATTCGTCACAGTGGGTCTTCACGCCGACCCTTGAAATTCGTTTCGCCCATGGCCCTTGCCTGTTTCTTCAGGGTGACTATTTTCATCGTAGCACTCATTACCGCCACTTCAACGATTCCCGGAGCAGAACAATGGAGTGGAGCCTGGGCTTGAATTGGCTCTTCAGATAGGAGCTTTTCTCACCATTAAAGGAAAGTCCGGCCACACACAATGCGGTGCGTGGCCGGACTCTTTAGTTTATGCCTTGGGGCGGAAGGCTTACTTCATCACCTTCTTGCCGTTCTCGATGACGATGCCCTTCTTAGTAGAACCAACCTTGCGGCCCGAGAGGTCGTAGGTGGCGTTGCTGCCCGCAGCGCTTTCGATGGTGCGGATGCCAGTGGCTTCGTCGAGACTCTTGATGTGCTTAATGCTCAGTTCCGTGGCCGTGGCCGACTGCGTCTCCCAGTTGAAACCGCAACGGGTGGGGAGGAAAGCCTTGTCAGCCTCAGTGCGGATGAGGATGCTCTCCAGGGGGAAGGTCTCCTGCTTGGCGGGAATGCCGTAGAGGCCTTCCTTGCGGATGGTTTCCCAACTGCTACCGAAGGAAATCGTGTTGCCCTGCTCGTCACTGAGGCGAACATTGCTCAGGTGGTTGCTGAGCCCCAGGGCGTCGGTGTTCTTCAGACGCAGGTAATGCGACTTGGGCGAATACACGAGGTAGGGCGTACCAGCTTCAATGCCGCTTTCAGTGCAGTCGAGGAAGTAGAGGTTCAGGGTGTTGCCCTCCTGCTTCATGCCCACGAAGCGCTCCAATGTGACGCCCTGCAGCTGTTCTGCACCGACCGACATGGGCAGACACAGCGTGTTGTAGCCGGCAAACAAGTAGCGGTTCAGCTGCACCGTCTGCTCCGTGTTCTTCAGTTGTTCAAAGTTCAGTGTTCCGGAGGTGGTGTAAAGGTTCTTCACGCGGTTTTGCGCCCCTGCGGGCACACACAGTGTGGCAGCTGCCACCAAAGAGAGTACAAGATGCTTCATAATCCATTAGATTTTAAGAATTTCATGACTATTCGTCTGCAATATTACGAAAAATTATGATTCCGCGTACACGCAAGCCACGCTTTTTTCTCTTTTTTTATGATTTCTCCCAGGGATGCAAATAGGAAGACCTTCGTTTATGTCTTTCCAATATTGAAGCATTCGCGTGAATCACCTATTCATTACGATTGTAAGACTTAAGTCTTTCGCCAATAAGACCTAAGTCTTTCGCCTGCAAGACTTAAGTCTTTCGTTTGAGATATTCAATCAGTCAGGTACGATGGAGTAGGTGTGTGGCCTGGAACATAGTGGGGAATTGTGGCATTGGCTGCCTGGTGGTGAGATGCAAGTGGGATAAAGAAAAGCCATGGTTGACGCATTGCTTTGTCAACCATGGCTGTGGTGTGTGCCGGCAGAGGCACGATGTCGGAGCGGGGAATCCCACTCTCTCTTACCCCAGATATTGGCGTAGGAGGCGGTTCTTTGAAGTCTGGCGCAGGTGGCGGATGGCCTTTTCGCGGATTTGGCGTACGCGTTCGCGGGTGAGACCGAAGTGGTCGCCAATCTCCTCGAGGGTCATTTCGTGTTGGCCAATGCCAAAGGACATCTGCAGTATGGCCTTCTCACGTTCGCTGAGTGTGTCGAGGGCGCGGTCGATTTCGCGCGACAGGCTTTCGTCGGTGAGCGTGTGGTCGGTGGTGGGTGCATCAGGATCGGAGAGAATGTCGGCCAGGCTGTTGTCCTCGCCCTCGACGAAGGGGGCGTCCATGGATACTTGTTTTCCACTCGATTTCATAGCGTCGCGCACCTTATCGACGGGCAGGTCGGTGAGGTCGGCCACTTCCTCGGGGCTGGGGCGACGTTCAAACTCCTGCACAAACTGGCTTATGGCTTTGGTGACTTTGTTCTGGATGCCCACTTGATTGAGGGGGAGGCGCACACTGCGTCCCTGTTCGGCCAGGGCTTGCATGATGCTTTGTCGTATCCACCATACGGCGTAGGAGATGAACTTGAAGCCACGGGTCTCGTCGAAGCGCTCGGCTGCCTTGATGAGGCCCAGGTTGCCCTCGCTGATGAGGTCGGGCAGGGGGAGTCCTTGGTTTTGGTATTGTTTTGCCACAGACACTACGAAGCGGAGGTTGGCAAGGGTGAGGCTGTCAAGTGCCTTGCGGTCGCCCTTATGTATGAGTTGTGCCAATGCCACCTCGTCATCGACTCCGATGAGGTCTTGGCGGCCTATTTCCTGCAAATAGCGGTCGAGTGATGCGCCGTCGCGGCGCGTGATGCTTGTTCCAATCTTGAGTTGTTTCATTTCTTTGCTCTATCTTCTTTTGTGTTATTCTATATAATAGAAGGATGGGACGATTTATTTAAGCCCTTCTATATATATAGTGCAAGATATTCCTGAAATGAACAGTCTGCAGGCCTCTTATTCCTATTATGAACTCAAAAAATACGCGATTTAAGGTTATTTAACACTTTTGGGGCTGATGGACTGCTTCCATGCCTCGTAATGGCGAAGGATTTGATCGCCTTGTCGGCCATACCAGCTGTAGCCTCGCTGGCGTTCTTCTTCTATCTCCTCGAGCCGGTAGCGCTTCACTCCGTCGCGGCCGCAGAAGAAGGGGCGGTTGTCGGCGATGTTGTAGTATCGGGCCCAGCGGTAGCTGCCGTCGGCCTCGGTGATGCGACTGCGCTTCAGCCATGCCACGGCTCCCTCCACGGCCCGGACGACTGCCGGCGAGGGATGAGGAAGGGACATGAGTAGCTGGAGGATGCTGACCGATTCGTGGTGGCAGAGCCCCGGGAGTTCGAAACTGCGTGCTCCCACGGGCTGGAGTGTCACCTCATCATGTTGCTGGCACCAGACGGCGGGCTGTCCGTCTTGCCATATCTGACAGCGCAGGATGCAGTCGATGCCCCGGTCGAAAGCCTGGGAAGCCAGGGTGCAGAGCGTATCGGGGAGAGAATGCTGGAAGGGGGCGGCATGCTGGGCTACCTCCCGCAGAAGTTGCATGACATTCTGCATGGCGTTGTCGTTGAAGGTGATGTGGGCATGATAGTGGTCGCGGCGTGGCCAGTACTGTGGCCATCCCCCATTGGGGTATTGCATGTGCAGCAGATACTTGATGCCACGCATGGAGGCATGGAGATAGGTGGAATCCTGCGTCGCTTGGAAGAGGCGCATGAGGAAACGTATCTCCGTGATGGTGGCGCTGTTGTCGATGGTGCCTTCGTTGACGTCGAGCGTCCGCATGCAATGTTCGCGGAAGAAATTGATGTTCTTGGGCCAGCCGCCTGTCGGGAGTTGGAACGACATCACGTTGCTGGCCACATTTTGGGCTTCGGGCTGTAGGAAATATGCGTCCGGGAGGCGTGGTGCCTGCCTTGCCCAGTTCGTTTCGTCGCTTTGGGCCAGTGTGGGACTTGTGATGGCCAGTGCAGCAATCAGGGTGATGAGATACGTTTTCATCGGGAGGCTCTCTTTCGTCCTTTTGTGATGTAGATGCCTTGCTTCTTGGCCATGCGGCGTCCGCTCAGGTCGTAGATGTTGCCCTCCTCGGTGTCGGCTTCGATGTGGCTGATGGCATCGGGGTCTTCGGTAATCTGTAGGATGCCTTCGGAGGCCAGTCGGCTGTAGTCCCACTTGTAGCCCTCGCGGGGGATGGCGGGCTCAAACGTTGGCGTGCCGGTGAGCGTGATGGTTCCTTGCCCGGTGAAGACCTTGTAGTCCGTGTCGGGTTGCCATTCGCCGCTGAGGCGTTCCATGACAAAGGTGGGACTGGCCAGTGTGATGCGTCCGGCTGCCTGGAAGGCATCGGTGGTGGCCGCAGTGCCTCTGCCGCGGAGAAGTAGCTTTCCGCCAGCCTTCACTTGCAATGTGCCCGTGAGGATGGCAGTTCCGCAGGCAGAACTCGACTTGATGGCGGCCAGCGTGGCACCGTTGTTGACGACGACTGCGCCCATCTGGCCCGTTATGCTCAATACGCCGGCATGGACATTCGCCTTTCCCGTACTTTGTCCGGTGAGCGAGAGGGTGCCGTCGCCATATTTGTTGAGGGTGGCATTGGAGGCGATGAGGCCGGCGTAGGTGGTGTTGGTGTCCAGATAGCCCACGTTCCAGGTGCCTGTCGAGAGGGAGCAGTCGGTGGCGGTACTTTTGAGGGCACCAATCTTGTGTGTCAGACTCACCTCGTCGCCAGAGCCTGCCTTCGTGCTCACGGCATAGACGCCATCGTTCAGTTGCAGTGTGCCTTGTGACAAGTCGGTGGCGGCCACCAGGCGCAACTGACCGCTGGTGGCCTCCAGTGTGCCCTGGAACTGCGACAGGTTGGCGGAGAAATCGCCTCGCACATAGGGGAAGTCGATCTTTACCGTGCCTTCGCCCGTCCACTTGCCCTTGACTGCGCAGCGCTGTCCGCCGTGCAGGGTCAGTGTCTTGCCCTTGTCGATGGTGATGGTGTTGGCCAGCGAAGGTACTTGGCTGGTTGAGTTGTTGTTGAAGATGGTGATGGTGGCATTGCCTGTAATCGTGATGGGCGATGCTGCCGTTCCGAAGGTGGAACGCCATGTGCCCATGGCCAGTGTGCCTGCCTGCAGGATGGTGGCCTTGTAGGCATTGGCTCCGTCGTAGGTCAGATTGAGCTGTCCGCCTCCCGTCTTTCGTAGCACCCCATTCGAACCTGTGAGCTGACCTTTGAACGAGCATACGCCGCTGGCAATCTGCACGGTGGCCGTGTCGGTGAGGGTGATGCCTCGGTTGGTGCTGGTGTTAGCGTTGTTGACGATGAGAGTGGCTTTGCCCAGACGGAAGTTTGATGGTGTGGCCGATGCTGCACCAATGCTGCTGGGCAGACCTGCGTCAGCCAGTGAGGTGACGGTGAGGGTGCCGGCGTTGATGATGGTTGCGCCCGTGTAGTCGCTCTTGGTGGCATTGAGGGTGAGGCGGCCGCCGCCGGTCTTCACTATGTCGCCCTCTCCTGAGAATCCACCCGTTCCGTTGATGGTGATGGACTTCGTCTCGTTGGCAAAGGTCACTTTGGAGATGGGCATCAGTTCGTCGATGAGGATGCTGTTCTTACTGGCCTCGTCATCGACCGTCACGCCGTCGCCTGCCACAAATTCTGTAGCCTCGCCGTCGAGGGTGAAGTTCTGGTCCTGATAGTTCCACTGGTTGCTCTCGTTACCGGTCCAGTGGACACCGGTGGCGGCCTCGCGCTGTTCGTTTATGACGAGCCACAGGGCACCTTCCTCATTCTTTATCGAATACTTGAGCCCCTGCAGTCCGCGAATGTTGACGAGCCCGATGTCGCCAGTCCACGTCCCGGTGTATTCCATCAGTTTGTATGTTCCGGCTGAGGGTGTCGCATTGTCGGGGACGATGGTAAACGTGAGCTTCCCGCCCTTGGTCAGGTTGACGTCGCCTTCTACGCGGATGAGGTCGGCGGAAAGGTCGCTGCGAATGTCCATCTCGGCAAACAGCGGTTTGTCGATGGTAAGGTTTTTCTTCAGCGTGATGGTTCCCAAGGCGTTAGTTTCGTTGCCAGGCATCAGTCGGCAACCCTCGTAGTTCAGCGCACCCTCCAGGATGAGGTTGCCCTCGATGGTGGCATTGCCGGCCAGTGTGCCCCGGGCGCGCAGCTCGACATCGCCCTGGATGGTGGTGTTAGCCTCGAGTGTGCCCTCGGAGATGTAGGTCTTGCCCGTGTGGGTGAACGGAATGTTGACTACGAATCGTCCCTGCTGGCTTTTCCACAGGTCCATGGGGCCCGTAAGCGAGCCGCTGCCGCTGAGCGTGATGTGTTGGCCGCGGACGGGCATGGCATAGACCACGGAGGGGGCCATGGGCTGATTCACGGAGAAGTCCTGTCCCTTGTAGCTGAGGTCGAAGAGTAGGCTCTGGCCGTCGGCGTATGTGGCCTGGGCCGAGCGGTCGAAGGTGGAGAACTGGCCGTCGGCGGTGGCCACGATGTCGGTCACCATGGTGGGCGGCAACTGCGGGCGGGGCATGTCGTAGCCCAGATAGAAGCCAGGGTTGGGGCTTTGGTAGTAGCCTTTTGTGGAGCAGTCGCCCCGATAGTGGGGGTCTTCCTGCAGGCAATAGATGCGGTTCTCGGTGGTGGCGTAGTCGGTGGTCACGCCCACGATGCCCACGATGACGCCGTTCTCCTTGTGCAGCAGCACCAGTTCTTCGCGCCAGTCGCCGATGATGTCGCCCCAGAAGGCGGCGCGCTTGGCATAGACTGTGGTGTAGCGCCAGTTGCTGATTTTTGCAAACTCCACGAGCCGACCCTTGTAGAAGTCCTGGACATAGACATTGTAGTGGCTGTCGCTGCTTTGCACCACCTCGCGGTCCAGCTCGCCGTCCCACCAGATGCCTTCGCAGGGATACTGGTTGGACAGGCCCTGTATGATGTCGCCTTTGGCGTCATAGACATTGCCGTCCATGGTGGACCACATTTCCCAGCCCAAGTGGTTGGGGTCGATGTCGATACATTCGCCTCGTCCGATGTCGCCCACTGCCGAAAGATACCACTTCTTGATGAATTCGCCCGTGCGTGCGTCGTAGAGCACCTGGCCCAGCATGTCGCCGGCATATTGCTGTATGGCAAAGGTCTCCAGGCCGGGGCGTTCGGGGTCGATGTCGCTGGTGCGGAAGCGGTCGCCATGCGAGATGCCTGTGTTGAAGAGCACCTTGCCCGTGTGGTCCATGGTGTAGCCGCCCACAATCATCTCGTCGCAGCCGTCGCCGTCAACGTCACCTACGCGTATTTGGTGGAAGGCGGGCGCATTGGAGGGCTCGTTGAAGAGTTCTCTCAGCTGTCCGGCTTTGCCCGACGAGAAGTCGTAGGCCACGCCCAGGTTATAGTAATGATGGTCGCCGCCGCTGCCTCGCATGTGCCATTCCATGACCACGGCAGGATGGATGCCATCGAAGAAGAAGACGCCCATGTGGCCCACGTGCTTGTTGTACTCGTCGCCCATCAGCTGTGCGCGATTGGTGCGGTTATAGTGTGTGTTGTAGGACTGTTCGACCGATGCCTTCTCGCGTCCCGTCATGCCGTCGATGACGGAGATGTAGCGTGGGGCATTGCGTGACGATTGGGTTTCGTAGTCGATGATGCCGTCGCCGTCGGTGTCGCCCGTAGTCTTGCCGTTGACGTAGAGTCCGAAGTCCTTCTTGTCGGAGTCCCAGAACTGGGTGCCGTCCGACGACTGTATGACCACGTCGCCCCGTCCGTCGCAGTCCATGTCCGCGGCGGTTATCATGTCGTCCTGTCCGGCACACGAGAGTTCGTTGGGGCCCAGTCTCACAGTCCACAGGTGTTCTCCTGTGCGCAGGTAGCCCTCGACATAGCAGTCCAACCCGTTGGTGTTCGACTTGCGGTTCACCACGTAGTCCATCTCTCCGTCGCCGTCGAGGTCGATGGGCCAGACGTAGGCCGTGTTGAAGTCGGCCGAGCGCAGTGGCGAGCCACCTTCCTCAAAGTTGATGCTCATGAAGAGGTTCCTCATGTCATAGTTCTTGATGGTGTAGCCTTTTCCGGGTGCCGACTCGCCTTTGTCGGTCACCAGGGTCACCGTCACTTCGCTCCCCGCGGGCAGCTTGGCTGCCGTGGTCTGGAAGTTGGTGTTGCTCAGGGGCGAGGTGTTGAGTTTGGTGCCGCCCACATAGATGTTGTACTTGGCTTCCTCGGGCTCCTGTGCCAGCCGTCGCCAGCTGACGAGTGCCGAGTTGCCGTTTTTTACGGCCACCACACCGCGTCCCAGCGGTTGTTGCAGGCGTTGGGCATGGAGGGGGGCGAGGGTTGAAAACAGAATAAAGCCAATGGGCAGCAGGGAGATGAGGCGTTTCATGGCAAAGGGGTATTGAAGGGTCAGATTTCTTCTGCGGACACGATGCCGTGGGTGACGGCATAGATGGTCAGGGCCGACACGCTGCGCAGGTGCAGCTTGTCGCAGATGTTCTTGCGGTGGGTGATGACCGTGGGTAACGAGATGCACAGGCGGTCGGCAATCTCTTTGTTAATGAAACCGCGTACCACGAGACTCAGCACTTCCACTTCGCGGGCCGAAAGATCGGGCGATACGGGGCTCTGGGTAGGATGGGCGCCGTGGTTTCCGTGGGCGTGCTGAAACAGGGTCAGGATGGCCTTCAGCAAGTCGTGTTCGAGTTGTGAGGTGTTGAGTGTGTGGAAGTGGGAGAACTGTGGCCCCGTGATGGGCTGTGCCGTTAGCACGATGGTCTGGCGCTGCCGTTGGAGGAAGAAGTCGGCATGCTCGATGAGTACCTGCGACGAGACGAAGAAATGCACAAAAGGCGCTATTTCATCGGATTCTTTCTGCATGTCTTCCACCGAGGGGAACACACTCACGTCGGCCATGGGGGCCATGTCGCTGAGTATGTTTTTCAGTCCGGTGGCCTCCAGCGTATTCTGGTCGATGATGGCAATGCGTGGAATCATGTTATTCGCGATTTGGTTGTTTTTACGATTTACCTTTTCCTTCTGGCAAACTCCTTGCTGACGAAGTTGTCGGTCGTCTGGCAGACCTCGGAGGCGTAGGCGGTGGCGTAGTCGATAATTTGCTGCCAGCCTTCGCGTCCGAGTTGGTTCAGGTGGTTGCGGGTGATGCCTAGGCGCAACAGGCCTACGATGAAACCTGCGTTGAAGTTGTCTCCCGCTCCCACGGTGCTCACCACGTTATCCACGTGCGGAGTCTCAAAGTCGAAGGCCTGGAGGGGGGTGCAGATGGTAATGGTGCCTCCACCGGATGTGCAGATGAAGAGCGGACAATAGGCTGAAATGTGCCGCTGGTAGATGTCGCGGGCGTCGCGACTCTGGTACATCACCTCAAAGTCGTCGGCCGAGCCTCTCACCAATGTGGCCTCGCGGAAGTTTTGGTGTATGGCAGGCAGCAGGGCCTCCAGTTCGTGGGCGTGACTGCGGCGGAAGTTCAGATCGTAGTAGAGTATGGCGCCGGCCCTGTTGGCTGTCTCCAGCGTGGGGACCACCTGAGGGCGCATGCCGTCGCACACGGCATAGTAGGAGCCGAAGAGCAACACGTCGTCGGCCTCGAACGTGGGCACCTGCCACTGGGGACTGACGTGGGGTGTGTCCTTATAGAACTGGTAGGAGGCGTCGCCGTTTTTGTCGAGGAAGGCCAATGAGATGGAACTCTTCTCGCCCTCGCGAACCTCAAATTCTTCGATGGATACGCCGTTTTCTGTCAGGAAGTCCTGCGTCTGCAGCCCCACGCGGTCCCGGCCCGTGTATCCGATGAAGCGGCATGGCAGTCCTGTGCGCCCCACGGAGATGATGGAGTTGAAGCTGCTGCCGCCAGGCACGGCTGCCACAGGTTGGCCGTTGCGGAAGAGGATGTCCATGATGGTCTCGCCCATCGCTGTCACTGTGCGCATAGTCTCTCGTTGATTTCTGAGGGCAAAGATACGAATAAGCGAGCGATTTCACAAATATATTTGATGAAATCCGAGCGAGAGTATCTGAGAACATGGCGCTGACGGAACATAATGAGCCCTTGCTATCCTCCCGGACGGCAAGGGCTCATGTCGTTTAACTGAAAAGTCTTAAAGTATTCTTGCAATTGTTATTCTGTTTCTTTCGACTTGTGTGCTGCGTCGCGCTGCTGCAGTTTGTATTCGATGAGGAACGAACAGAACAGGCCGATGCCGCAACCGAAGGCGATGATGATCCAGAAATAAACGCTCATGGGACTGTCTGCGGGCTTCAGATGGAGCAGGTAGTCGATGAGCGCTCCCAGTCCCAGACCGATGAGTACGCAGGCCCAGCGCAGCGCAGGGTAGGGGTTAGAGCTCTGGCGCTTCTGCGGTTCGTCCACCAGATACTTGGCTGTCTCCAGGTCGGTCTTGTTCTCGATGATGAGACGACGGATTTCACGGGCATTGTCGCTCTTCTTCACACTGCTTATGATGCCGGCAATGATGGCTACGATGGGGATGCCCAGGCTCAGTGCCACGGCCAGTACGCCAGCTAAATCTTTTGAATCCATATTCTTACTGTTTTTTAGATGTTAATACTGTTTTATTACTTCTGAACGTCGTTCATCGTTATGACCCGCGCCACTGCGGATTATTACACTTCGGCGATGGAAAAGTTCTTCATCTCGCGCCAGGCCAGACAGGTCATCCCGGTCAGGGGGATGAGCAGGACTAAGCGCAGGGGGCCGAGTGTGGGGTTGGTGGCGGTCACATAGATGCCCCAACCGAAGACCAGTCCCATCAGGGGCAGACCGAAGGAGAAGGCCACGAGGCGTGCCCAGCGGCGCATCCACTGCCAACGTGCACGGCGGCGGATGTCCTTCACGATGGTCTTGTTCAGCGCCTCGAGGGTCTGTTGCCGTTCCAGCGAGGCCACGATCAGTTTGTCCAGTTCCTTGTCGTCCATACGTCAGTCTCCTATTTGTTTGATTCTCGATTCATCTTCTCCTTCAGTTTCTCTCGTATGCGGTGCAGCCGCACCAGCACGTTCTGCTGCGTGAGCCCCGTCAGTTGGGCGATGTCGGCCGTCTTCCTTTGTTCGTAGTAATGGAGGCGGATGAGCATCTGGTCCTGTTCGGGCAGCTCGCTAAGGGCCTGCTCCATGTGCAACAGCCGTTCCTCGTGTTCGGGGTCGAAGTTGTCGGGCAGCGTATCGGCCACGTCTTCGGCCGGCCGGCCACGATGGCGGCGCTCCTTCTCCACGATGTGCAGGGCCGTGTGCACGGCAATAATGGCCAGCCACCCCTTCAGTTCCTGGCCACGCCATAGGGGCAATTGCTCGTAGGCCTTCACGAATGTCTGCTGGGCGACTTCGGCTGCCAGTTCCTCGCGATGCACCACGCTCATGGCCTTGCTGAAGACCATGCCCGAATGGCGCTTCACAACCTCGGCAAACAGCCTCGTGTCGCCCTGTTGCGTGATTCTTTCTACCAGTTCTCTGTCGCTCATTTTTGCCAGCGTTCTATTATTTAAACCCGCAACCTGCCAAATTATTACATCTGTTGTCCGTCTTTTGCTCGAAAATGACCAAACTTATTTGGACTTTGACCTTTGGTCGAAGATACTCGCGCTCGGATTTCATCAAATATATTTGTGAAATCGCTCGCTTATTCGTATCTTTGCGGCCAAATCCCAAGACACATGACAGAATTCAAAGATTTGGGCCTCGGACAGGAGCTGTTGCAGGCCATCACGGAACAAGGTTACGAACATCCCATGCCCGTGCAGGAGCAGGTGATACCCTGGCTGTTGCAAAGCACCGAGGACGCAGAGACAAGTCGCGACCTTGTGGCTCTGGCCCAGACGGGAACGGGCAAGACGGCTGCCTTCGGCCTGCCCCTGTTGCATCTGCTGCAAGGCATGGAGCCCGTGGGACAACCCCAGGTGCTCATCCTCAGCCCCACCCGTGAATTGTGCCTGCAGATTGCCGACGACCTGCAAGGCTTTGCCAAGTACATGCCCGAGGTGCGCATCCTGGCCGTCTATGGCGGGGCTAACATCGAGCCCCAGATGAGGGCACTTCGGCATGGGGTGGACATCGTGGTGGCTACGCCCGGCCGATTGGTGGACCTGATGACGCGCAAGCGTGTGGCTGTGCTCGACAGGGTGCGCTACTTGGTGTTGGACGAGGCCGACGAAATGCTCTCCATGGGTTTCCAGGAGGACCTCGACACCATCCTCGAGGGCGTGCCTGAGGAGCACCGGACGCTGCTCTTCTCGGCAACTATGAGCCGCGAGATAGAGCGCATAGCCAAGAAATACTTGCGCGAGGCCCACGAGATACAGATCGGCAGCCGCAACGAGGGGGCCGAGAACGTGAATCACGTCTATTACATGGTGCAGGCCAAGGACAAGTATCTGGCCCTGAAGCGCGTGGTGGACTACTATCCCCGCATCTATGCCATCATCTTCTGCCGTACGCGAATGGAGACGCAGGAGATTGCCGACGCGCTCATCCGCGATGGTTACAATGCCGATGCCCTGCATGGCGACCTCAGTCAGCAGCAGCGCGACCTGACGATGCAGCGATTCCGACAGCACCGCATCCAACTGCTGGTGGCTACCGACGTGGCCGCACGCGGACTGGACGTGGACGACCTCACACATGTCATCAACTATGGCATGCCCGACGATGTGGAATACTATACCCATCGCAGCGGCCGTACGGGCCGGGCAGGCAAGAAGGGTACGTCGATAAGCATCGTGCACGTTCGCGAGAAGCACAAAATCCGACAGATAGAGCAGGTCATCAAGAAGGAGTTCGTGCGTCAGCCACTGCCCGAACCCAAGGAAATCTGCGGCAAGCAACTCTACCACGTCATTGACGAGATAGAGCGCGTGGAGGTGGACGAGGAACAGATAGCCCCCTTCATGGACGAGGTGACAAGGCGCTGGGCTTGGCTGGAGAAGGACGACATCGTGAAGCGACTGCTAAGCCGCGAGTTCGGACGATTCCTGCGCTATTATGCCAATGCGCCCGAGATAGAGGAGGTGAGCGAGAAAGGACAAGGCGCAAAGGACAAGGCATCGTCTGGAAAGAAGCGCAAGAAGGGCGACCACACAGCCGAGGAGGGCTACACCAGGCTGTTCCTCTCGGTGAGCAAAATAGACGGTTTCTTTGCCAAGGAAATCATTAAACTCATCAATGACAAGGTGAAGGGACAGAAGGTGGAAATTGGTCGCATCGACCTGCTGAAGAACATTTCCTTCGTGGAGGTGGCCGAGGAGGACGCCACTCGCGTCATGAAGGCCTTGAAGGGCACCCGCGTCAAAGGACGTGAGGTGGTCGTGGACTATGCTGACAAGAGTTCCTCTCCCAAGAAAGCCACTCGCACAAAGGACAGGAAAGAGGGAAAGAAAGACAGGCGGAAAGAGCAATATCCCACCGACTTCTTCGACCAACCCACCGGAAAAAAGAAAGCGAAGAAAGCTGCCAAGTCCAGTCGCGAAGAGCGCGGCTACGACGCACCCCGTGGCCGTAAGCTCAAGGCTGCGGATAAACGAGGGGAGTCGGAGTTTACTTCGACTTCCGAGCGGAAGCAGCCTCGGACGAAGTTCAAGAAAGAGGACTGGATGAAGTTCCTGCATCCCGAACTGAAAGACAAACCCTAAAAATATAGCCAGTAAAAAGTAAAAAAAAAGGAAAAACAATGAAGCAACGAGTGTTACAAATGGTGTTGTGGCTGATGCCGGCCATGACTTATGCACAGGGTGGGAGCCACGACGCTCCCCTGCGCAGTATCTATGTCGAGGTGAACGGTCCCAACATCGCGAGCCTTAACTTCGACTCGCGACTGCGAGGCCACAGTGGATGGGGCTACCGCGTGGGTATCGGTTACAACCGCTACAAGGATGAGTCGTACTGTCTCCTGGCTAGTGGGAATACATCGTGGTGGAACGGCCGTACGGTCAGGACACAGGGTGTAAGCGTTCCCTTGGAAGTGAACTATCTGCTGGGCCGCCGCCAACATAAGTTCGAGACCGGAGCCGGAGTGGCCTTGGGCATATTCCGCGAGCGTGTACATCTGCATACCCTCCAGCGCGAGTGGTGGACTGACGAGAATGACACCGAATGGATGCAGGAGAAGGAATCCGATAACTATCAGCACAGCAGGCATTTTGGCTACTATGCCTACGTCAACGTGGGCTACCGCTTGCAGACCCACCGCGGCTTCCTCCTGCGCCTGGGTACGGCCTTGGGCTATGGAGGCGACGAACACACACCCTACCGCGATGAATGGAGCCTGCGACCCTACGCCGCCCTGGGCTACACCCTACCCGCCGGACGCATGCAGATGGAGGACTCCCGTCAGCCGACCGACACCGCGGACACACCAGGCTACCGTGCCATGGTGGAGGCTATGGGTGGAGTCACTGAGGATTCCCCTTTCCTGGCCGTAAGCACCAGCCACGGCTACCGCTTCAACTCACGTGTCTACCTGGGTGGTGGCCTGGCCCTGACCACCGATGGCATCCCCTTGTTTGCCCACGGCCACTTCAACCTGATGAAGACACGCACTGCGCCACTCGTCGACGTGAAGGGAGGCTACAACTTCGGCTATCTCGACTCGCCGCTCTACCTCTCCGCAGGTGTCGGCATCAACCACCGCTTCCGTCCCCGTCGTGCGCTCGGCTGCACCCTCAGCTACTTCCGTATCGAGGATGTGAATGGCTGGACGTTCAACCTCAGCGTGGAACTTTGATGATACAGAACTAAAACATAAGCCTATGAAACGTTTTCTTCTATCCCTGCTGCTCCTCGGCGCAGCCAACTTTTCACTTTTCACTTTTCAACTTTCAACTTTAAGGGCCGACGAGGGCATGTGGATGCTGAACAACATCAACGAGCAGACGGCCAAGGTGATGCGCGACTTAGGCCTGCAACTCACGCCCCTGCAACTCTACAACCCCGAGGGCGAGAGCCTGAAGGACTGCGTGGTGGACTTCTGCGACTTCTGCTCGGGCGTCGTCGTGAGCCCCCAGGGACTCGTGTTCACCAACCACCACTGCGGCTTCTCCGGCATACAGAAACTCTCCACCCCCGAGGACGACATCCTCAAGAACGGCTTTGCGGCCAAGAGCCTCGAGGAGGAGCGACCCGTCGAGGGATTCTTCGTGCGCTTCCTGGAGCGCACCGAGGAGTGCACCGGTCGCGTCATGCGCGCCATGAACAAAATCTACCAGGACAACCCCGACAAAGACCCCAAGCAGCTGGACAGCGAGAACCTCGACTCGGTGATGAGCGCCGTGGAGAAGGAGTACACCCGGCAGAACCCCGGCCGTTACTGCCTCGTGAAGTCGTACTACGGCGGCAACGCCTACTACGCCTCGGTCTATAAGGTATACACCGACATACGCCTCGTCTTCACCCCCACGCAGACGCTGGGCAAGTTTGGCGGCGACACCGACA
>DGUV01000003.1:41214-68886 GCA_002395775.1 Prevotellaceae bacterium UBA4301
CCGACAACTGGATGTGGCCCCGGCAGACGTGCGACTTCAGCGTCTTCCGCATCTATGCCGACAAGGACGGCAATCCGGCCGAATACAGTAAGGACAATGTGCCTTTGAAGGCAAAGAGGTATGCTAAGGTCTGCATCGATGGCTTCCAGCCTGGCGACTACTGCATGACGGTGGGTTATCCTGGAAGCACCGACCGCTACCTTTCTTCTTATGGAATCAACGAACGCGTCAACGGCACAAACATCTCCATGATAGACGTGCGTGGCAAGAAGCAGGAGGTGTGGAAGAAGTGGATGGACTCGGACCGCGCCATCGCCATCAAGTATGCCTCGAAGTTTGCTTCCTCCAGCAACTACTGGAAGAACTCCATCGGCATGAACAAAGCCGTGAAGGAACTGAACGTCATCGGTCAGAAGCAGGAATTGGAAGAGAACATCCGTCGTTGGTATGGTAAGGACAAGCGTCTTGACAATCGCTTCGGCACCATGTTCGGAGAACTGGAGAAAGCCTACGGCAATCGGTTTGAACCGATGCGTGCCTACGGATTCTTCTCCGAGACCTTCCTGCGAGGCATCGAACTGCGCCGCGTGGCTGCTATCCTTGCCTCGAAGCCTAATGACATGGATTCGACAGAGGTTGCCCAGACGCGCGAACAGCTGCAGGCTTTCTATAAGGACTATGATGCCCGTGTGGATGAAGAGACGATGGCTGTACTGCTCGACAACTATCGCCAGCAAGTGGGCAAGGAGTATCTGCCTTCTGTATATAATGATGTAGATAGCCTCTTCAAAGGTGACACTAAGGCTTACGCCCACGATATCTTCTCTAAGACGGCTTTGACCGACATCAGTTGCCTCGACAAACTGATTGCCGACAGCACGCTTCGCGACACCGACCCGATGTTCAAGTATTACGAGGGCGTTCGCGACTTCCAGACAGATATCGCCAAGCGCATACGTGGCGACCGTCAGACCATCGACTACAACGAACACATGCTGACCCAGGCCATTCTGGAGCGCGACCAGGAAACTCCGCACTACAGCGATGCCAACTTCTCGCTTCGTCTCTCTTATGGTTACATTCAGGACTACACGGCTGGCAGTCAGCACTTCGACTACTTCACCAATGCCCAGAGCCTTCTGGACAAGGCTGCCCGCCAGGCTGAGATTGAGGACTACAAATTGGAGGAGGACATCGTCTCGCTGATTAAGAAGCGCGACTTTGGCCGCTATGCCGACAAGAAGGATAAGGACCTCCACCTCTGTTTCCTCTCGAACAACGACATCACGGGCGGCAACTCTGGCTCTCCCATGTTCAACGGCAAGGGCGAACTCATCGGTCTGGCCTTCGACGGCAACTGGGAAGCCATGTCGGGCGACATCACCTTCAATCCCGACCTCCAGCGCTGCATCGGCGTCGATATCCGCTTCGTGCTCTACCTCATCGACAAGTGGGGCCACGCCGACCGCCTCATAAAGGAGCTGGGGCTGTAACACATTTTTTGTGATTTTCTTGTAATTTCTCAGGTGCTTCCCGCATCTAACGGGTAAAAACGAACGAAAAAGATGAAGCATCAAGACGATAATAGTCAGAAGTTCGCCCAGTTAGTGCGGGAGCACAAGAGCACCATCTACACGGTGTGCTACATGTTTTCTCATGACGAAGAGGAAGTCAACGACCTGTTTCAGGAGACGCTGATCAACATGTGGAAAGGCATCGACAGTTTCCGGGAAGAAAGTAAGATCAGCACCTGGATCTATCGCGTGGCACTGAACACATGTCTCCTGCAGGAGCGTAAGAAAAGGAAAGAGGTGAAGAAGGTGCCTCTGACCATGGACATCAACTTCTTCGAAGACCGTGACGTCAACAGCACACAAGTGCGAATGCTCCACCAGCGCATCGGCAAACTTGGCCTCGTCGACAGGGCCTTGGTGATGATGTGGCTGGAGGGTATGAACTATGAGGAGATAGGTGCCGTGATGGGCATCTCCGCACAGAACGTGGGTGTAAAGTTGTTCAGAATCAAGGAACAACTGAAGAGAATGCAAAGTTAAACCAGAAAAAGTTACAAGAAAATGAAAGAAATGGATTTCGAGGAAATGCGCAACCAGTTTGCCATCCTCAAGGAACAACTTCAGCATCAGGAAATCGTCAGTGACCGCCTACTGCGCGAGACGATGAAGGCTAAGAAAAACGCTATCAATAGTGCAAAGCGGCTTACGTATGGGTGTGTCATATTCTGCCTGCTGATAATGCCACTGAACTATTTCGCTCATTCGTGGAGCCTGCCGTTTACCATTGGCACCTGCGTGCTTATGCTGTTCTGTGCTGCTCTCGTCCACTACATCCACCAACCCGTGGACGAACTCAACCTGATGAAGGACGACCTCTCCACCGTGGCCCACGTGATGGCCAAGTTCAAGAAGCAATACAACCAGCAACTCTACTATTGGTCGCTCGTCATCCTGATACCTTGGACCATCTGGGCTTGCCACGACTTCATCTCGATGCACAACATTGAGGCACATCATCGCTGGCTGTTGGTGATTCCCATCCTTGTCGGTGAGGCCATTGGTTTAGGCATCGGACTTCATTTCCACTTCAAGGCCGTGAATGCTGCTCAGGACATCATCGACCAGATAGAGGACTGATGACTTACGCCCCTTAGTGTGGCAACTTAGGGAAAAGTATGGCCCCCACTACCTCTCGCAGGCGGTGGGGGCTTGACATTATTAACTTAACCAAAACAAAAAACGTTTGGTGTGGCAAAGGTAGGGATTATCGGGAAAAGGAACAGAGCCAAAACTGAATCATTTCGGCTTCGTTTTTAGACCATTTTAGAGATGTGCTTATCTCAAACCTTCCAGCTGACCCAAGTCATGTAGGTCAATCTTGTCGGTTAATCGCTTCCATACGAGGCGTTGAGTCGAAGATTCAGGGGCCAGGCCATAGACTCCGAGGAAGGTGTATTTGTCTTTGTGGATTCCTTTCATGAAGGTGATGCGCAGCTCTCGGAACGAGATGGCGCGCAGGTAGTTGTCGGCATTACGCTCGGCTGGGTTGATGGTGGCATCGTGGGGCGTCCACCACTCGGTGATGGTAGGCATTAGCAGTGAAGGGTCGCCCTCGTTGTGCCATTCGGGATGATTGTATTCGGGGCTCCAGATGATGATGCCCAAGTGGTCGGGCAGAGGCTGGCTCCATGGCATGTGATTTTCTGTGAAGATACCAAAGAAGGCAAAATAGTCGTTGAGTGAAACGAAGGTCTGTCCTTTCAGGATGACTCTTTGGCTCTTCGCCGAAACGTAGCTTTGCAGTATGTCGAGTGTGATTTTCCGTGGTTGTCTTACGGCAGGAAAGTATCCCCACAGACGTTTCAACGTACTGGGGGAGAGTGTTTGGTGCACCAGTTGAAAGATGTCGTCCGACAGAGCCTGGAAATCCTTGGGGGTGGACATCGGGCTCCCCCAGATCCTTTCGATATACCTTAAAAGCCGTTCCTGCTCCATGTCGTCATTTTTTCCTTATCTCATGCCAATAGACGTGGCCACAGAAGGCGAGGATGAGCAGCGTGTTGATGAACAGTCGCAGGGCCAGGTGCCACTCGCTCGTGAAGTGCATGGCGGCATAGAACAGGGCCGTCAGCAGGACATACACGGCGATGCTCTTCATGGGGTAGGGGATGGGATTCTTCACCTGCCCGACGATGTAGGAGAGCACCATGGCCGTTCCGTAGCCGGCCACGCCGCCCCAGGCGCAGGCCATGTAGCTGTACTGGGGTATGAAGAAATAGTTGACGGCAAACAGTACGGCGCAGCCTGTCAGCGAGAACCAGGCGCCGTAGATGGTTTTGTCGATGAGCTTGTACCAGAACGAGAGGTTGAAATAGACACCCATCATGATCTCGGCCACCATGACGATGGGCACCACCTGCATACCCTCGCGATAGCCCTTGCCCAGGATGAGTTGCAGAACGTCGATGTAACCCATCACGCACAGGAAGGCCAACAGGGTGAAGATGAGGAAGTACTTCATGGCCACGGCATAGTATTCCGTGCTGTCCTTGTCCTTCGCCTTGGCAAAGACGATGGGCTCGTAGGCATAGCGGAAGGCCTGGGTTATCATGGCCATAATCATGGCTATCTTCACGCAGCCGCCGTAGATGCCCAGCTGCACGTTGGCCTCGGCCTTGTCAGGATATACCAGCGGGAACATAATCTTGTCGGCCACCTGGTTGAGTATGCCTGCCACGCCCAGGATGAGTATGGGCCACGAATAGGACAGCATACGGCGGAGCAGGGCCCAGTCGAAGTGCCAGCGAATCTTGAACAACTCGGGCAGGAAGAGTGCCGAGATGATGCTCGTGCAAGCCAGGTTAATGGCAAAGACATAGAAGACGCTGGTCTTGTGCAGAACGACGAAGTAGAGGACGTTCAGGGCTATATTAAAGAAGATGAACAGCAACTTCAGGGTGGCAAAGCGGATGGGACGCTTCTGGAACCGCAGGTAGGAGAAGGGCAGCGCCTGCAGGGCATCCATGGCCACCACTACGGCCATCATGAGCAGATAGTTGTGATGCTCGGTATAGCCCAGCGTGTCGGCTATGGGGGTGATGAATCCGAAGATGCCTATGAGGAACAGGGCCGTGAGCGTGGCTATCAAGGCGAAGCCCGTAGAGAAGACAGTGTCGGGCCAAGACCCTCCCCCAACCCTCCCTTGTAGGGAGGGCGCAGATACGTTCGTCCCCTGATTGCTCCCCGCCTTACATGGCTGTGGGGAGGGGCTGTCGTTGGCAAAGCGGAACAGCGTCGTTTCCATGCCGAAGGTCAGCAGCACCAGAATGAGTGCCGTGTAGGCATAGACGTTGGTCGAAATGCCGTAGTCGCCCGATTCGGTGGGCATGTAGTGGGTGTAGAGGGGTACGAGCAGATAATTGAGGAATCGCCCTATGATGCTCGACATGCCATAGATGGCTGTATCTTTGAACAAACGAGAAACAGACCCTCCCCCTTTCCCCTTCCTTGCAGGGCGGGGAGTAGTTACATTTGTTGATTGGGTATTATTCATCATATATATTATGTTGCACTATTCTATTCCTATATATATTATATAGCTTTTTCTTTTTATCTTTATGCCAGTGAATACGCCCCTCCCTCGGGAGGGGATTGGGGGTGGGGCTTCTAATAGAAGAAAAGATACGCCACTCCGATGGCAGCCAGTACACCCACAAGGTCGGTCAGCAGACCGGCAGCCACGGCATGTCGCGTGTTGCGGACACCCACGGAGCCGAAATAGACGGCAAGGATGTAGAAGGTGGTGTCCGTGGCACCCTGGAAGATGCACGACAGACGACCCACGAAGGAGTCGGCACCATAGGTGGTCATAGCATCCACCATCATACCGCGCGCTCCACTACCGCTCAGGGGTTTCATCAAGGCTGTAGGCAGGGCACCCACGAAGTCGGCATTGATGCCCATGAACTGGAAACCTTTCTCAATGCCGCTTATGAGCACGTCCATGGCTCCAGAAGCGCGGAATACGCCGATGGCGACCAATATGGCCACCAGGTATGGGATGATGCGTACAGCGGTCTCAAAACCGCCTTTAGCGCCCTCTATGAAGGCCTCATAGACATTCACCTTTTTGCGCATGCCTGCCACGATGAAGGCCACGATGATGCCGAACAGCAGTACGTTGGCAATGGTGGTGCTGTAAAGACTAAGTTGGTCCTTGCCCAGTTGCGTACTCACCCATACCATGCCACTTACCAAGAGGCAAAGGCCCAGCATGGTGCCCATGATGGCACGATTGAAGAGGTTTATCCTTTGGTAGAGACTGGTGATGATGATGCCGGCCATCGTGGCGATGGTGGTGGCTATTAATATAGGTATAAAGACGTCGGTGGGTTGTGCGGCGCCCAGTTGGGCACGATAGACCAGGATGCTGACGGGGATGATGGTCAGTCCGCTGGTGTTCAGCACCAGGAACATAATCATCGGGTTCGATGCCGTTTCCTTCAGACGCAGCATCTGCTGGTCGTCAATCTCTCCACGCTCTCTTTTAATTTTTAATTTTTCATTTTTAATTTCCTCCATTCCCTCCATCGCCTTCAGGCCCAAGGGTGTGGCCGCATTGTCCAGTCCCAGCATGTTGGCACCGAGGTTCATGAAGATGTGGCCGAAGACGGGATGTCCTTCGGGAATCTCAGGGAACAGTCGTTTAAATAGAGGATTAAGCGCGCGCGCGAGGGCGTTGACCAGTCCTCCTTTTTCGCCAATCTTCATGATGCCCATCCACAGGGCCAGCGTGCCGGTGAGCCCGAGGGAGATTTCGAATGCCGTCTTCGAAGAGGCGAATGTGGAGTCAATAATCGCGGGGAATACTTCAGTATTGCCCATGCACAGTTCCACCGTAGCAATAACGAATGCTATGAGGATGAATCCAATCCAAATGTAATTTAGTACCATTCTGCAAAATTAAAAATTAAAAATTAAAAATTAAAAATTAATGGAAGGAAAGTGGGGATAGTAGTATAAAAAAAAGAGCCACGAACGAATCCGTGACTCCTTTATGTTCCTCCTTGGGAGGAATTAGGTGTGGTTTTTACTTAATGAACTTTTTGCCGTTCATGATGTAAATGCCCTTAGTAGCCTTCTCTACACGACGACCTGCGAGATCATAAATCTCATTTTGAATCTTGGATTTTGAATCTTGAATTTGTCCGATGCCGTCGGTGTTGCCGTTCAGGGAGTAGATGTAGTTGTTGGCTGCAACCTCATAAAGGTCGTTGTACTTGGTCAACTGACCATAGACAATCACCTCGTCACCAACCTTGATTTGGTCGTTGCTGGTGAAATCAGCGCCTTCGAGATAGTAGCCGTTGTAGATACGAACCTTGGCCTCACTCCCCATTTCGTCGACGATGTCATATTGGGCGCGCTTCCACTGGGTTACATCAAGCGAAACAATTTCACTGATGATGCCCTTCACATACACTTTCTGCTCCAGGCCCTTGCCGGCATCAACGAGTTCCATGACCTTGGCAATGCTGTAGGCCGTTTCCGGGGTGTTGGTGATATCCACCTGCTCGCCCTGGCCATCTACCGTAACCTTTACGGCTACGATGTTGGCATACTTGCCATTGCTGGTGGTGTACATGGCGAAACCTTCAATGGTGATGGTGCTGCCATTGGCCACGTCCTTGAACAGGTCGTCCTGTGCGCCAATGATGCTGCCCTGTGCGGTTTTTCCTTCAATGATGAGGTTGTAATAGTTGCCGCTGATGTTCAACTCACCCTGCAGCTTCACATATTGGATGGTGGGGGCTGCTACCCATGCATCAACGTCAATTTCTGTTGCAGCGGGATAGGTGACAGCTGCTGTCCCGTTCTTGGTGATGGTGGCAGAGTTGGTGAACTGCTTGAAACCACCATAGGTGGTGGGCTTGCCTTCGATGGTCACCTTGTCGCCCACTGCGAGACCGGAGATGGCAGTGTCGTAGTAATAGATGTAACCCGTCCCGTCGCCAAATACGGCACCATTTTTGCAGATGGCATAGACAACGGCATTTTCAACCTTGACGTCAATGTTGGTCTCCAGGGCTTGTACCTCGGCAATGGTCTTCTTCTCGGCAGTAGTCTCTTCGGCGTGCTGGCCGTTCAACTCATAGATTTCGTTGTTCTGGTTCATCTCGTAGGTGTCGCCATACTTGGTCAGTTGGCCATAGACGATGACATTATCACCCACTTTCAGTTGGTCGTCAGACGTAAAGTCTGCGCCACCCAGATAATAACCATTGTAGATGTAGAACTGGTTTTCCGTGGTGCCGTCCTCACTGATGTAGTACTGAGCACGAGCATAGCGGCTGGTGTCGAGCGATTTGATTTCGCTGACGATACCCTTTACGTAAACCTTGGTGCTCAGGTCCTTACCAGCATCGATAAGGGCTACAGCCTCTGCGGGGGTGTAGGCAGTCTCGGGGGTGTTGGCAATGCTGACAGGGTCAACAGGGCCGACGCCTTCGCCACTAAGTTCATACTCAGTAATGTTTTTGATGCCGTTCTTTCCAAAGTACTTGATGAGTTGACCTTTTAAGACCACGGTCTTTCCCAGATTCTCAGGAACATTCTTTAATGCTAGACCTGCGCGTACAGCGTTAGGCATCTGTCCTGCAATAACGTTATCAGTGTTTTTCTCATCTTGAGCGTCAGCTAGCAGGATGTTAGAAGCGGATGATTTGTCTGAAACGCCAAATTCGGCACTGCTAAAAGCACTTCCTGTGCATGAACCAACGATGTAAGCCTTCACATAAACCGCCGAGGAGTCCATTTGAGTTGCCAGGACATCGGCCACAGTGTAGGGGTTCTCCTTCGTACCGTCACCGGCGAAGGCAAACGATGCAGTCAGGACTGCAATGAGTGTGAGTAGAAGTTTTTTCATAAATGTTGATTTTTAGGTGTTTATAGTTTTAGTTCCTTATTTGCCTGCAAAGTTACAAAATATTTGAGACATGGCGAAACGGAAAAGCAAAGCTTTTTTCCAAATCTTTCACTTCCTCATCCCCCTTCCTCTCGACCCGTTTCCAAGAGGCCTCAGGGACGCGGTCGGCGAAGGAGAATAAAAATGCGGCGTTTTGTTTCCGTTGCTCGCAATAAATCACTATCTTTGTGCCCAAAATCAAACCACATGTCAGAGGATTTCGACATCAGGGAACAGCGCAATCAGGGCGAAAGGGATTTTGAGAATGCCCTTCGGCCCCTCCGCTTCGAGGATTTCAGTGGCCAGAGCAAGGTCACGGAGAACCTTAGGGTATTTGTCGAGGCTGCCAAGTATCGTGGCGAGCCGCTCGACCACACCCTGCTGCATGGCCCTCCGGGACTGGGCAAGACCACCCTGTCGAACATCATTGCCAACGAACTGGGCGTGGGATTCAAGGTCACCAGCGGCCCCGTCCTGGACAAACCCGGCGACCTGGCAGGACTGCTGACGTCGCTGGAGCCCAACGACGTGCTGTTTATCGACGAAATCCATCGTCTGTCGCCCGTTGTGGAGGAGTATCTCTACTCCGCCATGGAGGACTACCGCATCGACATCATGATTGACAAGGGCCCTGCGGCACGCTCGATACAGATAGACCTCAACCCCTTCACCCTCGTCGGGGCAACCACGCGCAGCGGACTCCTGACGGCTCCTCTCAGGGCCCGTTTCGGTATCAATCTCCATCTGGAATACTACGACGCCGAGACGCTGAAGCGCATCGTCGTGCGCTCGGCTGGAATACTAAATGTGCCCATTTCATCGGAAGCTGCGGGCGAAATAGCCAGCCGCAGTCGTGGTACACCACGCATCGCCAACGCCCTGCTGCGCCGTGTGCGCGACTTCGCACAGGTCAGGGGCAACGGAGAGATAGACCTCCGCATAGCCCGCTTCGCCCTCGAGGCCCTGAACATCGACAAGCACGGACTGGACGAGATAGACAACAAGATACTGCTGACCATCATCGACAAGTTCAAGGGCGGGCCCGTAGGCATCAACACCATAGCTACGGCCATCGGCGAGGATGCGGGTACCGTGGAGGAAGTCTATGAGCCGTTTCTCATCAAGGAGGGATTCATCAAGCGCACGCCGCGCGGTCGCGAAGTCACCGAGTTGGCCTACACCCATCTGGGGCGCACCCTGGGCACCCGCATGGGCGGCAACCCGCTGCAGGGCGACCTGTTTAGTTAAGACCCTCACCCAGTCCCTCCCGTGGGGGGAGGGGAGTAGATAGGGAATGTGATTAAGGATTTAAAATAATATAAATAAAATATGGAAAACGAAAAGAAACAAGTATCCTTTGTAGAAGAACTGACATGGAGAGGCATGATACACCAGATGATGCCCGGAACGGAGGAAATGTTGAAGGAAGGTATGCAGACCGCCTACGTGGGCATCGACCCCACGGCCGACAGCCTGCACATCGGTCACCTGTGCGGCGTCATGATGTTGCGCCACTTCCAGCGCTGCGGCCACAAGCCCATCGCCCTGCTGGGCGGTGCCACGGGCATGATTGGCGACCCCAGCGGAAAGAGCCAGGAGCGCAACCTGCTGGACGAGGCCACACTGCGCCACAACGTGCAGTGCATACGCCAACAGCTCTCGCGCTTCCTCGACTTCGACTCAGACGCACCCAACGCTGCCGAACTGGTCAATAACTACGATTGGATGAAGGACTTCACCTTCCTGCAGTTTGCCCGCGACATCGGCAAGTGCATCACCGTCAACTACATGATGGCCAAGGACAGCGTGAAGCGCCGCCTGAACGGCGAGTTCCAGGAGGGCATGTCGTTCACCGAGTTCACCTACCAGCTCCTGCAAGGCTACGACTTCCTCCACCTTTATGAGGAGAAGGGATGCCGACTGCAGATGGGCGGTTCGGACCAGTGGGGCAACATCACCACCGGCACCGAACTCATCCGTCGCAAGCTGGGCGCCGAGAACGAGGCTTTCGCCCTCACCTGTCCCCTCATCACCAAGGCCGACGGCAAGAAGTTCGGCAAGACGGAGCAGGGCAACGTATGGCTCGACCGCAACCGCACCAGCCCCTACCAGTTCTACCAGTTCTGGCTGAACGTGGGCGACGAGGAGGCTGAGCGCTACATCAAGATATTCACCTCACTGGACAAGCCCACCATCGACCAACTCATCGAGGAGCACCGCCAGGACCCCGGTCGCCGCGTGCTGCAGAAGCGCCTGGCCGAAGAGGTCACCGTACTCGTTCACGGCCGCGAAGACTACGAACTGGCTTTGGAGGCATCCAACATCCTCTTCGGCAAGGCCACGAAGGAGAGCCTCGTCCGGCTCGACGAGCAGACCCTTCTCGACGTCTTCAGCGGTGTGCCCCACTTCGAGGTCAGCCGCTCGCTGCTCGAGGGCGAGGGCTGCAAGGCCGTTGACCTCTTTGCCGAGCACTCGGCCTGCTTTGCCTCGAAGGGCGAGATGCGCAAGCTCACCCAGGGCGGCGGCGTCTCCCTCAACAAGGAGAAGCTGCAGGCCTTCGACCAGATGATTACCACCGCCGACCTGCTCGACAACCGCTACCTGCTTGTTCAGCAAGGCAAGAAGAAGTATTTCCTGCTGATTGTGAAGTAAAATGCCTATGAAGCGAGAGCTCATCCTAATCGTTCTGTCTTGCCTCTCCCTGACGGGGTTGCAGGCACAGACTCGCTACTGCATGTCGTATGCCGATTATCAGGCCGACAATTGGGAGGAACTCGATAGTCTGCATGTAAAAGAAATGAGTAATGGCCGTAGGTTATTTGGTTGTAATGACTATAAGCTTACTACGGGCAACGACTCGTTGGACAAGGTTCTTAAAAAGGATGTGTTCGCAGTCTTTTACAATGATACATTACTGATAAATTGTCGTAATATACATTTTCGTGGGGCAGACTATGAAGACCAAACGTTTGGCAACGGATTTACTCGTGCATATTACTTTTACGATGGCCGTCTTTGCTTTATAAATCGATGGGTTGATGAGAAGGCCATGTACGTTGGGTCACAAGGGCTCCTTGGTGCTTTGGCGGCTTCTTCTATGTCACTTGAGAATGCGCGATGCTTTCTTATCAAACGCGAATATGAAGGTGGGCGCATCGAAGCACAAATGATTGGCGACAAGTTTATGGAAAAGTATGAGGAGTCTAGTCCCGAATTCTATGCCGAATACATGTCGGAAACGAAGCGGAAGAAGCGCGAGCGTGCCTCCCACATCATGCCCTTGCTCTGGAAGTGGTCGCTGATACAGTGAAGAAAGAAAAATCCCCCTGCGGCCCGTCACGGGAGGCAAGGGGTGCACGTGCTTTATTAACTATCTAATCTTAAAGCAGCGCTGCGACAAATTGCGTCGTGGCGCTTTTCTTTGCCTTCACACGAAGCGCCCGTCCAGCATGTCCACGATGCGGTGGGCATAGTTGGCGTCGCGCTGCGAGTGGGTCACCATCACCACGGTGGTGCCTTCCTGATTCAGTTGCGTCAGCAGTTGCATCACCTCCAGTCCGTTCTTCGAGTCGAGGTTACCTGTGGGTTCGTCGGCCAGGATGAGCTTGGGTCCGCTCACCACGGCGCGGGCAATGGCCACGCGCTGCTGCTGTCCGCCGGAGAGCTGGTTGGGGAAGTGCTTGGCGCGGTGGCTGATGGCCATGCGCTGCATGATTTCCTCCACGCGCTGCCGCCGTTCGCGGGCCGGAACGCCCAGGTAGCGCAGCGGCAGTTCCACGTTCTGCTCCACGTTCAGTTCCTCGATGAGGTTGAACGACTGGAAGACGAATCCTATCTTGCCCTTGCGGACGCGGGTGCGCTGGCTCTCCCTCAACTTGGCCACCTCGTCGCCGTCGAGCCAGTACTGGCCGTCGGTTGGGTTATCCAGCAGGCCCAGGATGTTGAGCAGTGTCGACTTGCCACAGCCGCTGGGGCCCATGATGGCCAGGAACTCGCCGTCCTTCACTTCCAGACTGACACCTGCAAGGGCTGTGGTCTCTACTTCTTCGGTGCGGAACACCTTCGTAATGTCTTGAATCTTAATCATAGTTGTAGTTTTATTTAGGATTATTTTCTCATTTTCTCATTTTGACCTTCGGTCGAGTCTGCTTTCGCTCGGCAATGTTCATGCAAGCATGGCATTGCCCTCGCTTAATCGCAGACTTCTCATTTTCTCATTCTCTCATTTTCGTAGTTATTCTGTTTTCAGATACTTGATGGGATTGCTGGTGGCCACGTGGCGCGTCTGCAGATAGACGACGAGGGCGATGACCATGAGCACCGCGAGGGCATCGGCCACGAAGATGTGCCACAGGAGGGGGACCTGCTCGCCAAACTGCTGCAGGAGCAGGGTGCTGAAGAACCATCCGCCCACGACGCCCACAAGGATGGAGGGCAGGGCAATGAGGGCAATGCCGCGCAGGAAGAGGCCCTGCACCTCGCCGACGGTGGCACCAAGCACCTTGCGGATGGCCAGTTCGCGCGAGCGGCGCTGCACCTCGTCGCGGACATAGCCCACGAGACCGACGAAGGTGATGAGCAGCGAGGCCAGACAGCCGATGAGCAGAAGGTCGCGGATGTTTTGCGTCTCGCGGTAGCTGTCGGCCAGTTCGTCGGCATAGCGCTTCACGGTGAGTTCGGCATCGGGATAGAACTCATCGCAGACCCGCTGCACGGCGGTGAGGTTTTCGGCATTGAGGTTGGTGAGCCGCACCAAGATGTTCTTGGCATAGATATTTCCGTTTATCATCATCATGGGGCGCTCGTCGGGACTGACCAGCGTGCCTATCATGAAATCTTTGACCACGCCCACGATGGTGAGGGGAAACTTGGGGCCCAACTCGGTGGTAACGATGCTCTGGCCGACGACGTCCTGCCAGCCTGCCATCTCGCGCATCCGTTGGGCAAAGGCTTCGTCCACAACGGCCTCCAGTTCCCATCCGGGATGTTCCACCATCGTGGGGCCTTTGCCCTGCACAAGTTTCAGGCCCATGGTCTTGAGGATGTTGGCCTCGTTGAAGTAGAGGCACGCGTAGTTGAAGAGTTGTCGTTCTTCGCCCGGCAGCATCACGTTGTTGCCGCTCTGCCTGTTCATGAACAGGCTGTAGGCCGTGGAGGCCGACTCGACGCACGGCAGGCGCTCCAGTTCGCGTGCCAGGTGGTAGGTGCTGTCCGACTGTTGGATTATCTCGATGTAGGCCACGTTCTTGTAGTCGTAGCCCAGGTCGCGGTTGAGCATGTAGTTGTACTGGCGGAAAATGGTGCCGAGGAGCACCACGAGCATGGTGCTGAGGGCTATCTGGAAGGCCAGCAGTGAGAGTTTCCACACGCGCTTGTTTTCGCTGAACAGGCGGTAGGCATAGCAGAGCGGAATGCGCGAGTAGATGAATCCCGGCACCAGTCCGCACACAACGAGCACCACCAGGCACACCCCGGCGAGTACCCAGAAGGTCTGCCCGGAGAACAGCGTGCCGACGCCCGCGCCCAGCAAACTGCGCACCCAGTCGTGGCCCAGCCAGAGCAGCAGACCCATGACCCCGAGCGCCAGCAACAGGTGCAGTGCGGCCTCGCCCAGGGCCGTGAGGTAGAACTCGCTGCGCGGAGCGCCCAGCACCTTGCGCAGGGCAACAAGCCTCGCCCTCCCGACGAGCAGACTGATGACCACAAGGATGTAGTTCATGACGGCTGTGAAGAGCATCACCAGGGCTACGACCGTGAGGATGAGGCACGTCGTGCGGACGGTCTTGTTGTTGTCCCGACCCTCGCTGACAGGGTGGAAGCGGAACCCGATTTCGTCGATGCCTGCAGCCTTGAGCTGGTCCCAGGGCATCTGCTCGCGGAGCATCACGTCCATCTCCCCGTCCACCTTCTTCATGTCGGTGTCCGGGCGCAGGCGAACGTAGGAGTGGTAGCGGTCGTTGCCCAGGAGGTTGCTGGTGCCGTCGTAGCTGAACATGCCGATGGAGGAGAGCGACATGATGATGTCCAGACGGTTGAAGCGCGAGTTCTCGTCGTAGTTCTCGAACACGCCGCTGACGGTCATCGGCCTTTCGGGCGAAGCCATGAAGCGGAACGTCTGTCCCACCATGTCGCCGCCCAGCCGTTCGCTCAGTCGGCGGCTGATGAGGCACTGGCCCGGCGTGGCGAGAATCTTCTTGGCATCGCCTTGGAGCACCCGTGTGCCGAAGATGTCGAAGAAACACGAATCGGCCAGCACCGTCAGCTCGAATCCGAAGCGCTCGCCGCTCTCCAGTGTGATTTTCTCGTCCTCGAACTGCGTCGTGTAGCGTGTGCCCACCACAATCTCGGGGATATAGCGGCACAGCGCCGGAATGACGCCACCTGGCGTGGCCGGGAATTCGTCGGCCTCCTGTCCCTGTTTCTTGAAGGTTTCGGATATCTCATACACATGCTCCTTGTCCACGATGCAACGGTCGTAGTTCCGCTCCAGCTGCACCTTGGCCAGCAGCACCAGTCCCACCGTCAGTCCGACGGCCAGACACATGATCTTTGTCCAGTTGTGTTGTTTTCTCATTATCTCAATTTCTCATTTTCTCATTTTGACCTTCGGTCGAGTCTGCTTCCGCTCGGCAATGTTCATGCAGGCATGGCATTGCCCTCGCTTAATCGCAGACTTCTCATTTTCTCATTCTCTCATTTTCTCAATTTCTCATTCTGTCTTGATACCCTCGATGGGGTTCCTGGTGGCAATCCGCAGGGTCTGGCCCAGGACGGAGAGGACCACGATGACGAGGGCGAAGAGGGCGGAGAGGGGGATGACGAACCAAGGGAAGGGGATTGCATAATAGAAGTCGCGGAGGTAGCGCTCCATGATGAACACGGAGAGGGGCGCGGCAAGGGCGATGGCCACGAGCGAGAGCAGGATGAAGGGCCACGAGAGATGCCAGGCCGAGGAACGGACGGAGGCGCCCATGATGCGGCGCAGGGCTATCTCGCGGCTGTGCTGCTCGCAATAGTTCATGGACATGGCAAAGAGGCCGAGGGCAGAAATCAGGATGGACAGGAACATGAAGCAGAGGACGAGCTGCATGGTGTGGCGCTCCTGGCTGAGGGTGTCGCGCAAGAGGTCGTCGACATAGTCGCAGGGGAGTTCCTTTGGATAGCCGGTCACCTCCTGTGCCACCTCTGTGCAGGCCTTGCGGACGGCGGAGAGCGCCTCGGTGCGGTCGCCATGCACCTTGACGAGGAAGCACCACGACCAATCATGGGGAGCAAGCAGTCGAATCAGGTTGTGGGCATCGTCAAATCTGGGGACATCGTTGGCCATGCCCGAGCGGTAGTTCTCGACGATGCCGCATATCTTGTACTGGGGCCGCATGGAGGCGACGCCCGTCATCCGCCCTGCATCGCCGTCGATGGTGGGATGGGCCGCACTGACCCGATAGCGCCGTTGCGTCTCGCGGTCTATCCAGCAGAGGCTGTCGGTGGGAGTGGAGAAGCGTTCTACGATGCGGAAGCCCAGGAGGCGGAAGGCGGTGGTGTCCATGCCCGAGAAGCATATCCACGATGTATTGCCCTCGGCATCGCGCAGACCGTTGTAACTGGAATAGAAGGGCATATTGCCGGCCCGCCCTACGGACTCCACCTGCGGCAGGGCGAGCAGTCGCTGGCGGAGCACCTCCTGTCGCTCGGCGGTATAGCCGATGTCCAATGAACCGACATAGACGAGGCTGTCGGTCTCGTAGCCCGTGGGCAGCGTCAGCAGGTGGTGCATCTGCAGGGTCATGGTCAGGGCTACGGCGATGAGAGTCATGCTGATGACGTTCTGAACGACGATGAAGATGCGGCTGAACACCATCTTGTTCTTCACCTGGAACGTGCCTTTCACCACGTCCAACGGCCGGAACTGCAGCACGAGCATGGCGGGCAGCAGACTGGACACGACGGAGAGCAACAGCAGGACGAAGATGCCGACGAGGACGGTCTGCCAGTCGGGCCAAAGGGGGATGGTCGTCGCCAGCCACCCCTCCATGAGCGGATGGAGCAGGAGGGCCACAAGGCAGCCCAGCAGGAAGCAACCCGCCGTGAAGACGAAGGCCTCGCCTATGTAGCGCAGCACGATGGCCCACCGCTGGGCACCCAGGACGCGGCGCATGGTCATCTCCTTGGCGCGCTTACCGGTGAGGGCCACGGAGAGGTTGATGTAGTTGAAGCAGGCCGAAACCAGCAGCACGAAGGCCACCAGCAGCAGGATTCCGACAAAGTTGCGGTTGCCCTTCTTGACGATGCTATGACTCTCAATCGGAGAAAAATAGACTTCGTCGAAGCGCGTGAGCGTGGAGCCCCACAGCATTCTGCCCGAAGTGTTGTCCTCGGCATAGAAATCTGGCCAATAATCCGTGTACCTCTTCAGCAGTTTCCGGGCCACGGCCTGGCTGTCCGAGCCAGGCTTCAGGGTGAGAAAGGCAAATGTGTTGCCGAAGTTGTCCATGCGCTGGTAGCAGTCGTAGGCCCGCTTGATGCTGTAGAAGATGTCGACGGCCTGGAACAGGTCCCGGCGCCCGAAGTCCTGCACAATGCCGCTGACGGTGAACCATTCCTGACCTATCTTGAGGCGCTTGCCCACGGCCTCCTCTGTGCCAAAGGCCTTGCGGGCAAACGATTCCGAAAGGATGACCTCGTCCCTGTCGGTCAGCACACACTGGCGGTCGCAGCCCGTCAGGCGGAAGTCGAAGAAGCGGAAGAAGGTGGAGTCGATGAAGACCGATGTGGTTCTGAAGTATTCGTCGCCCACCACCACATCCTCTTCCATGCCGTTTGCGATGCGCGTCCATGTGTCGATTTCCGGCACCTGCGGGAAGAACTCCAAGGGCGTGTCCAGCGTCATGCCATGCGAGTTGCCATTGCCCAAGGCGTATATGCGGTTGGCGTTCGGGAGGTTGCGCCCCACGCTGAACTCCGTCTTCGCGTAGGCAACCAGCAGGATGATGAATCCCAGTGCAAAGGCCATGCCGATGGCCTCGATAAAGGTATAGACCCTGTTTCGTGACAGGAAGGTGAAGTAGCTGTTCATGTCTGCGTTCGTTTTTCGCATGCAAAGTTACGTCACCCAAACGAAACCGCCAAGGCCCCGGGCCCTGGCGGATGCAGATTGTCTAAAAATTAGACACCCAAGTGTATGATTCTTTTACACTCCGGACGGGGGGCAGTGCGACTACCTCACGAGCACCTTCCTCCCTCCCCTGACGTAGATGCCCCGGCGGGGACGGACTACGGGCTGGCCCAGAAGGTTGTAGAGGATGGAGGGCACGTCCGGACGCACCGCCACGGGCCCCACCGACTGCAGGAGCTGGCGAACATGGTAGTGCTCGTCCAGATAGGCCAGGCGTTCGGCCACCCACCGTTCGAGACGCTGCAGGGAGTCGCGCTGCGAGTTACGCAGATAGGGGCGCACGCCCCGCGTCGGCTGCGTGGCATGCCACAGGCGCCCCTCCAGTTTGCACAGGTCGCCTGCCCCGTAGCTGGCGGAGGGGCTGTAGTCGGGCGTTGTGGTGTAGCGTTCCCAGTCGGTGGAGGGTCGCCATCCGGCGTTGCAGATGGCCTCGCCGAAGCAGGGACTGTCGGGCCAGCGCACCCTCTCCTGCCGGCGCATCTCCTCAGGCACCCTCTCGTGCCAGTCGCGCATGAGGGGCAGTATGCCATCCTCTGACAGTACGCCGGCAGCGCGCAGTTGGGCATAGCGCAGAGCCAGTTCGCGCTGGCAGTAGCGCTCCACCCAGTAGAAGGGGCCCTCGACGAGGGGCGAATGCTGCCAGACAGCCGGCCGCACCACACCGTAGAGGTTAAGGCCGAAGGTCTGGTCGAGGTCGTAGGGAGCAACGAGCCAACGGCGACCGTCGTAGGAGAACCACTGCCAGTTCTTCAGCGACCCGTCGCAGTTGCACACAAACTGGTAGAAGACGTCGTAGTCCAGCAGACTGGCCATGTCGAACCTCTCCGCCAGGGCGCGCCTCATGGTCAGGCTGTCGGCCCCCGAGGCCTCCAGGCTGGCCAGTTCGGCATGGTAGCGGCTCAGGCGGACGATGGCCTGTCGGGTCTGTTCGGTGCAGTATGGAGCCTTGGGGTGGCGCACTTCGAACTGGCTCCACTGCACAGAGCCGCGGAAGAGGGTGGAATTGTTGAGGTTGCCGTCCAGGTGGATGTGCAGGGGGTTGCCCCGCTCCATGTTCATGTTCTTGCGGCTCTTCTTCAGCTGCCAGGCATAGAGGCCCAGGAACTTGCCTTCGAGATAGACGGCACAGGGGAACCCGTCGGGCAGGCAGCGGGCGCGCCGCGACGAAGCCCCATATCCGCCCCGCTCCCAGTAGGGGCGCCGGTCGGCCACCATGGCATGGAACAGTTTGTAGCCCACCTCGCCGATGCCGCGGAGAAAGTCGGTGTAGAAAGCCTTGAAGTGGAATTCGTCCTGACGCACCCACTGGCCGATGCGGATGCCCGTTGTGGCCGTGCCCGACCAGTCACCCTCGCAAAACTGGCAGGAGAAGTTGCGCTTCGGGAACTTCAGCGACCAACTGCCCTGGGCCTTCAGCAGCGCCCGCTTGCGGAAGCGGTTGCCCTGTCCGTCGTTCACCTCCACCCATACCTGCCGCACGTCGGTCTTCGTGGTTGGCAGGGCCGCCAGCCCCGTGATGTTGACCCAGGCAAAGCGCGGTTCGCCGATGTCGAAGTCCGCGGCCTCGCTGTAGTCCACCTGCGCGTCTGCGGCCGCCAGCCCCTCTGTCATTTCCTCGAAGTCGGGCAGCAGCCCCACGTTGCCCGTAGGGTCGGGTGTCACGTACCAGTCCACCCACATCGTGTCCGTCTGCAGACTGTCCGCCCCCTGGGCCCTCGCCCCGCCGGCCGCCAGCGTCAGGCCCAGCGTCAGCGCCATGCTCCACTTTCTCATGCTTTCCATCCTTTTCGTCATTCCTATATTAGGAACCGCGCAAAGCCGGAAACCTTGCATGCCCGCCGCCACTTTTTTCTTTCCTTCCCCCTGCTCTTTTTTCCTTATTGCAACTGCAACTTTTGCAACCGACTGATTATGAGCAAGAAAACGCTCTTTCCAGCAACGGGCAACCCTACAGAGCCCCTTTTGTTGCCCGACTTGTTGCCCAGCGGGGAAATGTTTGCTGGAGCCGGGCAGAGACCGTAACTTTGCAGTGGGGTTTTAGGGAGAATAAGGACTGTCTTATTTTATCTCCAATTGTTCATAGTCCTTGTAGGCCTCGTAGCCCGAGGTGATGACGCGCTCGCCGGGTTCCAGTCCCTCGAGGACCTCGTAGTGGCGCGGATTCTGGCGTCCGACGCGGATGGGGCGGCGGTAGGCATGGCGGCCGTCGCGGGAGAGGACGAATATCCACTGTCCGCCGGTGGTCTGGAAGAAGGTGCCGCGGGGAATGAGGACGGCCTGGGCCGACTGGCCGAGTTCGACATTGAGGTAGAAGGTCTGGCCCGAGCGGAGCCGACTGGGGCGGGGGCCGGTGAAGAGGAAGTCGACGCGGAACTTGCCCTGCCGCACCTCGGGATAGACCTTGCGCACGAGCATGGCGAAGGTCTGGCCCTCGCGCTCCACGGTGGCCTGGAGTCCGGGGCGGAAGCGGTCGATGTAGTGCTCGTCCACCTCGGCCTGCACCTTATAGTCGCGGAGGTCGTTGATTTGTCCTATCTTCTGCCCGGGGGAGAGGCTCTGGCCCAGCTCTACGTCCAGGAGACCCAGTTCGCCATCGATGGCGGAGCGCACCTCCAGCTTGTCGCGCCGCTGGCGCACGAGGACTACGTTGCGGCGCATGGCGGAGAGGTTGTCCTCCATCTGGTCCATCTGGACGGAGCGGTAGATGCTGTCCTGGCGCAGGCGGGAGGCTACGAGCTGCTTCTTGCGTGCGGCCAGTTCGTATTCCTCGCGGCTCTGGACGTACTGTTCGCGACTGATGAGCTGCTGGTCCGCGAGGCGCTGGTTCTGCTGGTAGGTGCGGCGCTTGCGCTCGGTGTCCATGTCCAGCTGGGCCTGTTCCGTGAGGTTGTTGAGCCGGTCTTGCTCCATGGCCACCTGGGTGTTGCGCAGCATGTTCTGCTTCTCGGCCAGTTCGGCCTCGGCATTGAGAATCTGCAGGTCGAGGTTGGCATTGGAGAGGCGGACGATGACGTCGCCGCGACGGACGTGGGCGCCCTCCTCCACCACTTTCTCCATGACGATGCCGCCCTCCTCGGGGGCTATCTGCACCACCTCGATGGGCACGACCTGCCCGGAGGTGCGCACGTAGTCCTTAAACTCTGCCCGGGTGACGGGGCTGAGTGTCAATTCGTCACTGGCCACCCGCAGCGTGCTGCTGTGGTTGCCAAAGAGCAACCACCCGATGGCGGCCACCACCGTCGCGGCGGCCACAGCGAGTGGCCACCACTTGCGCAGCCGTTCGGTGCGCGTGAGTTCTATCTTCTTGTCCATAATATAAGCTCACCCCGGCACTCCAAAAGGGAGGGAGAATGGGGTTGTGTGTTTAGTTATTGATTCGTGTGTTATGGGTTGCTATTTGCTGAGGGGGGAAGGGGGGAGAGGCGGTCGGCGAGGTAGCGCTTCAACACAGCCATCAGACGGGCCTGGAGGAGGCGTGCGCGACTGTTGAGCAGGGTGGCGGAGGTGTTTTTGACGTCGATGGCCGTGGACAGGCCCTCGTCCCACTGGCGGCGCGTCAGCGTATAGGCCAGGCTGTCGGCCTCCACCTTCCTGAGCATGGCCTCGGCCTCGCGGCGGTAGGCTTCGGCATCGAGGATGGCCTCGCGGTGGAGGCGGTCCAGTTCTTCCAACTTCTGCTGGTAGTCCTCCTGGGCAAACCTGTAGTTGTTGCGGGCGCGGCGAATGCTCGTCATGGTGCCCAGGCGCCCGAAGAGGGGGAACGAGACGCTGGCGGCCACCCACTCGCCTCGGTGCTGGCGCATTTGTTCGCCCCACGACAGGGCACCGGGTGCGTCCAGTGTCTTGTAGTACGAAGTGCTCCATCCGCCCGAGAGGGAGATGCTGGGCCAGAGGTTGGCCTTGGCACGGCGCAGGGCATGGCGGGCCGACTCCATGTTGTAGAAGGCTTGGCGCTCAGAGGACGTTCTCAGAGACTCTCCCAAAGACCCTCCCCAACCCTCCCGTGAAGGGAGGGGGCTTTCCTCCGTTATGGGGGCTAACAACAAGGGCTTCTCCTCCGACGTCAGGGGCTTCTCCTCCCCTTCACGGGGAGGTCGGGAGGGGGCATCCTGCCAATTCATGATGTGCTTGAGGTTGAGCATGGCCTGCTGCAGAAGGTTTCGCTGTCTGATGACTTCCACACTGGCCTCGGCCTGCTGGGCCTCCATCTGAGCGACGTCGGCTGGCGACTTCCGTCCCACCTCCTCCAGAAGGCGCGCCTGGCGGAGCAAGAGCAAGCTTTCCTCCTCCTTCTCCTCGGCCATGGCCACGGTGCCTTGATAGTATTGTGCATCGATGAAGGCCTGGAGGGTCTGCAGGGCCACGTCGGCCTGCTGACGCTGGAGGGCCGACTTGCCCATGAGCACGTCGGCACGGGCCATGCGCAGGGCGTGGAGCCGGGCCAGTCCGTCGAACACGGGCAGGGAGGCAGAAATGCCGAAACCGTTGGAGAAGGTGGTCACGTTGGTGTAGGTGTTCGTCTCGGGGTCGATGCCTCGGCCGAAGTTGTACTGCGCCGAACCGCTGGCCGAGACGGCTGGCAGGAAGTCGCCAATGGCCCCGAGGCGGTTGGCCTGGTAGCTGTCGAGTGTGAGGGCTGCCTTGCGCACGTCGCGATTGTGGCTGACGGCGTAGGCCATGCAGTCGGCGGCAGTCATGGGGGTGGGCCGCTGGGTTGGCTCCTGGGCTGCCGTGGTGTTGCAGCATGCGAGGCCTACCAGCGCCCAACCTATCGAGATGAGAAAGAGTTGTTTCATGTCTGTCGTTCGTTTGTTGGAATCTGATGCAAAGGTAGGGCATTTTCGCTGTTCCCTCCAAGCACAGGAGGGGATGCGGAGGCAGATTGTCTAAAAATTAGACACTCGGTTGTATGATTCTTTTACACTTTCTTCCTATCTTTGCGCCATGAACAAGTACGGAACCCTTATGGCGGTGGACGACAATACCACAATCCTGACCGCCCTGCGCTTTGCCTTGGAGGACGCCTTCGAGCGCATCATCACCTTGAATAACCCCGACGACATACTGAAGACGCTGGCACAGGAGTCGGTGGACATCGTCTTGCTGGACATGAACTTCTCCCTGGGGGTGAACACGGGTCAGGAGGGACTGTTCTGGCTGCGGGCCATACGGAAACGGCATCCCGACTTGCCTGTCGTGCTGCTGACGGCTTACGCCGACGTGGAACTGGCTGTCAGGGGACTGAAGACGGGGGCAAAGGACTTCGTGGTGAAACCCTGGGACAATGGCGAACTGATGCGCAAACTGCGCGACGTGCTGGACGCCGAGGCCGAGGTGAGGCCGCTGGACGACGTGGAGGCTGAGCACATCCGCCGCGCCGTGGACCGCTGCAACGGCAACCTGAGCGAGGCGGCAAAACTGTTGGGAATTACCCGCCAGACGTTGTATAACAGGCTGAGGAGGAATGGATAAATGTTGTATATAATAATAGGTATAGGGGTGGTGATAGTGGCGCTCGTCGTACACCACCAGCGGCGACTGCGCACGAGGGCGCGTCTGATGAGCGAGGCCATACGGAACAAGGACTTTCAGTTCCGGCTGAAGACGGACGGACTGCTGCCGGGCGAACGGGCCATGCAGGAGACGCTGAACCAGCTGGGCGACGTCATCCGACAGCAGACGAGGCAAAGTGAGGTGGATTCGTGGGAACGGTTGACGCGGGTCCTGACCCATGAGATTATGAATGCCACGGCCCCCATCGTGAGTCTGAGCCAGACGCTGATGGAGCGCGAGGAGGTGAGGGGGACGAGTGTGGAAGAGGGCATGCGTGCCATCCATCGGACAGCCACCCATCTGTCAGCGTTTGTCGATTCCTATCGTAAGTTTTCCAGTCTGCAACAGCCCGTGCCGGAGGAGGTGCGGGTGGCAGATGCGCTGGCGGAGGTGCAGGGCATGTATCCCGACATGGAGTGGGCGACGGAGGTGGACGACGACATGGTTGTCTGTACCGACTCGGGTCTGCTTCGCCAGGTTCTCATCAATCTGGCAAAGAATGCCGTGGAGGCTGGGGCGCGACGGATGTCCGTAAGGGGAGGGGCCGGGCGCCTGTTGGTCTCGAACGACGGGAAGCCCATTCCGGCAGAGGCAAGGGCCAACATTTTCGTGCCCTTCTTCACGACCAAGAGGAACGGTTCGGGAATCGGGCTGTCCCTGAGCCGTAAGATTATGACTCTGCAGGGAGGCGACCTGGAACTGACGGACAATCCGCTGACTACCTTCCTTCTCACCTTCTGACGACAAAAAGCCCCGACTCGTGGATGAGCCGGGGCTGTTCTGTCCGTTACTGTACGCGCGCCCTTAGGGCTGCTTGCCGATGTAGGCGAGGATGCCACCGTCGACGTACAGGACGTGACCGTTCACGGCATCCGAGGCGTGAGAGGCCAGGAACACGGCGGGACCGCCCAGTTCCTCGGGCTGGAGCCAGCGGCCGGCAGGAGTCTTGGCACAGATGAAGGAGTCGAAGGGATGGCGGCTGCCGTCCGGCTGACGCTCGCGCAGGGGAGCGGTCTGGGGCGTAGCGATGTAGCCCGGGCCGATGCCGTTGCACTGGATGTTGTATCCGCCATACTCCGAGCAGATGTTGCGAGTGAGCATCTTCAGGCCACCCTTGGCAGCAGCATAGGCGCTGACGGTCTCGCGACCCAGTTCCGACATCATGGAGCAGATGTTGATAATCTTACCCTCGCGGCGCTCCATCATCTCGGGCAGCACGGCTGCGCTGACGATGTAGGGAGCTACGAGGTCGACGTCGATGACCTGCTGGAACTCCTGACGCTTCATCTCGTGCATGGGGATGCGCTTGATGATGCCGGCGTTGTTTACGAGAATGTCAATCTGACCCACTTCCTGGTGAATCTTCTCCACGAGAGCCTTCACAGCATTTTCGTCTGTCACGTCGCAAACGTAACCTTTCACATTCTCGATACCAGCCTCCTTGTAGTTGGCCAAGCCGCGTTCGAGAGCTGCCTCGTTGATGTCATTGAAGATGATGTTCTTGATACCTGCCCCGACGAATGCCTTGGCAATGTTGAAGCCGATACCGTAGGATGCGCCGGTAATCCAGGCGTTCTTGCCTTCAAGAGAAAAAGGATTTGCCATAATGTAAAAGTTTTAGTGGTTTAATAGTTAATGTGCTCACAAAGTTATAAAAAAAATCGTGGATAATGTGCATTATCCACGAAAAAATGTCAATTGGCCTTTGTTAATTGTAAGTTTGGTTGGGCTATCCGGTTTCGAACCAGAACTAAGACGACCAAAATGTCTTGTGCTACCATTACACCATAGCCCAATCCGGTGGCTGCCTATGACCCGCAGCGAGGTTTGCGACCGCAAAGGTAAGAATAAAAGTTGAAAGTTGAAAATTGAAAGTTGAAAAATTTGTTTGTACACACAAAAAAGTGTATCTTTGCAACACTTTTACACCTTAATATATTTAGATAGAGACATGAAAGAACAGAAAGAAAAACTCTTTTCTGATTTTACTGCACCCTCGCGTCAGGAATGGCGTGACAAGATTGAGGTGGACCTCAAGGGTGCCGACTATCAGAAAAAGATGGTGTGGAGGACCAACGAAGGTTTCTCCATGGAACCCTTCTACCGCAAGGAGGACGTTGACAAGTTGCCCCTGGTCAATGCCCTGCCGGGAGAGTTCCCGTTTGTCAGAGGCAACAAGAAGCAGGACAACCAGTGGTACGTCCGCCAGAACATCGTGGCCGACGATGCCAAGCAGGCCAATGAGAAGGCTCTGGACATACTGAACCGCGGCGTCAACTCCATCGGCTTCCGCATTCCTGGCGAGAAGGTGAGCAAGGAGTTCCTCGAGCAACTGCTTGACGGCATCCTGCTCGACTGCGTGGAGGTGAGCTACCGCACCTGCCAGCGCCACGTCGTGGAACTGACCGACATCCTGCTGGCCTACTTCGAGGAGAAGGGCTACAAGAAGGATGCCCTGGTGGGCGGTATCGGTTTCGACCCCATCGAGCGCATGCTCATGAAGGGCAAGGACACCACCATGCTGCTCGGCCAGATGCCCGTGCTCGTGGAGAAACTGAAGGACTATCCCGGCCTGCGCTGCGTGATGGTTCACTCCGACCTGCTCTGCAACTCGGGTGCCTACGTCTATCAGGAACTGGGCTACGCCCTAGCTTGGGGTAAGGAATACCTGGACGAGATGGTGGAGGCCGGCGTGCCCGTGGACCTGGCTGCCAAGAAGATTAAGTTCTACATGGGCATCGGCGGCAACTACTTCATGGAGATTGCCAAGTTCCGCGCTGCCCGCATGCTGTGGGCACAAATCGTGAAGCAGTACGAGCCCAAGTGCGACTGCGCCTGCCAGATGTGCATCAACGCAAGCACCACTACGTATAACCAGACCGTGTTTGACTCCTACGTCAACATGCTGCGCTCGCAGACCGAGGCCATGTCGGCCGCTCTGGCTGGCATCCACTCGATGGTCGTTACTCCGTTCGACGCTCCCTACGAGGTGCCCACCGACTTTGCCGAGCGCATCGCCCGCAACCAGCAGTTGCTGCTGAAGGAGGAGTGCCACTTCGACAAGATTGTCGACGTCAGCGGCGGTTCCTACTTCGTGGAAGAACTGACCACGGCCATCGCCAAGGAAGGCTGGAAGCTGTTCCTCGCCATGGAGGAGGAGGGTGGTTTCCTGGCCGCCGTCAAGGCTGGCACCGTGCAGCAGACCATCAACGACACCGACAAGGCTCGCCATGCCAACGCCGGCAAGCGCAAGGAATTCCTGCTGGGCACCAACCAGTTCCCCAACTTCACCGAGAAGAGCGAAGGCAAGCAGCCCCTCTGCCCCGACTGCACCTGCAAGCACTCCGGCGACGCCGACGTGCCTGCCCTCAAGACCAGCCGCCTGGCCTCGGACTTCGAGACCCTGCGCCTCACGACCGAGAAGGCCAAGAAGGTGCCCGTAGCCTTCATGCTCACCATCGGCAACCTGGCCATGCGCCAGGCTCGTGCACAGTTCTCGTGCAACTTCCTCGCTGCTGCCGGTTACCAGGTTATCGACAACCTCGGTTTCCAGACCGTAGAAGAGGGCGTTGACAAGGCCCTGGAGGCCGGCGCCGACATCGTGGTGCTGTGCTCCAGCGACGACGAGTATGCCGAGTACGCCATCCCCGCCTTCAAGTACCTGAACGGCCGCGCCATGTTCGTCGTAGCCGGTGCTCCCGCTTGCTCGGAAGACCTGAAGGCCGCTGGCATCGAGAACTTCATCCACGTGCGTGTCGACCAGCTGAAGACACTGCAAGAGTATAACGCTAAACTTGGTATTTAATCATGAAAAAGAATTTCAAAGACATCGATATCTTTGCTGGGATTGAAGCCAAGAATGGCCTTGACTGGCAAAAGGAAAACGGAATCACTGCCAACTGGAAGACTCCTGAGCAGATTGACATTCAGCCCGTTTACACGAAAGAAGACCTCGAAGGCATGGAGCATCTGGACTTTGCCGCCGGTATTCCTCCCTTCCTCCGTGGCCCGTATAGTATGATGTACCCCTTCCGCCCGTGGACCATCCGACAATATGCCGGTTTCTCTACGGCCGAGGAGTCGAACGCCTTCTACCGCCGCAACCTGGCATCGGGTCAGAAGGGCCTCAGCGTGGCCTTCGACCTGCCCACACACCGTGGCTACGACCCCGACAACCCCCGCGTCGTAGGCGACGTAGGTAAGGCCGGTGTGAGCATCTGCTCGCTGGAGAACATGAAGGTGCTCTTCGACGGCATCCCCTTGAACAAGATGTCTGTCTCCATGACCATGAACGGTGCCGTGCTGCCCGTGTTGGCTTTCTACATCAACGCCGGTCTGGAGCAGGGAGCTAAGCTTGAGGAAATGGCTGGTACCATCCAGAACGACATCCTGAAGGAGTTCATGGTGCGCAACACCTACATCTATCCGCCTTCGTTCTCAATGAAGATCATCGCCGACATCTTCGAATA
>DGUV01000082.1:0-60984 GCA_002395775.1 Prevotellaceae bacterium UBA4301
CTTGCCGATGCAGAGGCTTGTGCCTGGATAGCAAGGGAAATATTGTGATTTTGAGGAAGAATGTTTGGAGAAGTAGAAAAAGGATGGTATATTTGCAAAAAGATTAAGAACTATGGAAAAGAACAAGATAATCATCTATCAGACGGAAGACGGACAAACGCAGATTGATGTTCGTTTGGAGAACGAAATGATTTGGTTAACCCGCCAACAATTAGCAACATTGTTTGGCAGAGACTATAAAACAATCAGTAAGCACATCAACAATGCGCTCAAGGAGGAATTGGCCAATGAAGTGGTAGTCGCAAAATTTGCGAATACCACCCGACACGGTGCTATTGAGGATAAAACCCAAACCCACGAGAAGGAGTATTTCAACTTGGAAATGGTGACTTCTGTAGGTTACAGGGTGAAGAGCAAGAGAGGCATTCTGTTTAGAAAATGGGCGAACAGAATTTTAAAGGACTACCTTGTCAAAGGCTACGCTATCAATGAGCGCATCCGTAAAGAGCAGATTGGCGAGTTGCGCCAGTTGGTGGGAATGTTGGGGCGCACCATCCAAAATCAACCGCTGTTGTCGAACGATGAGACCAATGCCCTGTTCGAGGTGGTGACTGATTACACTTATGCCCTCGACACACTTGATAATTACGACTACGAGCGGCTGACAATTGATAAAACCACTAAGCAAGAACCCTTCCATGCTACCTATGAGAATGCCATGGAGGCCATCAATGGCTTGCGAGAGAAGTTTGGCGGCTCTGCACTCTTCGGTAACGAGAAGGATGATTCTTTCAAGAGCAGCATCGGTCAGATCTATCAGACCTTTGGCGGTGAAGACCTTTATCCCAGCGTAGAGGAGAAAGCCGCCATGCTACTCTATCTCGTCACCAAGAACCATTCGTTTAGTGACGGCAATAAACGAATTGCCGCTACCCTCTTCCTTTGGTTCCTCAACAACAACCACATCCTATATCGCAAAGACGGCTCCAAACGTCTGGCTGACAGCACCCTCGTTGCCCTGACTCTAATGATTGCAGAGAGCAAGACAGAGGAGAAGGATGTGATGGTGAAAGTGGTTGTGAACCTGATTAATCAGAGGAATGAATAACGCACTTGCCGATGCAGAGGCTTGTGCCTGGATTGCAAGAGAAATATTGTAATTATCAATAATTGAAAAAAACAACCATGAGTAAAGTATTTAGAATTACGCCCAAACGAGTGAAGCGCTCTAATGGACAGGTGTTAACACCGGACATGTCAATCACTGTGACGACACGTTCACACACCACCACTCCATTCTACAATGGAGCAGCAGAGATTAAGGAGCAGTATATGCGAATGTATCAGTTTGACTACAAGAAAGCAGGCTGTTCAGCGAATGATTTTGAATTTGAGAAGTTGGACTAATAAAATATTAAGAATATGACATTTACTGAATTAAAGAATAATATTTCTCTTCTATATCGTGATTTCTTCGAAGACATGAAGATTGACTCAAAAACAGGGATTGTAATGGGAACAAATTTGAGATTTACAGGGTTCCCATATATTGGATCTAATTATGCAACAGCACCTATAAAAATATTGTTTGTTCCGTTAGACACAGGTAAAGATGAATGTTTCAAAGAAAATACATATCATTCTTTTAAGAATCGAGAAAACATATTTCCAACAGGTATGCTTGACTTTAATGCCCATATTGCAGGTATGTATGCAACAACTCTATATATACTCAAGGAGAGAATGGGATATAAATCTGCTTGGGATACTTTATGGAGTTATAGGGATTTATATAAAATAGCAAAAGCAATAAGGATGAGTGCAAATTGTTTACCACAGGACCTAATGTCTTATATCGCATATGAAAACAGATTTAGATTTGTTTCAATTGGACGTGGTTTTGATGAAAAGGAAAATGAAATCCCCGAAAGAAGTGGAAACAAAGATCGAAGATGGATTAATCCACAAAGAGAATCTGAAATGTTGCTTTCAGAGATTGATACTTTTTCTCCAGATATTATAGTTTTCCAAGGTAAGGATGGGTTGTGGAATTGTAATATAAATGAATTAAAGAATAAATACAAGGTTATTGTAGCGTATCACCCATCATGTTGGCAAAGAAAAGCAGACAGGCTTCAATATATAGTTGAGAATATTGGTGCTCAATTATAATTCATCACGAAAAAGTTCCTATTACATCTATGCTCACCTATATCTCCAACTCTGACCACTACAAAAAGGTGCTTTCACGGATGAATTTCGTGAAGCAGACGTTTTGGATTGGGACGCTCCACCCAAACCCTAAATTCTTAATTTTTATAATATTATGGCAAATATAACATTTGACACACTTAATGAAAGTGCCAAGATTTTTGATGAGTTAAAGAACAAAAAACCTATATGGTGGGAGTATTGCAAGCAGGACAAGTATTTTTATATTGAATTGCGTAAAGACAATCAGGTGAATGTTTATTTCGAAGGAGGAAGCATCATTCGTGTTCATTATTGTTCAAGGCATAAGGAATTGCAAACTTTTACCCATTATAAGTATCTGGGTATAGAAGATAAAACGAAGATATATGTAAATTGTGCAAAAACAATAGACAAACAAATAGGCAATATAGTAGAAGGAATAAAGGAACATTATTCCCAAAAGAAAGGTGTTGACAAGGAGTCGTGGAGAGAGAAATATATTCAAGGTCAACTGATAATACATAACAGAGATATTCATCTTGATTCTGAGTTCGCTTATGTTGATGGTGACAGAGATGTTCGCATTGACCTTGTGAAATGTGTAAACGGAAAAATAATCTTTGTTGAACTGAAACGCCTTGATGACAATAGAATGTTGAAGAAATCAGATGTTTCTCCGGAGATAGTGTCACAAATGAGGGACTATTCAGATTTTATCAAAAAATACAAAGATAAGATTCTTTCTTATTATCAAAAAGTATATGATATAAAAAAGGAATTGGGCTTACCTGTTCCTATAGTGCGTCCAACAATGGTATCAACAGAACCTGAGCTTCTGATATTTAACAGGTGGACACACATGGATAAACAAGGGAAACGTCAGAAACATATAGACAGAATGAGAGAACGTCTTCAGAGAGAGAACATCACATACTCAATCATAAGCGAGATATGATAATTATATACATATTCATCTCCTATTAACAGCAAAAAGAAATGAAAGAAACAAAATACAAAAAGGCAGAAGAATTCCGCCAAATACAAATGGTTGAGTCAGACACCCCCAACCATGTATTCTATCACGCACAGAATGGAGGTTTTGCCTCATGGAAAGAATCTAATTGTTTACATCGCCTGCCAAGCAGGAAGGTTTTAAAGGATAATTCTAAGAATTTTTTATCGTCTATCTATTGTGATGTCATAAATTATTTCAAACAACATAAGATTGCATGGTGGCATATGGAAGGTGATCCTTCAGATGCCCCGACAGGACATATTATGTCATCTCAAATACAATGCCTTAACCATCTTTTTGGCATTAGGAACAATGAAAGGGCAATTCAATCCTTATTACTTAATGCGACAGGCATTGCCTTTGACTGCATTTTGACCACATTGGACAATGACGGATTGATAGAATTTGAATTTACATATAATAATAAAGAGCTACTAGGAGAAGATGATGCAGGAGCGCAAAGAGGAGCATTTTGTACTTCTGTTGATGCTATGATTCGGGCACAAAAAGATAAGAAAGTTTACCTTATTCCAATTGAATGGAAATATACAGAAGCATATGAAGGCTACGACTTAACCTGCGACACTCGAATTAAAAGATACCAACATCTTATTGAGAAATCTGAACAACTAAAAGTTCCGAAAGAGGGTGTTCCACACTCCATTTATATGAAAGAACCCCAATATGAATTAATGCGTCAGACATTATTAGTTGAACAGATGATTCGCAAAGGTATTGCAGATTACTTCTTCCACATTAATATAATTCCAAACAAGAATGAGGATTTACGTCAATCTGTAGAACAGAATTTTATTCCTATGTTAAATAATCCTGATATTTTTTGCTGTATTGACCCCTCAGTTTTCTTTAAGCCACTTACAATAGCTCCATTTATAAATGACCAGCAAGTGCGTATTATAATAGAATACTTACGAAAGAGGTATTGGGAATAATAAACTTGTCTTAACTTCGAAGCAGGCATCCAGACTGATGACCCTGAACTCGTTGAACAGGCCATGAACCAATTCGATGAAGTCTGGATAGGAAAGCACTGCAAGGCATGTAAACGTAGAGACTTTTGTTCAGACCCAATCGTATAGTATTCCACATAAGCAGTAATTATTCAAGACCTCTGCCAACTGTTGGCGGAGGTCTTTGTTATATTTGCACAATCGTTTAACTATAAATTGAAAAGACTATGACGGTACAGGAAGTTTTCAACACAATTGCGGTGAAAGAAATAGAAACGCAAATTCTCGATATCTATTATGAGATTGAGAATAAGCACCGGGTGAGAGACGGAAACAATAAGAAGGCTTTTGAGGATGAGAAAACGCATTCTTGAAAGCATGTTCATCCTTGATGACAACTACAAAACTTTGCTTGGAGATTTAACGAAGCACTGAAAAAGCAGTTAATCGAAGTGCGAAAACAAACAATCGATTCGCTCAATGCTTTTAAAGGTACAGCCACGAAAGGTTATTTTGTAGCCGAAGGAAAATGTTTTTTGGGATATGAATACCCTAAGTTACATCCTGCTCAGACAATACGGGCTAAAAAGATGTGGGCAATTCTAAACGGAACACTTGATGAATACCAGTTCTTATATTCTAACGATGGTGTTCATAAATTCGAACTATCTATGGGACAGATAGATTCAAACATAAACTGGAGTCATAATAATGACTACCCTATAGGGGAGGCCTGGAACACAGACAACACCTTAGCACAGTTGATAGTACCACGTTTGCTGGCATTCAAGGCTCTTGACAAGCATGGCTACCCACCTGAATTCGATGACGTGCGCAAATGGAACAATACAATTCAGAAGATGGCAGATGCCTTTGAGTTGATGAAGTATGCTGGTGCAACACATACTGAGGAAGAGAAACGAACAATAGAACAAGGACTCGATTTGTTCAGAAAGTATTTCAGGAATTTATGGGATTGACTTATGGCGTTTAATTCGGCGTATAGCTCACTGTGCCATTCGTGGCACAAGGTCGTGCCATTGGTGGCACAGGGTTGTGCCATTAATGGCACACGCAGAATCTATTAATGGATGCCGATGCTTCTCTTAAGATGTCCGTCTCATACTAACGCTTTCAAATCCTCAACCATCTCCTTGGGCAGTTGATAGCGAATGTCATCGTTGTCATGGACAGTGATAGACTGAAGGAAATGAGGCATCTCGCGCCTATAGACATCGAGCATGTGGCGATTGGATTCGTCGTCAGTGCGGCAGGAATAGGTGGTATTGGCCAGGCGGTCGGCCAGCTTCACGAGCGGGGCATAAGGCGTCTGGCGGATGCCCTGATAGTAATGGTCGCCAGCCCGTTCCGAGCGGCTGCGGCCTTTGTCATTGGTGAGGGCATAGACGATTTCTGCCGCCAGCAAGGCCTGCTGTTCAGTCATGTACTGACGGGCAGTGCGCAGGGTGTCGTTGTAGGTCTGGCGGGCGTCCTCAATGCTGTCGTGGAAATAGGCACCAAACATCAGGGGCAACACGTCGGCCTCCTCTGCACAAACGGCGTGGGCATAGCGGCGCACGCCCTCGGCCACCATGTCGAGGTGATAGCCATAAGGATGGTTCTGCCCATAGGTCTGGTTGACACTGGCGTGGAGCGAATGGGCAGAATAGCGCATCTCACTGAGCAGGTCGGCCTGTGCCTCGAGGGCCTGGAGGAAATCTTCCTTGGTCATTGGTATCGGGTGTTGGGGAACAATATCTTGCGGTCGCGTTCCAGGGCTGCAGGGGCCCATTCGTCGGGCACGAAGCGCCAGTGGTTGAGCTTTCGTGGGGTGACGGTCTTTTGCTCCTGGATACGTTGCATGAGATAGAAGCGAAGGTCCTTGTCGGTGGAGGTGAGGATGCGACTCTTCAGTTCCGAATGGGGGATGCCAGCCCCGCGTGTGATGAGTTCGCCTCCGCCATTGCCTCGGTAGCTGTTGATGGCTACGCGGTATTCGCGGTCAAGGCTGAAGGGGGTGCCGTCGGCCATCGACTGAATCTGCACGCGCTCGCCCTCAGGCTTGGAGACATCGACAGTGTAGAGCAGGCCGGCTGCCGAGTCCATGTTGTACGACACATTCTTCAGTCCCAGACGGGTACCACGGTCGAGGTTGTTGTCGAGGAGCAGGATGTGGTCGTCGGCCGACTGCATCTGGTTGGTCCACAAGGCATAGCTCATCTCCAGGAATCCCTTGATTTCACGCCCGGTGAGGCGCATGGTGTAGAGGAAGTTCTCATACTTGTAGAGGGCAAACATGTCACGGACGCGGATGGTTCCCTTCTGGAGGCGAGAGTCGAAGGAGAGCGGGGCGGCAAAGGAGATGTCTGCCCCTGTGAGGTCGAGCTGCATCTGGTGGATGAGGTCGATGAACTCCGATGGACCGAAGAAGGCATCGCGCTCCCACAGTGTGGAGGTGAGTTTGCCGATGGGCTGTTCCACCCAGTCCTTCAGCCTCTGGCGCTGCTGGGCGAAGTGGGCTTCAAAGGCTTGCGTGTCTTCGCTGCGCCCGCCGTCGGTATTTGGCGTTCCAGCGGTGATGCGCTTCTCCACCACCCTGCCCTTTTCCATGGTCAGGAAGAAGTCGGCCTCAACAAGGCGCTTGCCCTGACTGGTGGGACCGGCCACCACCACATTGCCTCCCTCGCAGTTCTTCATGTAGTAGGTGGCAGCCTTGTGGTCATGTCCATAGACGATGAGGTCGAAGCCCGGCACCTGTTCGGCCACCATGCGGGTGGCATTCTCGTGGTATTCAGGAGTGACGATGCCGCCTTCATAACCGCTGTGGAAGAGGCCCACGATGAGGTCGGGATGCTCACGTTCCTGTATCACCTTCACCCAGTGGCGGGCCGAGCTGACCATCTCGTCGAACCTCAGTCCCGACCACAATTGCTCGGGCAGCCAGTTGGGAATGGCGGGAGTGAGCATGCCCAGGATGGCGATCTTCACGCCTGCCCGCTTCAGCATGAGGTAGGGTTGCAGGTAGGGCTTGCCGGTCTTAGCGTCAATGACATTCGCTCCGAGGACAGGGAAACGGCAGTCCCTGACCCAGCGGTCATAGACGGCGTGCCCGGTCTCTATGTCGTGATTGCCCATGGCTCCACAGTCGTACCCCATCTGGTTCATGGCCTCGGCCACGAGGTGGGGCGAGAGGGTGTCGATGAAGTTATAGTAGTAGGCTGTGGGCTGCCCCTGCAGACAGTCGCCGCCATCGGTGAGGATGAGCCGCTTGCCATACTCGCGCCGCTGGTCTTGCACAAAGGCGTAGATGGCAGAGAGCCCGCCCTTGGCAGGCTGATTGCGCAGATAGTCGTACTGGAAGAGCGAACCGTGGACATCGCTCGTATGAATCCACTTGAGATGGACTTCCTTGGTCTTTGCTAACATGGTCATACTCGTCAGGAGCAGTGCTAAGCTTAAGAGCCTTTTCATTGCGGTTTGTGATTATGCTGATTACTCTGTTGTTCTCTGGACATCCCGACCGTCCTGGTTGAGCCAGTCGTCGATGAGTCGGCGGGCAAGAGAGACCGGGCCGGGAATCTCGGGCAGATGGTCCCGCCGAAACCATCCTCCCCCACCCAGTTCGGAGCGTTGCAGACGGATTTCTCCGCTTTCATACTCGGCCGTGAAGCCCACCATCAGTCCGGCAGGATAGGGCCAGGGCTGGGAGGCAAAGTAACGGATGTCCTTGATGCGGAGATGGGTTTCCTCCCACACTTCGCGTCGCACACATTCCTCCAGAGTCTCACCCGTCTCCACGAAACCTGCCACCAAACCGTAGTAGTTGCCACGGAAGTTGTTGGCATGCACCAGAAGCACCTCGTCGCCCTTGGTCACACGGACAATGATGGCCGTCTGCAACTGAGGCCACAGCTCCTTGCCACACTCGGTGCAGCGCTTCGAGATGTCGGTATCCCAACGCATTGGGGCCCCGCAACAACCGCAATACTTCGAGTTCTGGTCCCAATAAAGCAGTTCGGCACACTTGCCTGCCAACTGGTACATCTCGGGCTGGAGTATATCGAACGACCTTCTAAGACCCACCATCTGCAGGTCGGGACGGTCGGTCACCGGGCGGTCGAGACGATAGATGTGAACGACCTTCCTCCCCACGGGGGGAGCGGGGAGCGGGGCCGTGATGTCAGTCACATGTTCCCAAGGCTGGAAACCGATGGGTGGCTGACCAGAGGGGACATCCCCCTCACGAGTGAGCAGGATATCCCCTTGGCAATATGCAAAATAAAGATCGGTCAAAGGCCCAGGCTCTGTTTGATGGCCTCAACCTTCTTCTTAGCCTCCTCCACAGCGCCGGGATAGCAGTTGGCGCAATGGATCTGGCCCTTCACTTCCAGGTAGAACTTAATCTTGGGCTCGGTTCCAGAGGGACGGACAGAGACCTTCGTTCCATCCTCGCAGAACCACTGCAGCACGTTAGATGTGGCAGGCATGTCGAGTTTCGTCACATTACCTTCTGCATCAGTAGCCGTCAGAGCCTGGAAGTCCTTGGTGCAAACAATCTTGCTGCCGGCAATGTCCTTCGGAGCCTTGGCACCGCGGAAGTCCGCCATCATCTGCTTAATCTCGTCGGCACCCGACTTGCCGGGACGTACGACGTTGATGGTGTGCTCGTAGGAGAAACCATATTCCTTATAGATGTCGATTAGCAGGTCGTAGAGCGTCTTGCCCTGGTCCTTGGCCCATGCAGCAATCTCGCAGATGAGACAGATGCTGGCTGGAGCATCCTTATCGCGCACCTTGTCATAGGGCAGGAAGCCGAAGCTCTCCTCGCCACCGCCAATGTACTTCTGCTTGCCTTCGCTGATGGCGATTTCACGGGCAATCCACTTGAAGCCGGTGTAGCAGTCGCGCAGTTCCACGTTGTTCTTCTTTGCCATCTCGGCAATGACCTCGGTGGTGACGATGGTCTTCACCAGGAAGTCGGTGGGCTTCAACTGACCCAGAGCCTGCTTGTTCTTGATGATGTAGTAGCAGAACATCATGCAGGTCTGGTTGCCGTTGATGATGATCCACTCGCCCTTGGGGTCGCGGCACACAATGGCCAGACGGTCAGCATCGGGGTCGCTGGCGATGACCAGGTCGGCATTGAGCTTTGTTCCGAGCTTCATGCCCAGGGTCATGGCCTCGGCATTCTCGGGATTGGGACTTACGACAGTGGGGAAGTTGCCGTCGATGACCATCTGTTCGGGCACGACGTTGATGTTCTTGAAGCCCCAGCTGCGCAGGCACATGGGGATGATGACGCGGCCAGTGCCGTGCATGGGCGAATAGACGATGTTCAGGTCTTCCTGACGCTTGATGACCTCGGCATCGATGCGTGCGTCGCGAACGGCCATCATGTAGTCGTAGTCCATCTCGCCGCCGATAATTTTGATGAGGTCGGGATTGCCCTCGAACTTCACGTCCTCGATGGCCACCTTGTTCACCTCATCGATGATGCCCTTGTCATGCGGAGCCAGCACCTGTGCACCATCCTCCCAGTAAGCCTTGTAGCCGTTGTATTCCTTGGGGTTGTGCGAAGCGGTGACGTTCACGCCTGCCACAGCACCCAGATGGCGGATGGCGAAAGAGATTTCGGGCGTGGGACGAAGGCTCTCGAAGAGATATACCTTCAGGCCGTTGGCCGAGAAGATGTTGGCAACGGTCTCGGCAAACATGCGGCCGTTGTTGCGGCAGTCATGACCCACGACTACGCTCTTGCCGCCTTCGGGGAAGGCCTTGTTGATGTAATTGGCAAAGCCCTGGGTGGCCATGGCCACGATGTACTTGTTCATGCGATTGGTGCCGGCACCCATGATGCCGCGCAGACCGCCCGTACCGAACTCCAGAGTCTGGTAGAAAGCATCCACCAGCTGAGTCTTGTCCTCGTTGTCGAGCATGGCCTGAATCTCGGCCTTCGTGTCCTTGTCATACACGCTGGAGGCAAGCCACTTCTGGGCCTCGGCCTCACACTTTTTGATGAGTTCTTGTTCCATAATCTTATTTCATTAAATATTTGTCTCCTGTCTGTTTAACGACCTCGCGCCAGTAACGCTCGGGATAACCGGGACGGGTGGGATTGGCACCAAGACCGTACTTCGTCTTCTTGAACTGGCCGTTCTCCTCAGGCTTCACCACCATGTCGTTGTGCTTCACCACGAGGTACTTGAAGAGCTGGTCCCAGCGCTGCATCATGCGGTCGGCAGCCTCGCAACTGTAGTTGGTGAGCAGGGCCTTGGCCTGTTCCGAATCGCCTGCGCTGAGCAGTGCCGCAGCCTCTGCGTCAATCCGCTGTTGCTCCTGCTGGTAAGCTGTCTCCAGCTCCTGCCGGGCATCCTTCAGGTCGGGGTACATCTTCTCGTAATAGGGATAGACGATGTTGCTGACCGTGTTGCTGAGCCAGTAGGCCGACTGCCACGAGAAGTGGAGCTCGTCCTGCACGCCCTCGATGCGCTCGTAGCACTCGGGCACTGCCGACACGGAGCAATAGATGGGCGTGTAAGCCGTCATGTTGGCATCATCATTCGTCCACCATACTACGCCACCAACGGCATCGGGCAACGACGAACGCATCTGGCCCACGAAGGAGAAACCTGTCTGCTGGGTCGAGATGGGACGTTCGGTGTAGTATTTCTTGCCATCGACCTCAAAGCTCAGCGGCGATGGGCGGTAGGGCATGTTGTAGGGGCCTGCACCGAGGTCCTGCTGCATGTCCAGCGGCGTGCCTTCGTAGTGGTCGCGCATACCGTCCTTCACGTCCTGCACCGTGAGCAGGTGGTTGGGTTTGAAGTAGAGAGGCATCACGAGGTCGTTGGCCTGGCCCTGGATGTAGGGCAGATACTGGTCCATGCCATCGACATGCTTGCGCAGGAACGACCAGGCACGGGCATCGCAATAGCGGATGCCACCGAAGTCGAGGGGATTGAAAGCATCACGGAACGAGAAGTCGCTGTCCTTCTTGCCCGTAAAGAAACCCTTCTCGCGGGCAAACTTCACCACATCCTTGGCATACATGACATTCTCCTTGTCCTTCATGTCGAAGCGCGTGATGCGGCTCTGGTTGGCGTGGGCCGAGATGCAGTCGTCGGGGATGCGCACGGCCACCCAGACTGCCCCTTTCGAACCAGGACCCTTGCCCACCATCTCCATGACCCATGCCTCATTCTTGTCGGCAATGGTGAAGGTCTCGCCCTCGCTGTAGTAGCCGTACTTGGCCACGAGGTCGGTCATTATCTTGATGGCCTCACGAGCCGTAGTCGAACGTTCCAGACCAATATAGATAAGCGAACCGTAGTCGATGATGGCAGTGGAGTCAACCAGTTCCTCACGACCTCCGAAGGTAGTCTCGCAGATGCTGACCTGATGTTCGTTCATCTGTCCAACCACATTGTAGGTGACAGGGGCTTGAGGTATCTCGCCCAGGTATTTGTTGGTGTCCCACTCGTATATCTTACGCATCTCGCCCTTCTGGTGCTTGCTGCCCACATGGCGATAGAGATTGCCGTACATGCCGTAGCTGTCTGCGTTGTAGCTGACTATGACGCTGCCGTCTGCACTTGCTGCCTTACCCACAATGAGGTTGGTGCAAGCGTGCGATTGCATCGCAATGTAAAATGTAAAATGTAAAAAAAGAATTAGAATGCGTTTCATTGTGTACAATATGACATTTGACATTTAACATTTGACATCAAACACGCAGTTTGCTGCTGTTTGCCGCCTTGAAGCTCATGTCCAAGCCCTTGACCGAATGGGTGAGCGCGCCGAAGGAGATGAAGTCCACACCGGCCTTGGCATAAGGAATCATGGTGTCATAAGTGATGCCGCCAGAGGATTCTGTTTCGGCTCTGCCTGCCACAATCTTCACGGCCTTCTCTGTATCTTCGGGTGTGAAGTTGTCGAACATGATGCGGTCACATCCCTCTGCCAACGCCTCGTCAAGTTCCTTGAAATTGCGAACTTCGCACTCTATCTTCAGGTCCTTACCCTTCTCCTTACAATAGGCTTTTGCACGAGAGATGGCATTGTGTACACCACCGCAGAAGTCGATGTGATTGTCTTTCAGCAGAATCATGTCGAAGAGTCCGATACGGTGATTCATACCACCACCTATCTTCACGGCCTCCTTCTCCAACATACGCATACCGGGAGTAGTCTTACGGGTGTCCAGTACACGGGTCTTCGTACCGGCATCGATAAGTGCCTGCTGGTACTTGTGGGTCATGGTGGCTATGCCCGACATCCTCTGCAGGATGTTCAGCATCAGACGCTCGGTCTGCAACAGGCTCTGTTCCTTGCCTTTGACCGACATCACGATATCGCCCGGCTTCACGTGTGCACCATCCTGGACGTACACCTCCACCTTCAATTCGGGGTCGAAACGGTGGAACACTTCCTTGGCAATCTCCACACCGGCAAAGATTCCTTCTTCCTTAATCAACAACTTGCTCTCGCCCATCGCATCTGCAGGGATGCAGCACAGGGTGGTATGGTCGCCGTCACCTATGTCCTCAGCAAAAGCCAGGTCTATCAGACGGTCGTTCAACATTTCTACGCTTAACATGGTTTTTATCTAATTATAAGTTATTAGTTTGGGACAAAGATACGAAAAAATCCATAATCCTTAATCTTTAATCCCTAATCTTTTTGTAATTTTGCTCCATGAAGACCATTTTTCTCGTCATCGGCAAGACCACCGACAAACGAATCGAACAACTGACCGACGAATACATCGGCCGCATCAACCACTATATGCCCTTCCGTTTGGAGGTCATTCCCGAACTCCGGAATGCCAAAAGCCTCAGCCAGGAACAACAGAAAGAGCAGGAAGCAGAGCTAATCAAAAAATACTTGCAACCAGGCGATTACATCATTTTATTAGATGAACACGGCAAAGAGCGCCGAAGCATCGAATTTGCTCAATGGATGCAGAAGCGCATGGCCGCCTCCCCCCGCCGCCTGGTCTTCATCGTGGGTGGCCCCTACGGCTTTGCCCCCCAGATACACAAAATGGCTCAGGAAGAAATCTCCCTGAGCCAAATGACTTTTTCTCATCAGATGATTCGCCTACTCTTCGTCGAGCAAATCTATCGCGCCATGACCATCCTCAACGGCGAACCGTATCATCACGAGTGAGTTTCATTATTTGTTCATCGGCAACTCCCATACATTTTGCAAGGCAATCCACACTTCCCGATAGCCCCAAACCATTACGGCACCAGCTATCAAGGCATAGAGCAAACAACCTAATATTGCCCAAGAGCCCCTATCGTTATTCTGGCACGGGTCCATATTCATTGGTTTGTGGTTCACTTCCTTTGAATAACAGAACGATTCCCCAGAACGGAATCAGCACATACAGACAAGAATCTCCACAATCATGTGCACGTTTCGAAGCTAAGGCAAAAAACAAATACAACATCACAGCCACTATGACTGCAATTAAGACTGATGCCATGCTTGAAGGCTCTGTCGTTGTATAATAACCATAATCTACAGTTTCCATTGGAAGTCTTCCTACCACCCACACGAGACAATCTAATACAATGGTGTAAATCAGCATATAAATAAAATACGTACTTCTATCAATGCGCCCACGAATAGACCAAATCCCTCCTGGCTTTACATCAGATTTCTTTCTTTTTTCTTCTTCATATCTCTCCCATATGAAATTGGGGGATTCTACGATATTATACTTCTCTTTTATGTCTAAAGGCAGAAACCATAGTTTCTTGATCGCTTCATAGCAACCATACTCTGCACTCTTTTTTAACCAGTACATCCAGAGAGACTCATCCTCATAAGGACTTTTCTTATCACTATAGACAATGGACAATTGATACTGCGCTTCGGCGTTTCCGCTGCCTGCCAACTGCTTCAATTCACTAAAGGCCTTAACATCCCCATTAATAACCTGTTCACAAAGTCTTTTCATAATCTCAAATTTTTAAATTATTCTTTCAAATAAGAAAACGCCGAGGGCAATTCCAACACCTTATCAAAGAGCAGCTCATCATCCGAGGAATAATAGTCCGACTTGCTGCCATAACTAATTACCAGCCTGTCCTCTATCAGTACTCCATGATATTGCCATGTCCTAAGCATGTGAGTGGCATTTACCCCTCTCTGATAGACTGTAGTAGGAGTTCCTGAGGTGCCATATATACCATTCACGTCCAAAAGTATTTCCGTGCGTCCAGATTCACTCCACTTACCCAAATACCAATTCGCGAACTTTACTTCGTCACGATAAGACCAGGAAATCTCCTTTCCTCTGACTTGAACATCATCAAATTCTATTGGCCCCTCTTCTGTATTCATCGTTAAATGATGGTTCTTTCCCTCATAAGATATTACGATAGAGCCATGCCAGCCCAGCCTATCTGGATTCCACGAACCAACAAACGTGCTGGGGCCCGAAGCTTCGTCTCCATTATTCAATGTCTGTGAGAGGGCAAAACTACCCATAAGAGAGGCAACTACACCTAAAAGAAGATATTTTTTCATTTTCATATTTGTTTAAGTATTTCAACTTCATTACTTTTCACTGGGATGCACCGTCCTTCGGGGATAAAGATTTCTATTCTTTGCTTCTACCCTACTCTCGTCAGGATGACACAATTTGATTAGTTCTATAATGCGATTGGCTGGAATCTGGGACAATATTATTGTGCACCTGCTTTCTGTAGCAAGTAAATGACATTCCTTGCCCAATGCTCCAACGCATTTATCAATAGAATCCACAACTTCGTCGGTTGCAAGAACAACGACACTCACATAATTTGTGTTTTCTTCTTCAGCCATCCTCTCTAAACCAGCATGTGGATAATACTGGCCACAATCGATTATAGGATTGTCTTTTTTCGCTGCAGCAGATGACATTATAATCATCATCATTGTTAGGGTCATTAATTTCTTCATGGCTGTAAAAAACTTGAATTGTTAAAAGGGGAACTCAAACTATTATTGGTAGCATTACAGTAATTTCCTTCATTGCCCGTTATTATCACTGGCACATAAGGATAGTTATCAACGTAGTCTGTCCAATCTTCCATATCTGTCTCTGTCTTGATTATTTATCTAACGAATCATATTAGTCTGTCCTGATGGTGGTTGAATTTTGTACCTGTAAATATACCGTATCATTACTAATCCTTTATTAAATCATCCTTCCCGCGCCTCTAATTCCGGTGCGGGAAGGACATGTCATCATCAAGCCTCAGGCCATGAAGGGTGTTGGGGCCACCGAGCCTCATTCAGAGGCCATGAAGGAAACTCCTCAGGAACGGGCCACGAGGGATACTTCTCGCTCGTCTGGGCGAAACGGTTGTTGTCTGCTGCGGCAGATGAGAGTGCTACCATCATCAATGCCAAGGTCATGAATTTCTTCATCTCTGTAATAGTTATTTTGTTAATACTTTGAGACTCCCCTCATTGGGAGACACCGCAAAATTACTACATTTATCCTCAGACAAATCCGTCTGGCGATGAACAAATTCAGCACAACGTACTTATGAACGTTACAATTCGAAAAACGTAACGTCCACTTAACCCTTTTATTCCTGTTGCAGGGAATTTTCAGCGACTTGTAACAATATACCTGCAATGCCTGTAGGGTTAGTTTCTGCAGTTTCTCGTATCTGCTCTATATTATTCCTTAATAAGGCTTCAATATTTCGCTTCACTCGTCTTAGAGACTGCTCGTTAACCAAGAACATGTTTTTGAAACGACTCACAGGCAAACCGCTTCTCGTCAACAGCAGAACTAAGATGCTAGCCGTCAGGAATTGGCCTTCTGCCTGTTTCCGGTTTATGCCGATTGCATTGAATAGAGCCGATTCTTGCCCCTTGTCTATTATTTCATAGAAATGGTCGATCTCGTCTCTTATCCCCTTAGATATGTTTTCAAGTTTTTTGCCAAGTTTATTCTTTTCCTCTTTATCCCGTTCTTCTATTGTTCTATCCAACACATAATTTCCACGGCTTTTTTCAATTACCCGTTCCTTCCTCGTATATGCGTCGTTTGCTCTGTTATAGTCATCCAACTGCTGTCGGACCTTGATGAGTATATTAAATGTCTCCAGATTACGATCCAGTGTGGCAATTTTGCGCATCGAATCAACGAAATCGCTCCGACCATCTATACCGTCAGCAAGGGATTGATATCCCTCCCTAATAAGTTTTAACTGACATTCTGCATATCCTCCACTCTTTTGTGATAGATTATCACACGCACCTTTTCGGTTTTCCAAATAGTCTTGGACACTTTTCCTTACGGTCGCACCATCCATTTGGTCTAACAAAGATTCCACCTGAGCAACCTTATTTTCGGCAGATTGAGAGGAAGTCAGCACACGCAGCATCTCGTCTGTTGCCCCCACTATCATGGGCAGTCCGCAAGACATGGCTTCATAATCCGATAAGACGCGCTTCATCTGTGCCATATGTTTTAACCAACTTGAGTTTTCTTCTATCTGGTTGTTAAGAACGAGAAGGGTGTGGTCATCAATAGCCTCCGCGGTTCGTTTCGCATGTTCGGCATAACCTGTATCATTTCGATACTGCTTGAAACTTTCCTGCTGTCCGCGCAGAATCTGAATAAGCCTCAAGGGAACGTGACCTGTCAGTTCCATAATTCTCATACTTATATCATCCAGTTCATCCAACCCCTTTTTCTTGCTGCCGACATCAACCTGCTCTGTTTCTGATAATAATGACTCTATCTGGGCTGAGATGGTCGCATCCAGGTGCTTCGAAACCATTCTTAACTCATTAATACGCCGAAGAAGACTTCTCTTATAGACCAGAAGGGCCTTTATGCTCATTTTGCGTCGGTCATGCCACCAAAGGAGAAGCACACAAAGCAAACAAAGACACGCAAGCAACAAAACATTATATCTATTAAACAATGTTGGTTTCAACACAAATTGCACCCAGGAAACAATGGGCTCTCCCGTCGAGGCAATGCCATCAAGCCTCACTACGCCATGATTACTTCCTGCATAAAGTCGTCCTCCATTTAGCAAACAAGCATTTGGTTCAAAACGTATGTCGGGAAAGTAAGTGGCAGATGTTGCTATATCTCTAATTCCATGTTCTCCTATTAAGACCAAATGATGACTTTCCGTGCAGAACACTCGACTATAACCCGATGCATTGGCATATATCGCCATCGACGAATCGTTCTCCTGGCGATATAACTTATGATTCGTGAGAATGTATAATGTATCTTCTAATGCCACATCGCAGACAAATGAGATTGGAGCCAAATCGACACGTTGAGGATAAGAATCACCTTTGGCCATAAACACACCGTCGTTCAGTGTGGAGATAAACAAAAGAGTATCGTTCAAGTTCGAGAATCGGGTAATATAGCTTTCCTTAAAAACCTCCTCCATTTCACGGACAAGCCGCCGACAGGTATCGGAGAGGCACACAAGCCCGTCCTGGACTCCTATCAGAGTAATCCCCCGATAGGATGACATAGCCGTAATGCGACGTGTAATGGTATCTGTTACCAGATGTTCGCGTTGCAACACATTCCAATAAAATCCCCTGCCTACTTTCGCACTCCAAACTTTCCGCTGCGTGTCGGCATAATAAAGCGTGCCACCAGAGACCGTCATCGCCTGTGCCTTCCTACCGTGCGGAATCTTGTAGACCTGTTCGGCTTCATCTCCAGTCTTCTTTTGTCTAAAGAGTTTGTCTCCATCTGCAAGATAATAGGCAAACGTCCCATCCAAACAGGCATTGGTTACATTGCCCGACTTGTTGAAGGTAGTCATACTATGGCCGATTCTAAGAAGGCCTTTTTCCGTAACCAGCAGGGACTGATTGTGGTTGGGGTCCTCAACTACGACGTTATAGCAATCCGTCCGAGCCCGGCTACGAAGCTGTACGGCTTGGTATTGAGAGGTAGAATGAAGCATAGAATCCGCCACCACGAATAACTGTCCACTACCAACGACATAAAATGTATGACCTACATGATACAACGTTTGTACGTCTCGTTGTTTTATGGGAATGCTGTCAAGGATGCGAGTCGTGTTAATGTCTGCTTGCCACAATGTGCCCTGTGACATTGCATAAGTCATTCCGTCTATTATGAGGACTTTTGAACACTTCTTTGTCAGCATCGTAGGCTCGCACTCTAGAGGGTTCTTAGCCAGGTTTATCCTAAGCACGCCATCATCAGAAGTACAAAACAGTAGAGAATCAGCATGTGTGGTCAGGTGACTAACAGATAACGGAGGAAGATTCTTTTCCTTATCGCGAAAGTCTCCTTTGGCATAGATTTGCTTGAGGTCATCGTATTCCTTTTCGATAGCAAACAGTCCTTGAGAAGTTGCCATATAGACAAAGGGAGGGTGTATGGCAATGTCATAGCACGAATATTGCGTCCCTTTCCGCCCCAACGGATAACCCTGATTCTTATCCACAAGACTGTCACCCACTATTTGGCATCGACGGAGGCCGCCATTTCTCACCCCGACCCAGAGTGTGGAATGAGAATCCGGATCCCTTACCACCTTATAGACACGAGAGAAGATGCTCTTAAGCGTGTCTATATGGTTACTCTCCGAATTATAGACATATATCGTACCATTCTCCGTGCCTATATAAAACAGGTTTCTTTCATTGCTATCTTGGGTGATTGACGCCAACCTCTCGTTGAAAAGGATTTCCGAGTCATCCAGTGTTACGACTCTCTCTCTTTCCGTACAGCCTATCAATAACCATCCCCACACACATATGTGAAGAAGATGAAGGAACCTGTTCCCCATTCTCAAGCTGTTGCTTACCATATATTCGTCAATTCATATTGAGTTCTAACCGTTTACAAAAGATACGGATTGTTGGTTTCCTCATATCCGATGGCCGATTTTTCCGTATCATGGGGATATAACCGTCTCGTCTGAAAGGATGTGCATACACTCTTCACACAGATTCATCATCCACTTTTTCAACTTTATCATAGTTCTGTCAGCTTCTGCATTAAGATGTCGATACCCAATACTGCCGTGGTCTTGATGTGTTCAAAACCATATAAGTCTTGTTCATAGAAATCGCCTGGGTCGATGATATAGCAGGGTATATTCCAAGGTACAGACTCTATTAATGTCGCAGCAGGATAGACTACCAACGATGTCCCGATAATCACAAAGATGTCAGCCTCCTCGCATATTCGCTTTGCCTCAGTCATATTAGGAACACTTTCGCCAAAGAACACAATGAATGGGCGCAACTGAGAACCATCAGCAGCCTTGTTGCCAATATTAATCGGCTCGTCAAGTGGCTTTTCTTTGATACATCTTGCATCATTCGGATTGGCTGAACTGGTGACTTTCCTCAGTTCTCCATGCAAATGCAGTACTCTTGTAGAGCCAGCCCTCTCATGCAAGTCATCCACATTCTGCGTGATGATACTCACCTTGTACTGATTTTCCAACTCGGCCAACACTTTGTGTGCATGATTAGGCTCAACCGTCAGCAGATTCTTTCTTCGCTCATTGTAGAATGCTAGAACCTTGGCCCTATCCTTGCGGTAGCCCTGTATCGAGGCCAATTCCTCTGCGTTTACTTTTGTCCACATCCCATTATTGTCCCTGAAAGTAGAGAGACCGCTCTCAGCGCTGATGCCTGCGCCAGTTAAAACGACGATATGCTTCATATTCATAACAATAAGATATGTTATTTGCCTTCACTAATTGTCATATTTATGCAACCCTCGATTTTACCATTGAGTATATATCACATTGTCTATTGTTTGCTCTCCCGCACAAGAGAAACAATAATTACCGTCGTTATAATATAAGAATTCATAAGACACTGACAATACCAAATTCCCATCTTTTATCCTACCCCTATATTTTTCTCTAAGGACTTCTTTGTTTGCAAACGAACGCTCACGAACAACACTACCGGTAGGTTTTTTCTTATCTGTATATGAATAACCATCACCCACAATTATTTGCCCGACGGAAGTGTAAGTTTGTATCCTCCATGTGCCATACTCTTCATTCAGGTCTAATGACCACTCTATGTAATCGTTATGGACTGTCGCTGATGTCGATTTCAATCCGTATACCTTTTTCATTTGAACGAAGAAGTTTCCATCCTTGTTGGAAATCTGAATATCCCCTAAGTCCTTATAACCTTTTTCCGTAGATTTCCAAACACCAATCAGGCTATTCCGGGGCTGTTCAGAGGAAGTGTGGTCATCAGATATGGATGGCACATCGCACCTATAAGTTATACCATCAATCGTAACACTGTAAGATTTGTTTGATGCATCAAATCGTGGTGCATAGTACTCTCCCTTGTATTCAGCACGAAATAACAGTTTTTGACCTATTTCCCTAACATATAGTTTTGCTGGCAGTTGTTCATATCCCACTGTTCCTGGTGTTCCACGATAGAGAGATGTTTCACCAATATAAATCCATTCATCATCAGTTATCTGGATAAAATCTTTATTATTCATTATTGAGCAACACATTGGTTGACTTGTTTCTGCAAAACCAGTTAAACTACAAAAAGTCAAGAATACTAATAAGCAAAAGTTCTTCATAACTATGTTTTATGTTAATTAGGTTACTCTATATGCTCCATTTGTGTCATAATTTCTTCATTTCAAACCAGTTTTCAGTTCATTTTAAGTTCACAAGTTGTCGGATTATATTTTCCATCACATTAACCACCCCACACATCTCCTCCACACAGCACCACTCATAACACGAGTGCTCTGCATTTTGTCCACTGTAAACGTCGGAACCGCCAGGCATCCGGTCGGGGAAACGTGCCGCCATCATGGCCGAAGTTGTGCCGCCCCGCGATTTCTTGGGCGTCATGGGCATACCTGCCTCCTTAGAGGCTTTCATAATAAGGTCGGGCAAATAGGATGGCATGGAATAGGCAATGTTTTGGTATTGCATCTGATTATCTGTCATGCTTGACTCGACGAATGGGAAAGCGGCCTGCACCCTCTGCAGGTTATCTTCCATCAGTTTCTTCTGATAGTCGCCCTCCTCGGGGTCGAAGTAGCGCAGGCGAACTTTCACCACGTAGTCGCTTTCGATGGCCTTTCCTGCGGAGTCCAAAGGATGAGTGAGCGAGTAGCAATGGACATAGCCTTCCTCTCCTTCCCTGGCTCCAGGATTCAACTCGGGTGGCACAAGCCCCATGAAGTAGGCCGCTGCCGACAAGGCGTCGGCAAAGCCGCTATTCTTCCCGTCGTTGGGGTGTGCCTTGTTGCCTTTGAAGTAATAAGTCTGCCCGATGGCCGTGAAGTTGGCTATGGAGAATTTGTCATAGGTGTCTCCGTCAACGTCTATCACAACGTCTGGGCTGTCGCCAAAGATGGACGGGTCATATCGTAAAGCTGCCTTGCCCACATCCTCGTTCTGGCTGAGAAGCACCATGACTCGGCCATGTTTGAGTTTAGGATTCCTAAGTATTTCCTCAACCAAAGTCACCAACACGGCACAGCCTGTCTTGTCATCAGCTCCAAGCAAGGTGGAGCCGTCGCTGGTAATGATGGTCTTACCCTTCAGGTCTTTCAGGTGAGCACCTTGCGGACTGTTGGGACTGAGCGTAATGCCTGCCGGAAGCACGATATCCCCACCATCATAGTTCTCATGCACAATCGGGCGTATGCCTTTCCCTGGAGCCTCAGGGGTTACGTCCATGTGAGCCATGAAGAGGACCGAGGGGACTTCCTTCTCCACATTCGACGGGATGTCAACATAGATGTAATAATCGTCAGAGAGCGTTATTTTAGCAATACTATCGTGGTTTGAACGTACAAGCTCCGCACCAATCTTATAGGCCAACACTTTTTGTCCTGTACTCAATGGAAAGGAGGTCATGCTGGGTTCGTCTATCGATTGGCTTTCAATACCCACATAGGTAAGGAAGCGCTTCTGCATCAAATTCTTCAAATAGGATTGACGGTTCTTTTGAAGCTTTTCAAGCACCTCCTTCGATCTCTTCTCATGTTTCTCTATAATATCAGCTGCGGAGTACGGGAAGGCGGTTACCATTTGGGGCGTGCCTCCTTTTACAATAGGTCCTGATAAACGAGCTGCAGTGTTCTGGGTAGTAGATACAGTGTTTGGGTCTGTTTGCTTTTGCAGATTAGTCACTCCATGAGAAACAACCGTGGCTGCCGCTCCCAATTTGGCTGCATTTGCAGCTGATTTGGTCGCCTTTGCTGTTGATTTGACTGCTTTTGCGAAGCCACCCACTTGTGCATTGGCACTAACTGGGAGAATGCTCAAAATCAAGATGAAGAATAGTTCTTTCATACCATATCCTCCTTGGGCCATCAGGACACCCCACTGCTTGGCATAAGAGATATGACGAATCGGAGAACATATAGATAAGAAGCGCGGGTGTCTCATCTCTGTTACTTGTCCCGCTACTTGAGGCCTTCGCATTGCCCACCTTGTCTAAGACAAGCAACAATGCAGAAGCCCACGCTGTATGCTTATATACAATATTCTTATTATATATAACACACATGTGAACGTCCCATGTTGCTTTGCTTTTTGACAAGGTTGAAGATTGCGAAGTTTCAAGTAGCCAAAGAACAAAGCGTCAGAAGAACGCTTTTGTCATATATGTGTCCACCTTCCGTTTCTTCCCCCGTTGGAGTCCGAATAGTGCCACGCTTGACTCTGACGGAACAGTGTAACACCGCAAAGTTATGAAAAAGTTTTCATTAAACAAAAAACGGAACAGAAAATCCATACCGATATTTTAGTAAGAAATATGACAAGTAGAAATGGGGCTAAGAGCTCCAAAAAGAGACAATATTAGGTTATGAGGCTAAAATAAGAATGCTGACAGAGAACGCCCCCACCGTCCCTGACTATTCCTCTTTCTTGTAGCTACTCTGATAGGCACCGGCATCGGGCTTACCGTCAGTTAGGCGGCTGACACCACGACGGTCGGTGGGACAGAGGCGTGCCACCTCGGGGTCACCCATACCACGAATGGCACTGAGGGAGTCGGGCGTGAAGTCGTAGATGAAGTTGTGGGTATCTAAGAGACGGAAGTGCTTATCACCATTGACCTCGAGGGAATCGGGCAGGTCATAGACGATGGATTGCATGCGCTCGTCGTCGCTGGCGGGCGTGCGCATAAGACAGTTGCGGAAGAGGAAGGGGGCCTCATCAACCGTAGTGCGAAAGAAGCGGCCGAAGAAAACGTCGTCGGCATAGCCCGTGATGACACAGTTGAGGAACTCTGCCCGCTGGAGATGATAGTAGGTGAAATCCTTCTTGGGGTCAAGGCCCGTCAGCAAGGAGTCGCCAACCTCCAGTGCGGGACCGCGATTGGCCGAGAGGGGATAGAACTGGGCCAGGGTGCAGTGGACAAAGAGGTGGTCGCCGCCGAGGAGGCTGACGGTGGTGCCCAGAGTGTTGCTAATCTGCGTGCCCAAGACCTGCGTGGCACAGTGGGTGAAGCGAAGGCCGGGGCCGCCGATGTTGTGAACCTCGCAATCGCGCATCACAAGCAGGGGCTGGGAGGGGTCGAGCAGCTCTGTGCTGTCACACTGGATGGCGTAGTCGCCAGAGTGTATGTCGCACTGCGTGAGACGGTTGTCGCGGCTGTCGGCAAAGAAGCGGATGCCTCCCCAGCGATTGGGGGTGCGGTCGTAGGGCAGATAGGGGAACATGCGGTCAACGCGGTCGCCACGCAGGGTGACGGGCTGCTCCAGCGTGCCCTCGGCGTGGAGGGTGCCATGAACAAGGAGCGACGTCTGGTCGTGGAACATGAGCGTGCAACCTGCAGGCAGGGTAAGCGTAGCGCCTGGGGCCACGACGAGCGAGTCGAACACCTGATAGGGACGGCGGGCATCGAGCGTGCGGTCCTGAGTGATGACCTCACCCCGCAGGATGACCACGTCCAAGCCAGAGGCGGTGAGCAGGACGCTCTGCACGGTTCCGCTCTCCAGGGTGAAGAGCAGGCGGTCGGAGCAGGCACTGATGGAATCGCTGTCCTGGGCGGGCAACTTAGCCTCGATGCGCACATAGATGCTGTCGCCGGCACGCACCTCAAAGTCCTCCCCCACTCCGCCGTAGAGATACTGCCCATCGACGTTAACATGGAAGGGCGAAGAGGCCCCCTGTCCGAGTTCGACGCGACGGATGCGCAGTCCCTTATCGCCAGGGTTGGAGGCGATGAGGGTGCGTGTGGTGGAGCCTTGGTTGGTGATGATGGTGTCGAAGGCCACGGTGTCCTGCGACATCGTCAGCAGGGCCGAAGGTGAAGTGGTCCACGTGTCGTAGTTGTCACAGGAAGTTAGAAATTGAGAAAATGAGAGAATGAGAAATTGAGAGAATAAGAGAATAAGAGAATGAGAGAATGAGAAATTGAGAAAATGAGAGAATGAGAAATTGAAAGAATGAGAAAGGAAATGCCATCTCTTTATTCTCCAGAATGCATATTTACAATTGTTCATTATCTTTTACTTTTTTAATCACCTTTACAAGTGTACCAATAATAACATTCAAATCATTCTGAAGTGATTCGTATTCTGTTTCCTTGACATAATCGGAAAAGAGCAATAATTTTAACCAATACTCCGTTTCATTAGCCTCCTTAAGCGCAATGCTCAGCTTATTTATGAAATCTGCTGGACTCTGTGCATTCTTGCTTTCTGCTATATTAGCCCCAATACTTGTACCAGAACGATATATTTGTTTTGAGATTACAGGTTCGTGTATGTCGAAAGCCAAATGTTTGTATAATTTAATAATACGAACGGCAAATTCCGTACTCAACCGTGCTAATAAATTATCCCTCAACATGCCCGTATCTCATTTTGACTTCATCGACTTTTGTCACTTTCTCACTTTCTCATTCTCTCATTTTCCCTCCCCGTCTTAGATGTTTTCCAATATCGCAAGCAGGTGGTCCCACACCATCTCAACGGTGGGGATGAGCAGCTTCTCGTCGGGAGAGTGGACACCACGCAAGGTGGGACCAAAGCTTACCATGTCGAGGTGAGGATACTTCTCGCTGAAGAGGCCGCACTCGAGTCCGGCGTGGATGCCACGAACGACGGGTTCCTTGTGGAAGAGGCGCTTGTACTGCTCAACGGCCACATCGAGCAGGTGGCTGTCGGGATTGGGCTTCCAACCGGGATAGCCCTCACCCGTCTCCACATCGGCCTGGGCCAACGAGAATACGGCAGCAAAGGTGTCGGACACATTGTGGCGGGCCGAGAGCAGGGAACTGCGCTGGCTGCTGTTAATCTCGATGGTGTGGCGCTCGGGCACCATGTGTATGCTGGCCAGGTTGGAACTGGTCTCAACGAGGGGGATGTCCTGCGACATGGCGAAGACTCCGTTGAACACACCCTGCAGGGCATAGATGAGTCGGTGGCCGGTGGCACGGTCCACCACGGTAGGTGTGGGTTGGGCGGATTCGAGGTGGAACTCGATGGAGGGCTCCGTCACACGATATTCCTCACGAACGTCGGCGGCAAAGACATTCCAGTCGGCAACCAGAAGTTCCTTTGTCCCCATGGGGATAGCTATGACGGCACGGGCTTCACGGGGAATGGCATTGTGGAGTCCGCCAGCCTGGATGTCGGCCAGAAGGATGGGCATCTTCTGCAATTCCTGATAGAGGAAGCGGGCCAGGAGTTTGTTGGCATTGGCGCGCTTCTTGTCGATGTCGTCGCCCGAGTGGCCGCCCGTGAGGCCCTTAATGCAGAGCGAGGCAAAGAACTGATTGTCAGGTGTCTGCTTGTCCTCATAGTGGAAGGTGGCGGTGGTGCGGCATCCGCCTGCGCAGGAGATGAAGATTTCGCCCTCGTCCTCAGAGTCGAGGTTGATGAGGTACTGCCCCGTCATGAAGTCGTCCTTCATGCCCTCGGCGCCGGTGAGCCCAGTCTCCTCGTCACGCGTGAAGACGCACTCCAGCGGGCCATGCTTGATGTCGTTGGCGGCCAGTATGGCCATCTCCATAGCCACACCAATGCCATCGTCAGCGCCCAACGTGGTGCCCTTGGCACGCATCCATTCGCCGTCGATGTAGGTTTGGATGGCATCGTGCTCGAAATCGAACTCTACGTCGGCATTCTTCTCACACACCATGTCCATGTGGCTCTGCAGGACCACGGTGGGGCGATCCTCCATGCCCAGGGTGGCGGGCTTGCAGATGATGACATTGCCCGCCTCATCGCGACGGGTGGGCAGGCCCAGCTTGCGACCGTAGTCGAGCAGGAACTCTATCATTTGCTCCTCTTTCTTCGAGGGGCGGGGAACTTTATTCACTTGTGCAAAGCACTCAAACACACTTGCGGGTTTCAAGGAAGAATTCATAATGGTATTAACTATTTATTTTCTTATTTGACTAATGCAATTTGGAACAAAGATACACATTTATTAATAATAATAACGCGCGTAAGGCGATTTTTGTGTATTTCCACCCGTTAAAAAAACATAAAACGCATGTTTATTTATGATTTATCGACTTGCAATTTACAATTTATTTGTACTTTTGCATCCGATATGTTGAAACTCGCACTCATCATCATGGCCATCGTGGCCGTAAGCATGCTGCTGCTCACCGTGAACATCTGGCTTCGCGGAGGGGAATTCCGCAGCCAGCACATCGGTCAAAGCAAGGAGATGCGCCGCAGGGGCATCCACTGCGTGCAATCGATGGACGCCATGGAACGGAAGAAGAAGAGATTGAGGAGATGAGAAAATGAGAGAATGAGAAAATGAGAAAATGAGAAAATGAGAAATTTGAAAAACTATATACAATGAAGAAAATCTATTTGCTGGCCCTCGCTATGGGCCTGACGGGAATGACAAGTTGCAACAACAAGGCTCAGCAAGAGGCCGAAAGCACTCAGGCTCCTCAGGAAGAGACTGCCCTGAAGGTGGCCTATGTGGAGATTGACACCCTGATGTCGCAATACCAGTTCTGCAAGGACTACACCGAGCTGGCCAACATTGAGGGAGAGAACATTCAGCGCACGCTGGCCGGCAAGCAGCGCACCCTGGAGCAGCATGCTGCAGCCATGCAGAAGAAGTATGAGTCGAACGGATTCACCAGCCAGGAGGAACTGAACCGCGCACAGCAGTCACTGCAGGCCGAACAGCAGGCTCTGCAGGAGCTCTCGGAGCGCCTCTACGCCTCGTTCCAGGAGGAACAGAGCAAGTACAACGAGGAAATGCGTGACTCTGTCCAGAAGTTCCTGAAGACATACAACAAGACGAAGAAGTACGACATCATACTCTCGAAGGCTGGCGACAACATGCTCCTGGCCAACCCCAAGTTTGACATCACCAACGAGGTACTGAAGGGTCTGAACAAGCGCTACAAGGTGAAGCCCGAAGTGGCCGAGAAGCTGAAGAAGAACGGCAAGAAGGACGAAGAGAGCAAGAAGAAATAAGACTGATCTTAGATTTGAGATTAGAGATTAGGGATTAGAGTTTGGCTGTTTTGCCGCTCTAATCCCTAATCTTTTTATTCCCTAATCTCTAATCCCTATTCCCTAATCCTTATTATGCGCTGAACGCACGCGGGATAGCGTCTCGGGCGTCATCTGCAAGAACGAGGCAATGTGAAGCATGGGCGCGCGCAGGACAATCTCGGGCTTCGTCTTCAGCAGACGAGCGTAGCGCTCACCCGCGTTCTCGAAGCGTTGCGAGTCGGCATGCTCCTGACTCGAGATGAGGGCATGCTCCAGAATCTTTCGGTAGAGCATCTCCATCTCCTGGTTCTGCAACATCTGCAGGTGCCAGGACTCGTAGGGGATGGCATAGAGCACAGAGTTCTCCAGTGCCTCCACAATGAGGCGGCTGGGCTCCTGTTTCAGGAAGCTCTCGATGCAGAAGACGATGCGTCCCTCAAACGAGAAATGCTCCGTCACATCCTTCCCATTCTTATAATAGAACTGTCGCACCATGCCGCGGTCAACAAAGTACATGGCCCTGCAGACCTCACCCTCGGGCAAGACGATGTCGCCTTTCTGGAACTTCATCGGGACCAGTATTTGCGACAAGGCATCGACGCCCATCGGACTAAGTCGGCAATAGAGGCGAGAAATCTCGCGTGCTACATCGCGTGTGGTGTTTATCATGGTGGTTGTTTTAGTCAAGTTTCAATACTGCAAGGAAAGCCTTCTGAGGCACTTGGACGTTGCCTATCTGCTTCATGCGTTTCTTACCCTTCTTTTGCTTCTCCAGCAGCTTGCGCTTACGGCTCACATCACCGCCGTAGCACTTCGCCAGCACGTCCTTCCTGACCTGCTTCACTGTCTCTCGGGCGATGATCTTCGCCCCGATGGCGGCCTGTATGGCTATGTCGAACTGCTGGCGGGGCAGCAAGTCCTTCAGTTTCTCACACATGCGCCGGCCGAAATCGACGCTGTTGTCCACGTGGGTCAGTGTCGAAAGGGCATCGACGGGTTCACCGTTTAAGAGGATGTCCAACTTCACCAGCTTCGACGGGCGGAAGCCATCCTGATGATAGTCAAACGAGGCATAGCCCTTGGAGATGGATTTCAACTTGTCGTAGAAGTCAATCACTATCTCGCCCAGGGGCATGGCATACTGCAGTTCCACGCGGTTTCCGCTGATGAAGTCCTGCTTCAGCAGTTCGCCCCGCTTGCCCAGGCAGAGGGTCATGATGGGCCCGATGAAGTTGGCCGTGGTGATGACCGAGGCGTGGATGTAGGGTTCCTCGATGTGGTCGATGAGTGTGGGTTCGGGCATTCCCGCAGGATTGTGCACCTCCTTCACCTCGCCCTGCTTGTCATAGACCAGATAGGACACATTGGGGACGGTGGTGATGACGTCCATGTTGAACTCGCGGTCCAGTCGCTCCTGTACAATCTCCATGTGCAGCAGTCCCAGGAACCCACAGCGGAATCCGAAACCCAGGGCCACACTGCTCTCGGGCTGGAAGGTGAGTGAGGCATCGTTGAGCTGCAGCTTCTCCAGCGAGGCGCGCAGGTTCTCAAAGTCCTCCGTCTCTATCGGATAGACGCCGGCAAAGACCATCGGCTTCACCTCCTCGAATCCGGCAATGGCCTCGCGCGTGGGATTGGAGAGGGATGTGATGGTGTCGCCCACCTTCACCTCCGTGGCCGTCTTGATGCCGGATACGATGTAGCCCACGTTGCCGCACTGCAACTCCTGACGGGGCACCATATCCATTTTCAGCACACCTATCTCGTCGGCCTTGTACTCCTTGCCCGTGTTGATGAACTGCACCTGCTCGCCGCTGCGTATTGAACCGTTGACGATGCGGAAGTAGGCAATGATGCCTCGGAAGGGATTGAAGACAGAGTCGAAGATGAGAGCCTGCAGGGGTGCATTGGGGTCGCCCTCGGGCGCGGGTATGCGGTCCACCACGGCGTCCAGAATCTCTCCTACTCCCTGCCCCGTCTTGCCGCTGGCACGGATAATCTCCTCAGGCTTGCAGCCGATGAGGTCCACTATCTCGTCCTCCACCTCCTCAGGCATGGCATTGGGCATGTCGCACTTGTTCACCACGGGAATAATCTCCAAGTCGTGGTCGATGGCCATGTAGAGGTTAGAGATGGTCTGTGCCTGCACGCCCTGAGTGGCATCCACCACCAGCAGAGCACCCTCGCAGGCAGCAATGCTTCGACTCACCTCGTAGGAGAAGTCCACATGCCCCGGAGTGTCGATAAGATTGAGGATATAAGTCTCTCCACCGCGTTTGTATTCCATCTGTATGGCATGGCTCTTGATGGTGATACCGCGCTCGCGCTCCAAGTCCATGTCATCCAGCATTTGCCCCTCGGTGACCTTGATGGTGTTGGTCATCTCCAACAGTCGGTCGGCCAGGGTGGATTTTCCATGGTCAATGTGCGCTATGATGCAGAAATTGCGTATATTTTTTTGCATTAACTATCTTTTGGGCCACAAATATACAAAAAAGCAAGCATAATGCCAAAAAAAATGCCCCAAACCATTCGGCTCGGGGCACTTTTTTAGGAATTAGTAAATTTGTGTCGGCTTAGTTCAGGGCAACAACGATGTCCTTCTCAGCCTCGGTGACGGTTACCTTGTCCTCACGGAGCAACCAACCCAGACCCAGGAACAGTTCCTTGTCGGTCTTCACCTTAGCAGCTTTCTTCAGGTCCTTGGTGTTCAAAGCACCATTCTCGTTCAATGCATTCCAGATTTGGCCTGCAAACGTACCAACTTTCTCGTTCATAATTCTTTACTTTTTACCTTAAGTTAGTTAAACCATTGTCTTTTAACGACACCACAAAGTTACGGAAAGTATCAGAATTAGAGATTAGGGATTAAGGATTAAGTCACTTTTTCTTACGTTTTCTTGACTTATATCAAGATTATACGTAACTTTGCAGGAAGAAAAACATAGATACCGATGAGAAAGATTTTCCTTCTAATGGCAACGGCCACCCTCCTGCTGACGGGGTGCAAGAAACAGACGTTTGACGAACGCGTACAGACCGAAGTAGAGAATTTCAACCTCAAGGAAGCCCCCAAGCAACTCGACCCCTACACCAGCTTCGACAGCATGCGCTACGATGCCGACCTCCACACCGTCCACTACTACTACACGGTCAGCGGCGATGCCGACGGCGACCTCTTCCCCGCCGAGGAACTCAAGCAACAGCTGGTCTCCAACGTCCGCAACTCGCTGCAGCTGAAGGCCCACAAGGAACACGGCCTCTCCTTCCACTACGTCTATCGCTCCCAATCCTCCGGACTTTCCCTCATCGACTGCACCGTCAAGCCCGAGGACTACAAGTAGCCCCCTGAGACCTTTCATTCTAAACCATTACGACTATGAAGAAGTACACGCATGCATGGCTGGCCTTTATGGCCATGAAACGGCTGGACCAGGCCGCTCTGCCCGAGACAGAAGGTTCGGGAAAGTCGGCAGTGGAAGTGAAGAGGTTTGCCAAAAGCCTTGTGCGATGGTTCAAGAACTATCGCGACTTTGTGGTGCAGGGAGCGTGGTACCCCGACGAAGTGTTCTCCGACCAGGGCATGAGCCACGGCGTGAAGTATGTCCCTGACGAAATCAGCGACGAGCCGCGTTCATTCAAGCTTCTGCCGGAGACGATGGAAGTAAGGCGCCTCATGATGGCAGAGTCGAAGTTGTTTGGCCGACAATTCGTCATCGAGAAGGGCAACCTCTGCGACCGCTGCGACGCCATGGCCCACACCATCGTCGACAACTTCAAGATTCAGTATCGCGAGGACAAGGGCAACCCCATAGCACCCTCGTCAACCCACATGGCAATGCGATTCTTCATCATGAGCCACTACATTGCCGACGCCCACATGCCCCTGCACTGCGACGCACGTCCGCTGTCCAAAATCCATGCTGCTGTGGAGACGCAATGGGAAAACGGTGTGAAGAAGTCGTACAGGATTGACGATGACAACAACCGCTTCTTCTACGACCCCGACGGCTATCCGCTGAAGACAGACAAGATGGCAACGCTCATGGAGGCCGTAGAGAAGAAAATCCTGGAACGCCCCTTCATCTACAACTGGGGCAGCAGCGGATACAGTACATGGGACTACATGAGTGCCGTGACGGAATATTCCTATCTGCTGGCCTACGAAATGTTCCCCAAGGGCTTTGAGGACATGGGATGGACGGACTACAAGAAGAGACCCGAAGCACAACGCTTTGAGGAATATAGCGCGAAACTGATGGCCGACGCCGTTGACTCCATTGCCCGCGCCTGGCTCCACGTCTGGGTTCGCTATCGTCTGTGGGGACCGGAGAAGTAGGCAGCAAAAGGGGGAAAAAGAAAAGTTTGAAAATCAAGTTTTGCAAATGTCACATGTGACATTTTCGTCCCCCTTCCCCCAATGGTGCTGAACAATTGTTCGGTGCGCAACGAATGGGCGTTCGACAACAAACAAGAACAGGAGCACAAATGACTTGCGCTCCTGTTCTTTTGTTTGGACCTTAGGCCTGCGAAGGGGTTACTGCGGGCGGCAGTCTCAGACAGCCTCCTTCTTTAGTTGCTCCAGTGCCCGGCAGAGTTGGTCGGGACAGCTGGTGGGCTTGTTGCCGCAGCGGATGCCGTCGAGCAGGCGGATGACTTCGTCTGGAGTCTTGCCGATGACGAGCTTCGAGACGCCCTGAGTGTTGCCGTGACAGCCTCCGTGGAAGAAGCAGTGGCTGATGCGCCCCTCGGCGTCGGTCTCAACGTCGATGAACTTGCTGCAGGTGCCTTGACACGTGTAAAGCATAACTTGAGGTTTTGAAGTTATGAGGTTTAACAACCTTCTTCAGGCTTCATGTTAGTATAGACGGTCTGCACATCGTCGAACTCTTCGAGTTTCTCCACCATCTTGTTGATGGTCTCGCGCTGTTCGGGGGTGACGTCCTTCAGGTCGTTGGGGATGTAGGTGAACTCACCGCCGACCTCCTCAAAACCATCGGCCTCGAGCTTCTTCTGAATCTCGTTGTAGCTCGTGGGCTCGCCGTAGATGGTGATGGTGGTTTCGTCCTTGTCCTCGTCGTACTCTTCGTCGAAGTCCTCGTCCACTCCGTAGTCAATCATCTCCAGGATGAAGTCGTCCATGTCCATGTCGGCCTTCTTCTTGAAGGTGAAGACGCACTTGTGGTCGAAAAGGAAGGAGAGGCTGCCCGTGGTGCCCATGTTGCCAGAGAACTTGTTGAAGACGGAGCGGACGTCGGCAACGGTGCGGGTGGTGTTGTCGGTGAGTGTATCGACGAAGACGGCAACTCCGTGAGGGCCGTAGCCTTCGTAGGTGACACTCTTGTAGTCGCTCTGGTCCTTGCCCATAGCGTTCTTGATGGCGCGCTCGATGTTGTCCTTCGGCATGTTCTCACGCTTGCAGACAGCGATGACGCTGCGCAACGAGGGGTTGTTCTCAGGCTCTGGTCCGCCTGCCTTGACGGCGATGGCGATTTGCTTGCCCAGGCGGGTGAATGTCTTGGCCATGTGGCCCCAGCGCTTCAGCTTCGTAGCTTTACGGTATTCAAATGCTCTTCCCATAAATAAAAATTATAAGACCCCTACCCCATTCCCTCCCCGAGGGGAGGGCGTAAAATGTGTTTTGAGGCGTTGGGTTTTGTTATTATTAGTTTGATTTATTATTCTTAATTTCTTGTTTATCCCTACCCCCCTCCCTCGGGAGGGGATTGGGGGATGGGGTCTCTCTTAGCGCAGCTCAGCACTTAGCTGCTTGGTGAGGTTCTGAATCAGTTTCTGCATGATGGCGTCGATTTGCTTGTCGCCCATGGTCTTGGTCTCGTCCTGCAGGATGAAGTTAACGGCATACGACTTCTTGCCCTCGGGCAGGCGGTTGCCTTCGTAAACATCAAACAGGCGTACCTCCTTGAGCAACTTCTTCTCGGTCTGGTAGGCGATGGACTCGATTTGACCAAACTCCACACTCTTGTCCACAAGCAGGGCCAGGTCGCGACTGACGGCGGGATACTTGGGAAGGTCGGTGGCGGTGAGCTTCTGGTTGCGGATGACACGCATGAGTTGCTGCCACGAGAGGTCGGCATAGAAGACGGGCTGCTCGAGTCCGAACTGCTTCTGGATGCGATGACTGACGACGCCCAGGGTGGCAAGCACCTTGCCACCGCGGTTGCGCACCTCCAGACTCTTATCGAAGAGGTCGCTCTCTCCGGCTGCGAACACCAGTGCGCCGAAGGGTACGCCCAGGCGGCGCAGGATGTTGACGACGTGGGCTTTCAATTCATAGACGGTGGCGTCCTCGTCGGCATGTGCCCAGCTGCCGCTGACACGCTTGCCGGTGAGCCACAAGCCCAGGTGGAAGTCCTCGGAGTAGGCGTCCAGAACATGCTTGATGACCTCGGGGTCGCGACTGCTGCTGACGCCGGGAATAATCTCGGGCGAGCGACGCTCTGCACGGAAATAATAGCAATTGCCGAACTCGAAGAGGGCCAGGTTGGCGTTGCGATAGGAAATGTTGCGGACGATGGTTTCGAGTCCTCCGAAGAGAAGGGTCTGACGCAGCACGTTGAGGTCCTGACTCAGGGGATTCATCAGGCGCACGCAGTTTTCCGCCTTCAAGCTCTGGAGGTCATCGTAATAAGCTCCGCGCTGGAGCGAGTTGTTAAGTATCTCACGGAATCCGGCACCAACCAACTGCTCGCCAACGATGTTCTGCAACTTGTAGCTCTTGTCCACATCGCCCTTCACAGCGGTGCAGCTCTTGACGGAGGTGGGGATTTCGACGTTGTTGTAACCGTAGATGCGCAGGATGTCCTCCACTACATCGCAGGGACGCTGGACATCGACGCGATAGGCAGGAACCTGAAGCTTCACCCCTTCGGCCGTCCGCTCCAGCACCTTCATTTCGAGGCTCTCGACAATGCTCAGGACTGTCTCTTCGGGAATGGGCTTGCCGATGAGGTTGTTGACGTAGTCGAACTTGAGGTCGACGATGGCATCATCAAACACATTTGACGTTTGACATTTGACATCAACTATCTCCATGCTCACTTCTGCGCCAGCCAGTTCCTTGGCCATCAGGGCGGCCTGCTTCAGGGCATAAATCTGTCCGTTGGGGTCGATGCCGCGCTCGAAGCGGAACGAGGCGTCGGTGGACAGTCCGTGACGGCGGGCCGACTTGCGAATCCAAGTGGGATTGAAGTAGGCGCTCTCAAGGAGGACGTTGCGCGTGGTCTCGTAGGTGCCACTACCCTTTCCGCCAAAGACGCCGGCTATGCACATGGGTTCGCGGGCGTTGCAGATGGCCAGGTCGCGGTCAGAGAGTTTGTGCTCCTCGCCGTCGAGCGTGACGAAGGGAGTGCCCTCAGGCATGGTCTTCACCACAATCTGCTGTCCCTCGACCATGTCGGCATCAAAGCAATGGAGGGGTTGTCCGTAGGCCATCATCACATAGTTGGTGATATCGACAATGTTGTTGATGGGGCGCAGGCCTATGGTGGTCAGGCGTTGCTTGAGCCATTCGGGACTTTCCTTCACCTCGCAATTACGAAGCGAAACGGCTGCATAGCGGGGACAGGCCTCCGTGTTCTCGACGCGAACGGTGAAGGGCAGTTCGTGGTTGTCAACCTTGAACGCATCTACCGAAGGACGATGGAGGGCTGTCTTCTTGCCGTTCTGCACAAGCCAGGCATAGAGGTCGCGAGCCACGCCATAGTGGCTGCAGGCATCGGCACGGTTGGGTGTGATGTCCACTTCGATGAGGAAGTCGCTCTCCAGATGGTAGTATTCGGCTGCAGGCGTGCCGGGCACGGCGTCCTCAGGCAGGACGATGATGCCTGCATGGTCGGTGCCGATGCCTATCTCGTCCTCGGCACATATCATGCCGTTGGACTCTATGCCGCGCAACTTGCTCTTCTTGATGGTGAACTCTTGGTCGCCGTCGTAGAGTTTGGTTCCAAGCGTGGCCACGACCACCTTCTGTCCTACGGCCACATTGGGTGCGCCGCAGACTATCTGTTCGGGTTCTGCCTGACCGAGATTGACGGTGCAGACGTGCATGTGGTCACTGTTGGGATGGGGCTCGCAGGTGAGGACTTCGCCTATGACAATGCCTTTGAGACCTCCACGAATGCTCTGAACTTCCTCCACGCCGTCAACCTCAAGTCCGATGCTTGTCAGGGCCGCAGCCACTTCCTGAGCCGACATATCGAAATCGACATACTCGCGGAGCCACTTATACGAAATGTTCATGTTAAATATCTACTATTTACTATATTTTCATAATTCGCGTGCAAAGATAGTGAATAATTGCCAATTATCCATTATCAATGCCGAAGAAATTTAGAATGGAGGTTTGTCGCCCATAGGTTCGCTGGGCCCGAAGGGGCTGTTCATGGGTATGTTTTCGGGCATGTTCAGCTCCATGTTCTCGACGTCGCCTCCCTGCGAGGTCTTGGTGTTCGACGATGGATATTCGGCTCCTGGCAAGGGGGCTGGTCCGTTGTCTTCGAAGTCCTCAAACTTGGCAAACTTGTGACGGAAGCGCAGGCGGATGATGTCGGTGGGACCATTGCGATGCTTGGCGATGATGAACTCGGCCTTGCCCGTCATGTCCACGCCTTCGATTTCGAAAATCTTGTAGTACTCGGGGCGATGGATGAAGCACACCATGTCGGCATCCTGCTCAATGGCTCCCGACTCACGAAGGTCGGACAACTGGGGACGTTTGCCTTCGTTGCCTTCTCGGCTTTCCACACCACGATTCAACTGCGACAGGGCTATTATCGGTATGTTCAATTCCTTCGCCAGCGCCTTCAGGTTGCGGCTGATGGTGCTCACCTCCTCCTGCCTGCTTCCGAACTGCATGCCCGAGGCGTTCATCAGTTGCAGATAGTCGATGAGTATCATCTTCACGCCGTGCTCCCTCACCAGGCGACGGGCTTTGGTGCGCAATTCGAAGACGGAGAGTTGGGGGGTGTCGTCCACATAGACGGGCACATCGTTGAGCAGGTTGATGCGGGCGTCCAACTGGGTCAGCTCTACCGGGGTCAGCTGTCCGCTCTTAAGTTTCTCGCCAGGAATCTCACATACGTTTGAAATGAGTCGATTGACCAACTGCACATTCGACATTTCCAACGAGAACATGGCCACGGGCACCTTCATGTCAACGGCCATGCGCTTCATCATCGACAGGATGAAGGCCGTCTTACCCATAGCCGGACGGGCTGCAATGATGACGAGGTCAGAGGCTTGCCAACCATTGGTGATCTTGTCCAGTTTCTCAAAGCCTGTGGGCAATCCCGACAAGCCATCGGCGCGTCCCATGTTCTCCTTAATCTTATTATAGGCCTCTTCGACCACGGGATTAATCTGGGTGTAGGACGTGCGCTGGGTTTGCTGAGCTATGGCAAAAAGGTCGGCTTCGGTGCTCTGCATCAGGTCGGCCACGTCAACGGTGGGGTCGAAGGCGTCGCCCAGCACCTTGCTGGCAAAGGTTATCAGTCTGCGGGCCTGGAACTTCTGGTGAATGATTTGGGCCTGATACTCGATGTGGGCCGACGTGATGACGTTCTGCGCCAACTGGGCAATGTACACCACCCCTCCTGCCTCCTCCAGCTCGCCTTGCGACTCCAGGTACTGAGGCACGGTGATGATGTCGACGGGACGCTGATTCATCTGCAACGACTGAATGGCCTTGAACACCACCTGATTGCGATGGTCATAGAAGACCTCTGGCGTAAGCAGGTTGTTCACACGCTCATAGGCCTCCTGGTCGATGAGCATTGCCCCGAGGACAGCAGCCTCAAAGTCGAGTTGCTGAGGTTGTTTGTGCCCGAAAGCGTCCATCTGCGGGACTTCCACCACGCGTTGTTTGTTCTGCCGCCCTTTGCGGCTGTTGTTCTGACTTGTCGTTGCCATAATTTTCATGAGAATAAGCGTGCAAAGTTAATCAATCTTTGTCACTCACACAACAAAAAAGCGGAAGGCCGTGAAAAAAATTTTTCATTCATATAATAAATAATGTATAAGCCGACTTTGCCGTTCTGCCAAAAATACTTATCTTTGTCCCATAGATTAATGATAACCTATCACAGACAGACATGAAGAAGCAAAGATTCCTACTCCTCTGCCTGCTGGCATTTGTCATGACATTTGCCGGCATGAGCACGGCCCAGGCAGGCCGAAAAGCCGACATGAAGGTCAACTATGTGCTGAAGAACACCGGTTTGAAACGCGACGTGCAGGCCAAGCTGAGACCGCTGCTCGTGAGTTACCTGGCCGACAAGAAGAAAGCCAACAAGCAATACGACGACCTGAAGGACAAGCTGAAGCCCAGCATCAATGCCGGCACCGTCACCGACAAGCAAGCCCAGCAGCTGCTCGACCTGAAATGGCAGGCCGACGAAAAGGAACTGGCCGTGAAACGCGAGTATGAGAAGAAGTTCAAGACTGTGCTGTCGGTCAAGAAGACCTACCTCGTCTTCAGCCTGCTCAATGACAGCAAGAGCAAGATGATGGGCACGAATGACGACGATTAAGACCAACGGCGCCAAAGCATGGTTGCTGGCCACACGCCCCAAGACGCTCACCGGTGCCTTGGCGCCCGTCGTTGTAGCGCTCTCCTGTGCATGGGCCGATGGCCAATTCCTGTGGCAGCCCGCCCTCTTGTGCGCACTTTTTGCCTTGCTCATGCAAGTTGATGCAAACCTCATCAACGACTACCTCGACTTCATTTACGGGAGTGACGGCGAAGACCGCCTGGGCCCAGAGCGTGCCTGCTCGCAAGGGTGGATAACACCTCTGGCCATGCACTGGGGACTGGGCATAGTCACCCTGCTGGCCATCGTCACGGGTCTGCCCCTCGTGCTTTGGGGAGGTTGGTGGATGGTGGCCGTCGGGGCTGCATGCATTGTGGGATGCGGTCTCTACTCCACCCTCGCGCGCTATGCCATGGGCGATGTGCTCGTCATCCTTTTCTTTGGCATTGTCCCCGTCTGCGTCACCTACTATCTGCAAGCCGGCACCCTCACCCCCTCCGTCTTTCTGGCTTCCGTGGCCATGGGACTGGTCACCGACTGCCTGCTCGTAGTCAACAATTTCCGCGACCGCGACACCGACCGCCGTGTGGGCAAGCACACCATTCCCAACCTCATCGGCGAGCGTCCGACCTACATTCTCTACGCTCTCCTGGGGATTGCAGCCTGCGCCCTCGTCTTTTCGCAGACGCGTCTGCCCATCTTCTATCTGGCGGTCAACTTCTACCTTGTAAGCCGCATGCAACGCATCCGACACGGACGCCAACTCAATAAGATTCTGGGCCAAACGGCAGCCAGCATCCTCCTCTTCGCCTTGCTCTACAGCGCAGGCATCATCTTTAGCATCTAACCCATTAAGCAATATACATGGCACAACAACAGGACGACAAGAAAATTATCTTCTCGATGGTGGGCGTAAGCAAGACCATCCAGCAGAATCAGAAACAAGTACTCAAGAACATCTATCTCTCCTTCTTCTACGGAGCAAAGATAGGCATCATCGGTCTGAACGGTGCAGGTAAATCGACACTGATGAAAATCATTGCCGGACTGGACCAGCAATATCAGGGACAGGTGGTATTCTCACCGGGTTATTCCGTGGGCTATCTGCCACAGGACCCGCAGCTCGACGACCAGAAGACCGTCATCGATGTAGTTAAAGAAGGAGTTCAGCAAATTGTTGATACACTGGCTGAGTATGAGGAGATTAACCAAAAATTTGGTCTCCCCGAATACTACGAGGACGAGGACAAGATGAACCAACTCTTTGCCCGGCAGGGCGAGCTACAGGACATCATCGACGCCACCGATGCGTGGAACCTCGACAGCCGTCTCGAAAGGGCGATGGACGCCCTGCGCTGTCCGCCTGCCGACCAGCTTTGCGGTGTGCTCTCGGGCGGTGAGCGCCGTCGCGTGGCACTGTGCCGACTGCTCCTGCAAAAGCCCGATGTGCTGCTCTTGGACGAGCCTACGAACCACCTCGATGCCGAATCCATCGACTGGCTGGAACAGCACCTGCAGCAATACGAGGGTACGGTCATCTGCGTCACCCACGACCGCTACTTCCTCGACGACGTGGCCGGATGGATTCTGGAACTGGACCGCGGCGAGGGCATTCCCTGGAAGGGCAACTACTCCTCGTGGCTGGAGCAGAAGACCAAGCGCATGGAACAGGAAGAGAAGGTGGCCTCGAAGCGCAGGAAGACCCTGGAGCGCGAGCTGGAATGGGTGCGCATGGCGCCGAAGGCCCGCCAGGCCAAGGGCAAGGCCCGTCTGAACTCCTACGACAAGATGCTGAACGAGGAACAGAAGGAACGCGAGGAGAAGCTGGAAATCTTCATCCCCAACGGTCCGCGCCTGGGCAACAAGGTCATCGAGGCCCACGGCGTATCGAAGGCCTATGGCGACAAGGTGCTCATCAAGGACCTCGAGTTCATGCTCCCGCCCAACGGCATCGTGGGCGTAATCGGCCCCAACGGAGCGGGCAAGACCACCCTCTTCCGCATGATCATGGGCCTGGAACAGCCCGACTCGGGCACCTTTGAGGTGGGCGAGACGGTGAAGCTGGCCTACGTGGACCAGAGCCACCACGACATCAAGGCCGACCAATCGGTCTATCAGGTCATCAGCCAGGGCAACGAGCTCATCCGCATGGGCGGCCGCGACGTGAACGTCCGTGCCTATCTCTCGCGCTTCAACTTCTCGGGTGCCGACCAGGAGAAGAAGTGCGGCGTGCTCTCCGGCGGTGAGCGCAACCGACTCCATCTGGCCATGGCCCTGAAGCAGGAAGGCAACGTGCTGCTCCTCGACGAGCCCACCAACGACATCGACGTGAACACCCTCCGCGCCCTGGAGGAAGGTCTGGAGAACTTCGCCGGCTGCGCTGTGGTCATCAGCCACGACCGCTGGTTCCTCGACCGCATCTGCACCCACATCCTCGCCTACGAGGGCGACGGCCGCGTGTTCTATTTCGAGGGCAGCTACTCGGAGTACGAAGCCAACAAGTGCAAGCGACTGGGCATCGAGGAGCCCAAGCGCGCCCGCTACCGCAAACTGATGGAAGACTAACCACACAAAAAAAACTTATATCCATGAAACGTTTACTATTGTTTTTCACTGCCAGTTGCCTCCTGTCAATTGGCAATCGGGCCGATGCCCAGAACTACCCCATCCAGCCCGTGCCGTTCACGAGCGTTAGCATTGAACAAGGCACCTTCTGGGGCCAACGACTGCAGGCCAGTCGCGACGTGACCATTCCCCTGGCCTTCTCGAAATGCGAGAGCGAAGGCCGATACAAGAACTTTGAGATTGCCGCCCGCCAACTCCGTGGCGAGGACACAAGCGGTGTGAAGGTGAGCGGATATTCGTTCGACGACACCGACGTCTATAAGACCATCGAAGGCGCCAGCTATCTGCTTCAGACCTATCCCGACAAGAAGCTGAAGGCATACATCGACAGCGTGCTGGCCATCGTGGCCTCGGCCCAGGAGCCCGACGGCTACCTCTACACAGCCCGCACCATGAATCCCAAGCACCCCCACGAATGGAGCGGCCCGAAGCGCTGGGTGAAGGAGGAAGACCTCAGCCACGAGCTCTACGACCTGGGCCACATGGTGGAGGGGGCCATTGCCCACTACCAAGCCACGGGCGAACGCACGTTCCTCGACATTGCCATCCGCTATGCCGATTGCGTTTGTCGCGAGGTGGGTCCCAATCCCGGTCAGGCCTGCGTGGTTCCGGGCCATCAGATTCCCGAGATGGCGCTTGCCAAGCTCTACACCATTACGGGCGAGAAGAAGTATCTGGACGAAGCCAAGTTCCTGCTCGACTACAGAGGCAAGACCACCATCGTCCACGACTATTCGCAGGCCCACAAACCCGTGGTGGAGCAAGACGAAGCCGTGGGTCACGCCGTTCGTGCCGCCTACATGTATAGCGGCATGGCCGACGTGGCTGCGCTGACAGGCGACTCGGCCTACATCCAAGCCATCGACCGCATCTGGGAGAACATCGTAGGCAAGAAGATGTACATCACGGGCGGCATTGGCAGCACGTCGAGCGGCGAAGCCTTCGGGCGCAACTACGAACTGCCCAACATGTCGGCCTACTGCGAGACCTGCGCCGCCATCGGCAACGTCTATGTCAACCACCGGCTGTTCCTGCTGCATGGCGAGTCGAAATACTACGACGTGCTGGAACGCACGCTCTACAACGGCGTCCTCTCAGGAGTCTCGCTCGACGGCGGCACGTTCTTCTACCCCAATCCCCTGGAGTCGATGGGCCAGCACCAGCGTCAGGCATGGTTCGGCTGCGCCTGCTGCCCCTCAAACATCTGCCGCTTCATCCCCTCGGTGCCCGGCTACTTCTACCAGACCAAGGACCGCGACCTCTACGTCAACCTCTTCGGTGGCAACACAGCCAAGCTGAAGGTGGGCGGCAAGGAAGTAGTCCTCACCCAGAAGACCAAGTACCCCACTGACGGCGACATCCTCATCACCATCGGCAAGAACAAGGCCGGACAGTTCCGCATGCGCATCCGCATCCCCGGATGGGTCCGCAACCAGGTGGTGCCCAGCGACCTCTACTCCTATGCCGACGCCAAGCGCCTCAGCTATTCCGTCAAGGTCAATGGCCAAGAACTGGCGAACAGCAAATTGGAAGACGGCTACCTGGCCATCGACCGCAAATGGAAGAAGGGCGACCGCGTGGAGATTCACTTCGACATGGAGCCCCGTCTGGTGCAGGCCCTGGAGCGCGTTTCGGCCGACCAGGGGCGCGTAGCCGTAGAGCGCGGTCCGCTGGTCTATTGTGCCGAATGGCCCGACAACGACTTCGACCTCGGCGGCATGCTGCTGAACCAGCGGCCCAAATTCGAAGTCCACAACTCAGAATTCACAATCAAGGCTGCGCCCCTGACGGTGGAACTCACCACCATGGAGACCGACGCCCAGCTCCTCAACTTCGACGCCGAAGGCCGACTGACCGCCAAGGACGTGCGCCTGCGCCTCATCCCCTACTACGCCTGGAACCACCGCGGACCGGGCCGCATGATGGTGTGGCTGCCCTGGCAGCTGCGAGCCACGCGTCCCGCCGTTCCCCCCACGCTGGCCTCGGAGAGCAAGGTAGCCACCTCCTCGCGCCTGCCCTCCCTCTCCAGCATCAACGACCGCCTCATCCCCCGCGACGGCAACGACCGCTCCATCCCCTACACCCACTGGTGGCCCAAGCAAGGCTCGACGGAGTGGATAACCTACACCTTTGCCCAGAAGGCCACCATCAGCCAATCCACCGTCTATTGGTTCGACGACCAGCCCTGGCAGGGATGCAAGGTGCCCGACTCCTGGAAGCTCTACTACAAGGACGCCTCCGGCAACTGGCAGCCAGTCGGCAACCCCACCTCATATCCCGTCATGAAGGGAGCCCCCTGCACCGTGCAGTTCGACCCCGTCGAGACCACGGCCGTCAAGCTCGAGGTGGTCATCAACAAGGACAAGTCGGCAGGCCTCTACGAATGGTCAGTTGAATAAAAAGGAAGAAAAGAAGAAACACGCTAAGGATTGAGGGCAGTGACTTTCCAGTTGCTGCCCTTTCCCTTTTTCAGGGCCACGCAGAAGCGCCCCTCCCCGATGCGCCCCACCTGGCCGATGGTGTCCATCAGCAAGGCATCGCGGGCCCTGAGCCAGACAAGGCACGAGTCCGCCCCCGCCATCCTCGTCTCCTCAGCCTCCACCTCCACGGAGCCCTCCCTGCCGTTCAGCACCTCCAGGTCGGCCCCCGTCAGCTGCGAGGCTCGCCACCACAGCTGGTCCGCCACCCCCTCCGAAGCCATCCGCTGGGCACGCGCAAAGTCGCAGTCCAGGTAAGCCCCCAGGAAACGTTCGGCCACCTCCTCAGGCCCGCCGCCCCCGCCGCAAGAGCAAGCCAGCGCGCAGGCAAGGCAGAAAAACAACAGGTTTCGTCTCATAATGGAACATTTTACATTTGCAAAGATAGTAATTTTTAATCTTTAATTTTTCTTTTTTAATTTAATATCGTATCTTTGCCATGAAAATAATAACTAAAATGATAAAATTCCTATGCTTGGGGAGCGGCAGCAGCGGCAACTGCTATTACCTCAAGAGCGAAAAATGCAGCATTCTCATAGACGCCGGCATCCCAGTGCGAACGCTCAAGAAGACGCTTCGCGACTACGGATTCTCGCTCGAAGCCGTTGACGGCATCTTCATCACCCACGACCATGCCGACCACATCAAGGCCGTGGGCCACCTGGCCAACGACATGGGCAAACTCATCTATGCCACCGAGAAGGTCCACATCGGCATCAACAACAACTATTGCACCACGTCGAAGGTCACCGAGCCCAGCCGCCGCTACCTCTACAAGGGCGAAACCGTCGCCCTGGGCGACCTCAGCATCACCCCCTTCGAGGTGTCGCACGACAGCAGCGACTGCGTGGGCTATCGCATCCAGCAGGCCGACCTCACCTTCTGCCTGGCCACCGACGTCGGCGAGGTGACTCCCGCCGTTGCCGAAGCCATCGGGCAGGCCAACTACCTCGTGCTCGAGGCCAACCACGACGAGGAGATGCTCGCCCAGGGCCCCTATCCCAACTACCTCAAGGCCCGCATCCGCTCCGCCCGCGGCCACCTGTCCAACCGCCAGTGTGCCGACGCCCTCGTCACCTACGCCTCCCCCCGCCTGCGCCAAGTGTGGCTCTGCCACCTGAGCGAAGAGAACAACCACCCCGAGCTTGCCCGCAAGACCGTCGAAGCCGTCCTTCGCAGCTACGGCATCGTGGCAGGCGCCGACTTCGGACTCGAAATCCTCAACCGCCAGACTCCCACCGGTGTCTTCGACATGTCATAACCGCCATTTAACATCTTTTATAGGTAAACTCTTTGGCCGATTTGCGTTATATGGACAGAACGACCAAAAAGCGACAACTATGGAAGATAGTCTAACGACCGAACAAGAATTCAATCAGTTGGTGGAACGCCTGCGCCCAAGGCTGATGCAGATGGGGCGCGAATTCTTCGGCTCCGACACCGAGGCCGAGGAGGTGGTGCAGGAGACATGGCTGAGGGCATGGAATGTCCACGACCGGGTGAAACTCACCGATGCCTACGTCCTGCGCATCGCCCGGAATGTCTGTGTCTCGATGTGGCGCGGACATCGGACGCAGATTGAGTTGGTGGACGAGGAGAACGCCGCCGTCACCCAGATGACACCGCAGGAAGAAGCGGAAGAGAAGGAAAACTCCGAGTGGCTCGCGTCGCGCCTCCAGCGTCTGCCCCGGGCCGAGCGCGAGGTGTGGCAGATGTTCTACGACGAGGGGTTGACTGTCGAGGAGATTGCCGAGGCGCGAGGCACCACCGTGGGCACCGTCCGCAAGACCATCTCCAACGTGCGCAGCACCTTGCGAACCGAACTGCGCCGCCGTTTCTTCCATCTGCGCCATCTGCTCATCTTCATCCTCATCGCCCTCGCCACGGGCATCGGCGTGGCCGCCATCATCAGCCCCGTAGGACACATGCGCGGCATCATCCGGAAAGTACTGCGCCTGCCCGAGGACACCACCATCTACGACAATGTCGATGTGATGCCCACCTACCACAGCGACATCGACGCCCTCTACCGCCACATCGCCGCCGAGATGCACTATCCCGAAGGTGCCTTGGCCGACAGCGTACAGGGGCGCGTCATTGTCCGCTTCGTGGTGGAGAAGGACGGACGCCTAACCAACTTCGAGGTCAAGCACACGCCCGACGAGCGCCTCAGCAACGAAGCCATACGCGTGCTGAAACTCACAGAGCCGTGGGTGCCAGCCAAGAACCGGGGGCAGGACGTTCGCTGCCACTTCGTCATGCCCGTCTCTTTCAGGCTGAAATGAGAACATCCCTGATATAGACTTTAGTTAGTACATTGCTAAACTGGTCCCTACTTCGTCGTGATGACGAGGTGGGAACCTGTCTTTTTTAACATCTTTTATGGGTAAAGAATCGGGGCCAAAGGCGTTATAAGGGCAGAAAACAAAAGCTAAAATGTATGAAAAGAAGAACTTTATTACTCCTCGTCCTCGCTGCCGTGTGTGGTGAAGCCTGGGCGCAGCACAAGGAAGCTTCCATCTTAATCTTGAGTCGCAACCGATTGGGAAAGGCAACTGTTGTTGACTCCAGCGACGTGCGGATTTACTATGCCCTGAATGCAGACTCCCTCAGCAATCAGGACACCTATGTTGACCTGCGTGTGCTGGAAATAGGCCCAAAGATGAGCAAGTGCAGCAGCGAGTTCGTTCGTGAGGGAGAGGCACATCAGAAGGAAATACTGAAAACTTGGAAAGTGAGCCATCCACATGCTGACGGTGTGCCCCGTCCTTGTCCGATTCACGGCAAACGGGGTGACTATTGGAACGAAATCCAATACACCGACATCTACATCGAGGGACAGACCGCCACGGAGTACCACACCATGCCGCACGGCTTCCAAGGCGAGAACGGCTATCTGGTCAGTCAGTATCCATCCCAGAATTGGTCACTTACAAACGAGTCGGCAACCATTCTTGGTCACAAGTGCCAAAAGGCCACATGCCACTGGCGCGGTCGTGATTTCGTGGCATGGTTTGCTTCCGATATACCCATCCGTCGAGGCCCGTGGCTCTTCGGTGGTCTGCCTGGTCTTATCCTGAAGGTGTATGACAAAGCCCGTCACTACACATTCGAGGCTGTAAGCATCAAGCGTGGCAAGCAGCCCATCATCCGCTATGCCTACGAAGGCTACCGCAAGGCCAGCCGCGACCGCTACCTCAAACTGAATCGACAACTTAACGAGGAATACATGAACACCATCGGTCGTATGGGTGGCATGATGAAGAATGCAGCAGGTGAATGGGTTCCCTCATCCGGCTCCAAGATTCCGTATGAACCCTTAGAATTAGAGTAACTTGAATAGCAACCTTGACAAATAAATATGAAACACATCACTCTTCTTCTCGTCCTCGCTGCCGCGTGTTGCAAGGCAGAAGCCCAAACCATCATCGAGGGCGCCGTTACGGACTCACTCGGCAAGGCCGTGGATGCCTACGTCACCGTGGCTCCCAAGGGCACGGGCAACATCATCGGCTTTGCAGATACCGACTCAAAGGGGCACTATAAGCTGCAGTTCCGAAGCGAGGCCGACTCCGTGGTGGTGACGGCAGCCGGAATGGCCATTGGCAACGTGTCGCGCATCGTGGCCAACAGGTCCCAGCGGCTGGACATTCGCGCTCGCCAGAAAGCCATCGAGTTGAAAGAGGTTTCGGTCAAGGCCGACAAAATCAGACAAAGCGGCGACACGCTCAACTACCTCGTCGGAGCCTATCAGCAGCAGGGCGACCGCGTCATCGGCGACGTGCTGAAGCGCATGCCCGGCATCGAGGTGTCGGAGAGCGGAGCCATCAAGTTCAATGGCAAGGCCATCAAGAAATTCTACGTGGAGGACATGGACCTGCTGCAAGGCCGCTACGGACTGGCCACCAACAACATCAACGCCTCAGATGTGGCCACCGTGCAGGTGCTGGAACACCATCAGCCCATCAAGGCACTGCAAGACAAGGGCATGACGGACGACGTGGCCATCAACCTGAAGCTGAAAAACTCGGCGAAGGGTACGGTGGCCGTCAACACCATGCTGGGAGCCGGTTGGCAGCAGTCAGGCCCTTGGCGCATCGGCAGCCGACCGCTCACCGACGGTAAGAAGGTCATCGGCCAAAATCCCCTCTGGACGGCCGAGGTTGTGGGTATGTACTTTGCCAAGAAGCGTCAGAACATGACATTATATAAAGGTAACAACACGGGCGATGATGTGTCGAAGGAACTGACCTCCCACTATTCCAGTATCAACAGCGTCGGCCTCTACCCCTTCTGCCCTGCCAACGCCGTGCTGCCCTCAGGTGCTGGACTGCCGCAGAAGCGCACCCTCGACAACCACAGCCACATCCTGACCATGAACCATCTGGAGAAAGTGGGCAAGGATTCGGAAGTGACGGTGAACATAGCCTACCACCACGACGACATCCGCCGCGGGGGAACCTCGGAGAGCGACCGCTTCCTGAGCGACGAAAGCCGACTGCTGACCACCGAGACACTGACCTCGCGCACCCACCAGAACGACCTCAGCGGCAACCTCCGCTATATGTGGAACGCCAAAGGCGGTTTCCTGGCCAATGTCGTCAAGTTCGACGGCAGTTGGAACAACGACAAAGCGCAGGGAGCATTGGCATCGCAGCAGAACGGCCCCCATCAACTCAACTATGGCAGCGAACACACCAACCAGCATTTCGACCGCCCGTCGCTTGCCGTGAGCAACACCACCAACCTCATCAAAAACGTAGGCAAGCACACACTCGACCTGCATTTCTCGGCAGGCTACGCGCAACGGCCCAACACGCTCGCGGTGGGTGTGGATTCGCTCAATGCCCAGCAAGAGGTGTTCAACTCTCATGCCTATCAGCAAGACATCGAATCGCGCCACATCAACGCCAACTTCCACACCAACTACAACTTCCGTTTCGGCAACTTCACCCTCGCCTACGGTGTGATTGCCAATGCCAGTCTGCATGGGATAGAAACCAGCCTCGACGGCTTCGCTCCTCCCACCCATAGCACAGCAAGCACTCAACTCAAGAACGACCTTTGGTACAACACCTACGAGCTGACCCTTGGCCAACACTACAAATGGGAGCGTGGCGGATGGCGAATCTCCCTCGGCTGTCCGCTGAACCTCTACACGCAGACCCTCGACGACCGCATCCGCGACGACAAGCACAGCTACGTCCACCTGCTCGTCTCGCCCAACCTCTCCGCCAGCTACGAGTGGCGCGACTGGAGCAGCAACATCAATGCCTCGTACTTCAGGAATGTGGGCGACCCGGGCGGCATCTACAGCGGCTACATCATGTCGAACTACCGCACCTTCCAGCGCTCCTACGTCGAACAGCTGTCAGAGACCGACCGCATAGGTGCCGGAGCCAGCATCGGCTACCGCAGCGCCCTAAACGCCCTGTTCTTCCGCATCAATGCCAACTACAGCCACACTCGCGACAACCAAATCTACGGCTATACCTACCAGGGAGCCACCAGCGTGGTGCAGGCCGTCGACCAAGCCACCACTTCCGACTCCTACAACCTCAACTTCGAGTTCAGCAAAGGTTTCGACTGGCTGCAGACCACCTTCCGCGCCTTCGGCGGCTACGGCCACAGCCACAGCGAGCAGCTGATAGCCGACCAGCTCTACCCCTTCACCAGCCGCACCGTCAGCCTCGGGGCCGGTGCCACCATCACACCCCTGCCTTGGCTCAACTTCGTACTGAGCAGTGGCTACAGTTGGAATATCTCTGAAACAGATCAATCAGGAGAGGTAACTACTCCCTCCCTCACAGGGAGGGCGGGGGGAGGGGCTGCCCTTCGCACCACCACCCAACGTCTCTCCATGAACGTCTATGTCACCAAGCAGATGACCCTCACCGCAGCCGTGGAGGACAACTACAACAACCTCACCGCCGAGAACCGCCACGCCTGGTTCGGCGACGTCAAGGTCAAGTACAAACTGGGCCGCTGCGACCTCGAGCTGCAACTCAATAACCTCTTCGACCAGCGCCACTACACTCGTGTCAACTACAGCGGCCTCGACATCTACACCAACACCTCGCAGCTCCGTCCCCGCAACATCCTCGCCACAGTAAGATTCAAACTACTATAAAACCAAGATTAACATGAACAAGAGATTCCCTATTATCATCCTCGCCTTAGCCGTCGTATGCGGCGGGGCCAGAGCCCAACAGAAACAAAGCGGGGCCAGAGCCAACGGCAGTCACTTCACCGTCTTGGGGCGTAAGGTCATCGACACGGCCAACCTGCGCATCAAGTACGCATGGGGAGCCACGGACATCACACAGGATAGCACCTATCTGGATTGCGGACAACTGCTCATCGGGCAGCGCATGACCAAGTACAGCAGTTGGTTCGTGGAGGTGGCCGATAGTCAGCGCGTGGAGTGGGCACAGAAGAACCCGCACCCGCAGGGCGTGCCCAATGGCACTTGGTGGATGCGGGGCAAGGCGCCCGGCATCTGGAGCGAATACCAGTACTCCAACATCTTCATCCACGGCGACACGCTCAACGAATGGGCCATGATGCCCATGGGACAGGAATGGCCGCAGCGGTATGAAGAGAAATGGAGCGGACAGGAGTGGACGCTGGAGGCAGACACCGCCTCGTTCCTCGGCCACAGCTGCCAGAAAGCTACCTGCCGCTGGCGCGGACGCGACTACGTGGCATGGTTTGCACCCGACATCCCCATCCGTCGCGGGCCGTGGAAGTTCGGCGGACTGCCAGGCCTCATCCTAAAGATTCACGACGCAGACTGCCTCTACGTCTTCGAGGCCGTAGCCATCGAGAAGGGCCACTTCCCCATCTACCAGTACCCCAAGGAGGAGTTTATGAAATCCACACGCACCCATACGTGGAAACTGCAAATAGCCTACAACCGCAACTACCTGAAGACTGCCGGCATCCGAAGCTTTAACGAGGACGGCACCATCGGCGACCTGAAATCCAGCCCGCACGACTATGACCCGATGGAACTGGAATAAATGCAAAATGCAAAAATCACCAATTCATAATTATTAGCAACAATGAAAAAGAACATGATTATCGCCATCGCCGCAGCCATGCTGACGGCTGGCACTTTCACTGCAAACGCCCAAACAAAGGCAAAGCAACAGACAACCACCATCTACACCCCCGAACAAGTTGACCAACGTGCCATGTTCCCTGGAGGACAGGAGGGCATGATGAACTACATGATGCAAAACATGAAGTACCCCAAGGAAGCGGAGAAAGACCAGGCGCGGGGAACCGTCGTCGTCCACTTCGTCGTGGAAACTGACGGCAGCATATCCGATGTCCACGTTCCCGACAGCCAGAAAGTCCATCCCATCCTCGATGCCGCCGCCGTGGCGTTCGTCAAGGCCATGCCGAAATGGAAACCCGCTAAGCTGAAGGACAAGGCCGTCCGCCAGCGTGCCTCACACGCCATCATGTACAGGTACAAATAATTCCACTCTTCGTCATGAAACGAATAATGATAATAGCCCTCGCCCTCATCCACCCTTCCCTTTGGGGAGGGACAGGGGGTAGGCCGTACGGTGGGGCATATGCTCAGCCCAAAGAAGACGGTCGATGCCCAAGTCCCATCCATGCCCGGGACTTCTCGAAAATGGAGGTCGTGGACACCACGCAGTTGCGAGTACGCTATGCCTTCTGTGCGGAGAAGATTGACGACCCGAAGACGTACATCGACCTGCAGAGACTCGACGTGGGCAAACGGGTCGTGAAGTACTACAGCCAATTTGTCTATCTCAGCGACTCACTGATAATGCATTGGAACAAGGCCAACCCGAACTCGCAGACAGGGCAAAGTTGGTTGGGCGAAGGTGGACGTGGCAAAGGTCAATGGAGCGAATATGAGTGGAGCGACTACTTTTTCGAGAACGGGCAACTGACCGAATACAGCCAAATGCCCCAGTGGCTGAATAGATATGACTCATGGTACACTGAACCTGCTCCCAAACAAAAGTGGACACTGCACGACGAGACGCAGACCATCCTCGGCCACCGCTGCCAGCGGGCCACCTGTCGTTTCCGAGGTCGCGACTTCGAGGCTTGGTTTGCGCCAGCCATCCCCGTGAAACGTGGGCCGTGGAAGTTTCAAGGTCTGCCCGGACTGATACTGAAGGTCTATGACAAGGACAAACTCTACACCTTCGAGGCCATCGGACTGGAGACTCGACATTATCCCATCACCCGCTTCAAGCAGTTCAAGAACTACCATCGTTCCACCCGCGAAAAGGTATGGAAGATGCAGCGGCAGTGGCACGAGAACTGGTTCAAGGCCGTCGATTTCCACAAGGCCACAATGGATGCCGCAGGAAACATGGTGATAGGCGAAGCCGTGTCTATCCTTACGCCCTATAATCCATTGGAATTGGAATGAACCCGCGGGCCTGCGGAACAGGAATGTCACGGAAAAAGGGCAAATGAGACCTGCGCGAAAGACTTTGGAACAATATCCGCAGGGAGATGTGGAAACTATTTGCTAAATTTGCCGTCGGAAACATGACATCACATTCGCATGGCAAGACTGAGAAAGACGAGAATGGCGCTGTGGCTGTTGCTGATGGCCGCAACGGGGACTGGGGCCCAGAACCCCATCGTGCAAACCTGCTTCACCACCGACCCAGCACCTTTGTCCGTCGGCGATTCCGTGCTTTATGTCTTCACAGGACACGATGAGGACAAGGCCGACTTCTTCTGGATGCAGGAGTGGCGCGTCTATTCCACACGCGACATGGTCAACTGGACGGATCACGGCTCGCCCTTGGCTTTGGAGAGTTTCTCTTGGGCCGACGACCGCGCATGGGCCAGTCAGTGCATCGAACGCAACGGGAAGTTTTATTGGTACATCTGCGCCCACTCCAAATTGTCTGGCGGAATGGCCATTGGCGTAGCAGTTGCCAATCGTCCGGAAGGTCCTTATCGCGACGCTCTCGGACGCCCGCTCTACGAGAATGGTTCGTGGGATCACATCGACCCGACCGTATGGATTGATGAGAAGACAGGACAGGCCTGGGTCATGTGGGGTAATCCTCGTGTCTATGCGCTCGAGTTGCAAGACGACATGATACACACGAAGGGCGACGTCCACCTCATCGACATGACAGAGGAAGGTTTCGGTTCGCCTCTGATGAACCAGAGGGAGAAGGGCAAGAAGTATCGCGACTCATACGTCGAAGGTCCTTGGCTGATGCAACGCAACAACCGTTGGCTCTTACTCTACGCCGCAGGTGGAGTGCCTGAGCACATCGCTTACTCTTCGGCCGATAACCCACTCGGACCTTGGCACTACGAGGGCGAGATTATGCCGCTTGGAGGCACGGATTCCTTCACGAACCACTGTGGAGTGACGGACTTCCGCGGTCACAGCTATTTCTTCTACCACACTGGTTGGTTGCCCGGCGGCGGAGGCTTTGGCAGGAGCACGTCTGTCGAGGAATTCCAATATACTGCCGACGGCAAGTTCCCCACCATCACTCCTACGAGAGAGGGTGTGAAGCCCATCGCGGACTTCAATCCTTTCCGTCGTGTCGAAGCTGAGACGATGGCCTTCTCCAAGGGAGTCCGCACCACACAAAACGACCAGACGGGTGTCTATGTCAGCGACATTCACAATGGCGATTGGATAAAGTTGCAAAGCGTTGATCTCGGTGCGTCGGGGGCAAGGAAGTTTACCGTCAGGGCGGCTTCTGCCTTGCGCGGAGGCACCATCGAACTGCATATCGACAGCGTGCGCGGCTTGCGTCTGGGTACTGTTGAAATCACCGGAACTGGTGGTTGGGAACAATGGAGAACCTTCGACACCTTCCTGCCTCGCATCGCTACAGGCGTTCACGACCTGTATCTCACCTTCCACGGGCGCAAGGGACCTCATCTCTTCAATCTCGACTGGTGGCAGTTGGACGAGGAGAAGAACCTGAACCTGCCCATCCTGCAAACGCACTACACCGCTGATCCCTCTCCGCTGGTCATTGGCGATACCTTATTCTTATATGTTAGCCACGACTCCCACGCCGATGAGATCATGGATGCACGCGAGCGCAACTCAGCTGGTTTCTTCATGTACGACTGGCTTCTCTATTCCACCACCGACATGGTGAACTGGACAGATCATGGTCCTGTGGCTTCGCTTCGCGACTTCAGTTGGCGCGGTCGAGACAATGGTGCCTGGGCTGTTCAATGTGTAGAGCGCAACGGCAAGTACTATCTCTATTGTCCGCTCCACGGGCACGGCATAGGTGTGCTGGTTGCCGACTCTCCTTACGGTCCTTTCAAAGATCCGTTGGGCAAGCCTCTGGTTTGGCAACGCGAGCATTGGGACGACATCGACCCAACCGTATATATAGATAAGGAAGGACAAGCGTGGATGTACTGGGGCAATCCCAACACCTACTATGTGCGTTTGGGCAAAGACATGATTTCTACGGAAGGCGACATCGTGAAACTTGACTATCACATCGACCACTACCAGGAAGGTCCTTGGCTCTACGAACGCAATAATCATTGGTATCTCGCATACGCATCGACTTGCTGTCCTGAAGGCATTGGCTATGCGATGGGCGATTCTCCACAAGGTCCCTGGCAATGCAAAGGCTATCTGATGGCCCCCACCCCACGCGACAGAGGCAACCACCCGGGTATTGCCGACTTTAAGGGCAAGACCTACCTCTTCGGACAGGACTACGACCTGCTCCATTTCGAAACGAAGAATCACTTCGAGCGCCGTTCGGTAAGTGTTGCGGAGATGACGTACAATGCCGATGGCACTGTCAACGAAGTTCCTTATTGGCTCGACCACAAGGAATTGACTCCCGTAGGCAACCTGAATCCTTATCGTCGCGTGGAAGCAGAGACGATGGCTTGGGGATACGGCTTACGCACAGAGAAGGTGGGCATTGCCGGCACTCGCGAACTGGTGTCCAAGGCACGCGGAAAGAGTGTTGTCGACCAGTTTGCCTATAGCACGGGCCACAAGAATCTCTATGTCTATGACCTGGATGCGGGCGAATACATCCGTCTGCGCAGCGTTGACTTCGGCAAGAGGTCGCCACGCTCGTTCACGCTCAGTGCGGCCGCAGCCCCCGATGCCAAAGCTGTTATCGCAGTATGCCTCGATTCGGCAGGCGGTCAGCAATTGTGCACCATCACCATCGATTCCACTGGTTCAGTCGATGACTATCGGCAGGTCACGGCCCAGCTCGAGTCCAAGATTCCGGCTGGGGTCCACGACCTCTACTTCCGCATCCTCGAAGCCAAGGGCGACGTTCGTCTCGACTGGTGGCAATTCAAGAAATAAAGACTACCCTCCCCTATGAAACGCATCCTGTTACTTGCTCCCCTGCTCCTGGCCGCCCGTCTCGCAAGCGCCCAGACCTTCACCTTCGGAAGGGGGGAACTTGAGCTGAAGGCTCTCAGCGAGCGGGCCGTCCGCGTTCGTTACACCGAGCCCTGGGCTTCGACCATCAGCCCCATGCCGCTGGGCGACAAGCCCTTGACCTACGTTGCCGAGGACCAGCGCCCCATCTGCAAGGCAAAAGCTGGCAAGGACGGAAACATCACACTTGCCACCAGGGCGCTGAGCCTCGTGGCCCATCCCGCATCGGGGCGCATCGTGGTCAAGGATGCTTCGGGGAACGTCGTGGCCAGCGTCCGGGCACAGGAGCTCAAGCCCTCCCGCGTGCAAGGCGAGCTCACGGGGATTGCCAGCCTTACGCTCGACTCCCCCGAAGGCGAGCACCTCTATGGACTCGGGCAGTTCCAGGACGGATACAGCGACGTGCGCAACCTGACTCGCAGGCTCACGCAGGTCAACACCCAAATCTCCATCCCCATGATTCTGTCCAGCAAGGGCTACGGCCTCTTGTGGAACAACTATGGACTGGTGGATTTCAATCCCTCCGATGCGTGCGTAAGCCTTCAGCCGTCAAGCGAAGTCGGGAATCGCGAAGTGGTCAATGTCACCACCACGGAAGGCGGCCGCCGGGAGGAACGCTTCTCGGGGTCCTTCCAAGCCGAACTTACTGTTCCCGAGGATGGACAATATGCCCTCATGCTCGACGTCGGGCAGCGCATGGCCCGCCGGCACAACCTCAGCATCGACGGGACTACCATCATCGACCAGCGCAACACGTGGCTCCCGCCCACGACGTCGGTCATCGTCAGTCTGAAGGCTGGCACCCACTCCGTCGCAGCCAGGCTTGAGCGCGGCGACCGTCCGGTGCTCTTCTGGCGTCGGACCGATGCCACCACCACCCTGCGCTCTCCGGTTGCCGAGGCTGTCGATTACACCATCTTCGTCGGTTCGCCCGACGAAATCACTCATGCCCTTCATGCCGCAACGGGCAACGCCCCTCTCGTGCCCCGATGGGCCTTGGGCTACATCCATTGCCGCGAACGCTTCCATTCGCAAGAAGAGATTCTGAACACCGCCAACGAGTTCAGGAAGCGCAACATCCCGCTCGACATGCTCGTGCAGGACTGGCAATACTGGGGCAAATACGGATGGAATGCGATGCAGTTCGACGAACGATTCTATCCCAATCCCCGAGCCATGATGGACTCGCTGCATGCCATGAATCTCCGGCTCATGCTCTCCGTCTGGTCGCGCATCGACCCGAACTGCGAAGTCGGCCAAAAGATGACGGAGGCCGGATATTACATTCCTCAGACACAATGGATTGACTTCTTCAACCCCGATGCTGCCGAGGCCTACTGGAAGCACTTCAGCCAGCGACTTCTGCCTACGGGCATCGATGCCTGGTGGCAGGATGCCACCGAACCCGAGAACGACGACCTTGCGGGCAGGCGCGTGGGCAATGGCAAGATTGCAGGCGAGCGCGTTCGCAATCTCTATCCCCTACTCGTCAATCGCACGGTGTATGAAGGCTGTCTCCGCGACCGTCCCCGGCAGCGCGCCATGATTCTCACCCGCTGCGGTTTCCCCGGCATTCAGCGCTATGGGGCTGCCATGTGGAGCGGCGACGTGGGCAACGACTGGACGACCCTGAAGCGGCAGATTATTGCCGGACTCGGAATGATGGCGGCAGGACAGCCTTGGTGGACCTACGACGCAGGCGGATTCTTCCGTCCGGGCGACCAATACACCAATGCCGACTACATCCAGCGCATGCTTCGCTGGATTCAGACCGCGGTCTATCTGCCCCTGATGCGCGTGCATGGCTACATGAGCGACACCGAGCCCTGGCGCTATGGCGAGGACGCGGAAAAGACGATTACCAACTGCATCCGCGAGCGCCACCGGCTGCTTCCTTACATCTATAGCTGTGCGGCCGCCGTGAGCAAGGAGGGCCGCATGCTGATGCGCCCGCTCGTCTTTGACTTTACCTCCGATGCCCAGGCTTTGGCACAAGAGACGGAGTACATGTTCGGGCCGTCCCTCCTCGTGTGCCCCATCACCGAGCCCGACGTCAGCCAGTGGGAGGTCTATCTGCCCAAGACCCCAGGCGGATGGTACGAATGGGCATCGGGCAAGCCCTATCAGGGAGGCGCGCAGGTGGAGATTCCCGTGACCGACGAACGAATCCCCGTCTTCGCGCGTGCCGGTTCCATCATTCCCTTGGCAGCTGACACGCTCGCCCTCTTCCCGGGGGCCGATGCCGACTTTACGCTCTATGAAGACGACGGCGTCAGTCTCGACTACAAGAAGGGCGACAGCACCAGCATACACCTCCAGTGGGACGAACAAAAGCGCCTGCTCACCATCCATCGCCGACGCGGACAATTCAAGGGAATGGCAAAGAAGCGCACATTCACCCTCATCCTGCCCAGCGGACAAACACATGACATACCCTATTCCGGAAAAACAAGTATAAAGATATGAATCGGATTAAAAGCATTTTCGTGCTCTCCCTGCTGAGCCTCCCCCTCATGGCTCAAGACAATGTTAGTGACAATCAAGGCCCCACCATGGGCTGGAGTTCGTGGAACACCTACGGGCTGAACATCAGCGAACAACTCATTCGCAAACAGACCGCAGCCATCATCAGCAAAGGACTGAAGGACGTAGGCTACGACCACATCAACATCGACGACGGATACTTCGGAGGGCGCGACGAACAGACGGGACAACTGCTCATCCACCCCACCCGCTTCCCCAACGGCATGAAGGTGGTGGTCGATTACATCCACTCAAAAGGACTGAAGGCCGGAATCTACTCCGATGCCGGACACAGCACCTGCGGATGTTACCACGGCGGCGACAAGATTGCTGCCAACGTGGGCCTCTACGAACACGACCAGCAGGATGCCGACTTCTTCTTCAAGGAACTGGGCTTCGACTTCATCAAGGTGGACTTCTGCGGAGGCGACCCCATCCACAACGAAGCCCGGCTGAAGCTGGACGAGCGGGAACGCTACACCTCCATCGCACAAGCCATCAAAAACACGGGACGGACCGACGTGCGCATGAACGCTTGCCGCTGGGCCTATCCCGGCACATGGATTTCCGATGTGGCTTTCTCGTGGCGGACCACGGGCGACATCTACGACGGATGGAACAGCGTCAAGGGCATCCTGCATGAGAACCTCTACCTCTCTGCCTACTGCCACGACGGCAGGTACAACGACATGGACATGCTGGAGGTGGGCCGCTCCATGAGCACCGTAGAGGACCAAACCCACTTCGGCATGTGGTGCATCATGTCGTCCCCCTTGCTCATCGGATGCGACATGACCAGCATCAAGGCTGCCACCCTCAGTCTGCTCAAGAACAAGGAACTCGTCGCGCTCAACCAAGACCCTCTCCACCTGCAGGCCTACGTCTGCCAGCGTTCGGGCGATTGCTATGTGCTGGTCAAGGACGTGGAAGTGCTGAACGGCAACAAACGTGCCTTTGCCGTATATAACCCTTCCGACGAGGAACAGACCGTAGAGGTCGATTTCTCGAAGATGGACCTTGCCGGCACGATACAACTGCGCGACCTCTTCAAAAAGAAAGAGGCTGGAACCGCCGAAGGGACACTCTCCGTCACCGTGCCCGCCCACGGGACAGCCATCTACAGCGCCCTGGCCGAGACGCGCACGGAACGCACCCTCTACGAAGCCGAGACTGCCTTCAACGGCACCTATCAGGAAATCACGAACAACCAAACCATGCCCAGCGGCACCTATGACGAAGTCGATTACGCCTCTGGCGGTTGCAAGGTGGGATGGCTGGGCAATTCGGCCGACAACTATCTCGAGTGGCGCAATGTCCATAGCGCCTCGGGCGGACGCTATCGCCTCACCCTGGGCTACATCTCCGGTGAAAGCCGCTCGCTCGTGCTTTACGTCAACGGCCAGCGCATTCAGAACCTCTCCAACCTGAATTCAGGCGGTTGGAACAAGGTGGGCACTCGTTCGGTAGAGATTCGCCTCAATGCCGGACAAAACACCATCCGCATTGCCAACTCCTCAGCCTGGATGCCCGATATGGACTACATGCGCCTGGAACTTCTCGAGGCCGACGCCATAGAGTCCGTCAGCAAAGCACGCATGGTGAATGGGAAATGGTATGACCTCAGTGGTCGTCCCACCATCGCCTCAAAGAAGGGAATCAAAATCCGGAAAGGCCATAAAGTGCTGAAACGAGAGCCTTAAAGAAACGCAAAGGCCGCTTCCTATTCATTCATTCTGGTAAGATCTCGCCCTGTTTTTGTACAGAAAAAATTAAGAAGAGCCTATGCACAACGGGCCGTTCACCTAAACGGACAGGAGGATTTGCTTAGGCTGATGGCGTGAAAGACTTAAGTCTTACAGGCGAAAGACTTAGGTCTTGTTAAATAAAGACTTAGGTCTTCATGACGAAAGACTTAAGTCTTGCAGCGATAAGACTTAAGTCTTTATGAAGATGAGCATAAGCGAAGGAGGGGGATCACATAGGAAAGAGAGGCAAAACCTGCAGGTTTCGGAGGGTTTACTTGCATTATAGTTTCTCTTTCTTCTCTAAGTAATCAAGCAAATCTATTGTTCCTGCCTCATTTTCAATATCAAGAGCAGGAACTTTCTCCACAATCCTTGTGTTACCAGTTTTCTTGTCAACATAAAAATGGACCGTTGCTCCCGTATAACTTCGGAACACCACTTCATACGCAGAATCCGACTCTTCCCCCATCTCGACATTCATAATGGTGGGATTTTCCTTAGCGACACTCCAGTCATAGGCTTCATGACAATATTTGTTTACTCCCTTGTAGGCGCTTTCTGCCGTAACCCTTTTATCGGGATGGCCTGAACCACACGAACAGAAAAGCATAAGTGACAAAGGAAATGTGATGATAAGTGGTTTCATTTCTCTATTCGCTAAATACATGTTTCTGAATCTTATGTAATAATCAACTCTACTCCTTCGGGCACCCAGCAAAGCGAATCTATCACTTTCGAACACACCTGCGTGGGAATCTCTATCTCGGTGAGCGAGTCATTGTCTTAGTAACTTCTATGTCTTTGTCTTCAACGTATCTTTGAGAGCTTTTCTTCCGAATTCCGTCATCAATCCACGGCGTTCCAAGTCAAGGCACCGCAGGCGGTTGAGTTCCGTCCAATGGCTGCCCTTCCGCCGGGGAGACAACCGCTGGGCTAGTCGCCCGTCGGGGAGTTTCTTCAGCGTGGAGTCAATCCACCCGAAGCAGAGGGCTTCCTCAACGATTTCAAGGTAAGGCAGCGTGTCGGGCTTCGCCGTCTTCGACCTGTTGCAGGCAACCCAACAACACTTCTCTGAAAGATGGTTTCGCTCAAACCATTCCCTCAGCCCTCTGCGATTGGTGAATGTCAGCAGGTTCTTGACTTCCATGCGTTATGTATTGACTTTATTCGATAAATTGGAATTTATATGAGTTTGGTTGGCACGATTATCGTGAGGCGGGTCTTCATGTCTTTAGCCAAAAACCATTTCTTCATAAAAATATCCACCTTTAACAAGGTCATATCCAACAATATTATCGTGTTGCATAGCATTAATTATTCGTTCTGAGAAATAGAAACCGCATCCTTGTGGATACAACAAATCATAATCTCGATAGATGTTTTTTAACGCAATTTTTTTCAATAAAAAATCATGAGAATCATTATAATATTCTGCACGATTATTAAATGTCTTAATGTTTCCATTGTCAAACATATCCTTAAATATGCATTTTGGATAAACAAACTCTGTATCTGGTATTATAGGGATAAATAAAAGATAGAACTCTTCATCATAATCTTTGATAGATATTTTTTTGAATACATACTCGTCTTCTGAAACATTTAAACGTTCAAAAATTTGTTTAATTTTATGGCTAACTACTGCAACCAAACTTATGCAAGAAGGTGTGAAATCCATAAAGTCAATCACGCCCTTTCGTTTAATCAGTTTACCACGAAGGTTATCTGGCATTTCGTCATACAAGCTCTTCTTGTTTTCAAAATACATAGATATGGTTTTGTTTTTTTCTAAATTATATCTTAGAAATTCCTTTGACTCTATACTAATCGTATGAGGCATTTCATAATTTCTTCTTATACTTTTTTCTAAAGTGAAAGATAATTGATAGTGATTCATTTTTTTTAATTCGCTAAATATACTTTATGTTTATTCTGCTAAATTTCGATTTATCTGTTTGTCTTTACGAAATCTATTCCTTACTCTGCTTGAAGA
>DGUV01000082.1:61048-61502 GCA_002395775.1 Prevotellaceae bacterium UBA4301
GCCAGTCCCTGACGGCGGCAATCTTGTAGCCGTAGTCAAACGAGGCCATGTGCTCCATGGCGCGTCCCGTTTCCGGAAGTACACTTCCTGCCTCCCACTTGATGAAGTTGACGTTGCCGCCACGGGCTATCAGCTGTTCGGCCAATCGCTCCTGCTCATCGCCGGGTAGCTTGGCACTCCACGAAGCGGAATCTACGCGGGCTTCGTTCGCCTTCAGTACCTTTGCCAGGTCTTGCATGCCGCCGTATGCCTTCTGGTCGCCTCCGGCTACGATGTAGAAGAAATGCTTCCGTCCGAAGTCTTGCATCTTCGAGGTGTCCCATTGGCTGCTCACGAAGAGCGAGGCGGCAAAGAGGTCGGGATGGGTGATGTTGAAGTAGAACGACATCATGCCGCCCATCGACTGACCGGTGGTATAAAGTCGGTTAGTATCGACGTTGTATTCCTTGCAGAC
>DGUV01000031.1 GCA_002395775.1 Prevotellaceae bacterium UBA4301
TTCGAGCCATTCCTGCGAACCCGTGTTCACGTCCGTCTCAGCAGCAGTGATAGCATCATTGAGGGCAGTCTTCACTTTTGCATTCATGACTTCCGATAGGAGTGCCTTGGCTGCAGCCAATTGCTCTTCGTAACTTGCTACGAGTGCGGAGAGGTCGATACCATAATAAGTGAGGGTGACATTGTCGTATGCTGCCCAGTCGTTACTGCTGGCAACGGTCTTGCGGAAACCAATCATCACCGTTCCGTCTGCCACCACAGCCCTGATGCCATCGTTCCAGTACTCACCTGCCTGGAAACAGGAAGATGCACGGTTCAAGGTGCTTGGCACGTAGATGGTAGTGCCATTGACGCTGTAGGCAGTACTACTGTTATAGGTGCTGTTGTTAGTCGAACCAAGACCGTAGTCGAAGATGGATTTCAGTGAGCCCTCTGTCGTGTTGATATAATACTTGGCATTGAGTTCCTCGGTGCCATTTGTGCGAGCCGTAGCAGCAACAGAAGCATCGTTATTGCCTCCACCCATGCGGTAGTAGCCCTGACACCTCATCTCATACACGCCATTAGGCAAACCCGAGATGGTTTGATACATATCAAACGTGCGGTTCCACTGCTCCACACACTTGTTGTCATCCACACCATTGTAAGCAGTGTAGTCGCCGGTCCACAGGGAAGTCTTGGCATTTGCACCGAAATAGGGATTCATGACAGCAAAGGTCGCATCAATAGGGTTGTCTGCCGTGGCATTGGATAAGTTGGCTAAGAGTGCCTCCTTAGTGACCAGTTTCCAATAGCCCTTGGATGTCGTAGGCATGGTGGTCGTAGTCGTTGTCTTGCTGACATCCGTATCATGGCCAACCAGATAGACTGCCGCACTGTTGGTGGACTTCATGGTGAAAGTGTTCTCTAATCCTTCCACTGCGGTCAGCAGCCACGCCGTATATTTCGACGACGTATTGACTTTATCTACATAACCGTCCGACCCAAGGAACAGATTCGAGTAGGTTGGTTCCGTTGAAATGTAATAGGCTCCATCCGTGCTGCTGGCAGAGAGCGTCACAGGAATACCGCCTTGCCTCGTCAGCGAGGCACGAGTCGTGTAGTTGTTTCCACCAACGAGAAAACCGTTGTTGCCGACATTATACAGATAGAACGTGCCTGCCGAAGGAGCGCTGGCGGTCCACGTCTGTGCATGAATGCCAATGGCTGATGTCAGCACGAGTGCTGTCACCAGTAGTTTCCAAAAGAAGTTTCGTTTCATAAGCATTAGCAATTAGAGTTAGCTATCTATTAATTAAAGAGTCTCGAAAAAACCTCAAGAATAAGACACAAGTCTTTGAATTGCGCAAATATAATGGTTTTATTTGGTTTGTTCAATGAAAACAGCATTTTTTTGAACAAAAAGAAAAAAATATTGAGGTTTAATTCTTACATTTGCAGAAGCATTGTTTTGCATGATGAGTTAGAGGTACCAAAGGACATTGTAGTTCGCGGCTTTATCATTGACTCGGAAATGGGTGCATTGGAAGAAATCTAATATAAACAAGGAATAATATGAATTACAAGAACATTCTTATCATGGCCAGTTGCGCAGTCTTTTCAGCTGCAATGCAGGCACAAGTGACTATCGACATCGACACCCAGCAGCGCGGACCAAAGGTGAGTCCCATGCTCTATGGCATCTTCTATGAAGACATCAACCACGCTGCCGATGGCGGCATCTATGCCGAATTGATTCGCAATCGCTCCTTCGAGGACGGACCACGCTTTGGCGCAAAAGCCGACATGCAGGGATGGTCCACCTATGCTGCCGCTCCTTCGAAATTAACAGCAAAACTCATTCAGCCTTCCAAAAAGACACCACTGCTCAACAGTGTGCAGCACAACGCATTGGAACTGACCATCAACGCCTCTGCATCGACTCCTGTCTGCTTGGTGAACGAAGGTTTCTGGGGCATCAACGCCGTGCAAGGACGCAGCTACCGACTGACTTTCTGGGCAAAGACCTTGAAATATAAAGGTAGCGTGAAAGCCACACTCTGCTCGAAGGACGGATCAGAGCTCTATGCCGAAACGGTGGTCAGTGGTTTACCTTCCAGCAAGGCAAAAGGCTGGACGAAGTATGAAGCAACGCTCAAAGCCAACAACAACGACCCGCAGGCACAGTTTGCCTTGGTTTTCGATGGTGTGGGACAAGTGCAACTCGACATGGTGAGCCTTTTTCCACCTACGTTCAAGAATCGCGAGAACGGTATGCGTCCCGACTTGGCAAACATGCTGTGGCAGATGCATCCTAAGTTCATGCGCTTCCCAGGCGGCTGCTTCGTGGAAGGTCAGGAGAGTCCAGACAACGCCTTCCGTTGGGAGCGTACCATCGGACCCATTGAGGAACGCGAAGGTCATTGGAACGTGAACTGGGGTTACCGCACTACCGACGGACTAGGTTATCACGAATATCTCCAGCTCGCCGAGGACTTGGGAGCCAAGCCGCTCTACGTGGTCAACGTAGGCCTGTGGCATGGCGGCATGACTCCTTACGACCAAATTCAGCCTTGGATTGACGAGTGCATGAATGCCATCGAGTATGCCAACGGTCCTGTCACATCGAAATATGGTGCCATGCGTGCCAAGAACGGACACCCAGAGCCTTTCGGACTGGAATACTTGGAGGTGGGCAACGAAAACAATCAACCCGACCCACGCCAGCAGAGCGACCACTACTACGAGCGTTATGAGCAGTTCTACAAAGCCATCCGCGCCAAGTACCCCGACATGAAAATCATCGGCAACGTCGTGGCATGGGGTGACGACAATCCGAAGTGGAACAGCAATCTACCTGTGGATCTGCTCGACGAGCACTACTACCGTTCTCCCGATTGGTTTGCCGCTGCTTTCCACAAATATGACAGTTACGACCGCCGTGGTCCGAAAGTCTATGTGGGCGAATATGCTGTGACCAATGGCTTCGGCAACCTGGGCAACATGAATGCTGCACTGGGTGAGGCAGTCTATATGATGGGCATGGAAAACAACTCCGACGTGGTGGAGTTGGCTTCCTATGCACCTATCTTCGTGAATGAGAACGATGCCCGCTGGCGTCCCGACATGATACGTTTTAGCAGCAGTCGAGTGATGGGCACACCAAGCTACTACGTTCAGCAGCTCATGCCGCAACACGTGGGCACACAGGTGGTGAAAGTGGTACAGAACGACCCTTACAAGGACAAGATTCGCAAGCAACTCACTCCTAAGCAGAGCCGTGTAGGTTTCGCAACATGGGGCACACGTGCCTCGTTCGAAACCGTCAAGGAGGTGGATTACGTCAACGGCGACTGGCAGAAGGAAGGCAACACCGTGCGACAGACAGGACTCAAGGATGCCACGCTCTGCATTGAGAAGGACATCATCAGCACCGACCACTACACACGTCGTTTCCGTGCACGCAAGGACGATGGCGCAGAGGGTTTCATCATCGTATTCAACTACGTGGATGACAAGAACTACTGCTGGCTGAACCTCGGCGGATGGACCAACACGCAACATGCCATCGAACAGATTAGCAACGGTGGTAAGTTGCTGACAGACAGCAAGCGAGGACGTTCCACGCGCATCGAAAAAGGACGCTGGTACGACGTCACCCTCCAAGTGGCAGGCGACAGTGTGAAGGCTTGGCTCGACAACGAACTCATCTTCGACACAGTGCTGAAGCACGACAACACGAAGGGCATCTTCTCCTCCGCCACCATCGACGATGCCAATGGCGAACTGATAGTGAAGGTAGTCAACACGAGTGATGCGGCAACCACTGCCCAACTCAATCTGAAGAACTTCACACCGCAATGTGCACGTGTAGTACGTTTGGCAGCCAACGACGGAATGGAAGAAAACACGCTCGACGCACCTACCACCATTCATCCTGTGGAGCAACTCCTTTCTCCCGAAAATGGTAGCGTTCTGCTCGACGTGCCTCCTTACTCGCTGAACATCATCCGAATCAAAGACGCGCATTAACCAAAGATTATAATTGACTCAAGTTTGACTTCGTCGAGCTAAAGGTTCGCAAGATGCAAAATCTTTGATATTCAATGTTTTTTATCAAGGATTTTAAGGATTAAAAGGATTCATAGTACATGAAAAAATCCTTGAAATCTTTCAAATCCTTGATAATTATATCAGTGATATGAGTGATAAGAAGGGATTCTTAGTACATGAAAAAATCCTTGAAAATCCTTCAAATCCTTGATAATTATATCAGTGATATGAGTGATAAGAAGGGATTCATAATAATGGGAAATCCTTAAAAATCCTTCAAATCCTTGATAATTATATCAGTGATATGAGTGATAAGAAGGGATTCTTAGTACATGAAAAAATCCTTAAAAATCCTTCAAATCCTTGATAATTATATCAGTGATAAGAGTGATTGAAAACCATGATTGAAATTGGACTAAAGCACACGAGTGAATTGACGGTGACAGATGCTGTTACCGCCATTGCAATAGGCTCTGGGGACATGCCCGTTCTCGCTACCCCCACGATGATGGCTTTGATGGAGAATGCTGCCATGCTGGCTGTCAAGGACAAGCTGCCTGAAGGTTCCACCACGGTTGGTGGCCACATTGAATCGTCGCATCTAAAACCCTCGAAGGTAGGCGACAAGGTGTCGGCAACAGCCGAGGTAACCAAGGTGGATGGAAAGAAGATAGAGTTCAAGGTGGCAGCTTATTCTGGTGACACACTACTTGGCGAAGGCACACACTTGAGATTCATTGTTGACAGGGAACGGTTCTTGTCAAAGCTCAAATAATAGAAATTACTTACTAACTGGATACAAGGCAAAAAAGTTATAAACCCCAAAAAGACTATGATTATGAAACAGAAGAAGTATTTCATCACCATCCTCGCAGCCATGCTGCTGGTGGTACCCGTAATGGCTCAAAGAAAACAGGGAAAGGCTGCAAAGACCAAGACAGTAGAAGTGTCATTCGACTATCAGAAGCAGGCTGGCCCAGGCTCCAACCAGTATGCCGTCTGGATTGAGAACGAGCAGGGAGATGTTGTCAAGACACTTTTCGTCACCTCGTACACCACCAAGGGTCGAACCCGTCCTGGAGAGGAACCTATGCGTGGCTATGTCAAGCGTCCAAACTGCGTGCCAACCTGGGTAAAGTCCGCAAAGGCTGCAGCACAGACCGATCAGCAGCTCGACGCCTTCACGGGAGCAACGCCACAGGCAGGCGGTACTCAGACTTTTACTTGGGACTTCACCGACCAGCAGGGCAAGGCTGTTCCTCAGGGCAAGTACAAGGTGTTCGTGGAAGCAACGCTTTACCAAGCCAGTGACATCATCTACTCAGGTACCTTCTCTAGCAAGGACAAGGCAGGCGACATCAAGTTGACCTCGACGCTCACCGAGCCTGATGAGAAGCACAAAGACATGGTGACTCATGTAAAAGCAGTTTTAAAATAAAGACCATCATTCTTCATAACGGCTTTGAAATCCCCCAAGATTTTTTTTTGCTTTTGATACAGCGCTATAAAGGATTTACTGAACCTTTTGCTCGGCGGAAGCCAATCGCATGTGCGGATTAACCGAACCGCTCCTTTGGATTCAACTAGTTGCCGAAGGCTCGTTATCGAATTAGCGAGCCCTCAGCGTTGCGATAGCGAGGGCTCGCCATGTAAACGCTGAGGGCTCGGAGATTGGCTTACGCCGAGCTAAAGGTTCAGTAGAATCAAAGGAGCGTTTCGGCACAATCGAAGGAGCGATTGGCATACGCCGAGCTAAAGGTTCAGTAGAATCAAAGGAGCGAGTCAGAAAAATCGAAGGAGAAAAGCAGTAGAATCAAAGGTAACTATTCCCTCGGTTGTAGGCTATGTCGGTACTCACTTGGCGACTGTCCAAGGTGTTTGGCGCAGTATCGACTGAAATAAGAGAGTGTGGAGAAATTCATGCGATAGGCTATCTGGGTGAGCGAGAGACGTTCGTCATTCAGATAGTCTTTCAGTATAGGTATCGTGTAACGGTCGATGTAGGAGGTGACGCTGTGCCCCGTCATGCGGCGCACGGTCTCAGAAAGGTACTTAGGCGAAACGTTGAGTCGCTCGGCATAGTAGCTCACCTCGCGCTCTGTCTGGCTGATGCCAGTGGAGAGGATCGCCATGAGTTGCTTGACGATGTATGCTGTGCGGTCGGTGTGTGTGCCCGTTGCGTCTCGCCGTACATGTGTATCGAATATGTCGTACATCATTGTGAGACAGAGGCTTCCCATCAGTTCGCGGTAGAACTGGTGGTGCTGGTCGTCCATTCGGTCACGCAGGCGGTGGAAATCGTTGAGCAGGTGCTGTGCCTGTTCGTCGGTGAGACTGATGACGGGGTCTTGGTTCAGTGATATACTACCTCCGATGCTGTAATTGTTCGACGGCAGCAGACTCTGCAGGAACTTGTAGTCGGCAGCAAACCATTCGACTTGTAGATTGGAATGTGCAGCGAGGTTGCTGATGCGATTGGGCATAGGTATGACCACGAGGTCGTTTTTCACAATGTGGTAACATTTCTCGTTGAACACGAAGCTCCCCTCCCCTGCCATGCAAAGGAGATGCATGCAGCTGTGGCTCAACTCACGCGCGTT
>DGUV01000006.1:0-277 GCA_002395775.1 Prevotellaceae bacterium UBA4301
AGCGACGGCATCATTGCTCCCGACTACACTCCCGAAGCCCTGGAGGTGCTCCGCCAAAAGCGCAAAGGCACATACTGCGTCATCCAGATAGACCCCACCTACCGCCCGGCCCCATTGGAACGAAAACAGGTGTTCGGCATCACCTTCGAACAAGGGCGCAATGAGATTGACCTCGCCGACCCTGCCCTGTTCGAGAACATACCCACACAGAACAAAGAGTTCACTCCCGAGGCTCGTCGCGACCTGCTGATTGCCCTCATCACACTGAAATATACCC
>DGUV01000006.1:376-20273 GCA_002395775.1 Prevotellaceae bacterium UBA4301
GCCATCGGCATCGGCGCCGGACAGCAGAGCCGCATCCACTGCACCCGACTGGCCGGACAGAAGGCCGACATCTGGTGGATGCGCCAGCACCCAAGGGTGATGGCATTGCCCTTTGTGCCGGGCATACGCCGCGCCGACCGCGACAACACCATCGACATCTTCATCGGTCCCGAGCACGACGACGTCCTGCGCGAGGGCGAATGGCAGAAGTTCTTCACCGAACAGCCTCAGCCCCTCACGGACGAGGAGCGCCGCGAATGGATGGCACAGCTGACGGGCGTAAGCCTGGGTTCGGATGCCTTCTTCCCGTTTGGCGACAACATTGAGCGCGCCCACAAGAGCGGTGTCTGCTATGTGGCCCAGGCTGGCGGAAGCGTGCGCGACGACCACGTCATCGACACCTGCGACAAGTACGGCATTGCCATGACATTCACGGGTGTAAGGCTTTTCCATCATTAATATTAAACAAGGCCCTCTCTAAGACATCAGAGTCCGCTTAATCACTAAGAGCTATGAGCAAGTTTGCCGGTGACGACATTGACGAGGTAATCCTCAACGGAATCACCTTCCGTGGAGGTCCCAAGCGCGAGACTCCCGAGGGCGGGAGCAAGGTGCGCTCGAAAGCCAAGAAGAAGCAATATGTGACAGGGGCACACGGAAGCGGGTCGGCCAAGAAGAAAGCCGACATCCGCAAAGCCCGAGCCAACAGACACAAGTAAGAGCTAAGAGCCCTTCAAGAAAATTCCATTAAGGTTTCGCCCAGTTCCAATGCCCTCCCTGCGAGCGCTGTAGAACTGGGCGACATTGTTGTAGGTGCAGATGCCTGAAACATGGATGTCGCAAACGCCGGCTTCACGGAGCAGCCACCGATTGGCCTGCCAAAGGTCGATGTGCCACTTGGCCTGACGGACAGCTATCTCGGACATCGGGAACCCAGCATTGCGAAACTGCTCAAACACCTCGTCGCCTACCTCGAAAGCCGCCTGCGAAATGCCTGGCCCAACGATGGCATGCAAGTGGGCAGGATTGCATCCCATGGCCTCAATGGTCTTTGACACAATGCCTGCCACCGTGCCACGCCAACCGGCATGGACAGCAGCGACGACTGAGCACTCGGTGTCATAGAGAAGGACGGGAATGCAGTCGGCCGTCTTCACACAGACACACAGGCCCGGCACATCGGTAATCACGGCATCGGTATCCTCTGGGCGGCCGGACTCATGCATCCACAAGACATGGTCGGAATGAGTCTGGCGAGGAAGAGCCAGTTCCTCGGTGCGAAGGCCCATAGCCTCGACACAGCAATCGCGACCCGTGGTGAAGGCCGCGATTGCTGGTGGGGTGTCATATCGAAGCAGGTTCATCATAGGTCCTCGTATTCAAAATCATCCAAGTCCTCGATGTCTTCGATGTCCTCTTCATCAATGAATTCAATGTCCTCGTCCTCGCCCATGGCCTCCAGTTCCTGATGCAGCAATGCGAGGTCCTTGTTGCGATGCACAATCTTCTCCTCATGGGTGATGGCCTGCAACTTATTGCTTTCGCTGTTGAGGGCCTGCCAAAGGATGTCCTTCAGCTCCGTGAGGCCCCGATTGGCAACGGCAGAGATGAAGACATGAGGCAAATCATCGGGCAGGTCGTGGGAAAGCATCTCCATGAGCTCATCGTCGAGCAGGTCACACTTGGTTATGGCCAGCACGCGTTGCTTGTCAAGGAGGTCGGGATTGAATGTCCGTACTTCATTGAGCAAGATTTCATACTCCCGACGAATATCGTCGGTGTCGCCTGGCACCATGAACAGGAGCAGCGAGTTGCGCTCGATGTGGCGCAAGAATCTGAGTCCCAATCCGCGGCCTTCCGAAGCCCCCTCGATGATGCCGGGAATGTCGGCCATGACGAATGACTGATTGTCGCGATAAGCCACAATGCCCAACGAGGGCTCCATCGTGGTGAAGGGATAGTTGGCTATCTTGGGCCGGGCACTGGAAAGACTGCTCAACAAGGTGCTCTTTCCGGCATTAGGGAATCCCACAAGACCCACATCGGCAAGCAGCTTCAGTTCGAGGATGACGGTGCGCTCCTGCATGGGCTCACCTGGCTGGGCATAGCGTGGAGCCTGATTGGTGGAGGTGCGGAAGTTCCAATTGCCCAGACCGCCACGTCCACCCTTCAGCAACATGACCACCTGCCCATCCTCGTTGACGTCGCACAGGAATTCGCCCGTCTCGGCATCATAGACGACAGTGCCACAAGGGACATCGATGTAGCGGTCCTGCCCGTCATGCCCCGTGCTCCGGCTCTTGCCGCCATTGCCCCCGTGACCGGCAAATACATGACGCTCATAGCGCAGATGGAGTAATGTCCAATAGTTGTGATTGCCACGTAAATAGACATGGCCACCACGTCCCCCGTCCCCACCATCAGGGCCTCCGTTGGGGACGTACTTGGCACGGTGCATGTGCATCGAACCACGTCCGCCCTTTCCCGAACGACAGCAAATCTTGACGTAGTCAACAAAGTTACTTTCCATCGATGGAATCAGGCGTTTTTGGCATCAATCAACTGGAAGATGCTCTCAATCATGGCTTCCTTGTTGGGAGTGTCGGCCCAACGGACCACATTGAGCATGCCTTCCTTCTCAAACCACTTCAGGATGGGCTCCGTCTTGCTGTGGTAAACTTCGAAGCGCTGCTTGATGGTGGCTTCGTTGTCGTCAGCACGACCTTCAATCTGGGCACGGCGCAATAGGCGCTCCATGAGCACGTCTTCCTCAACCACAAGGTCGATGGCAATGCCCATGTCATGACCGCGCTCGGCAAGCATCTGCTTCAGAGCCTCGGCCTGAGCAATGGTGCGGGGAAAACCGTCGAAGATGACGCCACGTCCCTGAGGCAGGCTGTCATAGGTCTTGGCAAGAATCTGAATCATGAGGTCGTCGGGGATGAGCTGGCCCTTGTCGATAAGGCCCTTGGCCACACGGCCAACCTCTGTGCCGTTCTTGATTTCGTTACGCAGGGTGTCACCCGTGGAGATGTGATTCATGCCATACTTCTCGACGATGGCATCGCTGTAGGTGCCCTTGCCACTGCCCGGAGCACCAAAGATGATGATGTTTTTCATATTTCGTTGTTTATCTTCTACTAACGTATAGATGTCACGCGTGTTGCGGCCAAATCCATCGTAATCAAGGCCATAGCCAACGATAAAGTCGTTGGGAATCTGCATGCAGCAGTAGCGGATGTCGAGGTTGACCTGCAACTTGCCGGGCTTGAGCAGCAGCGTGCAGATGCTTATGCTCGAGGGATTGTGCCTCTTCAGCGTCTCGAGCATGTGAGCCATGGTCAGCCCCGTATCGACAATGTCCTCAACCACGATGACTGGGCGACCGGTGACATCGACATTCAGTCCCATGATTTCACGAATCTCACCAGTTGTACCCATGCCTTCGTACGAAGCCAAGCGAACGAAAGAAATCTCGCAGGGCAGATCCACCTCGCGAAGCAAGTCGGCAGCAAAGATGAACGAACCGTTCAGCACGGCCAGAAAGATGGGGTGCTGCCCCTGAAAGTCATGATTAATCTGCGATGCTACGCGTTTAACCTCGGCAAGAATTTTGTTCTCAGGAATGGAAATGGCAAATTTCTTGTCCTTTACTTCAATAATATTATTATTCATACAACGGAAATTTGCCACAAAGATAGTATAATTAATTAAAAATTGAAAATTAAAGAACGAAAAACAAACCAGAAATCAACTTTAATCAGTACCTTTGTGGGCATAATGACGAAACTTCACACCATAGATGGCACTGATGTGCAGCAAATGTGGCGTCCCCGACCCAAGGATGGGCATAAGGGAACTTTTGGCCACGCCCTGCTCGTTGTAGGGAGCAAGGGCATGGCTGGAGCCGCCATACTGGCCGCAGAGGCTTGCCTGCGCAGCGGCATCGGGAAACTGAGCATCTGCTCAGCTGAAGAGAACCGGAGCATACTGCAAATCTGTATTCCCGAGGCCATCCTCACGAACGAAGTCAACAATTCCTATCAAGCCATAGGAATCGGGCCGGGACTGGGAATGAATGGCAACATGCTGCAAACCTGCCTGCAACTGGAAAGGCCCTTGGTAATCGACGCGGATGCCATCAACCTGCTGAGCCAGAAACCGGAATGGCTGAACAGGGTGGCTGCAAACAGCATTTTCACCCCTCACGCCAAGGAGGCACAACGGCTGATGGGGAGCAATCGGCTTGAAGAGGTTGCCACGTTTGCTGTCAACCGCAAAGTGATAGTCGTGCTAAAAGGCCATCCCACCCACGTTTGCTGCCCAGACGGGAACGTCTATCGACTGGAAGTAGGAAACTCTGGCATGGCCACAGCGGGCAGTGGCGACGTCCTGACGGGCATCATAACGGGACTCCTGGCACAAGGCTACCAGCCTCGCGAGGCTGCCATCATGGGCGTATGGCTGCATGGCACGGCAGGCGACTCTTCTGCCGATGAAATGGGAGAAAATTGCATGCTCGCACGTGACATCATCCGGCATCTGCCCCACGCCTTCAGACAGTTGAACAATGTTAATTGATAATATAATAAATATGAAACGCATTGCACTGATAGCCTTAGCTATCCTTTCACCCCTCAGTTTTCATCTCTCACCCCTATCGGCACAAACCGAAGTGAGCAACTTCGTACCTGGAAGCACACTGGAGGGAGTCAACTACTATCTGCCAAAGACTGCCCTGCGCGTGGTGGTTGTAGCTGAGAAGAGTGTTACCACACCTGGCGAGCTGAACAAGTATGCCTTCCGTTACCTGCGACTCAAAGATGTTCCCACGGAGACCTCAACCTCGTGGACCATCAAGAGCATAACACTGGAACCCTATGGCGTGCCCGACCAGTCGAAGGCCTACAACGTGAAAGTGAAGAGCAAGACCGTGGCCCCACTGATGTCGCTGACGCATGACGGCATCTTGCTGGCCATCAACACCGAGGCTGAAGAGGAAACACTCCCCTCCCTGCCCCAAACAACACAGGCCGCTGCGATGCTGAATCCTAAGAAATACATGAATCAGGAGATGCTGTCGGCCGGAAGCACAGCCAAGCTGGCAGAACTTTGTGCGCAGGAGATTTATGATATTCGCGAGAGCCGCAATGCGCTGGTACGCGGAGAGGCTGACAACACGCCGAAGGATGGTGAGCAACTGCGCCTGATGCTGGAGCAACTTGACACACAGGACCGCGCCCTGACACAATTGTTCAGCGGCAGCACGCAGACAAGCACTGAGGTATTCAGCCTCAACTATACGCCCTCACAAGAAACCGAACGCGAGACTCTGTTCCGCTTTTCACAGTTTGCCGGCGTAGTAGATAAGGACGACCTATCGGGCCAACCCGTTTACATCAGCATCAAGAACACCGGCAACCTGCCCGCCAGACAAGACAATGCCGAAATCGACAAGAAGAAAGCCAAGATGGAGCGAGGCATCTTCTATAATATGCCCGCGCGCGAAGCTGTGAGCATTTTTGACCTTAACCGCTCCTACACGACCATTGAATGCAGCATGGGCCAGTTTGGCACGACAGAGATACTGAGTGATGTGCTCTTCGATAAAAAAACTACCACTCGCGTAACCTTTTTCCAAGAAAACGGAGGCGTAAAGAAGTTGGAACAATAATTTTTCGAAAATAATTGACATTTGTTGACTGATATATGACAATTATTTTGTACTTTTGCATCCGCAAATCAGGAATGATGCTGCTTTAGCTCAGTGGTAGAGCGCATCCTTGGTAAGGATGAGGTCCCGAGTTCAACTCTCGGAAGCAGCTCATGAAATCAGAAGAGGCGTGTCACCCGCAATGGGGAGCACGCCTCTTCCTTTATATGTGCTTTTCAAGGTTATCCTTCGAAGCAATATCCAAAACCTGGACGAGCCACTATGCAATGGGCATAGTTGCCCATCTTCTTGCGCAGGCGAGCCATATTGACATCCACCGTACGGTCGGTTACGACCACATCGCTTGGCCACACCTCGCGAATGAGTTCCTGACGCGAGAAGACGCGATTGCGATTGTTCAGCAAAAGCCAAAGCAGGTCAAACTCGGTACGGGTCAACGACACCTTCAGACCATCCACAACCAGCTGCTTCAACGACCCGTCCATCATCAAGCCTTCATAGCTCAGCGAGTCCTCGGAATTGACCTGAAGACGAGCCTCAACCACATTGACGACATAGTCGCCCAAGCGCTCACACTCATTCACCAAGTCAACAAAGATTGAGCTTACGGCATAGTCGCAGTCATGGTCCTCAATCGACTGCATATTCTCAGCACGCAGTCGGTCACGTATCTGGTTTATTTCGTTTTCGATGCGAAGTGTCTCGTTCAGATTATAATTCTCACGACGACCGTTCACAATCAGGCACATCTGCATCAAGGCCTCTCCAGTGAGTTTAAGCATCTCACGGAAACCCTCCTTCTGCGCTTCGGAGAATTTCTTGCGAACAGAACCGCGAAGGAACAGGATGCGACCCATCTTGAAACAAGAATCGCCGATGCTCTCCAACTCACCTACAGCACGCATCATGGAACGAATAAGGGCCTTCGTTTCATCACTCAAGTGGCCGTCACTCACTTGCTCGAGATAATGAGCAATCTCATTCTCCATATTGTCGGAGATTTCCTCGTACTTCTCTATCCGGCCAAAGAGTTTCTCTGCCTCGTCCTTCTTTTCCTCGTCAAGCAACATCCTCACCATTCCGAACATGCGTTGCATGCGGTCGGCAAACAAGGCCACCTCCTTCTGGGCCTGCAAGACCAAGATTTCAGGGGTACGCAACAAACCGCCCTCGATGTATTGCAGGCGAACGGGCTGGTCTTCAACCTGCTTTCCTTCCTTAATCACCCAACAAACCAATCGCTCAATCTGAGGGATGAAACCAATGAGGATGGCGGTATTGGCAAGATTAAAGCAAGTGTGGAATGTGGCCAGGACAACGCTCAGGCGTTCGGGATTCGAACCATCATATCCTGCCAAGCCGCATACGAAGTCGATGAAGGGGTGAAACACGGTCAGAATCCAACATACACCGAAGAAATTGAAGAACAGATGAGCAAAGGCTGCGCGACGCGCCTGTGTCGATGCCGTCATCGCAGCCAGATTTGACGTAACGGTGGTTCCGATATTCTCACCCATAACGAGGGCAATGCCCTGATAGATGGGCAGTGCACCGGAGGAACAGAGAATCATCGTGATGGCCATGACAGCAGCACTGGACTGCACACACATGGTCAGTATGCCACCAATGAGCAGGAAGAGCAAGGTGGTGGTGAAACTGCTGGGATCGAAACTGGAGAAGAACTGCAGGACGACCTCGTTCTCACCGAGATTCATGTCGATACCCGTCTGACGCAGTGTGCCGAGGCCAAAGAACATGAAAGCAAGGCCGAAGAGGAAATCACCAAAGGTCTCGTGTTTTTTCTTATAGATAAGGAACATGGCTATCACAAAGGCTGGCCACACGAGGTCGGAGAAGTTGAACGCAAAGCCTGCCGACATAATCCAAGCCGTGAGTGTGGTGCCGATGTTTGCTCCCATAATCACCGATATGGCTTGCGCCAACGACAACAGTCCAGCATTGACGAAGGAAACGGTCATCACCGTGGTGGCTGTTGACGACTGCACTGCCGCAGTCACAAGCACACCCGTTATCATTCCCGTGAATCGGTTGGTTGTCATACGACCCAGAATGTGACGCAACTGCGGCCCTGCCATTTTTTGCAGAGCCTCACTCATTCGCTTCATTCCGAATATGAGCAGGGCCAACGAGCCCAGCAAGCGGAATGCAATCAATAAATAACCTTGTGATTCTTCCATAAGTACTGCAAAGATACAAAAGAGATTGCACAAAACGAAATATTTTGCGTAACTTTTTAAAAACAAAAAAGGGAACACACTCGCGTGCACTCCCTTTTTATCCTGATTTACTGATATTTAGAGCTTATCGTTAGAACCAAGTACGTTCACAATCTTGTGGATGTACATCTTCTTCATGTTCTCGCGAGCGGGCTTCAGGTACTGGCGAGGATCGAAGTGGCTGGGATTCTCTGCCAGGTGCTTACGGATGGCAGCGGTCATGGCCAGACGGCTGTCGCTGTCGATGTTGATTTTGCAGACGGCAGACTTAGAAGCCTCACGCAGCTGCTCCTCGGGAATACCTACAGCGTCGGGCAGCTTGCCACCGTACTTGTTGATGGTGTCAACCTCGTCTTGGGGCACAGAGCTCGAACCGTGCAGCACAATGGGGAAGCCGGGGATGCGCTTCTCGATCTCGTGCAGGATGTCGAATGCCAATGGAGGAGGCACGAGCTTGCCGGTCTTCGGGTCGCGGGTGCACTGTTCGGGAGTGAACTTGTATGCGCCGTGGCTGGTACCGATGGAGATGGCCAGGCTGTCGCAACCGCTGCGCTTCGAGAAGTCCTCAACCTCCTCGGGGCGGGTGTAGTGGCTCTCAGCAGCGCTAACCTCGTCCTCTACGCCGGCCAGAACACCGAGCTCGGCCTCTACGGTTACGTCGTGCTGATGAGCGTACTCAACCACCTTCTTCGTGATGGCGATGTTCTCCTCGTAGGGGAGGGCAGAGCCGTCGAACATGACGCTCGAGAAACCATTGTCGATGCACTCCTTGCAGAGTTCGAAGCTGTCACCGTGGTCGAGGTGCAGGGCAATCTGAGGATTGGGACAACCCAGTTCCTTGGCATATTCTACAGCACCCTGAGCCATGTAGCGCAGGATGGTGCCGTTGGCGTAGTTGCGAGCACCCTTGCTGACCTGCATGATGACGGGAGACTTGGTCTCCACGGCAGCCTGCACGATGGCCTGCATCTGCTCCATGGTGTTGAAGTTGAAAGCGGGGATAGCATAGCCACCCTTCACTGCCTTGGCAAACATTTCACGGGTGTTTACCAGTCCCAGTTCTTTGTAACTTGTCATAATGCTAAAGATTTAATATAAAGGTTTTGTGTCTTTTTATCCTAATCGTGGCGCAAAGATACGAATAAGTGAGCAAAAAGCCAAATGTATTTGAGCTTTTTCGAGCGACTGTATTCATTATTTTTGTTCTCTCAGCCATTGGAGGAAGGGGCGAAGCACCTGGCCTGAAGGCTCGGCCGTGCGCACCGAAAGGGCTATTTCGTTGCCCAGCCCCGTGAGTATCTCGAACTGGAAGCGAGAGTCGTTCTCCAGGTCTATCGTCTCGACGGAAGTATCGCCTTGCAGTCGCTGTACAGTCTCGCTCGTCATTGCTTCCAACTTCAAGACCCAAGGGCGGATGTCCTCATAGAAAAGGACATCGCTCTGCAGCGACGACGTCTCCATACCCTTCAACAAGCGGCAACACTCACCCACCTTTTGCAGCTCTGCCACGAGATGCCGGGGATTGGGATGACCATCAGCCACAGTGCGCTTGTAATTGCCAACGAGATAGGACAGGGCATCGGCATCATAATAGCGCAGATAGGGAATCAGCTTGCGAAGCGCAGACGCATAAGTCTTACCCACCACGGCCGGCAACGATGCCTCCCAGCTCTGCTGGCTATTGAATGCCGACTGGTTCCATGTGTAATCGGCCACGCTGAAAAGAGCTATTTTAGAGGCCTCACCCTGCTGCATGGGGTTTATGATGAGCGTATTGGTACCCGAAAGGTCAGGGATGAGATGTGAAAGGTTGTCGATGTGGGTCTCATCACGGAAATTGGCATACATGTCCATCATGAAGAGTTTGGTCACATCATTATCATTACAAGGATAGTTCCACCACCAACTGGTGTCACGCCCCAGGGACCGACGCACAAATTGCAGGTCACGATTGTTGGGCACAGACCACACATTAGCGCCCGTGATGTAGATGTTCACCTTGTTAGGCGTAGGACTGAGTGCCTTGAAGAACTCGTCAGCACGCTGGGATGAAACCCAGGAATAGGCATAGAGTTGGGGAACATAATGCAATGGTTTGACCGTATCGGTCGGAGCAGCCCCAACCTGATTCCAACGCGCATCCATGCGATGCTGGAGGTCGGACAGACGGTCGGCACCAAGTTTCAGCGTAAGCGCATCTGAAGGCACGCCCACATCATCAACGAATACGCCAAACTGGCGCACGCCCAGCTGATGCATGCTCTCAAACTTGGACATAATCTGCCCTATGGTTTCATCCTTTGCGGCATCCACAAAGGCTGTCCCCGGATGAATGGCCCAGATGAAGTTGACCTTCGTTGCATGAGCCACACTGGTGATATCCCGCAGCATCGACTGCGACAGATAGCCAATGCGCTCCTGCTCGGGAGTGATGGCTGTGGGATAAGGCTCCGACCAATAGCGCGAATGATAGGGGTCGGACTTGGCTCCATACATATATGTATTCATCTTATATCGGGCCATGAACCGAAACAGGTCCTTGGTCACCTCTGCACTATAGGGAACTCCGTAATAACCTTCAATGATGCCCCGGTTCTGGATGTCGGCATAGTCGTAAAGCGTGACACAGGGCATACCCGAGGTCTGCTGTTCGAGCATCTGCTCAAGCGATGCCAAGCCACAAAAAGTGGCATCGGTATTCTCACCCAGCACCACCACCTGGGCGTCGCCTCGCTTATCGGCCCGGAGGCTCAGTATGTGGCGGTCGAACTTAGGCAAGGAGAACACATCACGACTCAGTCCCAACCTCTTGGCCTCCTTATCGGCCAATCCTTTCGACCCATTGATTCCAAGAAGTACGTTGGTTCGGTTCTTACGGACACGGTCACTGGTGACAGCCTCCAATCCACACGCCTCCACGACCTGCCGGGCACGGGCCACTGTAACCTCGTCGATACCAGGTTCGGCCACGATGCAGACTTGCCGGGTAAATCGAGCATGCCCCTGCACAAGCTCCTGCCGATGAGGCACTGGATAAATCTGATAAGCCGCCTGAGCGTAGAGTCCAGCAGCAAATGCTGTCAGGAGGAAGAAAAGGAATCGTTTCATTGCATTTCCTTAATCAAGTAGCTGACGGTTGGCAAGTGGTCGCTGAAGCCATTGACCCAGACGCCGCTGGATGTGGTGCGCTTGGGCGAGCCCTTGTAACGGCCTTCTTGCTGAATAAGATAGTCTCGACGGAAAATGTGCCAAGCATAGAGCGTGAGGTGACGATAGTCCTTGCGCTCCTTCACATCGAGCAGGTTGCGGGAGAACACGATTTGGTCGAAAAGATTCCAACCACCTTGATAGGTAAGTGTCCCCTGCCCCTTTCCACGCAGCAATTCCCACCAAGGATTAAAGAAGTCACCCTCGTCCACATCCTTCATCTTGCGACGTGCCCCCAACTGCTTGGACATTGACGAGTTATCGGGGTCATCGTTCATGTCACCCATGACGATGATGCGCTGTTGAGGATCGGCCTTCGAAATACTGTCGGTAAGCTGGCGCACTTGCTTGCCGGCTATCTCGCGGAAGTAGCTGGTAGCCCCGCGGCTGGGCCAGTGACAGACAATGACGGTAAGCGGATCGCCATCAATGGAGCCCTGGACGGTCAGGTACCCACGAGTGGCACGTGTAGTGTCACCATTCTCATAGACGTAAGGCTGCAAGAACCACTTTGTGGGCTTGAAGATGGAAGGATTATAGATGAGAGCACAATCCACTCCACGCTTGTCAGGGCCTTCGATGTGGATAAACTTCATGCCTCGTGCCTTCATGCCCGGCTGATTGACCAGGTCGGACATCACACGGGCGTTCTCCACCTCGCTCACACCAATGATGGCAGCTCCACTGGGAACCTTGTCCGTGCCCAGGTCAAGCAGGACCCGGGCCATGTTCTTTACCTTGTTTTCATACTTATTCTTATCCCAGTGATACGAACCATTAGGAAGGAATTCATAGTCGTTCTTCCCTTCGTCATGAATGGTGTCGAAAATGTTCTCAAGATTGTAGAAGGCCACGGGATAAAGTCCGTACTTCTTTTCGGCATGCAGGCTGACGGTTGCCATCAGCAACACGAACAGGGAGAATGTGAACTTACGTAACATATTTATAAAGGTATTAGTTTGTATTTACGGCAAAGGTACAAAAAAAAATGAAACGTCTTACAGGATATCCCTATTTTTTTATTATCTTTGCCCTGTGGAACAAAATTATTAACAAATACTAACCTTATGACTAAGAAGCTAACACTTGTGGCGATGTTCCTCGGAATGGCGTCACTGGGCTTTGCACAAAACGCAAAGGACACGACTTCGGAAGGCGAACAGGCGCTAAAACAGGACAACGCGGCATTCGTCTTCACCGAATCGCAGTTGGGCGAGGATGACGATGTGACGCAGAATGTCATCATGGTCAACTCAAACAACAATGTGTACACAAGCAACGTGGGCTATTTGTTCAGCCCCGCACGCTTCAAGTTCCGCGGCTACAACTCGCGGTACAACGACATCTATTTCAATGGTGTGCAGGTCAACAATGCCGAGAATGGACAATTCAACTATTCCACCATCGGCGGCATGAACCGTGCCACAAACAACCACATCGATGCCAGTGGAGCCTTTGAGACCAACACCTTCTCGATGGCCAACATCGGTGGTTCGTCGAACTATGAGTTCCGAGCCGGAAGTTATGCCGCAGGCCACAACCTCACCCTCTCGGCCTGCAACCGCAACTACACGGCACGCGCCATGTATGCCTTCGGAACCGGAATGACACAGAAGGGATGGGCCTTCTTCGGCACCGTCGGCTATCGTTGGTCAAACATGAACACGGCAGCAGTAGAGGGTACGTTCTACAACTCCCTCTCCTACTTTCTCACCCTGCAGAAAGTCATCAACGAGCGCCACTCGCTGAACCTGGCCACATGGGGCAACCCCACTGAGCGTGCCCAACAGGGTGCCAGCACCGACGAAGCCTACTGGCTGGCCAACGACTATCAGTACAACCCCTACTGGGGCTACCAGGACGGCAAGAAGCGCGCCAGTCGCGTGGTGAACAACTACGAACCGACGGCCATGCTCACATGGGACTATAAAATCAACGACAGGATGAAGCTCACAACCAGCCTCATCGGCAAGTATGCCATGTACAGCGCTTCGAAACTCAACTACTCGGGCACCAACCCGCATCCCGACTATTGGAAGAACTTCCCCTCCTACAACTACGATGTTTGGGGCGGAACCGGCACCAGCGCAGAACTGGCCGCCTGGCAAGAATCCTATGACTTCTGGACGGCATCGAAGCACAACCGCCAGATTGACTTCGACAAGCTCTACTTTGCCAACCAGCAGCTCAATGCCACGGGCCACGATGCAATCTACTACATCGAGCGCCGCCACAACGACCACCTGACCTTCAACCTCGGAAGCACCTTCGACTGGAATATCAACAAAGACTCGAAGTTCCAGCTGGGTCTGCAACTGGGTTCGAACAAAGGCATGCACTACGAAACCATGGACGACCTGCTGGGTGCACAGTATTTCCACAACCGCAACACCTATGCCGAAGGCAACTATGCTGCCAACGCCCCTCAAATCTACTACGACCTGAACAACAAGGATGGACTCGTGGGAAAGGGCGACCGTTTCCGCTACGACTACAACCTGTTTGTCGAGAGTGCCAAACTGTGGGCCACATATATCCGCGACAAGGGCATCAGCCATAACTTCATCACCGCCAAGATTGGCGGAAGCGGAATGTGGCGCGACGGTAAGATGAACAATGGTATCTTTGCCAATTACATCGACGCACAAGGCAAGTCCATCAACCTCTCCTACGGCAAGAGTGAGAAAGCCCACTTCCTCGATGGCGGTTTCAAGATGGGCACCAACCTGAACCTCGGCGGCGGACACGCACTGGCCATGGGCGTAGGCTATGAGACTCGCGCCCCCCATGCCAACGTGGCCTTCGTGAGCCCCGAAATGAACAACAACTTCGTTCGCGACCTGGTCAATGAGAAGATTTTCTCTACCGAACTCGGCTACGCCTTCAACGGACGCTGGCTGCAGATGAACCTGACAGGTTACTTCACACACTCCTATGACGGCACCGAGTGGCAGCAGTTCTACAACGACAACGAGAACTCCTTCACCTACAACAGCCTCACAGGCGTGGAGAAGAACTACTATGGTGCCGAGCTGGGCATGAAGTTCAAGGTTACCAACAATTTCAGCATCAACCTCATCGGAACCATTGCTGAAGCCAAGTACGCCTCGAACACCAATGTCACTTACATGCTCTCGAACAGCGGTGTCGAATACCACGACCGTTGCCTCAACAAGGACATGCGCGAGAGCGGCACTCCCTTGGCCGCTGCCAGCCTGGGGCTGCGCTACAGCATCAACGGCTGGTACTTCAACCTCAATGGCAACTATTACGACCGCATCTATCTCTCCTACTCGCCCAACATGCGTTATCAGGGTCTGATGAAGCAAAATGCCGACAAGTCCTATACAGTCATGGAACAGGCTAAGAGCGATGGCGGCTTCATGCTCGACGGCAGCATTGGCAAGGGCTTCCGCCTGCGTCATGGACGTTACCTGAGCCTCAACCTCATGGTGACCAACATCACCAACAACCGCAAGCTGTGCACCGGAGGTTACGAACAGAGCCGCAACACCACCTACACCACTCGCGAGGGCCAGGATGTCAACCGCACCTACAACTTCCAGAAGAATCCCAAGAAGTTCTACGCACAAGGCATCAACGGCATGCTCAACCTGAGCTATCGGTTCTAAGCACAATGGATAATTGATAATTGACAATTGATAATTGATACAACTATGAGAAACTATATTAAATATCTCTGCGGTTTATGTCTGCTCTGCGTCCTCTGCGCCTCCTGTCAGGACGGTGACTGGGATGCTCCCGACTTCTCGGATGGTGCGCCTTATGGCAACAACCAACTGACTGAGGACAACATTATAACTATTGCAGAGCTCAAGGCCAAGTATCCCAAGTATGCCGATAACTACACAACCTCAGAAATCACAGAAGACTGCAAGTTGCGTGTCCGCGTGACAGGTAACGACGTTCAGGGCAACCTCTACAACTCCATTGCTGTGCAAGAGGACAAGAGTGGCGACGCTCTCATCATCGCCATTACCGGCAGCGACCTCTTCGCCTACCTGCCTGTAGGACAGGAAATCCTGATTGACCTGAAGGGACTCTACATCGGCGGTTACGGATTGCAACCTCAGATAGGCACGCCCTATGCCAAGGATGCAACAAGTGACGCCTACGTCAGCCGTATGCCAAACAATGTCTGGCAGAGTCATTTCAAACTTTTGGGCACAGCAAAGCCTGAGTTGGTAGTTCCCATAGAGTTTACCAGCGAACGTGACCTTGCTGCCGACTGCGGCAAGTTGATGACAATCAAGAACATAAGCATCAAGGGCGCTGACGGCACTGTTACCTGGGCTTCGAAGAGTGATGCAGGAAGCGGGACAAGCGTCTCGAAATACTTTGTCGAGAGTCCATACAGCAGTACATCGAAGTACATGGTTTATACCAGCACTTACGCCGACTTCGCCAACACTCCCATTCCTACAGGCAAGATGAACCTCACAGGTATCTGGAAGCGCTACAACAATGCTTGGGAGCTCGTCATTCGTGATTTCAACGATATCGAAGTCGTGCAGTAGAGATAAAAGATAAAAGTTAAAAGATAAAAATTATACGACTATGAAAAAGTTTTGGAAACCCCTATTGTTCGCAGCTATTGGCGTATTTGCCCTGTCGAGCTGCGAGGACGTACCTGCACCTTACGAAATCCCTGGCGGAGGTGGCGCCACTCCCGAACCTATCGAAGCTATTGAAACCACCTGCGCAGAAGCAGTTGAACTAACCAATGCACTCGGTGATGGGGATACCTCCACTGAGGTTTACAGCGTTACTGGTTACATTACAGAAGTCGTTGGTGAGGTTAGCAGAAACCAACAGACCTTCTGGATGGCCGACACACAAAATGGTGGCAGAATCTTTGAAGCCTACTGGGCCAACTTGCCCGAAGGCGTAGATGCATTCAAGGCCGGTACTAAGGTTAAGGTTACTGGAAAACTTACAAAGTATGTCAATGCCAACACCGGCAAGGTTACTGCTGAAATGAAGAATCCTACCGTAGAAATCCTTGAAGGTGGAGGCGATACACCTGCTGGCATTGAAGTTACCTGCGCTGAGGCTGTTGGCCTGACCAATGCCTTGGAAGACGGAGCAACATCTGCTGAGATATATACTGTTACGGGGTACATCACAGAAGTTGTTGGCGCTGTTAGCCGCAATCAGCAGACCTTCTGGATGGCCGACGAAAAGGGTGGCGGTAAAGTATTCGAGGCATACTATGCAAACCTGCCCGAAGGCGTTAGCGAATTCAAGGCAGGCATGAAGGTTAAGATTACAGGTAGTCTCATGAAGTACGTCAAGGATGGTAAAGTTACTCCTGAAATCAAGAATGCTGCCGTTGAGATTCTTGAGGATGGCGGCAACACCCCCACCCCCGAAGGCATTGAGGTAACTTGCGCCGAGGCTGTCAACCTGACCAATGCCTTGGAAGACGGAGCTACATCTGCCGAGGTATATTCCGTTACGGGTTACATCACGGAGGTTGTGGGCAGCGTAAGCCGCAACCAGCAGACCTTCTGGATGGCCGACGCCAAGGACGGCGGCAAGGTGTTCGAAGCCTACTGGGCAAACCTTCCCGAAGGCGTCACTGAGTTCAAGGCTGGCATGAAGGTTAAGATTACCGGCAACCTCATGAAGTATGTCAAGGATGGTAAGGTGACACCCGAAATCAAGAATGCCACTGTTGTAATTCTTGAGGATGGCGGCAGCACCCCCACCCCAACAGGCACCGAGGTCACCTGCGCACAAGCTGCCGACCTGACCAACGCCCTTGCTGACGGTGCTACTTCCGATGAGACCTACACCGTTACTGGTTACATCACAGAAGTCTTCGGAAACGTAAGCCGCAATCAGCAGTCGTTCTGGATGGCCGACACCAAGGACGGCGGCAAGGTATTCGAAGCCTACTGGGCAAACCTCCCAGAGGGTGTCAGCGAGTTCAAGGTTGGCATGAAGGTCAAGATTACCGGAAAGCTCACGAAGTATGTCAAGGACGGCAACGTAACACCTGAAATCAAGAATGCCGACGTAGAGATTCTTGAGGGCGGCCAAGGTGGCGGTGGTGAGACTCCCGGCACACCCGAAGGCGATGTTACGATTGCTGCCTCGGCCATGGGACTTGACAACGGCGCAGCATGGGAGACAGTCACGGTCAACGGTGTGACCTTCACGGCCGACGGCGGTGGCAACAACAATTCGCCCAAGTACTATGACAATGGCACCAACCTGCGCATGTACCCCAAGAACACGCTGACGCTGACTGCCAGCAAGAACATTGCCTCCATCGTGCTCACCTGCGCCAGCGGAAGTGTGGCCAATGGCAATGTCGGCGCCACCCCTGGCAGCGTGAATGTTTCTGACCCCACTATCACCATCAGTGGCATCAACTCAAAGACAGTGAAGATTTCGAACAACGATGGTACCTCAGGTGCGGCCTCACAGATTCGCATCGTCTCGTTTGCCATTACATTCGCCGAATAACACCCATTTAACTAACTAAATCCATATTTGGGCCCTGCAATGCGCTTGCGTTGCAGGGCTTTTTGCTTTAATTATGCTTCACTGCAGAAAAACTCTAACAAAAATTTGGTTATTCGAGCGAATTACACTAATTTTGCAGTCCGAATAGTGGGCATAGTGCCGTGTTACCAACTCTATTCGCACATAAACGCAAACAAAAAACAAATAAAAAGTATAAAGAAATGAAAAAGGATTTGCATCCCGCCAACTATCGCCCCGTGGTGTTCAAGGATATGAGCAACGGCGATATGTTCCTCAGCCGCTCAACTTGCAAGACCAGCGAGACCATCGAGTTCGAAGGTGAAGAGTACCCCCTCGTAAAGCTGGAAATCTCCAACACCTCTCACCCCTTCTACACGGGTAAGTCGAAGCTCGTCGATACCGCAGGTCGCGTTGATAAGTTCATGAGCCGCTACGCCAAGAGCCGCAAGTAATTGCGTATCTTTGCACTAAAAAAGTAAAGTAAGTTTTGAGGAGAGACGTGGACAAAGCCCAAATGTCTGCGTCTCTTTTTATTTTACCTTCATCAGACAATGAAACGTTTTCCCATTCTGACCCTCCTGCTTGCCATCACACTCTCGGCCTGTAACAACGATGACCCCGAGATTGCCCCCGGCAGCGAACAAGGGAACACCAACGGCAATGCCACACGCATCTTTGCCAGCGTCACAGAAAACTCTACCACCACGGATGTGCACGAAGTGGCCACCCGACTGGAGATTCCCCAACTCAACAAGACGGGCCAGAACAATCTTTTCATCGTTCACACCGTGCCCGGTTTCGGTGTCAACTACTGCATGGAGTACGACTGCGACCTGAAGGCTCAGCGCTGGTCGGCATTCCGCTGGGATGCAAGTAACTCCTTCAAAAAAGTTTCTCGCACCGATGCTTGGTCAGCAGACCCACTAATACCTCAATCATATCAAACATACGAGATTGATCACACTGGTAATGGTTACACCCGTGGACACATCATTGCGAGCGAAGATCGCGTCAACTCCACTGCTGCCAACCAACAAACTTTCTATTATAGCAACATGCACCCCCAATTATATGAATTCAATACACAGGGAGTTTGGTGGCAAATCGAAAACAAAGTGCTACGTGACAAGTACTGCAAATTTGACATTAAAAAAAGTAATTACTTTTGTGATACTTTGTATGTGGTAAAGGGAGGAACTATAGATCGTGCTAACTACACTTGGGTTAAAGGACGAGGTCAGAAATTAGTTTGCCCCAATTATTTCTACATGGCAGTTTTACGTAAGTCAAGCAAGGACTCTTCCCAGGGAGGCTATGCAGCCATCGGCTTCTGGATGGAACACAAGAGCAACACCGACACCAAGTACAAGAACTATGCAGTCACCATCGACCGTCTGGAGGAGCTGACCGGCATCGACTTCTTCTGCAACCTGCCCGACAACATCGAGGCACAGGTGGAGCAGAACCTCGTACTCTCGCTTTGGTAATCACCAGACCGGACAACAAGGCGGCGGCCCACACCTCTGTGAGTCGCCGCCTTATTGTATTCGCCCTTAAGGCTTATGCCGTTTGTCCTTAGGCCCTTTCGCTCTCGAGCCTAAGGGCTATGGCTGTCACGCCTAAGGTCTCATTTCCCTGTGAGCGTGCCCAGGATGTCGCGTGTCAGTTCGCGAGTGATGGTACGCGTGGCTGCCGTGGTGGCGTTCTTGGCCATCTTGCCCGTTGTCGAGGTCTTCGACTTGGTCTTCTTGCCTGTGATGGCATCCGACACCATCGTTCCGGCCACCGTTGCCAGAGTGCCTGTGATGGCGGTGATGACGGCCTTCACAATCTTTGCCACGATGCCAGCCTTCTGCTTTCCGCCCTTCTTTTCCTCTTTCTCAATCTTCTCTGCCTCTGCTGCAGCCTTTTCGGCCTCCTCGGCAAATTCCTGTTCCATCTGCTGCAGTTGTTCGAAGGCGCTCTCGTTGTCCACTGGCGTATCATACTTGCCATAGATGCGCGACTGCTTGATGATGTCCAGCCGCTGCCCTTCGGTCACGGCACCAATCTGGCTCAGGGGGAACAGAATCTTGGCCCGTTCCACCATGCTGGGGGCGCCCTTTTCATCGAGGAACGACACCAACGCCTCACCCGTCTCCAGGTTCATGATGGCCTCGTCGGTCTTGAAAGCGGGATTGGGACGGAAGGTGTCGGCCGCTGTCTTCACTGCACGCTGGTCCTTGGGGGTATAAGCACGCAGGGCATGCTGCACGCGGTTGCC
>DGUV01000039.1:0-1280 GCA_002395775.1 Prevotellaceae bacterium UBA4301
CCCGCCATTTCCAAAGTCTGCCACCGAAGTAAAAAACATAGTTTTGGCATTATGCAGAATTGAAGCCCCGACCTGCAATCTCGCACATGTAGCACCACCGCAATAAGGACAAGTGCCTGAGGTGCAGCCTAACTTCAACAAAAGTTAAAGTTGCGGATTTATCTCCGATATTTATCAGAAATGACTAATTTTGCCGCACGTAATCGACATAGTCGCTTCGCTCGTCGAAGAATTTATTTGCTTTTCACAGGAAAGAACAAAGAAATCAGCTACAGGCAAGATAGAAATATGTGTATTAACTATAAGAATGATTAGAAAGCGATGGATGATAACTACGGATGCGCATTGATACATTGCAAAGCAGATGGACAACTGCCTGCTGAGTTCACGGGCGGCTACCATGTCCACCTGCTGGTGAGGCAGGGCGAGATGTCTTTCTCCGACGGGAAGAACATGTTCACGTCGAGGAAGGACTACCTGGTGATTTGGCAGATGTCGAACACGATACAGAACGTGGAGTATTCAGACGATTTCAAGGCCGACGTGCTGTTGGCATCGCCGGGATTCCTGCAGCAGTACAACCCCGAGATGGTGTGGGCCTCGAAGGGATTCCTGTTCATCCGCATCAATCCGTCGTTCCACCTCGATGAAGAGAGCCTAAGTCTGATGAATGCTGACTTCGAGCTGTTCCGCTTGCGGCTGGAACTGCCAGATAATTCGTTTAAGCGCGAGGTGCTGGGTCGCGTGATGCAGATATTCCTCTTCGACCTGTGGACGGTGTGCCAACACGGGCTGTCGCAGATGGAGACAAATGACAATACCGCCCGCATCTTCCTCCGATTCCTCTCACTGGCCCAGCAGCATGCACGGACGGAGCGCGAAGTGGCCTTCTATGCCGACAAGCTCTGCATCACGCCGAAGTATCTCTCGCAGGTAGCCCGTACCATCACCAATCTGCCTGCCTCGCAGTGGATTCAGTTCTATGCCGCCTTTGAGTTGGTATCGCTGCTCAACGATACGACGAAGACGCTGACGGAGGTGTCAGACCTGATGCACTTCGAGAATGTCTCCCACTTCTCCCGCTATGTGAAGAAAACGCTGGGGAAAACACCGTCGGAGTATAGGCAAAAATAGCAAAACGGCAAAATGTGAAAGTTTGGAGGCAATTCGTGTAACGACGGATTGCCTTTTTCGTCGTACCTTTGCACCCAGAAATCAAAACGTACTAAGGATATGGATATTTTCGAACAATTGAGATCAGGGGCTGACGTCGATATGGC
>DGUV01000039.1:1362-2501 GCA_002395775.1 Prevotellaceae bacterium UBA4301
TCAAGCACATGACCGACTGCGCCAACATTTGTTTCAAGATTAACACCACGGCGCCGCTGCCAGAGCAGATCCGTCCGCTGGAGGAAGAACTGTTTGGCGGCAATCTCGACAAGACGAGCTATCTGATGCCGCCCCTTCAGATTGACTTCGCCCGCCAGATGAAGATTGGCAAGGGCGTGTTCGTGAACCACTCGCTGACGTGCATGGCCGCTGGTGGCATCACCATCGACGACGGCGTGATGATCGGCCCCAACGTGCGCATTGTCACCGATAACCACGACTTCGAGAACCGCATGGTGCTGCGCTGCAAGCCCGTATACATCGGCCGCAATGCCTGGATCGGCGTGGGTGCCATCATCCTGCCCGGCGTGACTATCGGCGAGAATGCCGTGGTGGCAGCAGGTGCCGTCGTGACCAAGGATGTCGCACCGAATACGATTGTAGGTGGCAATCCGGCAAAGTTTATTAAAAGCCTCACCCCCAACCCCTCTCCAAAGGGCGAGGGGAGTGAATAGACAAATCGCAAAACAAATCGTAAATAGGACTCGCAACGCGCTTGGCTTGTCCAAGAAATTGTTAAATAGTAAATAATCATGATGATTTTCGACAGAAACAACGAGAAGCAGGTCGTGGCACTCTTGGGTGCCGGTAGTATGGGAACCGCCATTGTGCGCCGCATCGGTGCAGGGAAGAAGATTCTCCTGGGTGACATCAGCGAGCAGGCATTAGAGCGCGTCAGCGAGGACTTCCGCCGCTGTGGTTACGATGTGGAGACCCTGCAAGTGAACGCCTTGAAGAAGGAGAGCGTGGAGGCATTCGCATGCCGAGCCGCAGAGCTTGGCCCTGTGATGTACTTTATCGACACGGCGGGCGCATCGCCCAATCAGGCGAATCCCGAGCACATCGTTGACCTCGACATGGTGAGTACGGGCTATGCCGTGGATGCCTTCGGTGAGGTGATGGCCGAGGGTGGGGCAGGACTCATCATCTCGAGTCAGGCAGCGTATATGTACCCCATCCCCAACGACATCGAGCTGCAATTGGTTCGCACGCCGACGGAGATCCTGAAGAACGTGCCCTTCATCAAGGACGTGGCCATGCAGGACAGTGGATTTGCCTATATGATTGCCAAGCGCATG
>DGUV01000039.1:2555-5729 GCA_002395775.1 Prevotellaceae bacterium UBA4301
CCAAGCGCATGAACCATCTGCAGGCCCAGCGTGCCGCTGCCACCTCGTGGCGCCAACGCCGTGCCCGCATCAATACTATTTCGCCGGGCATCATCGTCACTCCGCTGGCTTATGATGAGTTCAACGCCAACGGCGAGGGCTACCAGCGCATGATCGACGCCAGTGCCGCTCGGCGCGTAGGCACGAGCGACGAGATAGCCGAGGCCGCTGCCTTCCTGCTTGGTGAACGTGCTAAGTTCATCACCGGTACTGACCTGCTTATCGACGGCGGTGTCATCGCCGCCATTCGCACTGGCGAGTATCAATTAGGGTAATTACGGTAAATTCTATGTATTATTTTTCACCAATTATCAACTTTTCTCCATAAAAGTTGTTTGATATGAAAACTTTTTTGTACTTTTGCATCCATGAATCACGAAAGAATCATATCGGCATACAAGAACTACTTCAAGGACTTCATCAGCTCGCTGAGTGATGCCGAGGCCCGTAAAGTATTCTATGTCATCGATATGCTGAAAACCCAAGAGCGGGTAAACGCAAAGTTCGTCAGGTATCTGCGCGATGAGATATTCGAACTACGTGCTGAGCATGGTGGCAACATCTTTCGCGTATTCTTCATCTTCGACGATGGCAACGTGGTGATGCTTTTCAATGGTTTCCAGAAGAAATCACAAAAAACGCCAGAGAAGGAAATCAACAAGGCAATACAATTAAAGAAGGAATATTATGCAGGAAAGAAATGACATTATGAGCGTTGACGCCATGATGGACGAACGCTATGGAAAAGTCGGCTCGTCCGAACGTGAAGCCTTTCGCAAGGAGGCTTACGCCTATTGCGTCGGACAGATTATAAGTGATGCCCGCAAACGCGAAAAGGTCACACAGCAGGAGTTGGCCCAACGTGTTGGCACCAACAAGTCATACATCTCCCGCATTGAGAACGGCAGTGTTGAGCCTGGTGCAGGCATGTTCCTCCGCATCCTCAGTGCTCTCGGCCTTCGCTTTGAGGTGTCCCAGCCGCTGGCTTTTGGATAATGAAGAGATGTTAATGTTATAGCAAAAATGTAGCCGGACGATTCTTTATATGGAAGGGTTCATTCACGACGCATACACGCTTAAAGCGCTTAAACAAGTCCGTCTTGGCCGCAGCTTCTTCATAACAGGAAAGGCGGGAACAGGTAAGACAACGCTCCTGAAGGAGATTGTTAAAGAGTGTCGTGCTCGTGGGAAGAACATTGCCGTTTCTGCTCCAACGGGTGTTGCTGCAAAGAATGCTGAGTTAAATAATCATAACACGGCGAAAAAGAATGGCTATTTTCTTGGTCATTCCGATAATTTGATTACTCTCTCTCTCTCTCTCTCTCTCTCAGGCGCTCGCCTATAAGAGAGACAATAAACCTCTTATTTTACGCGCGGGTCGCCCGCGTCAATATACGGCTTTTCTTGCAGAAATGCAAGGGAGGCCGCATTGTTTTTTCGTTCCCCCGCCCGGCGGCGGCGACAGACGGCGCATATACGGATAAACCGATTTATTAATAATCATCAATTCAAAAATTAAAACTTAAAAACAATGAAAAAGAAACAGTATGAAAAGCCTTCGATGAAGGTCGTCTTGTTACAACAACGCGCACAGTTGCTGGCTGGCAGTGGCGGGCTGGGCGAACCCAACAACTATCCCGGCGGCGGCAATCCGTTCGTTTAAGCAATCGCAGTGTTCAACCATTTAACAAAAAGAAGACAATGAAGACAACAAGGATTTTCCTGATGGCTGCACTGGCACTGACATTTGCCGCTTGCAGCAACGATGACAACGACATCCTGTCCCCCGAGCAGTCCCAGAAGGCCGAGGGCATCCCCTTCACCGCCACCATCAGCATAGGCGAGACTGCCGCCACCCGCACACTCACCGAGGACGGTACGACGCTCGCAGCTTCATGGACCGTGGGCGATAAAGTAGCCATGATTCACAATGGTGTCAAAGACGAGATGGAGGTAGAATCCGTCAGCGAAGGCATAGCCACCATCAAGGGCACCATCACGGGCTCTCCTTCTGGTAGCGACCCTGTGACCATCATCTATCCATCGGATGCTGCCGACGGCACGACGGGCAATGTGAAGTCCGACTGGCTTGCAGCACAGGACGGAACGCTAAAAGGCACCGGTGGCACCAGTATCGAAGAAAAGTACGACGTGCGTAAAGGCACGGGTACGTTAAACGCCAGTGGTACTTCGCTCAGCGGCACCGTGTCGCTCGCCAACCAGAACGCCATCTTCAAGTTCACCCTGTATGACTTCGCTGATGCGGCCATAAATGTCGATGTGTTTGTCATCAGCGACAACGATGGCAATAAGATTACGACCGTCAAGCCCTCATCAGCCGCCAGCGAACTCTACGTGGCAATGCCCGTTCTTTCGGCTGGAAGCACCTACTGGTTCAATGCTACCATTATAGGCACGTACGACGACAAGCACTACATCGCCAAGAAGACTATGGGATCCTCAGCCACTGAGGCTGGCAAGTACTATCAGACGCCCGTAAAGATGGCTACATGCGGCGACGTGATTCTTGCTGACGGGTCGTTTGCCGTTAAGGGCACCACGGGCGAAAAGGCCATAATTGCCTATGTGGGCGAAGATGGGCAAACCGGTTATAGGCACGGTCTTGCCCTTGCGCTGGAGGATGCAAACAGTGGCAATAAGGTAAAATGGTGTAATCAGTCAGATGAGACTTGCTTGGCTACCCAGTATGGCGATATATCTGATGCCTATGCTGATGACATTGATGGCATTGCCAATACCGCTGCGCTTGTCGCTCATGGATCTCACACTCACGCCGCTGCCTCTGCAGCCAAGGAATTCACTGGCGATCGTCCTGCAAACACAAGTCCTTGGTTCCTGCCGACTGTAGCGCAGTGGGCATTTATGTCGTGGGATGCTGGCAGTTATGATGATCTTAAGACTAAGGCAGGCATGAAGTCTGACGCAACGTACTGGTCGAGTACGGAGGTCGATTATGAATGTGCGTGGAGTAGCGATGAGGATTGGGATAATTATAAGGACGATGAGCGATACGTCCGCGCCTGCCTCGCTTTCTGACAGTAAGTAGTCACGGAGACGAGCTCACAAGGTGTCTGACACTTTGTGAGGCCAGTGACAAACCACGGAGGGCGGCCC
>DGUV01000079.1 GCA_002395775.1 Prevotellaceae bacterium UBA4301
GAGAATATCAACCCGTTAGCCAACCTGGTGCGTGTTCCAAAGAAGCAGACCGCATTGCTTAGCGATTTCGAGGTAAAGCGTGAACGGATAGCCCGTGAGGCGATGAACAAGAATGTCACCAACATCAGTGGTGTTCCTTCGTGGATGCTCTCCGTACTCAACTGCATGATGGAAATCACGGGGAAGACCCATCTGGAAGAGGTGTGGCCTAACCTGGAAGTGTTCTTCCACGGAGGTGTGGCCTTTACGCCTTACCGTAAGCAGTATGAGCAGCTTATCACGTCGCCTAACATGCATTATATGGAGACTTATAATGCTTCTGAGGGCTTCTTCGGATTGCAAGACGACCCTGCCGACAAGTCTATGTTGCTGATGCTCGACTACGGCGTGTTCTATGAATTCCAGCCGATGGACGGAGGTGATATCGTGCCGTTGTGGGGTGTGGAGAAAGACAAGAACTACGCCATGCTGATATCCACCTCGTGTGGCTTGTGGCGTTACATGATAGGCGACACAGTCCGCTTCACCTCTGTCAACCCCTATAAGTTTGTCATCTCCGGGCGCACCAAGAGCTTTATCAATGCCTTTGGCGAGGAACTCATTGTCGACAATGCCGAGCGTGGTTTGGCCTATGCCTGCGAACAGACAGGTGCCGAGGTGTTGGAATATACGGCAGCTCCCGTCTTTATGGATGCCAATGCCAAGTGTCGTCACCAGTGGCTCATCGAGTTCTCTCATCCTCCTCGTGACATCCAGCAGTTTGCTCACTTGCTGGACATGAAGTTGCAAGACTTGAACAGCGACTACGAGGCCAAGCGATACAAGGACATCACCCTGCAGCCTCTGGAGATTATCCAAGCACGAAAGGGCCTTTTTAACGATTGGCTCAAGCAGCGCGGCAAGTTAGGAGGCCAGAACAAAGTACCACGCCTCAGTAATTCCCGTGAGCATATCGAACAACTATTGACGCTAAACAACCAATGAAGAAGCTCATCTATATAGCCCTGTCCCTCTGCACCATCATGAGTTGTGCCCGCATGGGATCGCCAGATGGCGGATGGTTTGACGACGACCCTCCCCGCGTGCTCTACAGTATCCCTGCCGAGCAGGCTACTAACGTGACGGACCAGAAGATGACCATATACTTCGACGAGTTTATCAAACTGGCCGATCCCACACAGAATGTCATCGTGTCGCCTCCCCAAATGGAGATGCCAGAGATACAGGCAAAGGGCAAGAAAATAGTTATTGCACTGAAGGACTCGCTGGTTCCCAACACCACTTATACCATAGACTTCAGCGACGCCATCACCGACAATAATGAGGATAACCCGTTGGGCAACTATACCTATACGTTCTCGACAGGTGAGCAGATAGATACCTTTGAGGTGGCTGGCACGGTGCTTGACGCCTCCAACCTGGAACCCGTCAAGGGTATCAGTGTCGGACTCTATGCCGACTTGGCAGATTCCGCTTTTCTCACCAAGCCGTTGCTTCGCATAGCCCGAACAGACGGCAGAGGACATTTCTCCATTCGTGGAGTGGCTCCTGGTGTCTATCGCGTCTATGCCCTGCAGGATATGGATGCCAACTATAAGTTCTCGCAGAAGAGTGAGATGATTGCTTTCTCGCACGAGACCTATACTCCTTCGTCGAAGCCCGATACCCGTCAAGATACCATCTGGCGCGATTCCCTGCATATCGACAATATCTTGCAGGTGCCTTACACCCACTTCTATCCTGACGATATCGTGATGCTGGCCTTCAAGGAGATACAGTCCGACCGCTACCTGCTGAAGACGGAGCGCAAGGACCCCGACCGCATAGGTGTCTTTTTCAGTTATGGCAACGAACAGTTGCCCGTGCTGCGTGGACTGAACTTCAATGCCGACTCTGCCTTCATCGTGGAGACCAGTTTGAAGAAGGACACGCTGACCTACTGGTTGCGCGACACGATGCTGGTTAATCAAGACACCCTGCAATTGTCAATGGAATACCTGATGACTGACACCCTGGGCAATCTCGTCACCCAGCTGGACACCCTCGAAATGGTAGCCAAGACTTCCTATGCCAAACGGTTGAAAGCTAAGCAGAAGGAGATAGACGAGTGGCAGAAAGAACAGGAAAAGCGGAAGAACCGCGAGGAGCCTTATGACAGCATCTTCCCCGCTAAGCCATTGGAGATGAGATACGAAGTGTCACAGTCGATGGACCCCAATCGCAGTGTGTTCATTGAATCGCCAAGCCCGTTGGAAAAACTGGATACAGCAGCCATCCACCTCTATTCCAAGATAGACTCATTATGGTATAGGGCACCTTTCGAGTTTCATCGGTGCGACTCCATGTTGCGACGTTATGAAATGGTGGTCGACTGGCATCCGGAAACGGAGTATAGTCTGGAGATTGACTCAGCTGCCTTTGTCGACATCTACGGATTGGCTTCCAAGCCCTACAAGGAAGGTATCAAGGTCAAGTCGCTCGACGAATACACCACGCTGCAGATGCAGTTGAGCGGCATTACGGAGAAACAGGTTGTCGCCCAGTTGCTGGACAAGAGCGACAAGGTCGTCCAGGAAGCTCACATGGAGCAAGATGGTTCGGCCCAGTTCTACTATATCACCCCTGGTGTCTATTATATGCGTGCCTTCGCCGACAGCAACGGAAACGGCATCTGGGATACTGGAAACTACAGGGAAGACCTGCAGGCAGAAGCAGTCTATTACTATCCTCGTGAGATAGAGTGCAAGGCAAAGTTCGACCTCACGTTCCAGTGGAACCTGACAGAACGTCCGCGCAACCAGCAGAAGCCTGCTGTGATTATCCAACAGAAGCCTGACAAGGAGAAGAAGCGCAAGCAGAACCGCAATGCTGAGCGTGCCCGTCAGTTAGGCATCGAATATGTTAAGAAACAACAAGTCGTGAATTAAACCAAGCAATAAAGAAATGAAAAAGCGCTTATTAATCATAGCATGGGTGATGCTCACACCGCTCACCTTCCACCTCTCACCGCTTTATGCACAGTGCGGCATAGAGAACACCGCCTTCAAGTCGGGCGAGTTTTTGGGCTACGACCTCTACTTCAACTGGAAGTTCGTGTGGGTCAAGGTAGGCACCGCTTCGATGTCGACCGTCAAGTCGCGCCATCAAGGACAGCCAGCCTTCCGTTGCAGTCTCATCACGCGAGGCAACGACAAGCTTGACAATGTGTTCGTCATGCGCGACACTTTGTTGTGCTATACCGACATGGACCTGGCGCCTCTCTATTTCCGTAAAGGAGCGCGTGAGGGTAGCCGCTATTATGTCGACGAGTTATGGTATTCCTACCCCAAGGGCAACTGTCATTTGAAGACGCATGCCATTTCCAGTAGTGGAGATCATAGCTGGAAAGAGATGGAATACAAGGACTGCATCTACGACATGATGAGCATCTACTTGCGGGCTCGCAACTTCGATGCCTCAAAGCTCAAGGAGGGTGACAAGATACCCCTTCCCATTGCTGATGCCACCAAGATAGCCAACTCATGGTTGAAGTTCGGAGGCACCACCACGCTGAAGATGAAGAACTCCAACGACAAGTACCGTTGTCTCGTCTTCTCCTTCATCGAGCGTGAGGACGGTGAGAACCACGAGCTTATCCGCTTCTACGTCACCGACGACAAGAACCACTTGCCCGTCCGCCTCGACATGTTCCTGTCGTTTGGCTCAGCAAAGGCCTACCTGACAGGTTTTAAAGGCTTGCGTAACCCGATGGAGTCGAAGGTATACTGAAAACAATTCCCGCGGGAGG
>DGUV01000091.1:0-13468 GCA_002395775.1 Prevotellaceae bacterium UBA4301
ATTTTTGTTACCACTTTCGGGGGCAGTCCCAAAATCCCGTTTTTGGGTGGTTGGTAACAAAAACTGAGGTTACTTTGGTAACAAAATCGGTAACAAAATGTCCAATCATGTCCTTTTTCGCCTTTTTGTCCTTTGTCTGCATTCTCGCAGGTTGAACATTATTTTTCACCCTGCTGGCCGTGAAGCGCGAAGTTGGCTCTCTTGATTATCAGCTACTTACACCTTATGAAAGGGTAAAAAAATAAGAGCGTCCGACTTTGTAAGTTGAACGCTCTCGATACATGGGGATAATTTTTTGCGGTGCGTACGGGACTCGAACCCGTGACCCCATGCGTGACAGGCATGTATTCTAACCAAGCTGAACTAACGCACCTTCTAAAAACTAACGATGAAAAAAGTATGTTTTGAGCGGCAAACGAGACTCGAACTCGCGACCCCGACCTTGGCAAGGTCGTGCTCTACCAACTGAGCTATTGCCGCAGAATATTATCCTAAGTTACACTCCCTTGCGGTGCGTACGGGACTCGAACCCGTGACCCCATGCGTGACAGGCATGTATTCTAACCAAGCTGAACTAACGCACCGTAAGTCTTTTCTTCAATCGTCACAACATGTCAAAGAAGTGGGTGGTGATGGATTCGAACCACCGAAGGCGTAAGCCAGCAGATTTACAGTCTGCCCCATTTGGCCACTCTGGTAACCACCCTTGCAGTAATCTGCTGCTCGCACGAAGGGAAGTGACTCCTGCGGGATTCAAACCCACAACCTTCTGATCCGTAGTCAGATGCTCTATTCAGTTGAGCTAAGGAGCCATCATTCGCTTGTTGGTGGGCGCTGAGGGATTCGAACCCCCGACCCTCTGCTTGTAAGGCAGACGCTCTGAACCAACTGAGCTAAGCGCCCTGTCGGAACCTCTGTTCCTTTTTGCGGGTACAAAGGTACGACTTTTTCCTATACTACCAAAACTTTTCCGTGTTTTTTTACTCTTTTTTTTAGTTTCACCTTATTTGGCCATTGCCATATCCCTTTTACCCCTGAGTGCGGACACCTCAAAGTTGCGTCCGACGGTCAATCGGGGTTCGCGGGGAGACACAATGGTGATGCAGACATTGGCCTTCTGAGCCTCTTCACCGACCTCGCGTCGAGAACGAATCTTCAGCACACCATTTTCGATGGACCAAAGTATATTCTGTGCTGCGATGCTATCGGTGCTGCGAACTCCCATCTCATAGTTCTCACCGCTGACGAAGCGGACACAAGCGGGAACATTCACGTCAACGCCTTCGAAAGGCTTAGTCTCTACGTTTTTTGCGTTACTGGTAGCTACCATCATGATGGTGCTTACCAAAATCATCATCTTTTTCATAGCTTACAATCTTTTTACCTTAATTAGTGTTTTAATAATTACCCCTCGCCAGGGGTGTCTTTCATTAGATGACGGTGCAAAGGTAATGCCTTTTTCTGACCTGAGACAAACAAAAACATGTTTTTTAGCATAAAATCGGCCCTTTATTGACGTATATCAACCCCCTCGTGACATTGTGGCAGACTACAGGGCGGTTTTTGACACTCTGACACACAAATGCGCGCGCGTATATATAATATGGTACGCGCGCGCATGTATGTGATAGCCCTTTCATGGGCTCAGGGTTGCTCTTTCGGGAGCTCCGGGTTGGCCAACCTCAATCAGATGGAAAGCGTATTCAGGGCATCGATGACATCTTTCTTCAGCGGTTTGTCGCTCTTGACTGCCATGGAGAAGGGGACATAGACAATCTCGTCGTTGCGGATACCTATCATCACATTGCGCTGTCCGTCGAGCAAAGCCTGTATGGCTCCCATACCCATGCGACTGGCCAGAATGCGGTCACCAGCCGAAGGACTGCCACCACGCTGCAGATGGCCCAGGATGGAGACGCGCACATCATACTCCGGATATTCCTTCTTCACCCGCTCGGCATAGTACATGGCACCACACTTGGGGCTTTCACTGACAATAACGATGCTGGAGGACTTCGACTTACGAATACCACGACCTATGAAGTGTTCCAACTGATCGGCACCTGTGGAATCCTCAGGAATAATAGCGGCTTCAGCACCTGCCGCAATAGCACTGTTCTGAGCCAAGAAACCAGCATCGCGGCCCATCACCTCGACAAAGAAGATGCGCTCGTGGGAGTTGGCCGTATCGCGAATCTTGTCCACACACTCCATAATGGTGTTTAGCGTAGTGTCGTAGCCGATAGTTGAGTCTGTGCCCGACAGATCATTGTCGATGGTACCAGGCAGACCTATGCAAGGGATATCATATTCCTGAGCAAACAGCCGGGCACCCGTCAGCGAACCATTACCTCCAATGACTACCAAAGCATTAATGCCACGCTTTTGCATCACCTTGAAGGCCTTTTTCCGTCCCTCGGGGGTCATAAACTCCTTGCTGCGGGCAGTCTTCAGAATGGTGCCGCCACGCTGGATGATGCCACTCACATCCTCGGTCTTGAACTCACGAACCTCGTCGTTAATCAGTCCTTCATATCCGCGGTAGATGGCCATGACACGCATGTCGTTAGCAATGGCAGCACGAGTGACGGCTCTGATGGCCGCATTCATGCCTGGTGCATCCCCACCCGAAGTCAGGATGCCAATAGTCAAAGTCTTTCCGTTATCTTTCTTCATGACAAAACGTATTATTGAATCATATAGTGCAAAGTTAAACATATTTTTTCAAAGACTGAAAAATTTTTAATATCTTTGCGCTCAAATAACAATAATACCATGAAAAAAGACATCAAATTTCCACTCATCACCCTGTTCCTTGCAACAGGAATCCTCGCTGCCCAAGCACAAACAGACTATACCGACCACATTGTCAACCCCTCGTTTGAGACGGGAGACATGACGGGATGGACCTCATACGGATACAACGGAGAAAATCCGGAAGGCGAAAGACTTGTAACAGTCACACCAGCCTCACAACCCAACGACACTGACCCATGGACGATGAGCAACTCCGATGGCGAAAGGTTGTGCGACTACTATCTGTGGGCATGGACAGGTTGGTGGTCCTACTACAACATCCATCAGACCATCAGTAATCTGCCAGCAGGAACATACGAATTGTCAGCCGTAGTAGCCTCCCACTCCACATTGGACGACAGCGGCAACCAGATGAGATACGTCTCGCTCTTTGCCGGTCTCCCAGGTGGCGAAATGAACGACAAATACAGCAGTATCTATAAACATACAAAGTCGGTCGAGGCACAAGGTAGAGAGATTGGAATTCCCGTATCGATGAAATTCACACTCGACTCCCCTTCAGACATCATTATCGGTGCCGGACTCATCGAAGCAAAGTCGGTGTGGGAAGTGTTCTTCAAAGCCGACGGATTCCACCTGACGTACTACGGCCAACCCCTCTCCGCTGCAGCCCTCCCCCTACCCAATGACAATACTACAATGCTCACTGCGGGGCAATGGTATTATTTCGATGTTCCTGCCGCATGCAACTACTTCTTATTCGGGAACTTGGCAAGCATCGAGTACACCACCAACGGCAACCAATTCACCGAAAGCATAAGTACTTCACCCGTCAGTCCATGCATGAACCTCAACCCCGGGCGCATCTACCTTAAGCCATCCGAATCAACCACATTGCTTATAGCGCCCGAGCGCGAACTGCAACAGACCCGTTTCACCGCCTGTGCCCTGAATGTGGACGGACTGCCACAAAAAGTAGCATTTGTAACTCTAAACGAAGATGGTCCAGGATCAGAAGGAAGCAAACTCATTAGCCAATATTTATCACAAAAGAGCTATGACTTTATGGGGTTTAGTGAAGACTTCAATTATCATGGTTCTTTAATGACTGCTCTCTCCAATCAGTATAGTAGCGGAACCGTCAGGGCCACTCTTAGCTTGACAGACCTAAGCATTCCCTTCGACACCGACGGGCTCAACCTCATATGGAAAAACAGCACGACAACTGCCACCAATGAAAGTTGGACACGGTGGACATCGACAACCAACACCGACGGTAACCAATATGTAAAGAAGGGATTCCGACACTATGACGTCACACTGACTGACGGCACACTCATTGACGTCTTCATCCTTCACATGGATGCCGGCGATGTACCTGATTCCCGAAATGGCCAATGGATGCAGCTTGCCAACGCCATCAGCAACAACTACAACAACAATCGACCGAAAATCATCCTGGGCGACACCAACAGCCGATGGACACGTGAGGACATGCGGACAAACTTCCTCAACATACTCAACTCCACCTACGACATCAGCGATGCATGGGTAGAGCACTGGCGCGGCGGAGTCTATCCTACCACAGATATGGCTGACCTGACTGACCAAAGCGACCCTTCGGATTTCAGCAAGTACGAGGTCGTAGATAAAATCATCTATCTCAATCCCAAGACCTCCGACAGCGCTCAATTAAAAGCCCTGAATTTCAAGCTGGAACAGGACTACACATACGACACCATCAATCACGACGGCAACACACAGCAACTGGGTGACCACCGTCCCGCCGTAGCAGAATTTGTCTGCGGGAAAGTGGGACCCATCGTTCTAATCATCGGTGACGTAAACAAGGACGGACAGATATCGATTGCCGACGTGACAGCACTCGTCAACATCATACTCGGAAAGGACAACACACAACCCTACCAGTACGACCATCTGGCAGCCGACGTCAATCAGGATGGAAACATAAGCATTGCCGACGTGACGGCACTGGTGAACATCATACTCGGAAAAAACTGAGAATTTGCTTGCCCGTTTGACTGTTTTTTTGTATCTTTGCGCCCGAGTTTGTATCAACATAAAGTCTAACTCTATTTAATTACTTAACAAACAATTAATTAACATGACAGATTACAAAAATGTCGCACCCCTGGAAGGTTTCGATTGGGAAGCCTATGCCAACGGTGATGCAAGCAACGGCGTGAGCCGCGACGCACAGGAGAGTGCCTATGAGAACTCTCTGAACAAAATTGACGACCACAAGGTCGTGGACGGAACCGTCATCTCCATCAACAAGCGCGAGGTTGTTGTCAACATCGGCTCGAAGAGCGACGGCATTATCCCCGCAAGCGAATTCCGCTACAACCCCGACCTGAAGGTTGGTGACACCGTTGAGGTTTACATCGAGAACCAGGAGGACAAGAAGGGTCAGCTGATTCTGTCGCACAAGAAGGCTCGTGCAAGCCGTTCTTGGGACCGTGTCAACGAGGCCATGGAGAAAGAAGAAATCATCAAGGGCTTTATCAAGTGCCGCACCAAGGGTGGCATGATTGTCGATGTATTCGGCATCGAGGCCTTCCTGCCCGGTTCGCAGATTGATGTTAAGCCCATCCGCGACTACGACATATTTGTTGGCAAGACGATGGAATTCAAGGTTGTGAAGATCAACCAGGAGTACAAGAACGTCGTTGTAAGCCACAAGGCCCTCATCGAGGCAGAGCTCGAAGCTCAGAAGCAGGAAATCATGAGCCACCTGGAGAAGGGTCAGGTACTGGAAGGCACCGTCAAGAACATCACCTCCTACGGCGTATTCATCGACCTGGGCGGCGTGGACGGTCTCATCCACATCACCGACCTCAGCTGGGGCCGCGTAAGCGATCCTCACGAGATTGTAGAACTGGACAGCAAGATCAATGTCGTTATTCTCGACTTCGACAACGAGAAGAAGCGCATTGCCCTGGGTCTGAAGCAGCTCACTCCCCATCCCTGGGATGCCCTCGACCCCAACCTCAAGGTTGGCGACCACGTGAAGGGCAAGGTTGTCGTTATGGCCGACTACGGTGCATTCGTAGAGATTGCTCCCGGTGTTGAAGGCCTCATCCACGTCAGCGAGATGAGCTGGAGCCAGCACCTGCGCAGCGCTCAGGACTTCATGAAGGTTGGCGACGAGGTGGAGGCAGTCATCCTCACCCTCAACCGCGAAGAGCGCAAGATGTCTCTGGGCATCAAGCAACTGAAGGAAGACCCCTGGATGAACATCGAGGAGAAGTATCCCGTAGGCTCGAAGCACACCGCTCGCGTTCGCAACTTCACCAACTTCGGTATCTTCGTAGAGATCGAGGAAGGCGTGGACGGACTCATCCACATCAGCGACCTGAGCTGGACCAAGAAGATTAAGCACCCCAGCGAGTTCACACAGATTGGTGCCGAACTCGAGGTTTGCGTACTGGAGATTGACAAGGCCAACCGCCGCCTCAGCCTCGGTCACAAGCAGCTGGAGGAGAATCCTTGGGACGTATTCGAGACCATCTTCACCGTTGACTCTGTTCACGAAGGCACCATCACCGAGATGCTTGACAAGGGTGCTGTAGTTCAGCTCGAGTATGGCGTTGAAGGCTTTGCCACTCCCAAGCACCTCGTAAAGGAGGATGGCAGCCAGGCCCAGCTCAACGAGAAGCTCGACTTCAAGGTAATCGAGTTCAACAAGGAGAACAAGCGCATCATCCTCAGCCACAGCCGCATCTATGAAGATGTTCAGCGTGCAGCTGCCCGTGATGCCAAGAAGGACAAGGCTCCTCGTGCCAAGAAGGCTGCTGAGACACCTGCCATCCAGAACCAGGCTGCCAGCACCACACTGGGCGACATCGACGCTCTGGCCGAACTGAAGGCTAAGATGGAGAACGAGAAGTAATCGTCACATCAACCCATACATGACAAGGAAGGCGCGCACGCAGGTGTGCGCCTTTCTTAATCCCTTAACAGACATGGAACCACTGGACCTCTACATACTGGGCTGCGGAAGCGCCAATCCCACACAGCGCCACCAACCTGCCAGCCAAGTGCTTTCGACACGCGGAAAGATGTTCATGATTGACTGCGGCGAAGGCACACAGACACGTTTTGCCCGACTGGGGCTGAGCATGAAACGCGTGGGCCACATCTTCATCTCCCATGCCCATGGCGACCATTGCCTGGGGTTGCCTGGCCTCATCTGCACCATGAGTCTGCTGGGGCGCACCTCGCAACTCCACATCCATGGGCCACAGGAACTCGAACCCTTCCTGCAGAGTGCCCTGCAGCTGTTCTGCCCCAATCTGGAGTTCCAAGTCCTGTTCCATGCCGTTGACACCACCCGGCACCAACTCATCCACCACGACCGCAGCATCGAGGTGTGGAGTCTGCCCTTGCGCCACAGGGTGCCATGCTGCGGTTTCCTGTTCCGCGAGAAGCCAGCCCTGCCCCACATCCGCAGGGACATGATTGACATGTACGAAATACCCGTCAGCCAGATCAACAACATCAAGGCCGGCATGGACTGGACCATGCCCGACGGCACCATCATTCCCAACAGCCGACTCACCACACCACCCTCCCCCACGCGCAGCTATGCCTACTGCAGCGACACCTCTCCCCTGCCCTCACTCATCCCACTTATCGAGGGAGTGGACCTGCTCTTCCACGAAGCCACCTTCGACAAGGAGAATGAGTTCCGAGCCCGGCAAACCTTCCACAGCACCACCCTCGAGGCAGCCCAGACGGCCAAAGATGCCCATGTGGGGCAACTCGTCATCGGGCACTATTCCTCCCGCATGCGCAATGAAGAACAAATGCTCAACGAAGCACGCTCCATCTTCCCCAATACCATCCTCTCCGACGAGGGCAAACACATCAGCATCACCCCCACAACGACTTTGTGAGGAAAAAATTGCAATAAAAGGCAAAAATATTTGGCCGTAAGGAAAAAAACGCATATCTTTGCTATCGTAAACCATGCTAAAAGGCAGAAAGACATGAACAAACGACTGCAAATCCTTGCGCTGAGCCTCCTTTTGGTGGCAGCTCCCGTGAGCCTGATGGCACAAAGCGAGCGCGACGACATCGAGACCGAGATGTCGGCAGTCACTCTTTCCGTCAATGGTTCCAAGGTTCACATCAATGGGGCAGAAGGCGAAACCCTTGAGGTCTATAACCTCACAGGAGTGAAAGTGGCCACCATTCGCATTGACAGCAACGACAAAGTGCTGAACCTGAACCTGCAACGTGGTTGCTACATCTTGAAGGTCGGGAAAGTCGTTCGTAAGGTTTCCATCCGCTAAACCTACGCTCCCATGCGTCGCGGCTTCCTTGCAATTTCCATTTCACTTGCATTGATATTTGTCTGGGCTTGTGGTCACAAGTCTCCCTTAGGTCGTGGCCTCAGCATCGATGACCTGAAGCGCTGGGTCCGCCCCGAATATGCCCTTGATGCCACAAAGATTCAGGACGAGATTCAAAGACAGGCAAGTGCCACCCCGTATGGGATGTACGCCGACTCCTATTCCCACAAGCACTATCAGAACCAGCAGCCACTGGTGTGGTTCACCCGCATGGGCTTAGTCCATGAGGCCGATACGCTATTGTCCTACCTCGCCGACGTCGAGGAACTCGGTTTCAAGCCCAACAGCTTTCACGCCGACACCCTCAGGAGCATGCTCGACAGGTTCCAGAGGCACGACTACTCGAAACAGGATGCCAGCACACTCGCTGCCCGAATCGAATATCTCCTCACCCACGCCTATCTGCGATACGCTTGCGGCCAACGCTATGGTTTCCTCCATGCCCGTCACCTGATGAACCGCCTGCTGGAGGACGCTCCCGAACCCGGTGAGACCCGCACCTCCGTTGTCTATCGCCAGATTTACGACCAGCAAAACGAGGAAGTGACCGACAGTTTCGTCCATCATGCCCTACAGCAGGTGCAGAAACATCAGATGACAGCCTTTCTCCACGAAATCCAGCCCTCCGACACCCTCTATCGCCAGATGCAAGCCGAATACAACCGTGCCCGCCAGCTGGGCGACAGCGAACGCACCCGCCTGGCCCGCATCAACATGGAAAGGGCACGCTGGCGCTATCCCCATCCTACGAAGGGACGCTACATCTGGGTGAACCTGGCCGCACAGAAACTGCTGGCCGTTGACACCCAGCGCGACACCATGGCCTCTATGCGCATCTGCTGCGGCAATGCCTCCCACAAGACGCCCCTGCTCCACAGCACCATCAATCATGTGGAACTCAATCCCTATTGGGTCATCCCCCAGACCATTGTCCGCAAGGAGATTGCCCCCCGCCATGTGGGCGACAGTGCCTACTATGCACGCAACAACTACCGCGCCTTCAACAAGGACACCAAGCAATTCGTCAATCCCGCCCGTCTCTCCGCCACCGACCTGCGCAGTGGCCGCTACACCCTGCGTCAGGAAAAGGGAGCAGGCAACTCGCTGGGCCGCATCATCTTCCGCTTCCCCAACAAGTTCTCGGTCTATCTCCACGACACCAACAATCGCGGAGCCTTTCAGCGTTCCGACCGCGCCATCAGTCACGGCTGCGTGCGTGTCGAACGACCGCTCGACCTGGCCCTGTTCTTCCTCGACAACCCCAGTCCACTGTACATCGACCGCATCCGCATGTCCATCGGCCTTCAGCCCCTGTCGCCACAAGGCATGCGCTACCAAGAGGAGAACCCCGAACCCAAATCCATTGGCAGCATAGGCTACTCGAGCCCCGTTCCCGTATGGCTCGACTATTGGACACTCTACCCCACCCCCCACGGCACCCTGCAAACCCATCCCGACCGCTATGGCTATGACCGTGCCCTGGAAAAAGAATTGAATCGCATATAAACCTTTTGCCCCCAAAGGCATCTAATAGACTGATGAAGGAAATCGACGAGAAAGCACTCATTGCTCAACTGAAGGACGACAGTACGCGCACTGCTGCCTTCACCACCATTGTCGATACCTACAAGGAGTCGCTCTACTGGCAGATACGTCGCATGGTGCTGAGCCACGACGATGCCGACGACATCCTGCAAAACACCTTCATCAAGGTCTGGACAGGACTTTCCAACTTTCGCGGCGACAGCAAACTGAGCACCTGGCTCTACCGCATAGCCACCAACGAGACACTGAACTTCCTCGAACGCCAGCGCCAGCCCAACATGAGCCTCGATGACGAGAACTTCATCGCCTCCACGCTGCAAAGCGACCCCTACTTCGATGGCGACGAGACACAAATGCAACTTCAGGAGGCCATTGGCCAACTGCCTGCCAAGCAGCGCCAGGTGTTCATGCTCAAGTACTATGACGAGATGAAATACGAGGACATGAGCGAAGTACTGAAGACCAGCGTGGGAGCCCTGAAAGCCTCGTACCACCACGCAGTGAAAAAAATATGTGACTTTTTTGAACAACACGATTAAACCATTTCACATCATACCTATCTAAACAAACAAAGGATACAAAAAGAAATGATGACGAAAGAAGAAATCAGGATCAAAGAGCTTGAAGGGCAGCAGAACCCATTCAGCGTTCCCGAAGGATACTTCGAGACGTTCAACGAGCGCCTGCTGGCTCGCCTGCCCAAGGAGGAGAAGCCCACATGGGTTGTCCGCCTGATGCCGCGTGTGTTGCGCTATGCAGCAGCCATCGTTGTCATTGCCGGCGTGGGGTCCGCACTCTACCTCAATCACAAGAATGCGCCCACCGTAGCCTACAACGATGCAAAAGCGCAAGAAGAGTATTACAACCAGGCACTCGACTACGCCATGGTCGACAACATGGAGATTGCCGCCTACCTGACCGAAGCTGACTATTAGGAGAGAAGATATGAAGACACTATTGACAAGCATCGCAATGGTCCTGCTGCTGGCACTTCCCGCTCAGGCACAGGACAACAAGAGGCCTCGCTTCAATCCCGAGGAGTTCAAGGCACGCATGGAGACCTACATCGCCCAAAAAGCCGAACTCTCACCGGCAGAGAGCGAGAAAGTGTTCCCCATCTATCATGAGATGAAAGCCAAGCAGCGCGACCTCATGCAACAGGAGTACAAACTGAAGCGCAACAGCATCGGTGATTCCGAAAAAGCTCATCAGGAAGCCCTGCTCAAGATTGTTAAGCTTCACAAGGAAGCTGCCGACATTGAAGAGACTTACTACAAGAAGATGTTCAAAGCCATCTCGGCCAAGAAGGTCTATGCCATCATGCGTGCCGAAGACGCCTTCCACCGCGAGATGCTGCAACGAGCCAACAACAATAACCCTAGACCCAGACCCAAAAGACAATAGACACACAAGACGCCCCACATACCCCGGAACCTCCCACCTTCCAAAGTTTTCTTTTTTATATATGTTGCTTTGTTGTATTTCCCCGGCTTTGGTTGGTTTTAAGGGAGGTTCCTTTTTTGTCCTCTCCCTTAACCCCTTAACCTGTTAACCCGTTAACCCATTAACCCGTTAACCATTACCCCCTTCGCTTCATTCCACAGCTCGTCCATCTCGCCCAAGGTCATATCCTTCAGGTTGCGGCCCTGCTCCTTTGCCTTAGCCTCGACATAGTTGAACCGACGGATGAACTTCTGGTTCGTGCGCTCCAGTGCATTGTCGGGATTGATGTGATAGAGGCGCGCCATGTTGATTAGGCTGAACATGTAGTCGCCAAACTCCTCTTCGCTATGCTGTGCGTCGCCTTTCTCTATCTCGGCACGCAGTTCGGCAAGTTCCTCCTGCACCTTCGTCCACACGTCCTCCTTCTTCTCCCAGTCAAAGCCCACGTTCTGGGCTTTCTCCTGTATGCGTTCGGCCTTGATAACCGAAGGCAACGACGTGGGCACTCCGCTCAGCACCGTCTTGTTGCCGCCCTTTTCCTTCTGCTTAATCAGTTCCCACGACTTCAGCACGTCGCCCGCAGTCTCTGCCACCGCGTCGCCATAGACATGGGGATGGCGGAAGATGAGTTTGTCGCACAGCTTATGACACACGTCGGCCATGTCGAACTGCTCCTTCTCCTGACCAATCTTGGCATAGAAGCAGACGTGCAGCAGGACGTCGCCCAGTTCCTTGCAGATGTTCTGCACATCGTCCTTGATGAGGGCGTCGCACAACTCGTAAGTTTCCTCGATGGTGTTAGGCCGCAGGCTCTCGTTGGTCTGCTTGCGATCCCACGGACATTTCTCTCTCAGCGTATCGAGGACATCCAGAACCCGTCCGAATGCCTCCAGTTTTTCTTCTCGTGTATGCATATCGAGCGCAAAATTACTAATTAATTGACAATTGACAATTGACAATTGACAATTATCTCACAATATTTTCGTATCTTTGCACGCAATTAGCGATAAGCTCCCAAACATTAAACACTAAACTTTAAACGTTAAACATTAAACGTTAAACATTATAATGGAATTAGCAACCAAATACAGCCCCAAAGAGGTTGAAAGCAAGTGGTACCAGTACTGGCTGGACAACAAACTCTTCAGCAGTAAGCCCGACGACAGAGAGCCCTACACCATCGTCATACCGCCACCAAACGTGACCGGTGTGCTGCACATGGGACACATGCTCAACAATACCATTCAGGACATATTGGTGCGCAAGGCACGCCTGGACGGCAAGAACGCCTGCTGGGTGCCCGGCACCGACCATGCCTCCATTGCCACGGAGGCCAAGGTGGTGAACCGTCTGGCCGAACAGGGCATCAAGAAGCGCGACCTCACTCGTGAGGAGTTCCTGAAGCATGCCTGGGCATGGACCGAGGAACACGGAGGCATCATCCTGAAGCAGCTGCGCCGACTGGGTGCCTCGTGCGACTGGGACCGCACGGCCTTCACCATGGACGAACTGCGCTCGGAGAGCGTGCTGAAGGTGTTCGTGGACCTCTACGACAAGGGACTCATCTACCGCGGCCTGCGCATGGTGAACTGGGACCCCAAGGCCCAGACCGTGCTCTCCACCGAGGAGGTCATCTACCGCGACGAGAAGAGTCACCTCTTCCACCTGAAATATTACCTTCAAGACCTTACGGACCTTAAAGACCTTAAGGCCCTGGAGGAGGCCGGCAACATCATCCACAAGGACGAGAAGGGCTACTATGCCGTAGTGGCCACCACGCGCCCCGAGACCATCATGGGCGACACGGCCATGTGCATCAACCCGAAGGACCCCAAGAACCAATGGCTCCGCGGTCACAAGGTCATCGTGCCCCTGGTGGGCCGCGTCATTCCAGTCATCGAGGACCGCTACGTCGATATCGAGTTCGGTACGGGCTGTCTGAAGGTGACTCCCGCCCACGACGTCAACGACTATGCACTGGGCAAGGCGCACAACCTGGAGACCATCGACATCTTTAACCCCGACGGCACCATCTCCGACCAGAGCCCGCTCTACGTGGGCATGGACCGCATGGACGTGCGCAAGCAGATTGTCATCGACCTGAAGGAGGCGGGCCTGATAGAGAAAATCGAAGACTACGACAACAAGGTGGGCTACTCGGAGCGCAACCAGGACACGGCCGTAGAGCCTCGTCTGTGCAAGCAGTGGTTCCTGAACATGAAGCACTTTGCAGAGATTGCCCTGCCGCCCGTGTTGGAAGGCAAGATTAAGTTCTACCCCACCAAGTACGTCACCACGTACCGCAACTGGCTGGAGAACATTCAGGACTGGTGCATCAGCCGCCA
>DGUV01000091.1:13518-26930 GCA_002395775.1 Prevotellaceae bacterium UBA4301
ATCAGCCGCCAGCTCTGGTGGGGACATCGCATACCGGCCTACTTCCTGCCGACGGCTGAGGACGAGGAAGAGAAGTACGTCGTTGCACTCACTCCCGAGGAAGCTCTGGAGAAAGCCCGTCAAATCGAGGGTTACGAAAACATCACGCTCGAAGAGCTGACCCACGACGAGGACGCACTGGACACATGGTTCTCCTCGTGGCTGTGGCCCATCTCGCTGTTCGACGGCATCAACCATCCGGGCAACGAGGAAATCAACTACTACTACCCCACCAGCGTTCTGGTGACGGGACCGGACATCATCTTCTTCTGGGTGGCCCGCATGATCATGGCTGGCGAAGAATACCTGAAGGATGTGCCCTTCCGCAGTGTGTATTTCACCGGCATCGTGCGTGACGAACTGGGTCGCAAGATGTCGAAGTCGCTGGGCAACAGCCCCGACCCCATCGGTCTCATCGAGAAGTATGGTGCCGACGGCGTGCGCATGGGCATGCTGCTGGCCGCTCCCGCAGGCAACGACATCCTCTTCAAGGAGGACCTCTGCCAGCAGGGTGCCGCCTTCTGCAACAAGATATGGAATGCCTTCCGCCTGGTGAAGGGTTGGGAGGTGGCCGACATCGAACAGCCGGAGGACAACAAGAAGGCCATCGCCTGGATGAAAGCCGTGCTGCGCACCGAGGTGGCCGAAATCAACCGCCAGTACAATCAGTATCGCCTCAACGAAGCATTGATGTCCATCTTCAAGCTCTTCACCGACGAGTTCTCGGGCTGGTACCTGGAGATGATTAAGCCTGCCTACCAGGCCCCCATCGACAGCCAGACGCTGCGCGAGACGCTCGGCATCTTCGAGTCGCTGATGAAGGTTATCCACCCCTTCATGCCCTTCATCACCGAAGAGCTGTATCAGCACATCGCCGAGCGCCAGGAGGGCGAGAGCATCATGACGACCACGCTCACCCTGGATGCCCTCAGCGAGGAGGATGCCCGCATGATTGCCCAGTTCGACCATGCCAAGCAGATAATCAGTGGCGTGCGCGCCATCCGCCAGAGCAAGAACATATCGCCTCGCGAACCGCTCACCCTGGAGGTCGTCGGACAGTCCGAGTCGGCAATAGCCTATTATCAGTCCACCATCAGCAAGATGGCCGGTCTCTCCGAGATTAGCAACGTGGAGAAGAAGGGCGAGGGCAGCCAGAGCTTCCTCGTGGGCACACAGGAATACGCCGTGCCCCTGGGCAACCTCATCGACACAGAGGCTGAAGCCGCCAAGGCCGAAGCCGAAATCAAGCGACTGCAAGGCTTCATGGCAGGCATCGAGAAGAAGCTCCAGAACGAGCGTTTCGTGCAGAATGCACCCGCGCAGGTCGTTGCCCTTGAGCGCAAGAAACTGAGCGATGCCGAGAGCAAGATTGCGGCCCTGCAAGAGACACTCCGAGCCCTTAAGGGCTAAGCCCCAAGGCCCTGCAGCCTATGCCCAAAGCCCTTAGGCGCTAAGCCTCACGCTCCTACAACCATCGGCCTCTGCTATACCAAGCAGGGGCCGATGCTATATATCCCGCCCAGTCCTAATACCTGCAGGCGGACATTGCCCAATCATCGCTGAATCACTTACCAATCATCACGAATTTACTTACCAATGATCGACCGATGATTGGTACAATGATCAAGCCCTCATTAGTAAGTAAATTCGTGATCATTGGTACTACTACTTGAGTGAATCGGATATCTACAAAAAAATCCCCTGCACCACGAAGGGATGCAGGGGGAATACTTATTAATATCCTAAATAGGACTTAGAATGCGCGGAAGAGGTTAACCTTCTCCAGACGTGAATACTTGCTGGCACGTTTTCCCTGCCAACGAGCAGCAGCACGGCTCATCTTGGTCAACTTACCCTGAGCTACCTTGTTCACTGAGTGCTGCTTAGCAGCAGAGCCCTCCGTCAGAACGAAGGTCTCCTCAGCCTGGCCGAAGTGACCTGCGCTTACGAAGTAAACAGGATAGAAGTGGAACGTCTTGGTCTCAGAATCGTAGTAAGATGTCTTCTCTGCAAACGAGGCACCATACTGAGCGCCCTCGACAATATAGACGGGTCCATAGCTATCATGGTCTACACCAATATACTGTTCGAGGACTACACACTCGTTGGTGGCCTTGTCCCAAGTGAACATGAAGTCGATGCCAGCGCCCCAGTCTTCAATCTTATAGGTGTCCTTCTGGTCGTCGCGCTGATACAGGACATAGCCTTCTTCAGAACCTTCCCACCAGAAGTTGTAGTTAAAGGTACCTACACCCTGAACAGTCCATGTGATGTTCTGCAGCACCTCGTCAGAAGTACCATATTCAATCGAACCAGACTTATTGACGAAGGTAACATTCAGGACAATCTCGTTTTCAGAGAAAGAGCCCTTCTTGGGATTGATTTGTGCATAGGCTTCCTCACCTACAGCATTAAGACCTGTCGGCTGAGGATCGGTGTAACCAGGAGCCAACACAATCTTACCGTCATTGTCCACGCAGAACACGAGGTCCTTGCCTTCAGCATAGGGAGCAACAATCTTATAGGCAGTGCCATACTTGGCAGCGAACACTGTGTCACAGCCATCGGTCTTATTGACGCAAGTGCCCTTCATCAGGGTTGCGCTGCTCTTTGTGCCCATCTTACCGGAGTTGAACACACCTACATACTGCTCAGTCCACTCAAAGTCGGTGTCAATGTCTGCTTCGTAGGCCAGATAGCCATCCATTTGCAGATATTCCTCACCATAACCAAAGTAACCAGCACCTACGTAATAGATGACATTGAATGTGAAGAGACCTGTAGCAGGATTATACTTCGTAGGATATTCATCCCATGTCACGGCACCTGCACGATACTCTACAAAGTCTGAAACATAGACTGGACCATAGCTTGAATGGTTATAGCCAGTAAATGTCTCCGGCCAAGAAAGGACGTAAACCTCCTGGTCCTCGTCCCAAGAACCCGAGAGGCGAACAGGGAGACCAGTACCCGTGAACATTCCAGCTCCCCAATTCTCAATCAGGAACTGTACCTGATTGGGGTTACCAGTATTCTGACGGAAAGCAACAGAAGCACCTGGAACATCACCTGTGCCATACTGCTTATAGGTGTAAACACCCGTGGAGAAATCACGGAAAGGCCATTCGCCCTGACCACCAGCAGAGGCAAACTCTTCGGCAGTGGTGCACCAAGGTGTGAAGGGAAGCAGAGAGGCAACGAAGTTGTACTTACCACCTTGATAGCCAGACTGGTAGGTCTCACCATCGGGAATCACAACAGAAACAGTGTCAACCATACCACCAGCAGCAAGAATAGCTGCGGGGTCGTAGGTTACAGTAACTGTGACCATATTCACTCCATCAGGGAAAGTAACGCTCTCGGGGATGTTAAGCAGAGAGGTTGCATTCCCAGCCTTCTGGGTCGATTCCAAGTTAACAGTAATCTCGCCATCTGTGCTGTCGCGAACCACATAGAGGTCGAAGCTATTCTCTTCCTCCGAAAGTTCTACCTCAGTAGCGGCAGTTGTGGTGGGAGAGAAATAGACCAGATGGGCAACATCATAATTGCCACCGGTTGCAGGCTCATATTCTGCATGCTCATCATGGCATGCGGTGAGGCCTGCCATGAAAGGCAGGACCATCAACGCTGCAAAAGCTTTATTAAAAATCTTCATAGTTCTTCTCATTAATTTTTTGTAAGTTTACTGAACAGGAGTATAAAGACCACTGGGATCGGGATTGTTGTAACCCTTGATGCCCTGGTTGTTGTTCTCCTCACTGATGATGATAGTGAAGTTCATCCAAGCAGGACGGCCATTGGTCTTGAAGTTCTCAGTAGCATCCCAGTTGGAGCTGGCTGTACGGTCAACAGACTTGTTCAGACGCTTGTAGTCGAAGAAGGTCTGGCCCTCACCCCACAGCTCAATACGCTTCTGCAGGAAACACTCATCAACAACGCCCTTTACAGAAACTGCTGCACACTCGTAGTTGGGATTACGATAGGTCTTGACAAATGCATTCAGCAACTGAGCACCACGACCTGCATCCTGATGTGCGGCAGCTTCGGCCTGGATGAGATACATCTCCTCGACACGCATCACGGGATAGTCACATGCTGCAGCAACATTGGCATCATCAGGCACACCACCACCGGGACGGAACTTAATAGAAGCGTAGTCGGGGAAGCTGGAATACATGTAATTGTCATCATTCTTGTCAGTGATGAGCAGGGGCTCCTGACCACTCAACTCGTGGTCACGGGGAGCGATGAAACTGAGCTTACGGAAGTCGTTGTTAGAAATCTTGTCGTAAAGCTCGGATGCAATCATCGTGAAGGGGCCAGCAGCTGCATAGCCATAGGTGGCCTCGTTAGACATCCAGCTGGTCCAGTTCAGGATACCCGACTGAACAACGTCGTCGTCCTTAGAAACACTTGATGCCCACATCCACGAACTTACGCTCATGTCATTGAAGCCAGACTTTGTATCGAGCCACTGAGCACGGGTCAAGGGAGTGTTGCCGCCGGTAGCAATTGCGTTGGCTGCAGCAGTCTCGGCCTTAGCATACTCTGCCTGTGCCTCACTGGTCTTACCAGTTTCCTCAAGATAACCAGCATTCCACATGTACAGACGAGCCTGCAGACCATAGACACAAGCCAGGTCGGGAGTGGTCTTGCTGCTGCGGCTGTAGTTGCTGATCAGCTTTTCAGCCTCCTTCAGGTCAGCATCGATGAAGGCATACATGTCCTCATGGCTGACACGGGGATTGTTCTGGAACTGATCCTCAGGAGTATCTTCCGTAACGATGGGCACGGTCAGGTAGTTGATGCTCTTACCGAAAGCACTATCATCGTCACTGCCACCATCAGCATTAGTAGTCACATAGTCCAAACCAAACTGGTCGTTGGGCAGGAACTCATAGATACGTGCTGCATCCAGATAGAACAGGGCACGATAGGCATAAGCTGCACCCAGATAACCGGCACTCATGCCCTCTGTTACACCCTTCAAGGCACCAATGGCATTGTTGGCGGTGTTGATGGCACCATAGTAGTAGTACCAAGTGAAGGCACTATAGACATAACGACGGCCCTGGTAGTTGTTGCCCGACCAAGAGCTGTACCAGTTGTAACCACTGCTGACAACTGCCATATCAGCGGTCATAACGTCACGAATGTGCATCAGCGAACCATAACCCCAGTCATAGTGGCGGTCGCTGTCGTAAACGCCAAACTTGTTCAGGAAAGCAGGCATACCCCACACCAAGGCCTCAGAAGCCTTGCTCGAAGACTTAAGGACCTCATCAATAACTGTGTTGGTGGGGACGGGCTCCTCGATGCAGCTGGTCAGCGTCAGAGTGCTGCCCAAGGCTGCTACTGCAAATAATTTATATATCTTTTTCATCTTCATAACAGGTTTAGAAGGTTACTTTCACACCGGCACTGATAGTACGGATAGTAGAGTAATAGGTAGCATTAGAGGTACCGTAGGAGAAGTTAGTGGCAGCAGTACGGGGGTCGAGACCCTGACGCTTGCTCCACAACCACACGTTAGATGCATTGACATACAGCTTCACGGCATCAATCTTTGCCTTGCGCAGCAGGCTGGTGGGCAGGTTGTAGGCGAAGGTCAGATTCTGCAGACTCAGGTAGCTGGCCTTGGTAAGGAAGCGGGTGCTGAGGCTGGAAGAATACTGGTCGCCATACTGCAGACGAGGAATGTCGGTGTTGGTGTTGGTGGGAGTCCAGGCATTCAGCAGGTCAGCATGGAAGTTGTCACCACGGCTGTCGTTAGTGGGGGAACTCATGTAACGAGCGTAGGGGCTATCATAAACCTTACCACCAATCTGATAGGCGAAGTCAACACCCAGTTCAAATCCGTAGAGTTGAACATTAGTATTGATACCACCAAAGAGCTTCGGCAGGAGGCTCTCACTTACTACATAGTCAGTTGCCTCATCGTAGTTAGAAGTCTTACCCTTTGTACCATCAGCCTTGTTGTACCACCAAAGGCTTTCACCAGTTGCCTGATCAACACCTGCGTACTTAGGAATATAGAAGCTACCTATGCTCAGGCCTTCACCGAGGAACATGTTACCGTTGGTGTAGCCCTTGAATTCCTTGCCGTCGAAATCATAAACAGTAGCAGTCTTCTTCTCTTCGGGCATGCTGGTAATCTCATTCTTATAATGTGTCAGGTTCATACCCATGCTCCACTTGAAGTTCTGCATGCGAACAAGGTCAGCATTCAGTTCAACCTCTATACCATGGTTGACCATGTCACCGACGTTATCATAGTAACCGCCAAAGCCTGAGGAACGAGGCAGAGAGAAGAAGTAGAGCATGTCGCTGGTCTTACGCCAGAAATACTCGACACTACCAGTCAGACAATTCTTAAAGAGACCAAACTCAAGGCCACCATTCAGTTCGCCAACAGTTTCCCAAGTGATATTCTCGTTACCCTTAGTGGAACTGGGAATAACAGCAGGATTGCCACCAGAGTTCACTACAGAATAACGGTTGGTGTAAAGGAAACTCGAGATGTTATCATTACCCTGTTCACCATAGCTGAGCTTCAGCTTCAGGAAGTCAATCCAAGAAGCCTTCTTCATGAAGTTCTCCTCAGAGATAACCCAGGCAGCACTGGCACTGTAGAAGTTACCCCACCAGCGGCCGTTGTCCTTAGCAAAACGGCTGGAAGCCTCACGACGATAAGTAGCAGAGAGGAAATACTTCAGTGCATAGTTGTACTGAACGCGAGCGAAATAAGCTTCGTCATTATACATCGTGGTGTAAGAACCTGCACTGGAGTTATCACTAACAGCACCGTTCAGTTCAAGGTTGTTGGGGTCGAACATGTTATAGCGGCTGGCAGTCAGATAGTAGTAGGTGTGCTTGTACCACTCATGACCTGCCATAGCGCTCACGTCATGATGACCAAAGAGGTGGTTCCAGTCCAACTGCTGGCGGAAAGTGTATTCCAGCGTACGAACATGCCTCTTATAGAGGATACCATTCTGACCAGCATAGTTGCCATAGTAGGGGTTGGTGAGGTCAGTGCTACGGCTCTCATCAAGACCTACAGTATTCTGGCTGGTGAGCTTAAAGTCCTTAGCAAAACGAATCTCAGCAAAGCCTGTGGCATTGAGGGAATTACCTTCCCACTGGTTAGCATCAATCTGCTGCTGCTGAATGGCATTCGAACCAGTGAAGACAGGACGAGAAGTACCAGCATTTGTGCCATCGCCCCAGTCATACATACGCAACCCATTGCGGGGATCCACCATGATGCTGCCATCAGCATTGCGGATGTACAGGGGATAGATGGGAGAAATCTGAGTAGCAACGGCAAAGATGTTAGCAGAACTATTGTCCGTACCATCTGCAAGCATTGACTTGGCATTGTAGTGGCTATACGACATGTTTGCACCTACCTTCAGCCACTTCTTAGCTTGCAGGTCAGCCTTCAAACGACCGTTGAAGTTCTCCATGCTGCTGTTGTAGGTGATACCCTCGTTGTTGATGTAACCAAAGCTGGCAAAGAAGCTGCTCTTTTCATCAGCCTTACTTACATTGACGTTGTATTCCTGACGCAGGCCATGGTGATAAGCGGCATCAAGCCAGTTGTCGGGCAACAAAAGATAGTCGCCAACGACACGGCCCAACTTGGCATTGGGATTCAACTTGCCATTCATGCCAATCAGCTGCTGACTTGCAGGAACATCATAGACATTCATACCAAGACCATAATTGTTGCTTGCAGTAAGGTTACGATTTGCCCACTGGTTTGCTTGCGAACTGGTGTAGCCCAACTTATCCTGAGCATAGTTGTTCAAGGCGCCATAGTACATCTCGTAGTACTGAGCAGGACTCTCCACGGTCTTATATTCGCGGCGAGCGCGTCCGTTGGAACCCCACTTGGCATCCAAAGTCACCTTAGCTTCACCACGCTTACCACCTTTGGTGGTAATCAGAATAACACCATTGGCACCTCGGGCACCATACAAAGATGTGGCGGCAGCATCCTTCAGTACGGTCATGCTCTCCACATCAGCGGTATTAATGGTGTTCATATCACCACCATAAGGGGCACCATCAACAACTATCAAGGGATCTGTACCTGCACTCAGCGAGCTGATACCACGAATACGGATACTGGGATTGTTGTTTGCAGGGTTACCCGTCAAGCTATAGAGCTCAACACCAGCCACATGGCCAGACAGAGCGTCCAAGGCATTGGTACTCTGCAGAGCCTCAATCTTCTCCGTGCCCACAACTGTGGCAGAACCGGTGAAGGCCTGCTTGGTGCTGGTACCATAGGCAACGACCAGGACCTCGTCCATGGCCTTGTTGTCGGTCTCCAACTCAACGTTGATGACAGGCTTCACACGCACCATCTGCTTAATCATACCTGAGCAGCTCACCTCCAGACGCTTGACGCTGGCAGGAACTGTCAGAGAGAACTTACCATCTGCATTGGTAACGACACCCGTCTTGGTGCCCTCGAGCAATACAGAGGCTCCGGGGATAGGCTCACCGTCTTCCACGCTGGTGACGGTACCCGTCACACGCGTCTGGGCGAAAGCCAGACTTGCCATCATGAAGCAAGCCAAGAAAAGCGCAATTCTCTTTCTCATAGAATACTCTTTTACTTTTTAGTTAAACATTAGTTGAATTTCAATTTATTATCTCTTTTTACCTCTATCATGCATAGGCTTTCCTCTGCACATAGATATGCATTCATTATGCAAAGGTAGTGCTTTTTTTTGATTTATTCACATTTCAAGGGGGTAAATATTAAAAAAACTTGAAAAAACTTTAAAAAAAGTTAGAAAATGCAAGCAAACGGGGCGCACTCCGTTACGTTTTGTGACTCCTCGCGCGCAAGCGCACATACGCATTATATATATGTATAAAGGCAAAAAGAAAGCGGCACCCTACCCTGAGGATGCCGCCAAATGTGTAATAGAAAGTAGTTTATCTTTTTATTTGACTACAAATTTCTTTCCGTCGCGGATGTAGATTCCCCGACGCAAATGACCATTATCGAGCTGACGGCCATCTAACATATACACCTTACCGGTTAACTTCTGAGAGGAATCGCCCTGAACTGCCATGATGGCATCAATCAGCGACACTTCCATCTCATCGCTCCAGGGAGAAACTCCGTTCTCTGTATTAGCACGTACTTTATAGGAATAACGAGCGGGTTCCAAATCCTTGAACTCATAACTTGTATCCGTGGTTGTATATGTCGTGGTCACGACACGAGGAGCCTTGCGAGGTTTCGCACCACTCTGAGACTGTATCCCATACCATTCCCATTGGGAAACTTCCAACACATTGTCCGCGGCATCACGTCCAAACATCGGCATCTTTTTGGGGAGAGCCGAAGATTCCTCGTCGCTAAAATCTACATTTCCGTCAAAGGCTGCCATGTAATCCATGTATACACCACTTCCTGTCGATTCCGGATAAACTCCAATCTGGAAAGAACCATAAGACCATGGTACCGTCAACACATAACTCAAACCTGCCATCTCTGACGATGCCAAGGGGACAGAATCAATGTTTGCATAGATATACCCACCGCGCTCGGGAGCATAGACGCGAATCTGGGTGCTGGTAGTTTTCAATCTGGCTGCACTTATCGGTGCAATGAAAACAGTAAGCGTATCATGAACCGGAGCTTCGAAGACAGGAGTAAGCAACTCGCCTGTATAATTATTCTTACCTACACGAAGTTTACTCTTGGATGTATAGAGATGATTACCCGTCCAGCCTGGCAATGTCATGTATTCGTCCAAAGAGGATGAGATATCTGGAGGGTCTAACACAGAACTTACGAACTTCTCAAAGTCCTCCTCAAATATCGCAAACGTCTCTACATCATCACCTGTTATGGTCTTCGTCAGGCTGACTGTATAATTAGACGCACCTGTCACAGGCTGCCAATTGGCAACAAAACTATTCTCCGTGACATTTGTCGGCTCCAAGACCACGGGGGCATCCAATGCAACACCGCCCATGAAATTAAATGAAATCAAACCTGCGGTTTCATCAATATCCGTAATCGGCTTATTCATAAACTTTGTTCCATCCGTATTTTCGTTGTACAAAGTTGCCTTCGGAGTACTCGTATTAGTAAGTTCCTTCTTCCTGCGCGTTCCAGGGAACGGGTCACTTGCAAGCGAACTTGCATTGGCAGAATTATCTGCAGGAATAATTGTCATTCTCTCATGCCCATCCACCGAGTTAACTGTGTTATAGGTCCACGCGGTCTTGTCATAGTCGACATGAATCACCAACATACCATGTCCGCTGGCAGCAACATCAAAGCCCTTCAGCTGATGATTGGCCAAAAGATAATATTCGTTTGCATTCGCATCGTTATAAACCACATAGGCTACAGGCTCGTCCTGAATTGCAGGCATGTCAACAATCTGGCAACTTGCATTCAACTCCGTGGGAGTAAGCCAACCTGCGAACCAACGCTCATAAGCCGTATATCCACAGGGACTATGACCATTCGAATTACCATTATAGCAACCATAATCCATAAGATCCCATGCATTCATGCCAAAATTTGTACCATCCTTGCGAGTGTCATAGAAGTCAGGCAGGCCTAAGCAATGACTGAATTCATGGCAAGACGTTCCAATACCGTCAAGGTGCCCTTTATAATTCACACCATCACCAAGCAACTCACATGATATACCATACGTATCAATCTTCACATTCTCTTTTGTTGTATATTGGCTTCCGCCACCACGAACAGTCCATTCGTGGGGCCAGATAGTACCATCAGCACCCTGTGCTGCACCATAACCGGCGAATATGACATAGACTTGATCTACCGTACCGTCATTGTCCCAGTCATACTGTGAGAAGTCAACCTCGTTGTCCACCTGCTTACAGAGTGTATTTACCATAGCAGCCACCCTGTCATTATGAGACACATCCGTTTCTTGGTCGTAACCATAATAAGATGCCTTTTGAGCCACAGTAACTGGTCCTACAACATCAAACTCCAAGTCAAACTGACCATAAGACTGCTCCAGGAAATAGTCATGAACCGAACCATGCATACCATCCTGATTAAAACCGACCTTGTTGAAATAGTCATTGAAAGTGGCCTTGTCATAAGTAAACTTGACATCGCTGAACTGGACGAGTATCACCAAACCCTTCTTCTGGCCTTTGTAGCCGCCCTCGGGAGCTGTGCCGACACGGCGGCGTGCAGCACGGGCCTTGTTACGGGCCGTAAGGCGCTCGGCGTGAAGCTGTACCAGAGAGTCGAGATTAACATACTGGTAAACCTCTCCCCTCCTCTGCAAGGCGCGGCCATCGGCGGTCTTATAGTAGTTCACATGCTCGTCGCCCGTCAAGGTTGCCTCCACACGCGTTCCGTCCTTCAGCGTCAGGGTCTTCTTGATTCCACGTTTTGCCGGCACTGCCATTACTGTGCTGACAGTCAGCACAAAAGCGAATGCCGTAAGTAATAATTTCTTCATCTTTTTATCTTTTACCTTTAGAATTATTGCAAATTGGGCTACAAAGATACGAAAAAAGTATGAAATGGGCATCGTCTGACTACATTTTCTTACATTATTTATATAAAACAGGGGACTTCGGCACTTACTTTTGCGCCAAAGTCCCCTTGTTTCCAGTCTTAATAGCCCCCTTACTTGAGCAAATCGTTAAGGAACTGGTCAAGTTCCTCATCGAGCCCCTCAAGCAAGCCTTTGTTGAGGATGACGGTATCGTCGTCAACCAGATAGATGTCGCGAAGCGTCTCGCCATCCTCGTCCACCAAAGTGAAGGAGAACGGGTGCATGACTGACATCTTGTCAATGGTGCTCTCTCGCATCTCATTCAAGCAATGGGAAAGCTGCGAGGCTGCTTCTTCATAGAAGTCATCGTCCTGGGCTTCAATCCATTGCTCCACCACAACGCGGGTAAGTTCTTCATCATTGTCATCAAAGGCGAGCAGTTCGCCAGAAGTGGGTTTCACCTGCAAATGTATGTCCGTAAGGACAGCATCTTTCGAAGCCGGGAAGTTCCCTGCCACCCTGCGGATGGCCCGTTCTATCTGTTGATAGGTTTGCGGTGTTGCGTTCATCTTGGTTGGAGGTTAGAGGTTAAAGGTTAGGGGTTAGAGGTTACGTCCGTGACAATTCTTGAATTTCTTACCCGAACCACAAGGACATGGGTCGTTGCGCCCGGGCAATTTCTCTGCCGTGATGGGCTGCACGGGACCTTGTTGCCCACGTGTGTCGTGGGCAGCGGCTGCACGCTGGCCGGGGTCAGTGAGGTCGGTGCGGCTCTCGGTGTATTGCTGGCGACGCTGTTGTTGGTTGTCGCTGATGGGAGCCTGCGTCATCTGAAGATCGATATCGGGTACCTGACCGCGCATGAGAATGCTGATGGTCTTGTTGTTGATGCGGTTAACCATGTCGTCGAACAGTTTCACACTTTCGAGTTTGAAGATGAGCAGGGGGTCTTTCTGTTCGTATGATGCGTTCTGCACCGAATGCTTCAGTTCGTCCAGCAAGCGGAGGTTCTCCTTCCAAGCCTCATCTATGGTGTGCAGAAGAATTGCCTTCTCAAATGCCTTCACCAGAGCCTGCGACTGGGTTTCGTAGGCTTCCTTCATGTTCACCATGATTTGATAGACATGACGTCCGTCAAGCACGGGCACACGAATCTGCTCATACATCTGGCCCTGCGGACTCTCATAGATGCGCTTGATGACCTTGTTGGCGTTGGCTGCCATCAAGTTGGTTTTCTCCTTGAAGCGGTCCATCACCTTCTGATAGACCTCTTCGGCCAGGTCGTCGAGTTTTCCACCTTCCAGACGGTCCTGAGACAAAGGGAACTCCATGGCAAAGACCTCGAGGAAGCGCTCGCGACAACCCTGGAAGTCGTTGTTCTCAAGGATATTACATACGCGGTCCCAAATCATGTCGGCAATGTCCATGCCAATGCGCTCACCCATCAGGGCATGACGACGCTTCTCATAGATGACGGTACGCTGCTTGTTCATCACGTCATCATATTCCAACAAGCGCTTACGCACACCGAAGTGATTCTCCTCCACCTTCTTCTGTGCACGCTCGATGCTCTTCGAAATCATGGGATGCTCAATCATCTCGCCGTCCTCGAATCCCAGACGGTCCATGACCTTGGCAATACGTTCAGAGGCAAACAAGCGCATCAGCTTATCCTCCAGCGAAACGTAGAATACACTTGAACCCGGGTCGCCCTGACGTCCGCTTCGACCACGCAGCTGGCGATCGACACGACGGCTCTCATGTCGCTCCGTACCGATGATGGCCAGACCGCCGGCCGCCTTCACCTCGGGCGACAACTTGATATCCGTACCACGGCCCGCC
>DGUV01000091.1:26990-27218 GCA_002395775.1 Prevotellaceae bacterium UBA4301
CCATGTTGGTGGCAATGGTCACAGCACCCAGCATACGTTCTTCAGTTTTTATCAGACTGGCCACGTCGCGGGGTTCGCGCTTCTCCTTCTTAGCAGTCTCTTCCTCAAGGCGTGCTTGATAGTTGAGGGCTGCGCTCTTCTCGCAAAATCCGCGTCCGTCCGTCGTTATATAAGCATTGCCCGGGGCACTCTGACCGGCCAGAGCTACGATGTCGGCCTCCTTCTGGT
>DGUV01000091.1:27286-27565 GCA_002395775.1 Prevotellaceae bacterium UBA4301
GTTTAGCATTAAGCACCTGGTGAGGTATCTTGCGCATCTGCAACATCTTCGAGAGCATTTCACTGATTTCCACGCTCGTGGTACCCACCAGTGTGGGGCGTCCGCTGGTGCGCATCTGTTCAACCTCCTGAATGACAGCCTTGTATTTCTCGCGCTGCGTCTTATACACGCGGTCATCCATATCGTTGCGGGCAATAGGGCGATTGGTAGGAATCTCCACCACATCCAACTTATAGATGTCCCAGAATTCACCAGCCTCGGTGATGGCCGTACCGGTCA
>DGUV01000042.1 GCA_002395775.1 Prevotellaceae bacterium UBA4301
ATGGCCTGGATGATTCTAAAAATGCCTTCAAGATCAGCGGCTTGCGTCTTGCGTCGCTTGCCATCTGGAGCCAACATTTCAACAGGGGTACAAATTGTCCCCCACTTGGATTTCAGTTCTGGGTCACGTCTAAGCATCTTCTTTATGTAATCACGCGGATTTACAGAATCTGTCAAGACCTGCACTATATCCGTTACGAGGAATAGTACTTCTCCTGTTCTGCATCCCATACGATGCGAACTTTCTTGCCCTCAAAGAGCTTTATAGCGAAACTCTCGTTCATGATGATACAATCCTATGTGAATTTGGTTATAAAGTTACAAAATATTCTTCAAAGAGGTTCTGATATGACAGACTTTAACACGACATAGTGCACATTTCCCTCAAAATGAATCACCTTTCAATTATGGGTACTCCCTGCTATATACTGATTTACAACCATTTGCGATTATCCGAAACACTTCCAATGAAAATAATGGATACTCACTCCCGACAACGCTAAAGAGGTCGACAGGGCCATCGTCGCCTGCGTGCAGGCAGCCGCCGATTTCTGGGCAGAGAACGGCGAAAGGATTATGAAAGAGAATAGCAATGTGACAAAATGGCAAAGTGACACTTACAAGCCATTCCTGACTCTTCCCAAAGAGTCTGTTGACTATATTTTTTCCAAAAACGCCCATTTCATCGAAGAAATTAAAGACTCACCCCCTGCCCCTCTCTAATAGCGAGGGGAGTATATAGGGGTAAAATTTAGATAAAAAGAGGGCAAAAACAGACAAAAACAATATCGGCTTAACTCCTTCACTACTTCACACCTTACTCCTAAAAATCGTCAAATCGTGAAACTGTGCAATCGTTAAATCGTTAAAATTTTACGTGCGCGGGCAATAAAAGAGGGGAAGTGTTCGTTTTTTATGAGGATTGAAGGAAATGAAACGTTGTAAGTACATCCTGCTGACGCTGGTTATGCTCTTTGGCATAACCCCGTCTTCTGTTGTCCGTCTTCAGTTCACAGTAGGCGAAATGCAGGGTCAGGAGCGCAAGGTGCAGCACAGGCCGTATCTGGACATGCGCAAGTTGCACTGGGGTTTCCTCTTCGGCCTGCAGATGCAGGACATGGAGTTCCACAACAATGGCTCCATCGACCCCGAGACTGGCGAGCAGTGGTACACCGACGTGGACTCCTACAACCCCGGTTTCAACGTGGGCATCCTGGGCGAGTTGCGCCTCTCCAAGCACTTTGCGCTGAGGGCCACACCATCAATGTACTTCGGGCAGAAACGCCTGTGGTTCCACGAACAGACCATGGGACGCGACACCACGCAGGTGCTCAAGAGCGTATATATGACGATACCCGTCAACGTGAAGTTCGCCGCCCCCCGCTACAACAACTTCCGTCCCTATCTGGTGGCAGGCGTGGCCCCGGCCATCGACCTGGCCAACCACAAGCACCGCGCCATCTCCACCAAGCCCTTCGACTGCTTCATCGAGGTGGGCTTGGGGTGCGACATGTACCTGCCCTTCTTCAAGCTCATCCCTGAGCTGAAGTTCTCCTTTGGCTTGCTGGACGTGCTGAAGAAGAAGCGCACCGACCTCATCGACGGCACCCTCATGAAGTACACCCGTTCGGCAGACAGCGCCCACTCGAAGATGATTACCCTGACGCTCTACTTCGAGTAGCCAGCCGCCCCCCTTCTTGTAAGCATTCTTTACCTCCGGATTCCTCTCTCCCCCCGAGAGCCTAAGGGAATGTCTTTCCCTTAATCCTCGGAAAAGTCGAACTCCAGGACTCCGACGAACTGGGCGTTCTTGCCCTGATGGTCGAGCGGAATCTCGCGACCGTCGGCATTGGGCAGATACTTGGTGTACTCAAAATAGCTGTGGGAGTGGCCGCCAAGGACCACGTCGATGCCACGAGTCTGACGGATGACGGCGGGGTCTTGGTCGTCGCGGTCGCCATAGCCCAGATGGGAGAGGCAGATGACGAACTGGCAACCTTTCTCGTTACGAAGCATGTCGGCCATCTGCTGAGCCACGGCCACGGGGTGGGTGTAGCGAACGCCCTGACAGTTGGCCGAGGCCACCAGCCCCTCCAACTGCGGCGCCAGGCCGAAGATGCCCACGCGCATGCCCGCGCATTCCTTAATGATATAGGGCTTCACAAGTCCTTCGCACACGGTGCCCGTGAAGTCGTAGTTGGAGCAGACGATGGGGAACTGGGCCATGCGGAAGAGGCGGGCCATGTTGTCGAGGCCGCAGTCAAACTCGTGGTTGCCGATGGTGCAGGCATCGTAGTGCATGAGATTCATGAGCCGCACCTCCACCTCACCCTTGAAGAGGCTGTAATAGACGGAACCCTGGGAGAAGTCACCGCAGTCCAGGAGCAGCATGTCGGGATGCTGCTGCCGCAGTTCCTTCAGGAGGCTGACGCGGCGTATGTATCCACCCTTGTCGGCCTGTTCGGCCTTGATGTCGTGCTTCGAGATGGGCTCGATGCACGAATGTGTGTCGCTCGTGTGGACGAGGGTCAGACACTGGGCAGAAGCCGAGAAAATGAGGAAATGGGAGAATGAGAAAATGAGGGATATAATGGTGCGCTTCATAGGACGTTCAATTCGATTCTTAATTATTAACTTTTTCTATTTCACAACGATGCGCCCTTCGAATTTCGAGGTGATGGGGCTGTGTTCCTTGACGTAGCGCATCATGCAGTCGCGGGTGAAGAGATTGCTCACGTCCAGCCGCTGGGCTTTCTTCAGGGAGTAGAGACGGTCGTTGCCCTCGGCCAGATAGTCGAGTGTGGCTATGCGGTAGGTGCGCTCAGGGTCGATGGGCTGGCCGCCAACCTTGGCCTCAATCAGCTTTCCGTCCTTGGTGATGACCAACCGCACTTCGCGACTGACGCCCTCGCCGTGCACGGCAGCAATGTCGCGAAACAGATTGAGGAGGTCGCTGCCCTTCAGGTGGACAATGGCCAGACGATTGTCGAAGGGAGAGATGAGGATGATGTCGCCGCGGCGCACCGTGCCCTGGGGCATGTTGTTGCGAAGGCCGCCCACGTTCACAAGCCCCATGTCGGCCCTTCTGCCGTCCTCAAAGTCGCTGTACTCAACCAGCACGTCGGCTGCCCAATTGCTGAGCAGGCTCTCGGGGCGCCCGCCACTCATGCCCACGAGGCTTTCGCCCAAAACGGGGGACATGATGCTATCGACTGCTGGCTTGTATCGCTCCATGATGGCCAGGGCCTCGGGGTCGGGATGCTGGTCGAGCCGGTTGGTCACCTCGATGCGCTCGGTGGTGATGACGCGCTGGGCAGATACATTATGGACAAAGGACAATGGACAATTGAAAATGAACAGGAGCAATAAGGTCTTCTTCATAATCCGTTCTGTTATTATTTGTGGCAAAGATACAAAAAAGATGATATTAACCCGCCAAAACAGGCAAAATAACACGGGAAAAAGAAAAAATTATGAATTATGAATTGTCAATTATGAATTATTTATTAACTTTGCCCCCGCTTTCCGCCCCAGGTCGCTGGCAGGATGCAGAGTTCCCTGTTATGCCTCGGGTTGAGATGTACAACAATTTAATAAAAAACCAAACAAAATGGCAGATTTAATCAAAATTGCTGAGGAAGCATTTGCTACTGGCAAGCAGCACCCCGCATTCAAGGCTGGTGACACTGTGACCGTAGCTTACAAAATCATCGAGGGCAACAAGGAGCGTATCCAGCTCTATCGTGGCGTGGTCATCAAGATCAGCGGCCATGGCGAGAAGAAGCGCTTCACCGTCCGCAAGATGTCGGGCACCGTGGGTGTAGAGCGTATCTTCCCCATCGAAAGTCCCAACATCGAAAGCATTACCGTGAACAAGGTAGGTAAGGTGCGCCGCGCTAAGCTGTACTACCTGCGCAACCTGACTGGTAAGAAGGCTCGCATTGCCGAAAAGCGCTCAGCCGTCGTTTCCGAGTAATCCGAGCACCTCGACAATGAAATGAAAAGGCATCAAGGGCTGAAGCTCGGGATGCCTTTTTTAATGGCAAATGACAAATGGCAAATAACATGGTGGAACTTGGAAAGATGAACCGCCTGACTGTGGTGAAGAGGGTGGACTTTGGCGTGTATCTCGACGGCGGTGAGGTGCACGGAGACATTCTGCTACCCTCTCGATATGTGCCCGAAGGAACAAAAGTTGGCGATGATGTGGACGTCTTCATCTATCTTGACCAGGAGGAACGCCTCGTGGCCACCACCGAACGCCCCATGGCCCAGGTGGGCGACTTTGCCTGGCTCGAGGTGGCATGGGTCAACAACTTCGGGGCATTCCTCTCATGGGGACCCATGAAGGACCTGTTCGTGCCCTTCCGCGAACAGAAGATGAAGATGCAGAAGGGCAACCGCTACATCGTGCACGTCCACCTCGACGAGGAGAGCCACCGCATCATGGCATCGGCCAAGGTGGAAAAATTCATGAACCACAACATGCCTCCCTACCACGTGGGCGACGCCGTAAGCCTCCTCATCTGGCAAAAGACTGACCTGGGATTCAAGGCCATCGTCGACAACCAGTATGGCGGACTGCTCTACGACCACCAGATATTCCGCCAGCTGCACACTGGCGACCGCCTGACGGCCTATGTGCAAAACGTGCGCGAGGACGGGAAAATCGACCTCATGCTGCAACCCGTCGGCCAACAGGCTGCACGAGAGTTCAGCGACGTGCTGCTCGACCATCTCCGCAACAACGGAGGCCACACCGCGCTGGGCGACAAGAGCCCTGCCGAGGAAATCTACAGCGTGTTTGGCGTCAGCAAGAAGGTGTTCAAGAAGGCCGTCGGCGAACTCTACAAGAAGCGCCTCATCGAAATCTCGGAAGAGGGCCTCACCCTCATCCCCTAAACCCTAACTCCACCTCATGATAAAGCTACGCAACATCACCAAAAGTTTCGGCTCGCTACAGGTGCTGAAAGGCATCGACCTGGACATCAGCCAAGGCGAGATTGTGAGCATTGTGGGCCCCAGCGGAGCCGGCAAGACCACACTGCTGCAAATCATGGGCACACTGGACAAGGCCGATACTGGCACCGTGGAAATTGACGGTGTGCGCACCGATAGCCTTTCACAATCCAAACTCTCAAAGTTCCGCAACCAGAAGATTGGCTTTGTCTTTCAGTTCCATCAGTTGCTGCCCGAGTTCACTGCACTGGAGAATGTGATGATTCCGGCCTTCATTGGCGGCATGGGCAAGAGGGATGCCCGAAAGCGGGCCGAGGAGTTGCTGGCCTTCATGAACCTGACCGACCGTGCCAATCACAAGCCCAACGAACTGTCAGGCGGCGAAAAACAACGTGTGGCTGTTGCTCGTGCCTTAGTCAATAATCCTGCCGTGATTATGGCCGACGAACCGTCGGGCAGCCTGGACAGCCAGAACAAACAAGAACTGCACCAACTCTTCTTTGACCTGCGCGACCGCATGGGACAAACCTTCGTCATCGTCACTCACGACGAAGAACTGGCACGCCTGACCGACCGCACCATCCACATGCGCGATGGTGTGATTGACTAACTTTTCGAAAAGATTCTTTGCAACCATTTGTCCCTGCGCGTAACGGCTCGCCCGTTAGGCGCAAACACCGAAACCGCGTCCATGGGTTCGCCCCACTGGTCGGGATAGAGCAGCATGACGCTGGTGTGACTGAAATAGCGATGGATGAGTAGTGGCAACTTTTCGAACTGTGCCTGATAGGAAATGAAATCGGGACGCGCTGTCACGATGACCAGCATGTAGTCCTTGCCCAGGCGCGATTCCAGTGACAGCAGTTGCGACCAACGTGACATGTCGAAGAACTCAGAGCGCAGGTTGCTGTGCTTCTGACTCATGTAACCCTGTATGTAGGGCATCGTATCGGGATGGGCATGGAACTCAACATGACAATCCAGCTGCTCTCCTATGCGGCTCACGTGTTCCAACCATTTGTAAAAGCCCACCTCGTACTCTGCCTTTTGGGGCACAGCCACCACGATGCGCCGCAAAGTGCCTGGAGGTACGATGCTGCGAAGAGCCATCACCTCACGATGACATCCAGCTATCAGGTTGTCCAGGTCCGGACCCAACGACGAACGAGGCATGTCGGTCGTGCGGTCGGCAAGGCTGACAATCACCTCACCACACTCGTTCTCCACCATGGTGTGCAGGATGCCACTGGCAATGTTGGTCGAGACCCGGTTCATCGTCATCATGCTCACGTCGGCGGCCGAAGCTATCTCCTGCGCCATAGCCAGCATCTCACGTCCTTGCTGATGGCTCGGCTTCCCCACCTCATCGTCATAGGAGACGGTCAGGCCTATCAAGCTTTCCGGGATGTAAGGGTTGCGGATGAGCATGGCCATCTGGGTCATCACACCCACATAGGCCTCCTGGGAATAAGCCACCAGACACTTGCCGTGATACGAACCGCGATTCTCCTCCAGCTGAGTTTCCTTCAAAGCCAAGCGACGGGCTCCGTAGGTCGTGGCCAACGAAGAGATGATGCACGAGAACAGAATGAGCATGACCGTGCCGTTGAGCACCGAATTGTCCATCAGGTTAACGGCAGGGTCGGTGCCTATCATCACTATCGCCAGCGCACCTGCGGCATGTGAATTGGTCAGCCCAAACATCAGCATGCTGCTATCACGGTCGCCCCGCGAAGTAATTCTCATGACCTCCGCTGCCAGCAATTTGCCCAGCGTGGCTGCCACGACCATAACGAAGACTATCCAGATGGTCGTGGTATCGCGGAAGAGAATGTTGACATCAATAATCATGCCCACGCCGATGAGGAAGTAGGGGATGAACAGGGCGTTGCCCACGAATTCGATACGATTCATGAGCGGCGAGGTGCGAGGTATGAGACGGTTCACTACCAAGCCTGCCAGAAATGCGCCAAGCAAGCCTTCAAGCCCTGCCAGTTCGGCCAAGGCGGCACTGAGGAACATCAGCGAAAGGATGAAGATGAACTGCATGACGCTGTCGTCATAGCGACGCAGAAACCACCGCCCCAACCTGGGGAAAGCCAGAATGACAAACAGCCCATAAGCCACACACTTCAAGGCAAACCACAGCCAGAAGTGCCAATCAGAGTCGGCCCTCATCCGCCCCACAGTCACTGCCACCAGCAACAGGGCAAGGAAAATGGCTATGACGGTGGCCACCACAGAAATGACCACACTGCGATGCCTTCCCAATCCATAGCGACGAGCTATGGGGTAGGACACCAGTGTGTGGGAGGCAAACAGACATCCCAAAAGGGACGAGGTGCCTGGCCCATAGTGGAGTATGAACTGAGCCGATGCTCCCCCTATAAGAAGAGGTATGAAGAACGTGAGCAAACCGAACTGCAGCCCACGCCGCCCATAGTGCTCCACACTGCCCATGTCCAACTCCAACGCAGCCAGGAACATGATGTAGTAGATGCCCACCTGACCGAATATCTCGAACGAGCGGTCACGTTCTATTACATTCAGTCCGAATGGACCAATGATAACGCCCGCCAGCATCAGGCCAATGATGTGCGGAACGCGTATGCGACGCAGCAGCAACGGAGCAAAGAGGATGATGACCAGGACAAGGAAAAAGGTCCATGTGGGGTCTGTTATCAGTGCTGGAGTAGTATTCATGGTGCAAAAATACGAAATATTTGTGAATTGTGAATTGCGAATTGTGAATTATTATGTAACTTTGCACCCACATTCAGCACGAGAGGTCGTCAATGGAAAGACTCTGGAACAGAAACTATTGCAAGGTGATGGCAGCCAATTTCCTTCTTTTTGCTGCCTTTTATCTCTTCACTCCGCTTCTGCCCATCTACCTTAGCGAGCATTTTGGTGCCACCAAGGACGTAGTGGGCATGGTGCTGTCGCTGTTCTCTGTCACGGCGTTGGTGTGCCGCCCCTTCAGCGGGTATTTCGTCGATTCCTTCCCTCGCAAACGAGTCCTCATGGTGTGCTTCGCCTTGTTTTCCGCCTTCTTCGTAGGCTATCTGACAGCAGGCACCCTGCTTCTCTTTGCCGTGGTGCGCACCCTGCACGGCGGTCCCTTCGGGGCTGTCACCGTGGCCAACTCCACCGTGGCCATCGACGTCCTGCCTTCTTCGCGCCGCACCGAGGGCATTGGCTATTATGGGCTCAGCAACAATCTGGCCATGGCATTGGCACCCACCATAGGCATCGGGATCTTCAAACTCTTCCACAGTTTCGAGCTGCTCTTCTGGCTCTCCCTGCTGATGGCCTGCCTGGGCATGGCCGTCGATGCCACCGTGCGCCTGCCTCACAAGGAACAGGTCAAGAACAAAGCCCCTCTGTCGCTCGACCGCTTCTTCCTCCTGCGTGGCTGGCTGCTGGGGTTCAACATGGTGGCCTTCGGATTCTGCTTCGGTGTGCTCAGCACCTATCTGGCCATCTACAGTCAGGAAACCATGGGCATCACGGGGGGCACTGGCACCTATTTCATGCTCCTTTCTGCCGGTCTCATGCTGTCCCGCCTGCAAGGTGCCCGCTCGCTGCGCCAAGGCCGGCTGACCCACAACGCCGCCACCGGCATGTGCATCTCGCTCCTTGGCTACACCTTATTTATATTAATGCCCACACTCGCACAATCGTCCATTATCAATTATCCATTGTCCATGGCCATAGGCTACTATGGCTCGGCACTGCTCATCGGGTTGGGCAACGGACACATGTGGCCCGCCTTCCAGAACATGACCATCAGTGTGGCACGAAACAACCAGCGCGGCACGGCCAACTCCACCATACTCATCTCATGGGACATAGGCATGGGACTGGGTGTGCTGGGTGGGGGCGTAGTGGCCGAATATCTGGGCTACGGCATTGCCTTCTGGACGGTCGTAGCGGTCAACCTCTGCGGTGTGCTCACCTATTTTCTCGCCACCCGCAGCTTCTTCCTCCATCGCAACCTCAACCCCTTAGTTCACTGAAAAAACATAATCCTTACATAATATGAGAGTAGCAATTGTAGGCGCCAGTGGCGCAGTAGGGCAGGAATTCCTGCGAGTGCTCGACGAGCGCAACTTCCCCATCGACGAACTTCTGCTGTTTGGCAGCCAGCGCAGTGCCGGCACCAAATACACCTTCCGTGGCAAGGAAGTGGAGGTGAAACTCCTGCAGCACAACGACGACTTCAAGGGCGTGGACATCGCCTTCACCAGTGCAGGAGCCGGCACAAGCCGTGAATTTGCCGAGACCATCACCAAGCACGGAGCCGTGATGATTGACAACTCCAGCGCCTTCCGCATGGACGAGGACGTGCCCCTGGTCGTTCCCGAATGCAACGCCGAGGACGCCCTGCAGCGTCCCCGTGGCATCATTGCCAACCCCAACTGCACCACCATCGTCATGGTCGTTGCCCTCCAGTGCCTGGAACGCCTGAGCCACATCCGTCGCATCCATGTAGCCTCCTATCAGGCAGCCAGTGGAGCGGGAGCCGCCGCCATGGCCGAACTGGAGCAGCAGTATCGCGAAGTGCTGGACGGGAAGCCTGTGACCGTCGATAAGTTTGCCTATCAGTTGGCCTACAATGTCATTCCCCAGATTGACGTCTTCACCGACAACGGCTATACCAAGGAAGAGATGAAGATGTTCAACGAGACCAAGAAGATTATGCACACCGACGCCGCCTGCTCGGCCATGTGCGTCCGCGTGCCCTCCCTGCGCAGCCACTCCGAAGCCATTTGGGTTGAGACCGAGCAACCCGTCTCGCCCGAGGCCTTTGCCCAGGCCATCCGTGAGGGAGAAGGCGTGCAACTGATGGACGACCCCAAAAACAAGGTCTATCCCATGCCCCTGTTCCTGGCTGGCAAGGACGATGTCTATGTAGGTCGCATCCGCAAGGATCTGGCCAACGAGAACGGACTCACCTTCTGGCTTGTGGGCGACCAAATCAAGAAGGGCGCTGCCCTCAACGCCGTCCAGATTGCCGAATATCTGGTGAAGGTTGGCAACGTGCCCGCAAAACAATAATAAGGCACGCTCCGGCAACAACAAAGAGCCGCAGACCGATGTAGGGTCTGCGGCTCTTTGTTCTATGAATAAGTCAGGTAGGGATTACCTGCGCCTTGCCTTCCACGTAGGCACGCCCGTGTTGCAGGGATAGACTGCTGCCATGTGGACACGCCAGACAAGGGTGCTGTAGGCAGGAACATCGTCCTTGGCCGTGGCGTCGTAGGCCAGGCGGGCAGGGACATACACCATCCAGTCGTCGCCTTCCACCATATATTGCAGTGCCGTGGAGAAGCCTGGCACAAAGGACGAAACGGGTCCGAGCTGCGGAGCTGCCGTCTGGGCATCGAAGGGTCCGAAGTAGCTCTGAGTGAACACAAACTGGCGCAGGCTGTCCACCTCTTGTCCCCGGTCGTTATAGAGGCGATAGGTGGTGGGCATCATCCAGCCACGGAAACTGATGCGCACGGAATCGCTCCATGCAGGAGAGTAGTCGCCCGTGCCGTGCGAAATGATGCGCACACAAATGCTGTCGTCCACGCGCCCCGTGTTGTAGTCCTGCGCTTGGTCAAGGCGTTTCAGCATGCGCCACTGGCAGTGGTCCTCCCACCCCTCGCCGTACTGGGCCTTGGCAGCGCGGATGGCCGTGCGGGCAGAATCGGCAGCCGACCTGAACCAAGCTTCGTTTCTGGCCTGCCAATTGTAGTAGGGGTCATAGTCGGGCTCGTCTTCGCTGCAGGCAGCAAGTGCTGCGGCGAGCGAGAGGACAAGCAACGAACTGAAAAGGTGCTTCAGGGGTTTCATTATCAATGTAGTCTTATCAATTATCGATTTTCCGCAGCAGTGAGGTGATGCTGACCTTGTCCTCGATGATGGAGCGCAGGTCGGCGATGTTGACGCGGTGCTGCTCCATGGTGTCGCGGTCGCGCAGGGTGACGGTGTTGTCCTCCATGGTCTGCTGGTCGACGGTGACGCAGTAGGGGCAGCCGATGGCGTCCATGCGGCGATAGCGCTTGCCTATCTGGTCCTTCTCCTCGTACTTGCAGTTGAAGTGGAAGCGCAGGTCCTTGATGATTTCCTGTGCCTTCTCGGGCAGTCCGTCCTTCTTGGTGAGGGGGAAGACGGCCAACTTGACAGGGGCCAGGGCTGCGGGCAACTTCAGCACGACGCGGCTCTCGCCGTTGGGCAGCTGCTCCTCGCAGTAGCTGTGGCACATGACGCTGAGGAACATGCGGTCCACGCCGATGGAGGTCTCGATGACGAACGGCGTGTAGCTTTCGTTGGTCTCGGGGTCGAAGTACTCAATCTTCTTGCCCGAGTATTTGGCGTGCTGCGAGAGGTCGAAGTTGGTGCGCGAGTGTATGCCTTCCACCTCCTTGAAGCCGAAGGGCATGTGGAACTCGATGTCGGTGGCGGCGTTGGCGTAGTGGGCCAG
>DGUV01000026.1 GCA_002395775.1 Prevotellaceae bacterium UBA4301
AACTTTTTGAACTGACAAAATATTACAAGGACTTTTTTCAAAATATTTTCTACCTCCTAATAAAGTATATAAAAGGTACGCGCGCGAGGAAATTTGTGACATTCTCGGATTTATGCTACCTTTGCATTCGTTTTATAAGAAAAAGGCAGAAGACACATGGCACTTCGATACTACAATTTGGAGATTCACCAAATCAATTCCATTCATGATTTTCATAAATGGGGACGTAGCTGCCAGCATTAATTGATTTCATATTTCTTGAAATCAACTCCATCGACCTAATTTTTATTAAATAACATATGAGCAAGAAATCCTTGCTCGTGGCTGTCGTAATGATGGCCACGGGCATCCATGGGAGGTTGTCAGCTCAAAGCCAAGAGCTGACAATGTCACTTGAAAAATTGTTCCGCATAGCGGATAACCACAACACCTCCATCAAAAGCTTTGAATCTGCCATCAGCGAAGCGGAAGCAGGCATAGATGCGGCCAAGGCTGAAAGGCTGCCCGATGTGGAGGCTTCTGCTGCCTTTTCATACTTAGGTGGCGGACGCATCACAGACCGGAATTTAACAAACGGCTTCGGCGTACACATTCCGCATTATGGCAACAATTTTGCATTGACAGCCTCAATGCCAGTCTACACGGGTGGTGCCATACAGACAGGCATAAACTTAAGCCGACTGACCGCCGAAATGGCACGAACAAATGCAATAAGCAACCGACAACGAGTCAGAATGATACTTGTAGGCTACTATCTGCAATTGCACAACCTGAGGAACCAAGAAAAGGTGTTCGACGAGAACATTCACCTGACTGAAACCCTTATTGAACATACCCAAAAGAGACAGGCAGAAGGCGTTGTGCTCAAAAACGACATCACGCGCTACGAACTGCAACTGGAAAACCTGAAACTGGGGCGCACGCAGATTCTGAATCGCGCAAAAATAGTCAACCATCAGCTGAAGACTGCATTGGGCATCACAGAAGACGTGTCTATTCTACCCGCAGCAACCTTTGAAGAAACAGGAAACGACAAAGGAACAGAGAAGGATTGGCAACAAGCGGCCATAGAAAACTCTCCCACCTTGCAACGCACACAACTGGGCATTGACATGAGTGAACAGAAAGTGCAACTTGAGAAGAGTGCACGCCGCCCCACCATAGCCATTATTGCCGAAGAGCACTTTGACGGTCCTATTACAGTGGAAATTCCGAATTTGAACAAAAACCTGAACTACTTTTTTGTTGGAGTGGGACTAAAATATCGTTTCGGAGCATTGTACAAAAATAACAGGAAGGTCAGACAAGCTAAACTTGCTGCCGAAACAGCCCGTCTTCAACACAGGACTATGACAGAAGACGTTGAGAATGCAGTGCAAGCAGCCTACACCGACTATCAGACAACCTTTGTGGAACTGGAAACAAGCCAAAAAAGCGTAGAACTGGCACATCAGAACTACAATGTCATCCAAAACCGCTACCAAAACGGCTTGGCACTAGTGACCGACATGGTGGATGCTGCCAACCAACGACTTGACGCCCAGCTAAAGCTCGTAGACAGTCAGATTAATGTCTTATATAACTACTACCACCTGAAATACATTACTGGAACACTTTAATTTCAATAAAAAGCAATATGGAAAAGCATAGACTTACAAGCCTGATTTACAACGCTGTCATTGTAATGTTTCTACTAACAGGAGCCATTATTGTCTTCCTGCAATTCGCCCACTTCGGCAACATAGAATATACCGACAATGCCCGAGTCCGTCAGCACATTACACCCCAAAACACCCGTGTGCAGGGTTTCATCCGGGAGGTTCGTTTCGACGAATTCCAAAAGGTTAAAAAGGGCGATACTCTGGTTGTCATTGAGGATGCGGAATTTCGTCTGCATCTGGCACAGGCCGAAGCAGACCTTGCGCGTGCCGAGCAAGGAAGCAGAGCAACAGGCAGCAGCATTCAGACCACAGAGGGAAACATGCATGTGACCGAAGCAAGCATCGAAGAAGCACGCGCCCAAATGGAAAATGCCCAACGCGAGGACAAACGCTTTGAGAAACTATTGCACGAGGATGCCGTCACTCAACAGCAGTACGACAACGTACACACGACCTACCTCTCAGCTAAGGCCAGATTCGAACAAGTACAGCGCTCACACACAGCACAGAACTTGGTAAAGGCTGAACAACACCACCACCTATCAGCTGCCAATGCAACATTGGAACTAGCTCGCGCAGCCGTCGAACTGGCTCGCCTGAACCTCTCCTACTGCTACATCGTCGCAACTTGCGATGGTGTGTTGGGTACAAAAGACATACAGGAAGGCCAACTGGTACAACCTGGACAAACAATGGTGAACATTGTATCGGATGATGAAAAGTGGGTAGAAGCCAACTATAAGGAAAGCCAGCTGGCCCACATCAAAGTAGGTTCGAAGGTGAAGATGAAAGCCGACGCCGTCCCCGACGAGGAATACGAAGGCACCGTGGAGCGCATCTCCGACGCAACGGGTTCCGCCTTCTCCCTGCTGCCTATCGATAATGCCACTGGCAACTTCGTGAAAGTTGAACAGCGTGTGACGGTACGCATCTCGCTCAGTGGCAACGAGAAGGAGAAACTGGACCGCCTGCACGCCGGCTACAACGTGGAGTGTGAAGTGATGTATTAAAAGAAACGAAGGACTTATGCTTCCATTACCACCACCGCCCCCAAAAGGAATGGGGTTCATGATGCCCATGTTCAAACCATGGGTGCCCAAACGAATCCAACCATGGATATATGTTATCACGGTGTTTTGTGTGCAGTTTAGCAGTGGCATGTATCTGGGTGCACTGGACGCCATCAGGGGAACCACGAACTTCATGATTGAGGACCTACTGATGTTGCTCTATGCCGGACTGGCAGGTATGGCCATCTACTTCCCCATGCTCTTTCGCATGAAGTTTCGCTTCACAAACCAGCAACTACTGTGTGGAGCCGCTATCACCATCGGCGTATGCAACCTCATTACGATGCACTCCACATCAATGCCCCTCCTCCTGGTCGTTTGTTTCATTGCCGGAATGGCCAAATTGCAGGGCACATTTGAGTGTATGTCAAACATCCAGTTGTGGATTACGCCCCGTCGCGACTTTGCCGTCTTCTTCCCTGTCCTCCACATCGTCTTGCTGACGGCCATCGAGGGCAGCGGATTCCTGGCCGCATGGTTTGCCTATCACTTCACGTGGCAGATGATGCACATCTTCACCATCGGCACGATGTCCTTCATCCTGCTCACGCAACTCACGCTCTGCCGTCCCTTCTGTCCCATGCCCCAGCGTTTGCCGCTGAAAGGCATCGACTTCCTCTCGGGGCTGCTCATCAGCCTGCTCATGCTCATCGTTAGTTACATCATGGTCTATGGCGACTATCGCATGTGGATGGACAATCGCAACCTGCGACTCCTCGCGGGCATTGCCCTCATACTGGCAGCCCTTGTCATGCATAGGCTGGACCACGTTAGTAACCCCTATGTTTCGCTGAAGATTTTCACCTACCGCAACGTGCTTCCCATCCTGGCGGTCACTGCCATTGGCGAACTGTTGCTCGGTTGCGAGCACACGCTGGAGGAGATACTCTACGAGGAGGTCATCGGACTGGAGGAGCACACGAAGGAGGAACTCTTCATCTGGGCTCTGCCGGGTGTCTATGTCGGCGTAGCCATCGACCTTTTGTGGCTGAAAGTTATGAAATGGAAAGTTTGGAAGCTCTTCGGCATCGGGTTTGGATGCATCCTCTGCTATGCCCTGCTCATGTATTTCCGTCTCGACTTAAATGCTCCTATCGAACAATATCGTCTGCCCATTGTGTTCCGCGGCTGCGCCTATGCCATTTTAGCTGCCACGCTCATGTGGTCGCTTGATGAGAGTATTCCTGACCTCGAACAGTTTTTCATGGGATTGTTTGTGTTCAACATCTTCCATATGTATCTAGCTGGAGCAGCAGGCTATGGGATTTATACCACCCTGTTCGCACACTACCTCAATGACGACATTGCCCGTTACGGCAGTCAGCTGACCCTGACACAAATCGACATGACACACTTCAACATGGGACAGTTTATGGGACAGTACTATCTCCACTCCATGATGTCCGTCGCCCTGAAGCAAATCTACGGCATCGTCATCTGGATAAGCGGGTCGATGACGCTGCTCTTCCTCCTGCTCGACATTCCTGCCGTACGCACCAATGCACGAAAGATTCCTTACTGGCCAGTCTTCGGCATCGAGATGCTCAGCCGCATGCGCCCGCTCTACATGAAGAGGTGGTTTGTACGAAGATAATGTGTAACTCTTTTGCACATGTCGGGAAAAAACTGTACTTTTGACCCAACTTACAAACTCACGAAAACATGACACCAACCGCTGTCGAACCACACTTTCCCTCTTGCTATGTAGAACTGCCCCCCGAGACGGAAGGTCGCCGGGCGGCTTTTTATCTGGCCGCAGAGGAGTATGTTGCCGAACATCTGCCTCAGGGGAGTTACTTCTTTACTTGGCAACTGGGACCGACGGTGGTGATGGGACGCAATCAGGTGATGCACCAGGAGGTGGATGTCGATTTCTGCCACCGCGAAGGCATCGACATCATCCGTCGGCGCTCGGGCGGCGGGGCCATCTTTGCCGACGAACGGAACATCATGACCAGCCTCATCACGGAGGCCTGCCCCGTGGAACCACTCTTCATTGAATATGCCACTGCCGTGGCTCAAGCTCTGCAACAGGTGGGAGCCCCCGCCATGGTGGCAGGGAGGAACGACATTGTTCTGGAGAACGGAGCCAAGGTCTGCGGCAATGCTTTCTACAAGAAGACCGGGCGCTGTATAGCCCACGGCACCATGCTCTTCGACACCAACCCGCGACTGATGGAGGGCGCACTGCATCCCGACGTCAGCAAACTGGAGCAGAAGGGCGTGAAGAGCGTACGCAGTCGCGTGGGACTCCTGAAGGACTATCTGACTTTTGACGTAGGAACACTGCGGATGAGGCTACGCGCCTTACTTACCGACCGCACCATCCGACTTGATGATGAGGATGTGCGCCACATCGAGCACATAGAGCAGCGATACTACGAGCCCGAATACTTCTACGGAAGCAGCATACACAGCGACCAAGTCCGCTCGCGTCGCATACCGGGCTGCGGACTGTTGGAACTGCATTTCCAGCTTTCGGGCAGCCTCATCAGTGACGTGCGGCTCCAAGGAGACTACTTCGACCTCGGGCAGGCTCAGGTGCAATTCGCCCTGGCTTTCAAGGGAAAGGCATTCACCCCTGAGGGTCTGCGCCAAGCCATTCGCGAGCACCATCCCGAACGTAGCATTCGAGGACTTTCCGAAGAGAATCTTGTTGCCATTCTCTGTGAGCCAATAGATTTTATGAATACTACAAGAATAGTTTCATGACTGATTATTTTGCCATGTCAAGAAAAAAACGTATTTTTGGGGCGCAAACTAACTATTCACATATATTATGAGCGACAAAAGAACCTGCCTCTACGAGAGGCACATTCGCCAAGGAGCCAAGATGGTGAGTTTTGGCGGATTCGAGATGCCTATCCAGTACACCGACATTGCAGACGAGCACATTGCCGTCAGGACAGCCTGCGGTGTGTTTGACGTGAGCCACATGGGCGAGGTGCTGGTGACTGGCCGTGAGGCTGAACGATTTGTTCAGCACATCTTCACGAACGACGTCAGCGGTGCCCCTGTAGGAAAGATTTTCTATGGCATGATGTTGCACCCGAATGGCGGTACCATCGACGACCTGCTGGTGTATAAGGAAGGGGACGAGCGTTTCTTCCTGGTCATCAACGCTGCCAACATCGACAAGGACTATGCCTGGATCAGCGAACAAGCCAAGGCGTTTGACGTCGTTACCGAGAACCAGAGCGACTACTACGGTCAGCTGGCCGTCCAGGGCCCCAAAGCCGAGGAAGTGGTGGAACGCGTGCTGGGTCTGGCTTGTCAGGAACTGGCGTTCTACACATTCAAGGAAATGGACGTGGAGGGCGAAACCATCATCGTGAGCCGCACGGGCTACACGGGCGAGGACGGATTCGAGATTTATGCCAGCCACGGACTTATCCAGCAGATGTGGGACAAGTTGATGGAGAGCGGCGAGGCCAAGCCCTGCGGACTGGGCTGCCGCGACACGCTGCGCTTCGAGGTGGGACTGCCTCTGTATGGCGACGAACTGACCGATGAGCTGTCGCCCCTGGAGGCTGGTCTGGGCATCTTCGTGAAACTGGACAAGGAAGAGTTCGTGGGCAAGGACGCCATCGCCAAACAGAAGGCAGAAGGCCTGACCCGCAAGATTGTGGGCATCGAACTGGAAGGTCGCGCCATTCCTCGCCACGGCTATGAAGTGGTGGCCGACGAGAAGGTCATCGGCGAAGTGACAACTGGTTACAACAGCATCTCCACAGGCAAGAGCGTGTGCATGGCCCTGGTGGACATCGAACACGCCAAACTGGGAACACCCGTCCAGGTGCGCATCCACAAGAAGTTGCAGCCAGGCGTGGTCATCAAGAAACGCTTCTACGACAAGAACTACAAGAAATAAGTATCATATCTAAACATTTGACATTTCACATTTGACATCTTACATTTAACATCTTAATCGATTATGGCAAAAGTTATTGAAGGGCTCTACTATGCTGAGAGCCACGAGTATGTGAGAGTGGAAGGCGAGTATGGCTACATCGGCATCACCGACTATGCACAGGACCAGCTGGGCAACGTGGTGTACGTGGACATGCCCGAGGTTGACGACGAAGTGGCCGCTGGCGAAGAGTTTGGTGCCGTGGAGAGCGTGAAGGCTGCCAGCGACCTGTTCAGCCCCGTAAGCGGAACCGTTGTCGAAATTAACGAAGCCCTGGAGGACGAGCCCGAACTCATCAACAAGGATGCCTTTGAAAACTGGATAATCAAAGTGCAACTGAACGACAAGGGCGAACTGGACAACCTGATGGACGCCAAAGCTTACGAAGCCATCTGTAAGTAAATACCCACCACATGTACAAGTACTTTCCACACACCGCCGATGACATTCAACAGATGCTTGATGTCATCGGCGTGCGGTCTTTAGATGACCTCTATGCAGAAATCCCCGAGGAGATTAAGCTCCATCGAGAACTTGACCTGCCCAGCGAGAAGTCAGAGATAGAGGTGCGCCGCATCATACAAGGACTGGCCGCACAGAACAAGTCACTCACGTGCTTTGCCGGAGCCGGAAGCTACGACCACTACACGCCCAGCGTGGTGCCCTTCGTGGCCAGCCGTTCGGAGTTCAGCACAAGTTACACACCCTACCAGGCAGAGATAAGCCAAGGCACGCTGCAATACATCTTTGAATACCAGACCCTGATGGCCGACCTCACGGGCATGGACATCTCAAACGCCTCGATGTACGACGGCACCACAGCCACGGCCGAGGCCATGATGATGATGGTGGCTGCTGCCAAGAAGCGCAACCGCGTGCTCATCTCTTCGACCCTGCAACCCAACGTGCTTGCAGTATGCCACACTTACGCCAAATATCACGGCATTGACCTCATCGAGATTCCTGAGCGCGAAGGAGTGATGGACAAGGAGGCCGCAAAGACTTACATAGAAGAAGACAATGTGGCCGGACTCATTGTATGTCAGCCCAACCGATACGGCATTATCGAGGACTTCACCGGACTGGCCGACCTCTGTCACCAACACAAGGCCCTGTTTGCAGTGAACACTGTTGCATCGGCACTTGTCGTGCTCAAGACTCCTGGAGAATGGGGAGCCGACATTGCCTGCGGCGATGCCCAGAGCCTGGGCATTCCTATGGGCTACGGCGGCCCATACATCGGCTACCTGTGTACGAAGGAAGCACTGGTGCGCAAGATGCCTGGTCGCCTGGTGGGCGCAACAACGGATGTAGATGGCCGACGCACCTTCGTATTGACCATGCAAGCACGCGAACAGCACATCCGTCGCGAGAAAGCCACATCGAACATCTGTACGGCACAAGGTTTCATGTGCCTCTACGTGGCCTGCTACCTGAGCCTCATGGGTCCGAAGGGTATGCGCGAAGTGAACGAGCTGAGCTATGCCTCAGCCCATTATCTGCACGACGAGCTGCTGAAGACAGGTAAGTTTGAGAAGGTCTTTGACCAGCCTTTCCTCAACGAATTCACCCTGCGCTATAAAGGCGATGCAGAAAGCCTGCGCAAGAGACTTTGCGAGGAGGGATTCCTCATGGGCGTGCCCACTCCCGGCATGCCTGACTGCCTGACCATAGCCAGCACCGAACAACGCAGCCGTGAAGAAATCGACAAACTCATCAACCTCATAAACGCATAGCCCTATGAACAGAGAACACTACGGAAAGTTGATATTTGAACTTTCGCAACCTGGCCGCACGGGCTATTCGCTGCCCAAGAACGAGTTTGAGGAATACAGCCTGATTGAGTTGGGTGAAGAGGCTTTGCGCCAGACGGAGACCCTTCTGCCCGAGTGCGACGAGCTGACCATTGTGCGCCACTATACCAACATGTCGAACAATAACTTTGGCGTGGACACGGGTTTCTATCCCCTGGGCAGCTGCACCATGAAGTACAACCCCAAGCTGAACGAGGAGTTGTGTCAATTGCCTGGTTTCAACCTTCACCCTGCCACTCCTGCCCCTTACGCACAGGGCAGTCTGAAATTGTACGACGAGGTGCAGCGCACACTGGCAGAGATTGCCGGCCTGAGCCGCTTCACCCTGAATCCCTTTGCAGGTGCACACGGTGAATTGACAGGCCTCATGGTCATTCGCAGCTATCACATGAGCCGCGGAGACATGGCACGTACGAAAATCATCGTTCCCGACTCGGCCCACGGCACCAATCCCGCTTCGGCTGCCGTCTGCGGACTGCAGATTGTGGAGGTGAAGTCGCTTGCCGACGGTACGGTCGATGTGGAGGCACTGAAGCCCCTGCTGGGTCCCGACATTGCCGGCATGATGATGACCAACCCCAACACATTGGGATTGTTTGAGACAAAGATTCCCGAGATTGCAAAGATGGTGCACGAATGCGGCGGTCTGATGTACTACGACGGAGCGAATCTCAATCCCATGCTGGGCGTATGCCGTCCTGGCGACATGGGCTTCGACGTGATGCACATCAACCTGCACAAAACATTCTCCACACCTCATGGCGGAGGAGGTCCTGGCAGTGGCCCTGTGGGTGTACGCAAAGGACTGGAACAGTTCCTGCCCAACCCACAAGTTGCCAAGGACACCGATGGCACCTATAGCCTGCACTGTGATGCGCAATCTCTGGGAAGCATCTCGGGATTTCTGGGCAACTTCGGTGTAATCATCCGTGCCTACGCCTATCTGCTCTCGCTGGGCAAGGAGAACATCCCCATGGCCGGTAAGCTGAGTGTGCTCAATGCCAACTACATCAAACAATCGCTGCGCAGCCACTACAAGCTGCCCATCGACACGGTGTGCAAGCATGAGTTTGTCTTCGACGGACTGCTTGAGGAGTACGGTGGCGACCACCATGCAGCCGAGCATGTGACTACCCTCGACGTGGCCAAGCGACTGCTCGACTATGGGTTCCATGCTCCCACCATCTACTTCCCCCTGCTCTTCCACGAGGCCATGATGATTGAGCCCACTGAAACCGAAAGCAAAGAAACGCTCGATGCCTTCATCGCTGTCATGAAACGCATTGCCGAAGAAGCAAAAGCCGATCCGGCCATGCTCAAATCGGCACCTCACAACACTCCCGTGCGACGCATGGACGATGTGAAGGCTGTGAAGGAACCGAAGTTTACATTCAAGGCATTATGAATACTGACCTCATCATTATCGGGGCTGGCCCTGGCGGCTACGAGACCGCAGTCCGTGCCGCCAAGGCTGGACTGCAGGTAGTCGTTATTGAGAAGGAACACTTGGGTGGCACCTGTCTCAATGCCGGTTGTATTCCCACGAAATGCCTGTGTCACTCGGCAGAAGGCCTACCCCCAACCCATCCCCAAGGAAGGGGAGAAGGGGCTTCCAACTATTTGGCTGAAGCTATCGCACGCAAGAACGAGGTGGTGGAGAAGCTGAAGGCTGGTGTGGCCCAACTGATGAAGACTCCAGGCATTACGCTGGTGGAGGGCGAGGCACGATTTGTGGACCAGCACAGCGTGGAAGTGAAGACCGATTCTTCAATCCTCAGCTTTCAATCTAAGAACATTATCATTGCCACTGGCAGTGTGACGAAGTTCCTGCCCATACCCGGCGCCCATGCCGAAGGCGTGGTGACCAGCACCGAACTGCTGAACCTCACCACCCTACCCCAACGGCTTGCTGTCATTGGCGGCGGTGTCATCGGCCTGGAATTTGCCAGCATCTTCCAGGCCCTTGGGACACAGGTCACCGTCATTGAGTTCTGTAAGGAAGTGTTACCGAATTTCGACCGTGACCTGGCTAAGCGCCTACGCACGAGCCTGAAGAAGCGCGGTATCGAATTCCACACGGGTGCTGCTGCGAAAGCAATATCCTCCCCCACCCCCTCCATAGGAGGAGAGAAGGTACTCCAAGTGGAGTTTGAAGAGAAGGGCAAGTTACAAAGCGTGGAGGCCGACGTGGTGCTGATGGCCGTCGGACGTGCTGCGAACCTCAATTCTCTGAACCTCGCAGACGTAGGCATTGAGACCACACCGCGAGGCATTGTAGTCGATGAGAACATGCAAACCAATGTGCCTGGCATCTATGCCATTGGTGATGTCAACGGACTCATGCAACTGGCCCATGCAGCTTCTGCACAGGGTAAGGTGGCGTTGGCCAACATCCTTAATCCCTCCTCTCAGGGAGGTTGGGAAGGGGCTATCATTCCCGCTGCCGTATTCACAGTGCCCGAAGCCGCTATGGTTGGCCAAACCGAGGAACAGCTGGAATCAGCCGGCACCGAATACGAGACCCACAAAGCCATGTATCGCGCCAACGGCAAGGCACTGGCTATGGAGGCCGAAGACGGACTGGTGAAGATTCTGACCGACAAGGAAGGGAAGATACTCGGTTGCCACATTCTGGGTGCCCACGCCAGCGACCTCATCCATGAGGTAGCCTTGGCCATGCGATTGGGCGGCACCATACACGACATTGCCGACACCGTACATGCCCACCCCTCGCTCAGCGAGATTCTGCTTGCTGCTGCCGAGGCTTAAACCTGTACGACAATAAAAAGAAATGCCTGTCCCCGAATTGGAGACAGGCATTTTTCTTTGGCTGACGCAAGCTGATTATTTCAGCTGCATTTTCTTTCCATTTACGATGTAGATACCCGGATGAGAGGGACGCTGCTGGAGTCTTACACCCGTAAGCGTGAAGATCTCGGCATCGGAAAGCTCATCCGCATAAATGCTCAGGACAGGCACTGGAGCAGGACCTACAACGAGGATACCCTCAGAAAGGCGATCGGTCTTCCAGGTAAGTCCCATTGCTGCATTGGGAGAGCAAAGGTCGAGCACGAGGTCCTCGGCAACAGTGATGGAAGAGGCATCAAAGAGCTGCAGCTCATCACCCTCGCTCAAAGCCAGGCCATCCTTTCCGCGAAGGCAAAGTGTGCCCGAAAGCTTGAGCGTTCCGATGTTTGTGAACTTACTGAAAGTGCTCTTCGTTGTGACATAGGCCTGGATGGTACCATTGACCGTGAGATTGCCACCACCGAAGTTGAGGTTGCCCGAGGAGTTGGTTTCGGTGATACCACTGCGGATGGTTCCGCCATCGGCTACGGTAGTGGTGGTATTGCCCAGTATGCCTCGACCGCTGAGGGTGGCACCTTTAGCCACGGTGAGGGTGCTGCGACCAAGCATGATATCAGACTTCGTACTATTCAAGCATAGCTCGCCGGCATTGACACGACAGGCGCCTTGGAAATCGCCCGAACCCGTGAAGGTCATCTTACAGGTTCCAACCTTGTTGAAGAGGACTTTGTTCGACGAATTGTTATCCGTGAACTTGCCTGCGAAGGTGAAATCGTGGTCATCGCTATTACCGATATTCCAGGTGTTGTTGCCACTGACAGCACTGCTGTTCTGGAAGTTGGCAACGGGCTGACAGAGTGAGCCAGAACCCGTGACGGCACCAATGGTCATTGCCTTTGCGACATTGGTCACACTGCAGTCTGCTGCTATGTCGAGCGTGCCGTGAGGCATGCCGGATGTGCAGTCGAAGGGAAGCCAGATGCTGGTAGTTGTGTGCTTGACTGTTCCCTCAAACTTCGACCAGTCGCCAGTGATGCGCACGCGGCTGACCGTGTTGCGAGGAATGATGGTGAGCGTACCTTCGCCCGTCAGCTTATTGGAGTAAGCCGTATAATATGTGGTGGTCAGATGCCAAGTTCCCGACTTGCCCTTAGGCACATTGATGGCATGGGTGGTTGCCTGTGCATCGTCGTAGAGCGTACCACCCTGGAACTCGATGGTGGAGGCAGCATTGCCGCTGCGCTCTGCCACCGCACCCTGAGCAATAACGAGCTTAGTGAGCGAATTGTTGGCAAAGCAGAGCAACGTGCCGGTTCCCTTCTTGGTGAGCAGCGTACCCACGATGGCCTTGTCGGCCCCGAAGTCAGCAGTATTACTGATGACACCGCCCTCTTCCGTGCGAAGGCGGATGGGGGTTCCCGTCGTCACTGCGGCAGTGGTTTGCAGCGTAGCTCCGTTTTCAATAATGAACTTCTGGTTCGAGGTATTGACTGCGCCCAGATTGCCATAGGCCTTGGTTTCGTTGCTGAGTGCACTCACACGCACGGTGCCGCCGCTGATAAGGGTCTGACCCGTGTAGGTGTTGTCGTTGGCCATGGTGAGAGTGCCTGTACCACGCTTCACGAAAGAGGTAGCACCGGTGAGCGAACCGGTTCCGTTGAAGGTGTATGCTCTGGTGTTATCAACGATAACCGTGTCGGCCACGAGGTCGCCATTGAGGGCCACAGTGAACTTCTTGGCGGCATCGTCAAAGATGACCTTATCACCTGTCACAAAGATGTCTTGCTCACCCTCGATGCTCTGGAAGTTTTCAGTCTTGGCATGGTCCCACGCCGTGCTGTTGGCACCAGTCCAATAAACGGTGGCTGCATCACGTACACCCTCGATGAGGATGTAGAGTTTGCCATTCTCCTGTTGCAGGGTGAACTTCTGCTGGTTCAGTCCCTCAATCTTAATCTTAGATAGGTCGCCATTGACGGTCTCTACCTCGCCCAGCAGATATTTGCCATTAGCCAGTTGGGACTCGCCAGAAGCCGGATGGGCAACAATCTCGATTACAGGCACCAGATAGGCCGGTCCATAAGTCTCCCAAGCCGAACCAGACTTGGTCTCGATGTTGAACAGGCGGGCATTCAGCTGGTCGGCTGCAAGTCCATCGCTGTAGAGGTCGAGTTGTAAACGTGCACCGAACCCGAGCATGAGCGAGTCGGTGACGATGGCACCCTTCTGATCCTCACCACCGGGGCGGATGATGCTGCCATAATCAGCCTTGATGCTACGGAACGTACCGTTGGAATTCAGGGTAGTGTGGCGGTTCAGCCACAGGGTAGATTGTTTCAGTGTTCCGTCGAAGTTGAGCGTACCGGCCCATACGTTGGTGGGCCCCGTATAAGTCATGTCCACCTTGGGCAGGCTAAGTATGCCATCGCCCTGCTTGACAACGGTAGTGTTGCCCGTGAAGGCTCCGCCCTCGACAGTGCAGGTGTAATAGTCGTAGTTGATGACTGCCGTGCCGTCGGTCTTATTGCTGTTGGTGCCCTGCACCCATGAAGGTACATTGAACGTGGCCACATAGGGGCTGGCCCCATTGGCAATGGTGACTTTAGTGTCGTTGGTCTCACAAACGATGACGTGTTTGTCGTTGTGTGCCGTAGAGATGGTTCCGCCGTTGGCAATCTCGGTGCGCCCGGTCATGGTATATGGAGGAGGAGCCACGGTGATGCCTTCCAACTGACCCAGGAAGAAACTGGGATGAGGAGGCTGGTTGTAGCCCACACACTGCCAAACCATGGCGTTGCGATACTGATGGTCATGCCAGAGGGTCGGGATGCGGTACTGGGTGTAGATGGGCGTCGTGTAGATGCGGACATAGGCGTTATCGCCCGTGCGCACCACAATCTCCTCACGCCAGTCGCCAAAGATGTCGGCCAAGGCACAGGGATTGTTCTTCGAGTCGTTGTTGAGTTTGCAACCGCTCGACTGGAACACACGACCACCCGTAGTGGTCCATACTACGGCATCGCGCTCGGTACCAGGACTATCGAGGATGCCTTCCAAAAGGTCGCCTGTCCAATAGATGCGCTGGTTCAGGTGGCTCCAGTAGAGTCCGTCGTTGGTGCCGCTTGTGCTGGGACCACCCACAATCTCCTTGTCAGCTACGGAAGAAATGAGCGCAGAATTGACCGAGCGCCCCATGCAGCCAGGGAAGGAGTTCGAGAAGTTGCCCATCAGTCCGCGCCCATCGTCGTTAGTACCCTTCGAACGGTAGTATATCTTCGAGGTTGTGGCATTACGGTAGTTCATGTTGGGTTCGTCCTCGTTGCAGGCAAAGAACTCCAATCCCTTGCGATAGGGGTCGAAGTCGCTGCAGTGCTGTGCATCGCCGTGGCCGAGGCCTGTTGTGGAGAGACCCTTGCCATTGTCGTCGATGACCATCGAACCGAAGACTATCTCGTCGCGTCCGTCCTCATCTACGTCGGCTATGATGAAGTTGTGGTAGCCATTGCCAAACCAGGGGTCGTTCCAACCGCCATTGTTGTCCCATCGCCAACGCTGCGTGAGGGTGTGGGTGACTGGGTCCACATCCAGGGCACACATCTTGTGGCGCGTGTAGCAACCACGCCCCAGGAAGATACTGGGCTTGCGACCATCCAGGAAGGGTGCACCGAAATAGTGCTTCGTGGAGCGGTGTCCCGTGTCGTTCTTGCCCCAGGCCTTCTCGTAGTCGGTCTCGCCGGTCTCGAAACGAGGCAGGGGATAAGTCATGGGCGTGAACTTACCAGTGGAGGCATCGCAACCGTAGGGAACGCCCGTAAGCCCGTTGATGTAGAGCAGATATTCGTTACCATTGCGGGTGTATTCGTCGCGCGGAGCCACATAGCTCATGTTGCCGATGTTGACATCGCCTTGGGCCGTGTGGAATATCATGTTGTCGGCACCGCGCATCAGGCCTTCGGCACGGCCGTCCTGGTCCCAGTCGAAGAGCACCATGTCCCACTGTTCGTCGGGACCAGCCATCATGTTGGGGCCAAGGTCTATCCACCAGAGGCGCTCGCCCTTCAGGTTATAGCACTCATAGTGGTGGAAACAGGTCGTGTTTGCCGCATTACGGATGTCGCCCGAATAGTTGCGCTTGACGATGAATTCGGTAACACCGTCGCCATTGACATCACCCAGTGAGATGTCGTTAATGATGTACTGCGAGGTGACGTCATTGCCATCACGGTCCAGGACCTTAGCCACGGGGAACTGCAAGAAGCCTTCGTTCCAGCGAGTGACCTCGGCCGACTTCTCCTGCTCCACGCCACGCACCACGGCAGCCACCTGGTATTTGGTGGAGGCATTGCCTGCGGTGTGGTTGAAGTTTGAGGCCGTCAGCCCCGACTTCACGAGCGTTCCGTTGGCGTAGAGGTTATAGGTCACACCATAGTACTCTTCGCCAAAGACGCGCCAACTGACCAAATTACCCGAACTGGCCGGTACTGCCACCAGACCACGGTCGAGCACGTCCGTCTTGCGCTGGGCAAAGGCTGACAACGAAGCAAAAAGCAACATTGCAGCAAACAGAATTGTCTTTTTCATATTCAAGTTTAGTTAGTTCTTTTCTCTACAAAAGTTCGGGCAACTGGAAGAGGCGTGTGCCATTGCTGCCCTTGATGAGGATGGTGTACCCTTCCAGCGGATGAGCCTTGAGTTCCTGCTTCACGGCCTCGACATCAGCAAAGGTGCGGAAGGTATGTTGCGCCTGAGCAAAATTCTGCCCCACAAGCCACACCTCGGCATTCAGCTCGACAGCCTTGTCCACCACGCGCTGATGCTCAAGGGCCGAGTCGGCACCCAACTCGCGCATGTCGCCCAGTATCATCATCTTCCGCTCGGCCTTGATCTGCCCAAAATTGTCAAGGGCAGCCGCCATCGAAGTGGGATTGGCATTGTAGGCATCGATGACCAGGCGGTTACGTCCCGTGTCGCGAAATTCCGAACGATTGTTGGTGGGCTGATAGTTGGCCAGGGCCTCGTTGATAAGACTGAAGGGCACCCCAAACTGCATTCCCACGGCCACGGCTGCCATCAGGTTGTGGATATTGTAGGCCCCAATCAGCCGGGTCTGCACCACTTGCCACCCGACATGTTCCTGACGATAGCGGAATTTGACAAAGGGATTGCACTCCACCACCTCGCCCCACACCTCGGCGCCCGAGGCACCCGTGAGGCCATAGCGCACAGCTGGCAGATTGCCGGCCATAGCTACAAGATTCTCTTCGGAAGCATTCAGGAAAATGCCTATCTTGTTGTGCTGGCGGATGTAGTCGTAAAGTTCGCCTTTCGTCTTCTTCACGCCCTCAAACGAGCCAAAGCCTTCGAGATGGGCACGGCCGACATTGGTGATGAGCCCCATGTCGGGGTCCACGATGCGGCTCAGCTGGGCTATCTCGCCAGGGTGGTTGGCACCAGTCTCGATGATGCCAAACCCGTCGTCGTCCTGCAGGGTAAGCAACGTCAGGGGAACGCCGATGTGGTTGTTCAGGTTTCCCTGTGTCCACTGGACGGGCCCTATCTGGCTGAGGACTGTGGAAACAAGTTCCTTGGTGGTGGTCTTGCCGTTGGTGCCCGTGATTTGGATAATCATCTTGCCGGGCAATTGCTGGCGGTGGTAGTGGGCCAGCTGCTGGAGTGCAGTGAGCACGTCATCGACCACCACAAAGCGCTTGTCGATGGCCACCTTGGGGTCGTCAACCACGGCCACAGCACAACCGGCCTGAAGGGCCTGAAGGGCGTATTGGTTTCCATCAAAAGTCTCACCCTTAAGGGCAAAGAACATGGAACCACGAGGAGTGCGGCGACTGTCGGTTGTCACCACAGGATGCTGTCGGAAAAGGGCGTATAATTGCTCTATCATCTTCAATTTCATCTGAATAACGGGGACAAATATACATCTTTTTTTTTACATACGCGCGAGCTGAGTCAATATTTTATAATCCTTTAACTCGAAACCTATTATCTCAACGTCAGAAACAATATTAATTTCCATTGGTTCGCTCATAATCTACAATTAGTTCACCTGTGACCGAACGTTGTCTTACCCACAAACGAATTATTATCGCTCTATTAGGTTTCCGAGGAAATGCGTTGGAGATAATGAAAAAAAATATGCTTTTCGCACATCAATCCATATTTTTTTTCTAACTTTGTAAGCCTCAACTATAATAAAAGGGCGCACGCACATACGCATGAAGGAGGAATCTACCACATACTCACTGAATCTGGGCGGACAGATAGTGCAACTGGGCGAGCCAGAGGTGATGGGCATACTGAATGTGACACCCGACTCGTTTTTTGCCAAAAGCCGAAAGCAAAGCGAGAGTGAGGTGGCCCAACGCGCCGAACAAATCGTGAGCGAGGGCGCTCGTTTTGTGGATGTGGGAGCATACAGCACCCGCCCCGGTGCCACAGATGTGCCCGAGGAGGAGGAAGTGGAGCGGCTACGCATGGCACTGGCCACCGTGCGCCAAGTGGTGCCCGAGGCACTCCTGTCGGTGGACACCTTCCGGGCCAGCGTGGTAAGACGGATGGCCGAAGAGTTTGGCCCCTTCATAGTCAACGATGTGACAGGCGGACAGGACCCCGACATGTTTCCGCTGGTGGCACAGCTGGGACTGCCCTATGTGCTCACCAACACGGGAGCCACGGCCTTACCTCTGGAGTTTGCCCAGGCTCTGCACAAACTGCGCCAACTGGGCCAGTGCGACATCATCGCCGACCCAGGTTTCGGCTTTGGCAAGACGCTCGACGAAAACTACGAGGTGATGCGCCAACTGCCAGCCTATCAGGCCCTGGAACTGCCATTGCTGGTGGGCGTGTCAAGGAAAAGCATGATACACCGCCTGCTGGACATCACACCCGACGAGGCGCTAAACGGCACTTCGGTGCTTCATGTCATGGCCCTGCTGGCAGGAGCAAATATACTGCGCGTCCACGACGTGGCCGCAGCCAAGGAAGTGATTAAAATCGTAAGGAAATGTTCTTCAACTTCGGACTGAAAGATGCCATCGACATTCTGCTTGTAGCCGTCATCCTCTATTACTGCTACAAGGTGATGAAGCGCTCGCGCTCCGTCAACATCTTCTATGGGGTGCTCATCTTTGTCAGTTTCTGGATTATCATCTCCAAGGTGCTCGACATGAAACTGCTGGGCGGCATCCTCGACCAGTTGGTGAACGTAGGTGCCATAGCCCTCATCATCCTCTTCCAGGAGGATATCCGGCACTTCTTCTACGACCTGGGGGCCCACGAGAAGGCAAGCCGCATCATGCGCTTCTTCCGCACAAACCGAAAGAAACAGCAGGACAACGAATACCGGAACGACCGCGAGACCATCTTCCCCATTGTCATGGCCTGCCTGAACATGAGCAAGCAGCACGTGGGGGCACTCATCGTCATGGAGAACGACATTCCACTCACTGAGACCATACGCTCGGGAGAGGCCATCAATGCCCGCATCTCGCAACGCCTCATCGAGAACATATTCTTCAAGAACAGCCCCCTGCACGACGGTGCCATGGTGGTGGCAGAAGGCAAAATTATGGCTGCAGCCTGCATCCTGCCCATCTCTCACGACCTGGACATCCCCAAGGAGTTTGGCCTGCGCCATCGAGCGGGCAAAGGCATCACAGCCGACACCGACGCACTGGCCATCATCGTCAGCGAAGAGACGGGAAACATCACAGCCGCCTATGGCGACCAGTTCCGAAGCCACCTGAGTGCTGAAGACCTGGAGGTCATCCTGCTCAAAGGCCGATTCTGAGAGAAAAACATTAAACTATTAACCCGTTAAACTTTTAAACTATTAAACTTTTTACAATATGACACTCATTGAAAAAATCATCGAACGCGCCAAAAGCAACCGCCAGCGCATCGTGCTCCCCGAATCACTGGAAGAGCGCACGCTGACTGCTGCCGACCGCGCCGTTGCCGACCAACTGGCCGACATCATCCTCATCGGCAACCGTGAGGAAATCCTGGCCAAGGCCAAGGAACTGGGACTGACCCACGTAGAGGGCGCAACCATCATCGACCCCAAGACCAGCCCTAAGACCGACGAGTATGCAGCTCTGCTCTACGAACTGCGCAAGGCCAAGGGCATGACTCAGCAGGAAGCATGGAAAAAAGTGCTCGACCCCCTGTATTTCGGTTGCCTCATCATTAAGAGCGGCGATGCCGACGGACAGATCAGCGGTGCCCTCTCAACCACCGGCGACACCCTGCGCCCCGCCCTACAAATCATCAAGTGCGCCCCTGGCATCACCTGCGTCAGCGGTGCCATGCTGCTCATCACCCAGACGCCCCAGTACGGCGAGGATGGTGTGCTCGTAGTGGGCGACGTGGCCGTCACCCCCATGCCCGATGCCAAGCAACTGGCACAGATTGCCGTCTGCACGGCTCAGACCGCCAAGAGCTTAGCCGGATTTGAGGAACCGCGCGTGGCCATGCTGTCCTTCTCCACGAAGGGTAGCGCCAAACACGAAGTAGTGGACAAGGTGGTGGAAGCCACCCGCCTGGCCAAGGAACTGGCTCCCGAACTGAAGATTGACGGCGAACTGCAGGCCGACGCAGCCCTCGTTCCCTCCGTAGGCGAAAAGAAAGCTCCTGGCAGCGACATCGCAGGCCACGCCAACGTGCTCGTATATCCCTGCCTCGAGGTGGGCAACATCAGCTACAAGCTGGTGCAGCGCCTGGGCAACGCCGATGCCATTGGCCCCATCCTTCAAGGTATCGCCCGTCCCGTCAACGACCTCAGCCGCGGCTGCTCTATCGATGACATCTACAAGATGGTGGCCATCACTGCCTGCCAGGCCATGGACGCAAAATAATGGATAAATGGATAATTAATAATTGATAATGAAAATATTAGTTCTGAACTGCGGAAGCAGTAGCATCAAATACGCACTTTACGACATGGATGACCAGAGCGTCATCACCAGCGGCGGCATCGAAAAAATCGGTCTGCCCGACTCGTTTATTACCATCAAGCTGAACGGAGAAAAGTTCAGAATGGAACGTCCCATCGAGGAGCACACCGCTGGTGTGCAGTTCATCTTCGAGGTGCTCACGACGGGCGAACACGCCGTGCTGAAGAACCTTGACGAACTGGACGCCGTCGGCCATCGAATGGTGCACGGCGGAGAGAAATTCAACAAGAGCGTGCTGCTCACCCCCAAAGTGATGAAGGCTTTTGCCCAGTGCAACGACCTGGCACCCCTGCACAACCCTGCAAACATCAAGGGCGTCAATGCCGTCACCGCCTTGTTGCCCAAGATTCCCCAGGTGGGCGTGTTCGACACCGCCTTCCACCAGACCATGCCCGACTATGCCTACATGTACGCCCTGCCTTATGAGCTCTACAAGGAACACGGTGTGCGCCGCTATGGCTTTCACGGCACCAGTCATCGATACGTGAGCCAGCGCGTGTGCGAGTTCCTTGGCATCAAGGCCGAAGGCAGTCGCATCATCACCTGCCACATCGGCAACGGCGCAAGCATCGCCGCCGTGAAAAACGGCAAGTGCGTGGACACATCAATGGGTCTCACCCCGCTCGAAGGTCTCATGATGGGCACCCGCAGCGGCGACATCGACGCCGGAGCTGTCACCTTCCTCATGGACAAGCTGAATCTGGACACCAAAGGTATCTCCAACCTGCTGAACAAGCAGAGCGGACTGGCCGGAGTGAGCGGTGGAAGTAGCGACTTCCGCGACATCCTGAAAGGCATTGAGGACGGAAACGACCGCGCCCGCCTGGCCAAGGAGATGTACACCTACCGCATCAAGAAGTATATTGGTCAGTATGCAGCCGCCATGGGCGGTGTGGACGTCATCCTGTTCACCGGCGGAGCTGGTGAAAACCAGTGGGAGGTGCGCGAAGGTGCCACCAAGGGACTGGAGTTCATGGGTGTGGAAGTCGACGCCGAAAAAAACCATGCCTGCCGTGCCACCGAAGCCATCATCTCAAAAGATGGCAGCAAGGTCACCGTCTGCGTCATCCCCACCGACGAGGAACTGATGATTGCACTTGACACCATGGCGCTTGTGAAATGAAGAAAACAACCCTTTCTTAATTAACTTTATTTATTAACTAACTAAACACAAACAATCATGAAAAAGTTCTTACTTTCTCTCATTGCACTTGTGATGTCTGTTTTCTCTGCCCACGCAGCCTGGGAACAGACCACCTCCATTGCAGTGGGTGACGTTGTTGTGTTGGCAGTTGACAACGGCACTGTCACAAAAGAGCTGAGTGCCGTAACCACCAGTGGCACCACCATTGGTCAGGTTGTCGACTACACTACAACACCTGAAGGTGTCTATCCACTCACCGTAGTGGCTGGTACCGCAGAAGGTTCGTTTGGTTTTAAGAATGCCGATGGCGCCTATCTGGCATGGGCATCTGGCAATTCTCTGAAGACCAGCGAAACTCTGGACGAAAGTGCTTCATGGACTGTGACATTCACCGAAGCTGGTGCAGCTGACATTTACAATGTTGGCACTCCAGCCCGTAAGTTGCAGTACAATGCACAGAGTCCCCGATTTGCCTGCTACGGCAACTCTGGGCAAACTGCTCCCATCCTTTTCAAGGAAGCGACAGCAGGTGCAGTGACGAAGCCCACCATCACACCTGGCTCCACCACGGTTTTCGTCCCTCAGGAGATAACCATCACGGCAGAAGAAGGTGCTGACATCTACTACACCCTCAACGGCGGTGAAGAGCAAAAGTACACTGTCCCCTTCACTGTATCTGAAACCACAACCATCGAGGCTTATGCCAAGGTTGGTGAGCAGAAGAGTGACAATGCCAAGGTCATCATCACCTTCGGCCCCATCTACAACTCTCTGGCTGCTGCCAATGAGGCCGCAACAGGCGATCGCATCGTGTCACGCGTAAACTTCACCGAGGCACTTGTGACCTTCGTCCATGGTTCCAATGCCTACATTCAGGATGCCACAGCCGGTTTCTTGGTATATGGCAACAGCGGTCTGACTGTCGGCGACAAGGTGACTGGCTATGTTCAGGGCCAGCTCTACACCTACAACGGTCTGCCCGAGGTAGCCAATCCCACCGTTGAGGTAACGGTCGTTTCCAGCGGCAACGAGGTGAAGCCCGTTGTTGTTGACGCTGCCGAACTGGCTGCCAATCCGCTGAAGTACGTCAGCCAGTATGTGACCATCCAGCCCAGCACATTTGCAGAGGATGCCGAGGTGGCAAGCAAGAGCAACCTGACCTTCACCAGCGGCGAGACCGAACTGGTTCTGCGCAACAACTTCGAACTGGAGTTCGGCGTAGAGGCTGCTAAGGAATATGCAGTTTCCGGTCTTGTTACTATCTACAAAGATGCAGTACAGCTCTACCCCACCAGTACTGAGGATATCGCTGAATATGTGGCTCCCGAACCTAAACTTGAGGCTG
>DGUV01000015.1 GCA_002395775.1 Prevotellaceae bacterium UBA4301
TTCTCGCTCTACATGACCCACGGAGGCACCTCGTTCGGCCACTGGGCAGGTGCCAACTCGCCCGGCTTTGCGCCTGACGTGACATCCTACGACTACGACGCACCCATCAATGAATACGGACAGGCAACGCCTAAGTTCTGGAAACTGCGCGAGATGATGCAGAAGTACTCGGACAAGAAACTGCCCGCTGCTCCCAAGGCTCCGATGCCCATCATCGAAGTGCCTAAGTTCGAACTGACGGAGTTTGCTCCGCTCTATAACGGCTTCGACTGGGAATACTATAGCAAACATGACGATTTGTTACGAACAAGCGGAGCCCCCAAGACCTTCGAGGAGGTGGATATGGGATGGGGCATGATGCTCTACTCTACCCGTCTGCCCGAAATCGGCGATGTCAAAGTGGAGGGTGTTACCCTTCACCCTGCGGATAAAGATAAATGGGCTTGTACGCTCAACCTCGATGCCCACGACTTTGCTCAGGTGTTCATCGACGGCAAGTACATCGGAACGATCGACCGTGTAAAGGGCGAAAAGACCCTGAAACTGCCTGCTATCAGACAAGGTCAGGAACTTCAAATCCTCGTAGAGGGTATGGGTCGCATCAACTTTGGACGTGCCATCAAGGACTTCAAGGGATTGATAGGAAGTCCCACCATCACGGGCACCATCGGCGGTTGGCACCTCAGTGGCGTGGACGAAATGAAAATCACCTTCACCCCCAACAAGTGGGAAAACATGCGCATCCCCGACGACTACGAGGTGGCCGTAAAGGCACTGGAACAGCAAAAGAAGAAACCAACCACCCGCAAGTCCATCAGCGTTATCCGCATCGGACGCACAATGCGCTATGCATGGGAGAGCGAAGACCTGATGTTTGGTCGTGGCTACTATCGTGGTTACTTCGATCTGAAGAAGGTGGGCGACACGTTCCTCAACTTCGAGACGTGGGGCAAGGGACAGGTGTATGTCAACGGCCACGCCCTGGGTCGCATCTGGTCGATAGGCCCGCAGCAGACGCTCTACGTGCCTGGCTGCTGGCTCCGGAAGGGGAAGAACGAGGTCATCGTGCTCGACGTGGTTGGCCCGAAGGAGAAGGTCGTCTGGGGACAGAAGGAACCCGAACTGAACAAATTGCAACTGGCTGGCCCCGTGACACACCGCCTCGAGGGTCAGAACCTCGACCTCAAGGGTGAGAAGCCCGTGAAGGAGGGACAGTTCAAGCCCGGCAACGGCTGGCAGGAAGTGCGGTTCGACCAGCCCGTCACCGGCCGCTACGTCTGCATCGAGGCACTCTCGAGCCACTGGAATCGCGAATACGCCTGCATTGCCGAGTGGTACATGCTAGACGAGGACGGTCAGCGCCTCTCGCGCGAATCGTGGACGGTGGCCTACGCCGACGACGAGGACGTGCAGAGCGGCAACAAGAATGCCGACAAGATATTCGACCTGCAGGAGAGCACCTATTGGAGCACCAACCGCGGTGTGAAGTTCCCCCACGCTGTCATCATCGACATGGGTCAGGACAAGACGATGTCGGGCTTCCAGTACCTGCCTCGTGCCGAGGAAGGTGCCCCCGAAAGCATCAAGGACTACCGGATATATGTAAAGAGCGATAGCTTTAAGTTCTAAAGACCCTCCCCCAACCCCTCCCATAAAGGGAGGGGAGTAGATACTAACTAAAGATATCATGAATAAAACACTTTCTCTACTTTCCTTCTTATTATTAGGAAGCACAACTTTCGCAGACAACATCCACGGACAGGGGGGCACAGCCAACGTCCCCCGCAACGTTGTTTCAACGACCCTCACCCCACGCGCTTCCATGTATCTCCAGCTGGGAGAGCGGAATGCGGTGAAGATACCTTTCAAATATACCGATGCAGGCGTTTCCACCCCCATTCATTGGGGGATGGACACTGCCTGGGACGACGAAGGGAATGTTCGGCGAGGCGTCAACTTCATCGGACTTGACAATCTGACATACGGCAGATTCTCGTTTCAAGTCATGGACCCTGTGGACGCCAATGGGAATCTCTCCCAAAGGCAACAGCAATACCTGCGGTCGCGACTCAACCATATCTCCCTCAGCCGTCCTACGGGTTTGCTACTCAATTCCGACCCTGTAGATATCAATGTCGATGTCTTTCTCCATCACCCGGAAGAATGGTACAAAGTCATCAAGGCAACCGTCAAGTACGCCCAGGACTATGGTGTGAACGTGGTGGCCATCGCTCCCTTCAACGAGCCAGACGTCACCGCCAGCAACCAAGGAACGAAGGACGACTTCAAGGCCGTCGCCAAACTGATTCGCGAAGACCCGTTCTTCGACGGGATGCGCATTTGTGCAGGCAACACCTGCAACAACGACGGGGCGTGGGAATGGTACAACCACATGAAGCCCTACGTCGATGAAGGGAACACGCACCAGTTGGCAGGTTCCTTCGACAACTATGCCGCATTTTACTCGAAGGTGAAGGCCGACGGAAAGGTGGCCACCAACGATGAACTGCACAACGTGATGGAGGGCATCGTGGGTGTGCAATATGGTATGGAGAACGGCATCTGGTGGGGCACTGTCGGTCCCTCACGTGGCGACTTCTGCCTGGCCACCAGCGAAGGCGGTGCCCGACTGGGATATGGCGAGAACCGCGCCGCCTGGACAGCAGCTGCCGTCTATCGACTGCCAAATGGCGTAGTGAAGGCTTTTGCGGGCGCCAGCGAACGTCAGGCATTCCCGTGCAGTTATGAATATGTGAGCACGGACAAGCCCGTCTATTTCGATGGCAAGGGGCCGTACTTCTCCTATCCAATCATGCTGCCAGGAGGCTACCGCTACGGCGATAAATATCAGAAGAGCGCCGAACGCACCGTGCAGATTCATCAGGGTGAGGACATACCTCTCTGCCCCCTGACCAGCGACAAAGAATACATCATCGTCAACAAAAAGACACAGAAACTGCTTACCATCCAAGGCGGTTCGACAAGCAATTCCGCTGCCGTCGTACAATACGAAAACAAGAATTACGCCTACCAGAAATGGACGCTGGAAGCGCTGAAGGACAACGGCGGAGACCTGACCGGGTTCTATGTCCACAGCGTCAGGAATGCGAGCATGAACATGGAGACGGGCGGCTTCCAGGTCAAGATTGGCGGTACGGTGAGCGTTTACCCCGTCACGAATGCCGAGAACCAACGATGGACGTTCGAATACGCCGGCGACGGATACTACAGGATTCGCAACTATCAGTCGGGCTTGTACCTCGAAATTCCCAATGGAAGCACGACGAACAACGCCGCTGTCAAAATCTGTGCCGAAGCCGACGAGGACCAACAGTTGTGGAGACTCTTGCCAGCCGATGCAACCTACGAAACGACGCCACCCGCCAAGCCGAAGGGGCTCACCGCCACACCCAAGAATCACTCCATTGCGCTCCGATGGGACGCAAACACGCAAGACCGCGACTTCTATGGTTTCCTCGTGCTGCGTGGCGAAAAGCGTGCAGCCTCGGCTACGGAGTTCGACGTCATCGGGCGCAACATCATGGTTCCCTGTTTCGTCGACAACAGTTGCCGCGAGGGTGTCACCTATGAATACGCCGTCGTGAGCGTTGACTATTCGCAAAACCGTTCAGAGAAATCCGATGCGGTATCCGCCAGCACCTCCGGCGAACAGGGACTTGTGGCACGATATGAGTTTGAGCAGTCGGCAACCGACCTTTCGGAAAACCTGTTAGATGGTGTCGTTGCCGATGCACGCGGTTTCTCGAACGTCAACGGCTATCATCGTTCCGGACGCGCCGCACTTATGTTGGACGGAACCTCCAACTACATGGCCATTCCCGCTATGACGACTTGCCTGCCCCACTCCACCATCACCACATGGGTTTACAATCCCGGAAGTTTCCCTGAGGGAAGCCGGCTGTTCAGTTTTGGCGCAGATGCTGACCACGAAGCCAGCCTCTCGCTGAATCAAGGCGGGAAGATGCGCCTGACGCTGAAAAACGGAGCAACCTCGCAAACGCTGGAAGCCTCGCAGATGCCGCAGGGGTGGCACCATCTGGCGCTGACCATTGGCTCTGGGCGCATTGCCTTGTATGTGGATGGTGCCGAGGTTGCCGCTTCCGAACACGTCGATGTCCAGCTCTCCGACTTGCGTCCCGTGCTGAACTTCGTCGGCTGTGGCCAGACGGCAGACATCCCTCTGATGAATGGCTACGTTGACGACCTGCGCATCTACAACTACGCATTGGGCCAAGACGAAATAGCGCAGCTGATGAACCAAGCCGAAGCCGAAGAGGGCAGCGCTTGGGCGCCTCCCGTGGTGCCTGGCAAGGATTTGGCACAAATAACGACGTCGGACAACGTCTATCTGTACAATGTGGATGCGGATGCCTTTGTCACCTACGGAATGAGTTGGAACACCCAAACCGTGTCCCAGCGTCTGCCAAAGGGCGACAAGAGTGTGGCCAACAGATTCAGAATAGGTGTGTCGAAGAGCTCCGCAGGCAAAGTGTTCCTCTCCTTCCGCGACAAGGCCAGCTCGTATATCGGATGCCTGTCCGATGCCGCAAACGTGTGGAGCGACCGTTCGAAGACGGAAGGCACATTCACCTATCAGGGCATAGACTCTCCGACGGGCAAGCTCTACACCCTGAAGTCCGACAGCCAGGATGCCCTGCTCGATGTGACCTATGCCTACGGTGGTCCGCTCACCACAAGAAACGGCCGCAACTTTGTCCATTGGGCATTCATCCCCGCGAAGGACATCTCCAACGGCAACTATGCCCTGTACAAAGAGCGGAAACAGCTCTACAATGTCTATCAAGCTATCGTAGATGCGGAGAAGGAAGCAGAATTTGCCGACGAATTGCAAGAGGCTTACCAGGCATACGTTGCCGCCGATGCCACAGTAGGAACAATTCGCACAGCCACACGCAACCTCATTCTTTCCGCTGCGCCCTACGTGGACGCCGAACTGGATGTCAGTGCTCTGTTCACCAATGCCGACATGCTAGGCAACAACACGACTGCTGACTGGACAGAAACAACCACGACCATCAAGGAAGGCGACATCGAAGTATTGCACCAACCCATCACGTTGGAACAAACGCAGACCGACCTCCCCAACGGCGTCTATGAAGTCGTCTTCCACGGATTCTATCGCAACGATGCCACGGGGAAGGTGCCTGCCGTAACGGCTCAGACGCAAAGCACCGTCAAGGGCAACATGCCCACGAGGGACAAGATTATAGAGAATGAAGTCCTGATGAATGCCGACGAGACGGCAGCCGGCGCCGCACAGACTCTTGCCAGCGACGCCGCCCAGACGCGGCTGACGGACATCATCGTCGATGACAGGCAAATGACCTTGTCGGCAACCGTGACCAGCGAAGCACAATGGTTCAATTTCCAAGGATTTGACATCACCTACAAACGGCCGTTCGTCCGGGTCGAGGTTCCCGCTTCGGGCTACACCACCTTCTACTACAGCGACCAGAGTTTCCTGCTCCCCGAGGGCATGGAAGCCTATACATGCATACAAAAGAACGGCCAAATCACGGTCAACCGCAGTTTCACGGTGCCGGGCACTGTGCTTCCCGCAGGTCAGGCCCTCGTGCTGAAGGCCACACCCGGCGTCTATGACATGATGCCCACCACCAAGAAGAAAACCGTGGACCCCAACAACCAATTACGCGGAACGGATGCTGACGAACTGACGCACGGCGGCAGCTACTACTACACCCTGACCGAAAACGAAGAGGGAGAAACGGGCTTCAACTGGTCGGCCACCGACGGAGCCACCTTCGTCAACCCTGCCCACAAGGCCTACTTCGCTTTCAAGGGCGACACGTCGCCCGCGGACTTCTATCCCATCGGGAGCATCACGTCCGTAAGCGTCAGCAAGGCGGCTGCCCCCTTCACGGATGGCATCTACAACCTGGCCGGGCAGCGCGTCGCCACGCCCCGTCGCGGTATATATCTGATACAGTCGCGCAGCACCGACGGAAGCACAACGATTCGTAAAGTCATGAAATAAACCTAGCAACATCCTCCCAAAGTCCCTCCCATTCGTGGGAGGGATTTAGTGAGAGGGACACTTTCTATTATGAACTACATCGGACTCATCATCGGCCTTGCCACGTTTCTGACCATCGGAGTCTTCCACCCGCTGGTCATCAAGAGCGAATACCACTTCGGCAAGCAGTGCTGGCCTCTGTTCCTCGTGGCCGGCATTGTCGCCCTCGTCGCCTCGCTTTTCGTCCCGAACGAATACGCGAGCATCATCCTCGGCGTCGTCGCCTTCTCCTGCTTCTGGAGCATACTGGAGCTGCACCAGCAGCATCGCCGCGTCCAGCGCGGCTGGTTTCCCATGAATCCCAAACGGAAAGAGGAATACAGCCCCTCTCCCCGCTCTCCCCGTGGGGGAGAGGGCTTGCCTTAGACTCCTTGAGAGTAAAGGATTAATAGAAGAAGAACGACCCAGACGCTTCGTCTGGGTCGTTCTTTTTCTGGGGGTATGAACGGTGCTTAATAAGGCATGTGGCAAAATCAGGAAATATTATTAGTATTACATCTCTGTGCCATTAATGGCACGGAGTCGTGCCACCTGTGGCACAGGCTTGTGCCATCAATGGCACAAGCATAAACATTTGGGTGTTTTTTAACACACTATAGAACACTGAGCGTCAACTTCAACAACTCCTTCTGAAACCTTAACCGAATTTAACAAAAAAAGTTTGGTCAAACGGCATTTTTCATAGACCTTTGCAGACAAACATAAGCATTTAATTATTAAACAATTACAATTAATATGATTACTAATTTTTCCACAAAAAAAGTTTATCTTGCAAAAGGAATGGAATCTGTTGACTACACAGATGCGACGAGGCATCTTCTGGACGCCATGCATCGATACGATATTGAATGGGAATTTTTGCCACACACCTCCTCCCCACTCCACATTTGGGCTCGCGACTACATGCCTGTTCAAATTGACAAAGAGAAGTTTGTCAGATTTAGCTACCATCCTGATTACCTAAAGGGGAGCCCTGAATATAAGCCTAACACCTCTGCCATACTTTCAGACCTTGGCATACAAGTAATAGAGTCCGATATTATCATTGATGGAGGCAATGTCATCAGTTGTGGCGACAAAGTGATTATGACCGACAAGATCATCAGGGAGAACCGACAATATAACCGCAATAGACTAATTGACACACTAAGCCAATTGCTGGAAGCGGAAATTGTTCTTATTCCAGAAGATGTATACGAAGAATATGGTCATGCTGACGGAATGGTGAGATATGTGGGCGAGAACTGCGTATTGCTCAACAACTATTACGATTTCGACAAGACGCTTCGCAAGAAATTGCTATCGGCGCTCAACCCTCACTTCAATATCGCAGAACTGCATTATGATGCATACACAGACAAAAGTTGGGCTTACATCAATTTCCTGCACGTTGGGCAACACATCTTTGTTCCAAGGCTAGAAGACAAGTTAGGAGAGACTGCGTTTAGACAAATAACCGATGCCTATCCCAAATGTGAATGTCATCAAATATGGGATTGTGACAGCATTGTGGGCGAAGGCGGTGCACTGAATTGCAGTACCTGGAACATACTCTCTGATTCAGCAGGTTAGAAGTTTACTTCTTCCTAGTGAAGCGCCATTCGCGATTATCAAAAAGACCTTCTTTCCGCTCACCGTTCTCATCGTACGCACCAACATTTATTCGGGGATTCTTTTCTATGGAATAATCCTCGCATGCACTGGTTTCATTGTCTTCTATCCACTCTATTTTAACGGCTTTAGGCTTATCACGACATATGCATCCCGCATATCCAAACAAGTCTTCACGCAAATAGGAGGGTTGAGAATAGACCTTAGATTTCCCCTTTTCTACTATCTCATATTTTCTAATCAAGAAACTGGCACGATATTCTCCTTCTTTTTCAAATGTAACATCAACGCCTGAATTATGTGGATGCAATGAACCAACTGGGAAATACTCTACCGTCCTTCCCTTGTTATTCCTATGATACATTGCCCAATCGTGAATGATACTTTTCTTTTCATCTTCTGAATGGAAATAAAATTCCACTTCCACAATAAAGATGTCATACTCATCATTCACACGAAAATATCCACCATAGATAGCAGCCTTGGCAATCTCTTCAAATTTTTCACAAAGTTTATCCTTCGTCAGTCCACTTCCGTCAAACTCTTTTATTAATTGTGATAATGTCTTCATCGGTTTAAGATTGTACCATATTTTATTCTCCATTAGATGCAAAACAACCTGTCAGACTAAAACGCCACTCTCACTTTTCCTCCCCTGATTTGCACATCATAGTCTTCATAGAATTAATTCACGTCCACAAAGATAGAAATTAAATCTGAGATATTCGCCTATTTTCGTAAAAAGATTTGAAACCCTCCCCTTTACTACACCTTATTTATATCTGCGCGTGTAATAAAATAGAGGACTTGCCCATAAAACACACGAGTAACCTCACGACCTACCGAACAGCACCGTCTGCATCAGGCTGCGCGTGGCCAGATAGCAGAGGAAACTGAGCCACAGGGCTTGGTTGGAGGGCCCAAGCCACAGCCACAGGGCAAAAAAGACCACCATGCTCACAAACATACTGACGAACATGTGCGTGGTGCGCGTCATACCTATGTACACGCCGTCCCAAACAAAGGCACAAAAGGCCACGAGTGGGATGGCTACGACCCAGGGCAGATAGGCGTGGGCAGTCTGGACAACGGCCTGCTGGTTGGTCAGCAGCGACAGGAAGAGCGAACCGCACGAGGCGTAGAGCGCAGTGAAGACGAGGGCGAGGCCGAATCCCCACAGGAAGAGCTGGCGAACGACGCGCAGCAGGCCTTCCCTGTCCCTCCGTCCTACGTACTCCCCACTCAGTGCCTCGGCTGCGTTGGCAAGGCCGTCGGTGAAGTAGGAAAAGACGATAAAGAACTGCATCAGCAGGGCGTTAGCGTCGAGGTACAGCCCTCCCAGCCTGCTTCCCGCCGTAGTGAAATAGACCGTGACTGCCACCAGGCACAGCGTGCGCAAAAAGAGGAAAACATGCACAGAGAGCGCAGAGAAGACAGAGCGCACAGAGGCTTCGCCACCAACGCTCTTGCTTTGTTCTCGCTGTTTTCTCTCCCCCACACTCTCTCTGTGTTCTCTGTCTTCTCTGCGCGCTCTGTGGGCTGCAAACATGCAGCCGCAATACAGCCCTACTACCGTCCCCAGAGCCACGCCTCGCACACCCAGGTGGAGGACATAGACGAAGAAGAGGGTCATGAGGATGTTTGTAATGTTCTGCAGAATGGCCATCCACATGGGTGTGCGGGTGTCCTGAATGCCAATGAACCATCCCGTCAGCACGTAGCTCGAGAGCATGGCAGGTGCGCCCCAGATGCACACGCGGAAGTACTCGCTTGCGTATTGCGCCACCTCGGGGTTGGGCTTCATCAGCCATAGGGAAAAGTTAAGCAGAGGCCCCTGAAGCACAAGGAGCAGCGCTGCAAAGCCCAAGGCCCATCGCAGACTGCCCTTAAGGGTTTCGCCCACAAGCCCGCGAGCCTCGGCACCGAAGGCCTGGGCCGTGATGCCCGTGGTGGCCATGCGCAGGAAGCCCAGCAGCCAGTAGGTCATGTTGAAGATGGTGGTGCCGATGGCCACGGCGGCTATGTATTCGGCACGTCCCATGTGGCCGACCACGGCTGTATCCACCAGTCCCAAGAGGGGAACGGTGATGTTGGTCACCACCGAAGGCAGGGCAAGGCGAAGTATCTTGTCATTTACCATTTAGCCATTTACCATTTAGCCATTGGGCATAAAAAAGATAATTGATAACTGACAATTCCTCCTCACGGCACGCGCATCTCTCTCAATTATCAATTACCAATTATCATCTGTCGGGGCGACCCGACTCGAACGGGCGACCGCCTGGTCCCAAACCAGGAGCGCTACCAACTGCGCTACACCCCGGAAACGGCTGCAAAGGTAGCCATTTTTCTTTTCTCGACAAAAATATTTCTCATTTTTTTGTTTCCTTGGCTCATTTATTCTGCTAAAGAGCCCTTTTTGGGCGATTTCATCGTGTCGGCGAAGCGGGCTGTTAGGTTAATTTGGTTATCGGTTTCGTGCCTTTTTTGCCTTTTTGTATGCTAAAGATGTTTAATTATAATCTTATTATTTATTAAACGCTTGCTCTTTTTTCAACAAATATATACCTTTGCAGTCGCCTTCGTAAACGAAGGTGATACTTTATCAATAAACAACTTCATACAAATGGGATTTTTCAATTTCTTCTCAAAAAATAAAGAGCAGCAGAAACAGACGCTGGACCAGGGCCTGGAGAAAACGAAAGAGAGCTTCTTCAGTAAGCTTACGCGCGCCGTGGCCGGCAAGAGCAAGGTGGATGATGATGTCCTTGACGACCTCGAGGAGGTGCTCGTGACCTCGGATGTAGGCGTAGATACCACTCTGAATATCATCCGCCGTATCGAAGCTCGCGTGGAGCGCGACAAGTATGTCAGCACCAACGAGCTCAACGGCATTCTCCGCGATGAGATTGCTTCGTTGCTGACGGAGAACAACACTGGCGATACCGAAGGATTCCAGATTCCGGAGGGCAAGAAGCCTTATGTGGTTATGGTGGTCGGCGTGAATGGCGTAGGCAAGACAACTACTATCGGTAAACTGGCATATCAGTTCAAGCAGGCTGGCCTGAAGGTGATGCTCGGAGCGGCCGACACGTTCCGTGCTGCTGCCGTTGAGCAGATAGTCATCTGGGGCGAACGTGTGGGAGTGCCTGTTGTGAAGCAGCAGATGGGCAGCGACCCAGCCAGCGTGGCTTTCGACACCCTCTCGAGCGC
>DGUV01000083.1:0-641 GCA_002395775.1 Prevotellaceae bacterium UBA4301
TCGTAGTAGGGGTTGCAGGCCTCGCGGTGAGTGAAGAAGGTCTCGGGGTTCTCGGCCGTACCGCGGGTGATGGGGCGTTCGGGCGACATGGCGCGGTCGCGGAAGCGCTTTACGTACTCTTCCTTGACGAGGGGACGTACGTCCTCCTGATCCAGGAGCTCAATCTTGTGATACTCGTGAGAGGTGCGGAAGCCGTCGAAGAAGTTGACGAACGGAACGCAGGTCTCCAGCGATGCCAGGTGGGCAGCTGCAGTCATGTCCATAACCTCCTGTACAGAGCCTTCGCACAGCATGGCGAAGCCCGTCTGGCGGCAGGCCATCACGTCCTGATGGTCGCCGAAGATGCACAGCGAGTGGCTGGCCAGTGTGCGTGCGCTGACGTCGAAGACGCAGGGGATGAGCTCACCGGCAATCTTGTACATGTTGGGAATCATCAGCAGCAGACCCTGAGAAGCGGTGAAGGTGGTGGTCAGTGCACCAGCCTGCAGCGAACCGTGCACGGCACCGGCAGCACCGGCCTCCGACTGCATCTCCTGCACGCTTACGGTCTGTCCCCACAGGTTCTTGCGGCCGCGGGCAGCCCACTCATCAACATGCTCTGCCATGGGCGAGCTGGGAGTGATGGGGTAGATAGCAGCTAC
>DGUV01000083.1:748-35963 GCA_002395775.1 Prevotellaceae bacterium UBA4301
CACAGGTGATAAACTTCTTTTCTTTTGCCATAATACTTAATTTTGGTGTTATGTATTAATTTTGATGTCAAATGTCAAATGTTGCGTTTAATATAGGAAACCGAAGAGCCACAGGGGAATCTGCCTGTCATCGCCTCGGCGGATGCCGTCCATGGCGAAGTAGATGCCTGCGAGCTGACGCTTGGGGGCCTCGGTCATGATGCGGAAGCGGTGTTTCCCGTCAACCACGAAGTTGCACGAGCGGTCGCCTACGTTCACCATGTGCCGCCCCCAGAGGGCATTCTGGAAGAAGGTCTCTATGGCCTCCTGCTGTTCCACCTGGTGGGGCATGATGGCGTGGATGAGGTTGGGGTTGTGCAGCATCACTCTGCTTGGCTTCTTGGGCGAACTCTCGCCCAGTCGGTACAGGATGTTCACCAGTCGGGCGTCGGCCAGATACTTGATGTAGTTGGTCACCGTGGCGCGGCTCGTCTGTATGTCCGTAGCCAGTTGGCTGACGTTGGGAGCCTGGTCGCGGTCGAGGGCCAGCAGGTAGAACAGTTTCTTGATTTTGGACAGATACTTCAGTTCGATTTGCTTGATGAGCAGGATATCGACCTCTATCATCATGTTCATCGTCTTGATGAGGTTCTCCGAGAAGTTGCGGTGCTCCAGGAAGAAGGGGTAGTAGCCATGGTGGACGTAGGCGGGGAAGTGGTCGAGCGGGTTCACCTGGCGGCAGATGTCGGCAGCCAGCTGTCCGTGGTGCTGCATGATTTCCTCCAGCGTGTGAGGCTTCAGGTTGAGTCCCGTCTTCATGTTCAGGTACTCGCGGAACGAGAATCCCCTCAGGTTGTACGACTTGACGATGCCGTTCAGTTCGGGGTTCTCCTCCTTCAGTCGCATGACGCTCGAGCCCGTGAAGACGATTCTCAGTCCGGGGATGGTGTCGTAGCACTTGCGCAGCTCTTGGCTCCAATTGGGTTCCTTGAACACTTGGTCGATGAGCAGCACCCGGCCGCCGCTCTCGTAGAACTCGCGGGCAAACTCGGAAATGGTGTGCCCCTGGAAGTAGAAGGTGTTCATGTTGATGTAGAGACACTTGCGGTCCTCCACATTGAAGTTCTCGCGAGCGTAGGTGAGCAGGAAGGAAGTCTTGCCCACGCCGCGGCTGCCTTTGATGCCAATCAGGCGGTCCTGCCAGTTGATTTCGTCCATTAACAAACGGCGCACTGGCGCATTGAGATGCTCCACCAGATAGGCGTGTGTTCTGAAGAATGATTCCATAGCGAGCGCAAATATACGCAAAAAACTCGGAATTGCAATGTTGAAATAGCAAAAAGTGCAATCTCGGGCCTCTTTTTTATTCCTTTGCGCCACTCTGCCCCCTGTGCGCGACGGGCTTCCCGAGGGGGTTCAGGGGGATGCGCGAGGGCGTCCGGCAACCGGAAAGGTCCAGCTGGGCCGCTTCGCTCTCGTTGCCCGAACGGTCGATGGCCGTCACGGCCAGGTGGAGTCCGCAGGCCATGAGCGTCAGTCGGTCGAAGCGATATTCGGGAGTGGGGAGCAAGGGCGCCACAAGGTTCTCGGCCCGCCCGACATCGACGGGAGCCTGCGCCGAGGCATAGATGTTGTACCGCAGCCCTCCCGGTTCCTCCCCGTCGGCCCTCCACCTCAGCAGGCCCCCCTCCAGCGTGAAGTCCTTCGGCTTTGCGGGAGCAATGCTGTCGTTCCAGGGATAGCGGGGCGGCAGGGCAGGATAGGGGTAGAAGGCCCGTTGCAGATAGTCATAGAGCCCCTTCACGTTGTCCGTGAGGAATCGGGAGCGGAAGAAGGCCTGCCCCGCCAGCCCGTTCCGTCGCAGATAGTGCATCTCGCGCGTCACCACGCTCAGGTCCCAGTCCTTCTCCTGCGGATGCAGGAAGTAGATGCCCAGCCCCGGAGCCACGTGCCGTCCGTAGCTCCCCTCCTGCCAGTCGACCGCAAAGGGATAGAAGTGGTCGCCCGTGAAGTACATCATGGGCAACAAGGCATCCTGTATGCCCTCGCGCAGCCATCCCTGCGCATCCTGGAAGACAGCGTCATAGGAGTTCCATCCTCGGCTGGAATAGCGGCGGGTGTCCCGGTATTTCCCTACAGGGCTGCACGACATCACTACCCAAGGCTTCTTGGCCTTCACCTCCTGATACAGGCGGCGCACGATGGCCGTGATGTTGTCCCTCCGCCATTGCGCTTTCGGTTTACCTTGTCCGTATTTCTTATACGTTGCCCCATCGGCAAAGGCAGCCGCGTTTTCGGGGTAGCGGATGTAGTCGAAGTGAATGCCGTCGATGTCATATCTGTCGATGAAATCGGCGATAATGGCTGACAGGTAGTCGGCAGTTCCTGACTGTCCAGGGTCGAGGTAGTATTGCCCGTTGTGCTTTAAGAGAAGGTTGGGATGGGTGAAGAGTAAGGATTTTTTACCCATTTTCTTTGCTACCTCAGTCTTAAAGGCAGGGATGGTGACCATCCAGGCGTGCAATTCCATCCCGCGCCGATGGGTTTCCTCTATGGCAAACGCCAGTGGGTCGTAGCCGGGGTTCCTGTCATATTGCCCAGTGAGGCTGATGTCCCATGGTTCCAATTGTGACGGATAGATAAGGCTGCCTCTGATGCGAGTCTGCAAGAGAATGGTGTTCACGTTGACGGCTTTCAGTTGGTCAAGCAACTGGCACAGTTCCTGCTTCTGTTTTTCAATGTTCGCTTTCGACGTTGCCTTGGTTGTTGGCCAGTCCAGGCCGCTCAACGTCGTTACCCATACGGCACGAAGTTCACGCTTGGGCATTTCAGTCTGCCAAGGTAATTGGGCATAGAAGACCTGTAAATTGAAAAAAGATAGGACAAGAAGCCTAAGAAACCGTTTCATGGTGCAAAGATAAACATTAATTGTTAATTATCAATTGCCAATTATCAATTGTTTTGTATCTTTGCCAATAAATTTTTGTTTATGAAGGAGAAAGCAATTCTTTTCGTCGTCCTTGCATTTTCGCTTGTTTGCCTGTTTGTGGGTGTGCCTTTAATGTGTGGCGCTGGCCTTCTGGCAATCTAATATATATTAAGAATGAAAAATAGACGTTTCCTGCCCTTGTCCGGGACATTGCTGGCGCTCTGCTTGGCGGTAGCAGTCTCTTCGTGCTCATCGGTTCGAACACCGATGGGAAGGGAGGCCGTTGATAAGACTGCGGAGTGCGTGTGGGCTTATGCCCAAAGTCATCCCGAAGGTTTCACCCTCGACGTGCTGACGATGAAGGAACCTGCGGAGGGCATTGCTGTGTCCTATGCTGCCACACAAGACTCCCATTCACGCTCTTCTTTGCAGAAAGTCGTGGCGCATGCACGGGCTCACGAAGGTTTTGTTGGCGGATGGTTCGACAGAAGGTCGCAACAATATTACTTCGACAGCACCCGACTCTTTTCCGAGGACTCTCTGACGGCCGCACTGCTCACAGGTGTTGACAACAACCAACTCTCTGTCTTCAAACTCTCGTCCAGTGAAGAGATAAATCTTCACTCCCTCACCGCAATACGCCGCCGGGGGCGTCTGCTTGTGGGTACGACGGGCGACTACCGCCCACTTACTTTTCTTGACCCCGACACCCGTGAGTATTGGGGCTTCGGCATCGAACTTGCCCGGATGATAGGCAAGTGCATGGGCGTTGAAGTTGAGTTTGTCCCCACCTCGTGGCCCACACTCTCGGCGGATGTGCTTCGTGAGTCGCCAACGTTCGACCTCGCCCTGGGTGGCATTACCATCACGGAAGCCAGGCAATCGACGATGCTCATGTCCGAAGGCTATCTGGCCAATGGCAAGACCATACTTTGCCGGACACAAGATGCTGGGCATTACCGCTCGCTGAGCGATATCGACAGGCCTGAGGTGACGGTCGTGGTGAATCCTGGCGGTTTGAATGAAGTGTTTGCGCGTGAGCACCTTCGGCAGGCAAGGATTGTCGTTCATCCTCGTAATGAGGAGATACCGAGCCTTATCGCCGAGGGACGTGGGGACGTGATGATTACGGAGATAACAGAGGCTCCCTATTACGTCAGGGTAGATGAACGGTTGGCAGCGCCCCTGCTTTCTTCTCCCTTTACCCGCGGGGAGATAGGGGTGCTGATGCGCCCAGGGCAGGATGACCTGCTGGCAATTGTCAACGACATCCTTCGCCAGTTGAAGGCCGACGGTTCGCTGCGCCGCTTATGCGAGAAGTATGGCTTAATGGCTTCGCAGTTAGCAACAAAAGACTAAAAGCGTTGTCTTGCCCTAACCCCCTTCGCCTTATTTGATGATGACCTGACGGGAGACTACGTCGTCGAAGTGGTCGAGCGCCCACTGGATGAGTTGGTGGAGCGAAGGCATAAGTGAGCGCCCAGTCTCTGTCAGGCTGTATTCCACGCGGGGCGGAACTTCGGGATAGACTTCTCGGTGGACAAGGTTGTAATGTTCCAGGTTTTTCAGCGTCTGGGAAAGCATCTTCTGCGAACAGTCCGTCATCATGCGGCGCAGTTCGTTGAAGCGCATCACGCCCGTCTCGCTTCGGTCGATTCCATAGAGGACCAAGAGTGACCACTTGTCGCCAAACCGACTGATTATTTGCCTGATGGGGCAAGCCATGTATTCCACTTTGATGTCTGCCATAGTCTTAGTTTTCCGCAAAAGTAACTAAAAGTTTCCATAGTGGCAAATGTTATGCTTATTAAACACGCGACAGGCGGCAATAAATGTTAATATAAGTTAATGCTCGAATCCTCCTTCTCCCATTTTGTGTCAATTCCTACTTTTTGGAAACCGAGTTACCTCTTGGTGCCTTCTTGTGTGGTTCGCAAGTTAGAATTAACTTTGCACTCGCAAACCAATAATCACTAAATTACTAAAACAATGAGAAAGATTGAGACTATCAAGACAGGAGAGAATTTTAGCGCAGTAAGCGTAGGTCGTATTAATGAAATCATCGAGCACGAGTTGCCTATGGGGCCTATAACCATCCAGGGCAAGGTGTTTGCCGGGCAGGCTGTTGGTGCCACGGGCAGTGAACTCTCGTTCCAGACGCTTGTGCCTGGCCAGGACAGCGGTTTCCTCCATACCCACAAGACTCATGAGGAACTCTACATCATACTGAAGGGCGAAGGCCAGTATCAGGTTGACGGTGAGATATTCCCCGTTTCGGAGGGCACCATCGTCTGCGTTGCCCCTGACGGAAAGCGCGCACTGAAGAACACGGGCAGTGAGAACCTGACCATGCTCTGCATCCAGTATAAGGCAAATGCCTTCACTGAGGCAGACAGTCCCATGACGGACGGTGTCATCCTGCAGGACGAACTGAAGTGGTAATCATGGAACGCGCACTTGACTTTCTGCGTAAGCACAACGAGGTAGCCTTCGCCACGGTAGGTGGCGAGGGCACACCTGTTCCTAAGCTCCGCATCTTTCAGGTGATGAAGCAAGAGGGCACAACCCTCTATTTCGCCACATCGGCACGTAAGGCAGTCTGGGCGGAACTGCAGCAAAACCCGAATGTTGAACTTGTGACCTATGCCGACAATGTCTCTGTTCGCTGCTCAGGCATGGTGAATTTTCATGTTACCGACGATGTGAAGCGCTGGATTTATGACCACAATGCTGTCCTCTCGCGGCTTTATGAACGATATGACCAGATGGAATACTTCGCCCTGTCCATTGCAGAGATGGACTACTACGACCTTTCGCCCACGCCACCCCTGTTTCTCCACTTCGACCTCATGACGGGTGAGACGGGTAACGGTTATGTAGGAGAGCGTTTTGCTCAGCCTAAGGGCGAATAAGCTTTACGAATAGCAGTGCATAAAAAAAGACATCGGTAAGCCGCATTCAGCCTGCCGATGTCTTTTGTCTGTTTATGCGTGTTTATTGTGCCTGAAGTTCGCCGATGCTTGCCTTGCCTTCGTAGGGTTCTATGGTGTGGGCAATAAAGGCTTTATCCTCTTCGTCGAAGCGAATCTGGTAGAGTTTCTCCACTGCTATGCCCGTCCCCTCCATTGCGCTGCAGGTGAACCACAGTATTCCCGTCTCTGGGTTGTAGTTAGCCATAGGTTGGCGTGCGTTGCGAAGGTTGGGGAATGTGGTAGAAGTAGCTCCTTTGACTACGACGATTCCATAGCCCTCAGTCGGTGTCATGTCGGCCTCGTCTATGGCTATGAGAAATGACGGAGGGAGGGGATGCCGCTCTAAACTCGTGTTTCGGCACTTCTGCCGTCCTTGGCAACTGGGCATACAAGGATAATAGACCAAAAAGGAAGAATAAGGAGTATCGTAATTCGCATTTATTTTGTATCTTTGTACAAAATATCCGTGTAACAATGAAAAATGTTTTTCTTTTATTAACAGCGCTTGTTGTCATATCAGCTTGCAGGCATGCTAGACAAAACCGTCAATTGGTGGGGGGAACTGGTCTCGAGGATTCAACGTTGCTGATTTGTCCCCAGTATGCTCAAGGGTTTACTGTGAAATATTTGGCTGATAACGTGCGTTTGGTCGAGGTGGTTGATCCTCAGGCACATGACGATGGAGAACGCATGCCCGTCGGCTATGCCTTTGCTTTGGTGCAGCGGGGGAGTCAAGCTGAAATTCCGGAGGGCTACGAGCGCGTTGAGGTTCCTATACGAAGCACCATTGTTATGACTTCACTACAACTGTCGAACTTCACGGCTCTCGCAGCGCATGATTATATTAAGGGAATTACAGGCACGAAGAATCTTTACAACGAGGATATACTGCAACGTGTGCGTGAGGGACGCATTCAGAAGATTGGCATGGAGGGCAACTTCGATACGGAACTTATTCTCGCAGCTAACCCTGATGTCATTTTTATCTCACCCTTCAAACGAGGGGGGTATGACACAATCAAGGAGACGGGTATTACACTCATTCCCCATCTTGGCTATAAGGAACAAACTCCGCTGGGTCAGGCTGAGTGGGTGAAATTTGTAGCGATGTTTGTTGGACGTGAACGTGAGGCGAACGAGTTTTTCTTAGACATTGAGCAACACTATAACACATTGAAAGAAAAGGTTGCTGCCCAATATCCCCCAAACGTCCAATCTCCCAAACGTCCAACTGTTTTCAGTGGCGAGATGCATGGGGGCAACTGGTATGCAGTGGGCGGACGCAACCATTTGGCACAATTGTTCCGCGATGCTGGTGCTGATTACATAATCAAGGACGACAATACGGGAGGTATCAACCTTGAGTACGAACAACTCTATGCCACGGCAGCCAATGCCGATTATTGGCGCATTTTGAATAGCTATCCAGGTGAGTTCTCCTACGATGCACTCTTGGCAAGTGAACCTCGCAATGCTCTCTTTCGTGCTTTCAAGGAAAAGCATGTTATATACTGCAATATGCGCCAGACTCCCTATTACGAATCAGCTCCCGTTGAACCCGACCAAGTGCTTGCCGATCTCGTGGCTATTTTCCATCCCGAGTTGTTGCCTGACCACGAAGGGAAGTATTATCGATTATTAAAGCCATGAAAAAGACTTTTCTCTTTCTCCTTTTGCTGATTGGCATAGCCGTTTTTTTCGTACTGAACCTGCTATTAGGCACGGTGCATATCCCCGCGGCCGATGTACTTCGAATTCTTGCTGGGCGAGGCGATGACATGGAGATATGGTACAATATAGTGTGGAGTTCCCGAGTGCCACAGACTCTCACGGCTACTTTGGCGGGAGCGGGTTTGGCGGTGAGCGGTTTGCAGATGCAGACCGTTTTCCGCAATCCTTTAGCTGGTCCTTCTGTTTTAGGTATATCCAATGGCGCTTCGCTGGGTGTTGCTTTTGTTGTGCTTATGTCAGGCTCGTTAGGCGGTGTCGCTCTCAGTCGATTAGGTTATATGGGTGATGTGGCCATGTCCCTTGGTGCTATCGTTGGTGCAATGGCAGTTATGTTACTCATATTATACGTATCACGACGCATAAAGGGCGATGTTACACTACTAATCATCGGTGTGATGATAGGATATTTGGCTAATGCCGTCATTGGCGTGCTGAAGTTTTTTTCTAACGAAGAGGATATTAAAGCTTATGTAGTATGGGGCCTCGGTTCGTTTTCCCGGGTGTCGGGCGACCAGATGGTGCTCTTCGTCGTGCTGATGGCCGTGTTGCTGCCCCTGAGCATGCTCCTCGTCAAGCCCATGAACCTGTTGCTCCTAGGCGACGAATATGCCCGCAACCTCGGTCTCGACGTGCAGCGCCAGCGCATGCTGGTCATAGCCTCGTCGGGCATACTTGTGGCCATCGTCACGGCCTACTGCGGCCCCATCATGTTCATTGGACTAGCTGTTCCTCACCTTGCCCGTAGTCTTTTTCGCACTTCCGACCATCGCCTGCTTATGCCAGGGACAGCATGTGTAGGTGCGTCTTTAGCTCTTGTGTGCAACCTAATTGCCCGTATGCCGGGTTTCGAAGGCGCATTGCCTGTCAACTCAGTTACTGCTCTTGTTGGCGCGCCAGTCATTGCCTATGTGCTTTTTCGTCGGAAAGGGCAATATTGATAGAATAAGTTAAGGGAAGAAATTTCCATTCTTTCCTACTTATTCGTTTTTAAGTAATAGAATTGTAAGTTCCCCATTGGGAAGCAAGGGAGAGCAGTGCTCACGGCAGTGTGCTACGACGACCCTGCTGAAACGGTCGGACTCGTCAGGCGATAGGATATCCCAAAGTTCACGAGCAACGGTTAATTGGGCCAACTGAAAAAGATCAGTTGACAATGGACAATTGGCTTCGTGAAGGAGTTGAGCAACGAAGGCTTTATCCATTGTGATGCGTCGGCTATGAGTGTCAAGGTGACCCTGAGCCAGTTTCACGGCTTTGCCTATCATTATGCCTAAGGTGACATGGGTTATGCCCATTGCATCGGCTATCTTCAATGTCTCGCCAATGTAGTTTCCGTATTGTACAAATGCCTGTTGGGGCAGGTGGGGGTATAGCGCTCGCAGCTGTTGCTCGCTTTTCATGCCGCTGCCCATGACTACCCTGTCCGAACCACTGGCCTTGGCCACTTCCATGCATTTGCGGATGCTTTGGATGAAGGCTTCCTCGCTATAGGGTTTCACAATGCCCGATATGCCGATAATGGAGATGCCACCCTCGATGCCCAAACGTGGGTTGAAGGTGCGGCGGGCGATTTCTTCACCGTTTGGGACAGAAAGGACGATTGAGAATCGATGAAGTGATGGAGTGACGGAGTGATGGAGTGTGTTTGCAAGGTTCTCGCGAATCATTTCGCGTGGAACGCGGTTGACGGCGGGTTCGCCAGGAGGGAAGTCGAAGCCAGGGAGGGTGAATCGTCCGATGCCGTCTCCCGCAAAGACCTCGATAGACTCACCCCCAGCCCCTCCCTGAGAGGGAGGGGGGCAGTTACTTCTGCAGATGAGGAGTTTATTCCGTCTGTCCTCCACTTCATGAATGATGTTCGCCTGTGCCCTCACCTCAATGCCGTTGGTTACATCGGGGTCGTCGCCAGCCTCTTTGATACAATAGGCGTAGTTGTCTCCATAGCAAACGGGGACACGAATGGTTTCACCATTGGGCAGAATCACTGACACTTCTTTGGGTTGCTCTCCATAAAGCAATTGTTTCGTTGCCGCAATTGCTGCCGCCGTGGCACAGGTGCCTGTCGTCAATCCGCTGTGCAATGGATAGAACTCCGGCAATAGTTTCTCGATAGCCCGTCGCAATCCGTATGGCCCATTGACTATGGTCCGATGGCCATTGTGCATGGGCGGCTCTGGGCGTCGTATTGCAATGATGCGCATGCCCATCTTTTTAGCTGCTTCAACTTTTTCACTGAAACCACCCGACTCGCCACTTTCTTTCATAAGCATTGCCTCGGCTTCTGCCATTTGAGGATAGAAACATAGTTGGTCGTTTGTCGCCCCTTGTTCATGTGCTAGGCGAATACTACTCTCACGATTTAGGATGCGGTAGATGACTTTAACACCTTGTGCTTCTAAATATTTCAAGCGATGGATGTTCTGTACACCTGTCGTGGCAAACAGTGAATGAATGTTGGTTGGTATCTGTGAATAGTCGTCAATCCATTCGATAGCAGGGTCGCGCGGTGGATAGATACGCTCATAACGGACAACGTAAATGTGCATTGACTCTGCCACCTTGGTTATTGTCTCATGGAGTCGAGAGGCAAAAGGATGTGCGGCATCGACAATCAAACGAATGGCGTGTTGCTGGCAGAACGCAAGCATCGTTTCGTAGTCCATCGCACCGTCAATGCGTTGCCCATTGTGAAGCGTTACTTCCTGCTCCCCAGTCTTGGTACTGTAATAATAGGATGAACCAGCCTGTTCCAGTACCTCTACGGCCTTACGTCCTTCCGTAGTTCCTCCAAATACCAATATCATGCCTCGCCTTGTCTGAAAAGGTGGGTAAAATGTTTATTATAGAGTTCAGACAGCCCTTGACGATTGTCGATAGCTTCGCCCACAACGAGCATGGTGGTAAGGGTTAGGTGATTGTCGTGAACAATCTTGGCTAAGTCTTTCAGTATGCCGCGGCATATCTGTTGGTCGGGCCATGTCAGGTGGTAGCAAGCGGCCACGGGCGTGTCCTCAGGATATTCCTGTAAGAGTTCCTTTTGTACGTCGTCAATAATCGCAGCCGAGAGGAATATGCACATCGTTGACTGCGAACGGGCCAGGAGGTGCAATTGCTCCTTCTCGGGCATGGGTGTGCGCCCTTCGCCGCGGGTGAGGATGATGGTCTGCGTGCGTTCGGGTATGGTGAACTGCGAACGGAGTTCGGCGGCAGCGCCCAAGAAGGAGGAAATGCCCGGAGTGATGTGGTACGATATTCCCTCGCGGTCGAAATAGGCCATCTGCTCCTGAATGGCACCGAAGATGCAGGGGTCGCCGGTGTGCAATCGCACGATGAAATGGCCCCGTTTGTAATGTTCGTGCATCAGTTGGCATTGTTCCTCCAGATTCATGTCCGCACTGCTGCGAACTACGGCTCCGGACTTGTGGCACTCGGTCAGTGCCTTGGGCACCAGACTGCCGGCATAGAGGATGAGGTCGGCCCTCTCCAGCATCTTTCGGCCGCGCACCGAAATCAGGTCGGGGTCGCCAGGACCCGCACCGACAATCTCCACATGACCATTTCGTTGGCGCAGGTGGTCGTAGTCGATGGCCAGTGCGGCTGTCCAGTTTTTGCCTTTCACCTTGGGGATGATGAGTTTGCCGTGATTGGAACCCAGGATGGCTGCCGCCTCGCAGACACTGGGCGTGCCCACGTGTTTCTTGACCGTGGCACTGGGATTGGGCACCTCGACAGCCGCCAGTTCCTCTGCCGTGAAGTACACCACTTCCTCTTCGTATTCATCTTTGAGCATGGCGCAAAAGTCTTCGTCCTCTTTCACGTCAATGGTGCAATATCGGTGGGAACAGGGGAGAATGCCGCGCTGTGCAAAGGCCTCGTCAATCTGGTCATAGATGTCTTCGTAGTCGTTGGGATGGTGGGCCAAACCGAAACCTATCGTTCCCACCATGGGCACAAAATGCAGTTCCAGCATCCCGTAAGGCGCAGAACGATTGAAGGGCGAGACGATGATGACCAGTTTGTACTTCCGTGGGTCGGCCTCGCTGATGTCGTTGATGAGGGTGACGTGTTCGGGTTTTGTGGCTTCCAGGTAGTCCGTGCCTTCGTCGCGGGCCTCCAGCAGCAGGGCTGTGGGCTGACGGTTGACGAAGGCGAAGATGCACTGGTTCATGTCGTCTTCGCTCGCTATGGGCCAGTCGAAACGCTGTTCCAGGGTGTCCAGTGCCCACAGGCCGGCGTTGTCGCTCTGTGTGGTAATCACCTCACGGGCTCCCAGTAGGGCGGCAATGTCGCGCGTCAGTTCGTTGGCGCCGCCTACGTGTCCTGAGAGAACAGAGATGGTGTGTTGGCCTAAAGAGTCAACACATACGACGGCAGGGTCCTCGTGCTTGTTCGCGACGAAGGGGGCAATGGTGCGGACGCAGATGCCCATGGCTCCAATGAAGACGAAGGCATCCTGCCGTTTCCATTCCTTGCCTACATCCGAGCGTTGAATGCTTTTGGCACCGAGTTGTCTCTTCAGCATGGAGGCAATCTCGCCTCCGGCCTCACTAATCTGAATGATGGCTATCTTTTGCATCGCAGTATGGTTATGGGGTGATGGTCATTGAGTTGTATTCTTGTGGGTGGGTCTTGCCTGAGTCCCAGTTCTTGGCAGGCTTCGTCCCAAAGGCGGTGGCTGTCGGTGGTGACCCTGGGAGCCACGACGCTGTTCATCACGATGATGCCCTCGGGAGCCAGATACCGGAGCACCTTCTCCATGATTTCCTTCAGTCGTCCGCCGTGTCCGCCGATGAAGACGGCATCCGGCCGTCTCCCATCTGTTGCGACCGAGTCGCAATTTGCAGAACAGAAGTCGCCGATGTGCACCCCAATGCCGGGAGCACCGTGGCGGCGCATGTTCTCGTGGATGATGGCTTCGCACTCGGGACGAATCTCGAAGGCTTCGATATGCAGGTGGGGAAACAAGAGGCGAGCCTCGATACTGACGCTGCCCGTGCAGAAGCCAATGTCCCAGAGCACATGCCGATGGGGCAGGTCGAGGGCCTGCAGGGTGAGCAGGCGGATGGGCATCTTGGATATCATCTTCTCGCGCCCGTTGAGGAGTGCGAAGTCCTTGTCTTGGATGCCATATTCCCTACCTCCTACCTTTTGCTTCTCACCTCTGAGAATTACGCAGTTCGGCATGGTAAAGTCGCGTAGGGCAACCTCTTCGAGGGAAAGCGAAGTGACCCTTTCGAGTTCGGGGTTCCCCAGATGCTCGCCTACATGCATATTATAAGAGGTATAGCCATACTCCAACATTCGCTGGGCAATGGCCGAGGGCGTGTGTTCCTTATCCGTTAAGATGCCTATCTTCGGGGCTCGCTCTATCAAGGCGCGGTCGAATTCTGGCCAGGGGCGGCCCGTGAGCGAGACAATGCGCATATCGTGGTAGGGCATGACGAGGCGATGTGCCAGCATTTGCAGGGAGTTGAATGTCGGGTAGACCTTGATGTCAGCATCGGGGAACTCACGTTGGAGCGTGTTGGCAAAGCCGAAGAACAATGGGTCGCCGGAGGCAAAGACGATGAGAACCCCCTCTCCCCGCTTCCTGGGGGAGAGCCTGCGATAATCATCAAACACCTTGCTGAGCGGTACGGTAATGTCCATCCACTCGGCGTCAGGAGGCAATAGTGCCATCACGATTTCGTGGTGCCGCTTGCCACCGGAGAATACTTTCCCCTGGCCGATGATGGCCATGACTTCGGGTGGGAACCACGGTTTGGGATGGTCTGTGATGCCGATGACGATAAATCGCATGATAAACTTTCAATCTTCAATTATCAATTTACAAGTCTCTCCCCGGTTTCAGTTGCCCGGCATCGTCGAAGGTCAGTATGGCATTGCAAAGTGTGGCGGCCAGGTTGCTGCCGCCCTTGCGCCCTTCGACAATGATTTTGGGAATCTGCTTCAACGTCTTGACGGCATGTTTGCTTTCGCAGACATGCACGAAGCCCACGGGGGCTGCAATGATGCCGACAGGTTGCATCTGTCCTTTGCGTACAAGGTCGCAAATCTCAAAGAGGGCTGTTGGGGCATTCCCCACGACATACAATGCCTCCGGATATTCCTCGGCTGCCAACCGCATGCAGGCCTGACTGCGGGTGATGCCCTTCTCGTCGGCCATCTGCTTAGAACGTGGGTCATTAATATAGCAATGTACCTCGATGCCCAATCGTTCCAAAGCTCCCTTGCGGATGCCGCTGGCCACCATTGTCACATCGGTTACGATATGGCGAAGACTACCATCTTTTACTTTATTATATAGAATCTCTGTGGCCCGTTCGTCCATCCACAGACATTGTTCCATGCCGAAGTCCACGGTCGTGTGGATGGCATGGAGCAATGGCCACAGTCGCCACACGGGCACATCGGGATTCTGCATCTCGGAGTGTATGGTTCGGAACGACTGCATCATGATTTCTTGTCCTTTATTCCTTGCGCCTTCTCCCTTCTCTCTGTAGTAGCCTCGGGGCGTGATGAAACGGTCCTGCCATGTATACGACTGGCTGTTGCCGACGATGACGACGGTGAACATGTCCACTTGTTCGGGGTCGAACTCTCCGAGGGTCGTCAAGGTTACGGTCTCGTCCTCGCGTCCCGCCTGCCGGACATAGCCGACGGGCGTTTCGGGCGAACGGCCTTCCTGCAGGAAGATTTCGATGAGGCGATGGAGTTGCCAATAGCGGTCGTTCGATTTTGGGTTATAGATGGCTGTCACGAAGTCGCCGATGGCGGCGGCTCGGATGCGTCGCTCGATGGTTGCCCAAGGCGTCATCAGGTCGGAAAGGGACAGAACGCAGAAATCATGCCCCATGGGGCAACCCAGCAATGATGCCGCTTTCTGGAAGGCCGAAATACCGGGCAGGACGACAATCTGTGGCCCCTCTCCCCGCTCCCCCCGTGGGGGGGAGGGCTTGCCTTCCTCATGAGGGAGAGGGGCAGCCATCTCATAGATGAGCGGCGCCATGCCATAGATGCCTGCGTCACCCGAGGAGATAACCACCACGTCCTTTCCCTCTTGGGCCAAGGCAAAAGCCTGTTGGGCCCGTTCGCGTTCGCGCTTCATGCCGGTGTCGATGCACTGGCAACCGGACTTCACGTAAGGTTCAATGAACTGGAAGTAATATTTATAGCCCACCACGACATCGGCCTTGCTGACAACTTCGATGACTGCCGGCGTGATGTCTTCCTTGCTGCCCGGCCCTATGCCGGCGATGGTTATCTTTCGTTTCGCCATTTCTTCATTTGCCATTTACCATTCCTCTTTGGAATTCATTGTCAATAAGCGTGTCCTTTCTGCTTGCGTCGCCTGTTCTGACGGCATCCGCCAGTTCGTTGGTAAACCTCACAAGAGCATTATCCTCTCTTCTCGCTTTTGCCCGCTGCCCATCGATGAAATACTCCCAACTTGTGCCATCCAATGTAGCGTCCATCTTTTTCTCAGCGTTACCGACCGCAGTTGTCCATATCGCTTTCAGCATCTGCACCTGTTCATCGGTAATGGCAAGCGAATAGGCCTGCACGTTTGGAGCCACATAGTCCTTTGGATGCTTCCGTGGCACCCATTTGCTATGTTTCTTATCTACTTTTTTCAACTTGTGCAAGGCCTTGTATGTCGTGTGCCAGATGCTTTTATCCGCCTTCCTGCAAACAAGCGTATGAGTCGTGGAGTCGTAGGAAAGTGCCCATTCGGGAGAAAAAGAGGGCTGGCATACCACACCGAATTCCACATCCTTCGGCTTGAGAAGCCGTGTCAGTTCATTGCGTGCGAATGTCATCTGCCGGCTGTTCTTCCACCATGTTTCGTCCTCACTATCGATACGTATGAGTCTTCCTTGTGCGGCCATTGTCAGCGTGACAAGGGTAAATAATACTGTGGATACGACCTTCTTGTTCATATTCAATTATTGTCTATGTCTTCTCGTTTGCAAAGATAAGAAATAATTATGCATTATGCATTATGAATTATGCATTGTTTCAGTACGTCATTCTCAGGCTTGCGATGAAGGAGCGTCCGGGGTTGATGGTGGAGTAGTTGGAGTTCCAGGGCGAAGTGTCGCGCTGGTTGAACAGGTTTTCGATGCCCACGCCGGGTTCGAGGGTGAAGTGACGGAGCGAAACGGTGTGACGGGTGGTGATGTCCCATTGGCCGATGCCGTCGGCGTAGCCGTATGTCGAGCTGTAGCGGCGGCTCTGTATGTGACCGTTGAGCGTGATGTTCAGATGGTAGGCCTTCCACGTCTTGTCCCACGATGCCATGACGTTGCCCACGTGGCGCACGCTCTTGTCGACGGGCGATGTGGTGACGACGTAGGTTTGCGTGTTCTTGTCCAGCGTCTGGGTCTTGGCCTCCGAGTCGGTGAACGTGTAGCCACCGCCGAGTGTCAGGCCGTAGGGCAGGAGAAACTTCACCGAGGCACTGATGCCTCGCAGTGTGGCGCGGTCGATGTTGTCGCGCTGGCGCAGGGTCTTCCAACCTTCCGCCTGGATGTCGGTCAGGTGGGCATCGGCGTCGATTTCGGCCTGCGTCATGGTGCGGTAGTTTATCATGTCGCGAATCTTGTTCATGAAAGCGCTGACGCTCAGACTCACCCACGAATTGCTGTATTCGGCATTGATGTTCAGGAAGTGGTTCTTCTCGGGCTTCAGGCTGGGGTTGTAGAGCGTGTATCGCGAAGCCGTCTTGGCCTGGTCGGTGGCATAGAGTTGGGAGAGGGTGGGGGTGCGATAGCCTCCGGCGTATGAGGTACGCAGGCGGAATCCCTTGAAGTGATAGAAGAGACCCACGTGGGGCGTGAAGGCAGCACCGAAGTGGTCGTTCTGCGTGTAGCGAACGCCAACGACGCCCTCCAGTCCCTTGACTATCTTCAACTCATCCTGGGCAAAGAGGTTGTAGGTGTTCGTGGTCTCGAAGTCGATGTTGTCGCTCTCGCTGTGCAGACTCTCCTGCACGAATTCGACTCCGGCCGACAGTTTATTCCAGTCGGTCAGTCGGAAGATGCCGCGTAGGGTCTCGTTGACATAGTGTGTGCGCTTGCGTGTCTCATCGTAGGCTTCCTTGTCGGCGGTCTGCCAGTAGTCGTAGCACGAGTCGAAGTTGTCGGCGTAGGCATCGAGGTATACGTGGATGCGCTGGTTGTGTGCCCATCGTGCACCGCCTCCGTAGGTGTAGGAACGATGATGGATGTCGTAGGTGTAGGCCTGCTTCGGCGTGTAGGTGTAAGTTGTGGTTCCCGTGTCGTCGGTGCCCTTCTTCTGAGTGAAATAGGTGGCCGAACGGTCGCGGTCGGTCAGGTAGTCGTAGTAAGAAGCTCGGAGATAGACCGACCATTGGTCGTTGAACCGCCACTCCAGTTTCTCGCTGATGTTGTTGCTGTGATAGCCGGTGGACATGGGGCGCCCGGTGAGTTTCAGCACCATGTTGTCCCCCTCCTCGAACTCCTGATAGCGGTTCACCTGCCACGAGTCGGCCTGGTGATGGGTGTAGGCCGTCTGACTGGAGAAATGGCCCTGATTGACGTCGATGTGAATGTCCTCGTCCATGCGTCCGTTGTTCAGCACGCGGGTGGTGGAGGAAGCCGATACGGGTTCCCGGTTGTCGTCTGTGATGATGTTGATGACGCCGGCGATGGCGTCCGAACCATAGAGGGCCGATGCCGCCCCGCTGAATATCTCTATGCGGCGGACGTTGTCCATCGAGATGCGGTTCCAGCGGTCGTCGCCCGATACGCGCTTGCCGTTCTCCAGGATGACGATGTAGTCATCGCTCACGCCATTGAAGTTGATGAACGTGCCCATGCCGTTGGTGTGCGAAGTCACGGTGGTGGTCAGTTTGGTGAGTGCGTCCTGCAGGTTGGTGACCTGTGCATCGCGCAGTTCCTTGGCCGAGATGACCTTGACGGCCACCGGCGACGTGTTGGCTCGTCGGTAGGTGCCCGTACCGGTGATGACTACGGGATTGAGTGTCTGGGTCCGTTCGGGTGCGATGCGCGCCGTATCACGTTGCAGGGTTTGTGCCATGAGATTCGGGGCACATAAAAGTAGGGTGAGGATTGCCGCTTTATATTGCATGTTCATCATCATTATACTGCTTAGCGTCGTGCCATTAATGGCACAGGTTTGTGCCACTTATGGCACGGGGTTGTGCCATCAATGGCACAAATGGGTACTATATAATGCTTCGGGAAGAGCTTTGTCTTGTTTGGAGAAAAACTCCGCACGGTGTCCGACGGACACACGTGCAGAGTCACCTTACATATATAAATAGAGTTTAGAAAGAGAGTCCTCAGTCAGTCTTTACTCAGGATTCTTCGAGTGGTAGTAGTCGAGAGCCTCACCGTCGATGGCAGCCTTGGTGTGACCCATCCAGATGGCACGTACGGTGGGAAGTTCGAGCAGACCCTTTTCAATCATGGTCTCGTTGGTGCAGGTGAAACCCGAACCCTTGGCGTTGAAGAAGGTTTTCCAACTGCAGTCCTCCACTTCGCCTTCCTCGTTGGCAAGGGCCAGCAACTGGTCGATGGTGTAGTTGTTCTCGTCGATGCCTTCGGGCAGGTCGTCGCCAGCCATGTCGTTGTGACCATGGTCGCCATCGATAGACATCAAGGGATGGCAATAGACCTTGCGACTGCCGTCGTTAAGACCGGCCTCCTTCATGCGGGCATAGACATGGGTTTTGAAGTTCTCCATCATGTCCACGGTACCCACGAAGTAGTTGGGGCTGTAGGTATGCAGTGCCTCTTCCAGTTCGGTGTAGCGCACGTTGGCCTTGTAGGTGTCGTAGGTGTCGGGGTTACCATGTCCCATGAAGGCCACGACGTCGGTCTTTGCCTGTGTCTTGTAAAGGTCGTTTAGTGCCTTGGCAACGGCAGGCACGTCTGCTTCCTTGTCCTGCAGCAGGGGCACGCCCAGCTTCAGGGTTACGTTGGCCAGGTAGTTGTCATCGATGTCACCATTGGAGTTGTTGGCAAAATCCTTGATGTAGTTGATGACACGCGTGTACTCCTCACCAGGGATAACCTGCAACGACTGCACTACGATTTCCTCATAGCGTACGCCATCCTGAGCAAAAGCCGTGAGCCAGAAGGGAGGTGCATAGTAATTGCGGATTTCTGCGCCGTCGGCTGCATTCTCACCGGCAGCGGCACGGTTGATGCAGATGGCTGAAGAGTAGGAGAGGAATACGTCGTAGTCCTTGAAGCGAGCGTCCTGTTTGTAGGCCTCGATGGTCGTGTCGAAAGCATTGAAAGCCTGCTGCCAGGTAGAGCCGAAAGCAACCAACAGGATGACCTTGTTGTGCTTCTTCTGTGCCTTTACGGTCTTGTTTACTGTGTTTTGGTAAGCGGCGTAGTTGTACACGGGGTCGTCGTCATCGTCACAAGCAGTGAAACTGACGCCGGCGATGATGGCCATCATGACCACCATCAAAGTCTTAATCTTGTTCATCTTGATTAGTGTTTTTAGATTGTTTATTAATTGGGTTGACTATTTTCTTTCCTTGGTTGAATCGGATGGTCAGTGCCGCATAGACGGTGGTGCCTGGCGTCGTTGTACCGAGGTGAAGGCCGTGGGGCGTGCGGTCACGATAGTTCAGGACATTGTCAACTCCCGCCTCCAGGCGATAGAGCAGTCCGCGCCCTTTGGCTTTAGTTCTTAGTGCTTGCGCTTCGTAGTTGGCCGTCACCTTCCACAGGTGGTAGCCCTTGCCGTTGCCGTCTATCTGATAGTAGCGCCTCGACGACATGCGTCCGTACAGTCCCACACCTATCCTCCCCCTTTCCCCTCCGAGGGAAGAGGCATGAGCCGCCTTGTTTGCTTTAAGGTTTTTGGCCCACACAATGGAGACGTTGCCCTTGTGGTGTGCCATGCCGTCGATGGTGACCTGGTGCATGCGGTCGTGGTTGGTGTCGTACTGGTTGGCCTCGGTGTCGAGGTAATTGTAGCCCAAGGCGAAGGAGAGCTCCTTCCAGGTGTAGCGTGCCGACAGGTCGATGCCCCATGTGCGTGCGTCCTCGATGTTCTGGTACTGGCGCGTCTTCACGGGGTCGTACTGCACCAGGTATTCTGCGGGAGCCTGATAGTTGGGGATGGTGACGAGGGCAATCATGTCCCTTACCTTATTATAATAGGCCGTCAGTGTGACGCTGAGTCCGCCCCTCGTGTATTCGCCTCCCAGCGAGAAGTAGTTGCTCGTCTGCGGTTTCAGGCCTGTGTTGCCCAGATACAGGTAGGTGCCGCTCATCTGGCGCACGTAGCGATAGTAGAGTTCCTTCGTAGTCGGAGTCTTGAACCCCTGGCTCCATTGTGCACGGATGCGCCAGGGTTGGCCGATGCTCCACAGTGCTGAAGCTTTTGGTGTCAGACGTATGCCGAACTGCTCGTTCCAGTTGAGTCGCAGACCTCCTGCCAGATGCAGTGACATGTTATTCCTGAAGTTTTGTTGCCATTCGTCTTGAGCATAGAGTGCCGTGGTCCAGTCACTTACTGTCGTGCCTGCTACTCGTGTGGGCGACCGCAACCAGTCGTGGCGATACTCTGCTCCGGCATTCAACCGATTGCCCCGAGGCAGCGTGAACACGCCCTTCAGTGCGGCCATTGTGCGTCGCTGGTCGCTCTGGAGTTGCGTTTGTCCAGGCAGATAGGGGTAGTAGGGGTAGTAGCGTGTGCCGGCACTCTTGTCATAGTCCTCAACCAATGTGTTGGCAGTGAACAGGTATTCGTAGGCATGACGGTTCCAGTCGACGTCCAGCGTTACCTGGTCGTATTTGTTCAGTTTCCACTGTCCGCCCACTGCTGCCGACTGGTTGTGGTATTGCAGGTCGTAGGTGTGCACATCGTAGTGGGCATATTTGCCGTTGGGCCGATGGATGCGCTTGGCATAGAGACTGCCCGAGGCGTAGAGTTGCAAATCCTTGGTAATGTTGTAGGTCAGCCGTTCCGTCACTTGCCAGTTGGTGTAGCGGTTCACTGTCTTGTTCTTGGAGTCATAGATGGGAGGTTCCGTTCCCGCGGTGTGTTCTGTGGCTGTATTCTGCCAGCCGTCTGTGTGCCCGAGTTGGAAGTTTGTCAGCGAACCCCACTTGCCAAAGCGTAAACCCAGTCCGTTGTGTTGCCGCCAGTCGTTGTACATTCCGCCGCGCGTTGTGTTTTCCATCAGCATGCCCTGTTCGGTGTATTTGCGAGTGATAATGTTGATGACGCCCGCTATGGCATCGCTGCCGTACAAGGCCGATGAGGCTCCCTTCACGATTTCTATCTTCTCGATGGTGGCAGGGTCAATCATGGCCAGGTCGTTCTCGCCCCCCACGTCGCCGTGTATGCGTTTGCCATCAATGAGGATGAGGATGTAGGAGTTGCCCAGACCGTTCATCTGCATCTGGCTGCCCATGTCATCCTCGTTGAATGAAAAAGAGGCGGTCAGGCCTGAGAGGATGTCCTCTAGGCTCCGACCGCCGTACTGCTGCAGCATCTTATGGGTGATGACCTCCGTCTGCACGGGCGCATTCTTCAACAGGTGCTGGGTTCCAGTACCTGTAACCACGACCTCCTGGATGGTATCCGTACGGAGCGTCGTCTGTGCCATTAATGTCGGGTATAGGCACACGAGTGCCATCCCGACCATCAGACGTAGTCCTCTTCTTTTCATGTTTCCGCCCTCGCTTGTTCCTGAGCGCGCGTAATTATTTCTACTGGTAGGCCTGACCTTCGGTCGAGCCCTCCTGTCGCTCGGCATAGCCAAAGTAAACTTTGCTCTGCTCTCGCTCCTGGTAGGTCTTCTGGCTTTCCCCAGTCTGCTTTACCTTCCCAAGCCATAAGCTCAGTGGCGTTATACAAGCAGACCCAATGACGGGGATTACAGCTGCAGGTACAGCTCCGGATTTTCACCGGATTCCCTTGCATCGAAGCGGTGTTTTCGCCGCCCAATTGCCAGGATTCGGGTACAAAGATACAAAATATAATTAAAAACTAAAAATTAAAAATTAAAAATTGTATCTTTGCAGCCATGAAAGCACATTTCCTCATCGCGGCACCCCATAGTGGATCGGGCAAGACTACATTGGCTCGAGGGCTTATGGCATTATATCGGAGCAAAGGTTATAAGGTGCAACCCTTCAAGTGTGGGCCTGACTACATTGACACGAAATTTCACGAGGCGGTTTGTGGACGGCCTAGTGTGAACCTCGACTCGTTCTTTGCTTCCGAAGAACACTTGCAAGACTTGTTCACACACTATTCGGCAGATGCCGATGTGGCTATCGTGGAAGGCATGATGGGATTGTTCGACGGATATGACCATGACCGTGGTTCTTCGGCAGATATCGCTCGGATATTGCATTTACCTATCGTCATGGTTGTCGACGCCCAATCGGCAGCTTACTCAATGGCGGCCCTGTTATTGGGCTATCTTCGCTTCCGTCCCGGTCTCTCGTTCGCGGGCGTAATATTTAATAAGGTAGGTTCTGAACGTCACGCCCAGATGATGCGTGAGGTTGCCCAAGAGGTGGGTGTGCCATGCTTAGGTTGCATGCCCAAGTGTAAGGAATTGGAAACGGGGAGTCGATATTTAGGACTCGATTTCTCGGAACAGACGGATTGCACCGAGTTGGTTCGTCTATTGGAAGAACATGTAGAATGGAAAAGCCTGTTGACATACTGATTGCCCGCAATGCCGAATCGTTCTCCTTCATCTATCAGGAGACCCTCGACCGCTTGTATGCCCACGGCCGGGTAATTTTCTTCGACCCTGAGGACAACACATCTCCCTTTTCGCTTCTCCCTTCTCCATTCCTTTATCTTCCCGGTGGTTATCCTGAGAAACATCTCGAGGCATTGGTAAAGGCAGAGGAAACACGACAGGCCATTCGTGAGTTTGCTGAGCGGGGAGGGCACATTGTTGCCGAATGTGGTGGCATGATGTATCTTTGTCAGAGTATAGTGACGGACGATGGCGAGTATCCCATGTGTGGTGTCCTACCCTATAAAATCTCTGCAAGGACAGAAGACCGAAAACTTTCTCTTGGCTATCGTCGATTTGCAATGGACGGGAAAGAGTTTCGTGGTCATGAATTTCATTATACGCAATTCTTAGGCGAAAAGCCTGGGTCTGCCATTCAGGTCTTTAATGCCAAAGGCGAACCCGTTGCTACGCCCATTATTCGCTACAAAAATGTTGTGGCGAGCTACACGCACATCTATAATCTATGGCAAATATGAAATCTCTTCATCCCTTGATGTTGGCGGGTACGGGTAGTGACGTGGGCAAGAGTATCATTGCCACGGCCTTGTGTCGCATCTTCCGTCAGGATGGTTATAGTCCTGCGCCCTTCAAAGCGCAGAATATGGCTCTCAATTCATACGTTACTGCAGATGGTCTTGAGATTGGTCGCGCACAAGCCGTACAGGCCGAGGCGGCAGGCATCCCCTGTGAGGCGGACATGAACCCCATCCTGCTGAAGCCCCAGAGCGACCACACGAGTCAGGTGGTGCTTTTAGGCAAACCCATAGGCAACAAGAATGCCTATGACTATTGGCGTCATGAGGGGAAGGACGAGCTGAGGAAAGAGGTTCATGCTGCATTCGACCGCCTTTCCCAACGTTTCAACCCCATCGTGATGGAGGGCGCAGGCAGTATTGCAGAGCTGAACTTGCGCGATACCGACCTCGTGAACATGCCCATGGCCCGATACGCCGATGCTCATGTCATCCTTGTGGCTGATATCGATCGCGGTGGAGTCTTTGCCTCGGCGTATGGGAGCATCATGCTGCAGGAGGAGGCCGACCGCAGGCGCATCAGGGGCATCATTGTCAATAAGTTCCGCGGCGACATGCGCCTCTTCGATGGGGGGCGTCGCATGCTGGAGGAGGTGTGTGGTGTGCCCGTCCTGGGCGTCGTACCTTATTATAAGGACATCCACATCGATGAGGAGGACAGCATGGACCTCGTAACGAAGGGGGGGAAGGAAGAGACGGGGGAGAATCGGGTGCGCGTCAAGGTCGTTCGCCTGCCCTATATCAGCAACTTCACGGACTTCAATGCCTTGCAGGCCGACTCGCGCTTCCGGCTGACTTATGCCACCGTCCCCAGCCAGATTGCCGAGGCCGACATCGTGGTGCTGCCTGGCACCAAGTCCACCCTTTCCGACCTGCTGTGGCTCCACCAGTCGGGTATGGCAGGGGCCATCCTGCAGGCCCACCGTGAGGGGAAGACCATCCTTGGCATCTGTGGCGGCTACCAGATGATGGGGCTGACGATTGGCGACCCGCAGGGCGTCGAAGGCTCCGTGGCCAGTATGCCTGGCTTGGGGCTGCTGCCCGTGCGCACCGTCATGGCTCCGACCAAGACCACCCGGCAGGTGACCTTCCGCTTCGAGGGGCAGGAGTGTAGCGGATATGAGATTCATCAGGGCGTCAGCGATGCCCCTCAGCCCGTAGTGCAGACGGACCATTGCATAGGCACCTACGTCCATGGCATCCTCGACAACCCGGCCTTTGTCGATTTCCTGCTCCGCCCCTTTGCCGGCAGGGTGGAGGAGGGGGGCCCAGCCATCAACTATCAGACCTACAGGCAGCAGCAGTACGACCGCCTGGCCGAGCACGTTCGCCGCCACCTGGACATGGACAAACTTTACAGCATTCTGACCGATGATTGACGGACACGGGGATGACATCTGCAACTATAGCGGCATTCGGCTGAATTTCAGTTCGAACATCCCCGCCTTTGCCGACCTCTCGGCCCTGGAGGATCATCTGCGTGGCTGCCTCTCCCTCGTCCGTTCCTATCCCGAGCCTTCGCCCCAATCGCTTGAGGCGGAGATAGCCCATTCCATCGGCACGAGTCCCAGCGAGGTGATGGTCACCAGCGGAGCCACCGAGGCCATCTATCTCATTGCCCAAATGGCCTCTCACATGTTGGCCCCTGCGCAGCGCACCTACGCTGTCGTGCATCCCACCTTCAGCGAGTACGACTCGGCAAGCCGGATGTTTGGCTTCAGGGAAGGGCCCGATGCCTGGCTCTGCTGGGTGTGTAATCCCAACAACCCTACGGGCGAAGTGCGCCCTGCCGACTTCATTGCCGGGCTGGCCGCCCGCCATCGTCTGCTCGTCATCGACCAGTCCTACGAAGACTATCTCCCTGCCCCCCTGCCGTCGTGCGAGGGGGCTCTGGTCCTTCATTCCATGACCAAGAAGTATTGCATCCCTGGCCTTCGCTTGGGCTACGTCACGGGGCCTGCGCGGCTCATCCTCTCCTTGCGCAGCCTGCAACGCCCCTGGGCGGTCAATGCCTTGGCTTTGGAGGCAGGTCACTGGCTCGTCGGGCATCAGCCTCGTCTCATAGATGTGCCGGCCTATTTGTCCGAAGCCCAGCGGCTGCGTTCGTTGCTCAACGGGATTCCCGGCATTCGGGCCTGCGAGACGCATACCAACTTCATGCTCTGCACCATCGAAGGCCGCACCGCCGCAGAACTGAAGGAGCATCTGGCAGCCAGGGAGGGCATACTCATCCGCGATGCCAGCAACTTCCCCGGACTCACGCCCCACCACTTTCGCGTGGCTGCGCAGACGCCCGAGGCCGATGATGAACTCATTAGTGCGATAAAGCGTTATGGATTGTTCCCTGTTCGTTAATCATCATTCAGCAGTGGCGATGGCGCTCGTCTTGGCTTGGCTGCTCGACCTCTGGCTGGGCGACCCCTCTTGGCTCCCCCATCCCGTGGTGGGGTTCGGAAGGATGATAGCTTGGTGTGAGCATCGTTTCAATCGTGGCAGGCATCGTGTGCTCAAGGGGGCCATTGTCAGCCTCCTGCTCGATACGCTCGTGTTTCTGGTAATAATGTGTTTGGTAATGGGCCTCTCACGTTCCATCTCCTCAATGGAGGGCTCTGTTCTCCCCCTATGGAGGGGAGTTGGCGGGGGGCTGCTTTTCCTTGTCGAGCTTCTTCTGGTTTTCTACTGCCTGGCCGGAACCACTCTCATCCGTGAGGTGCGTGCAGTGTTCCTTGCCCTCGATCGTTCGTTGGAGGAGGGGAGGAAACAGGTAGCCCGCATTGTGGGCCGTGACACCAGTGAACTCTCGGCACAGGAAGTGCGTACGGCTGCCCTCGAGACTTTAGCCGAGAACCTGAGCGACGGCGTTATTGCCCCCCTTTTCTGGTTGGCCATGGGCGGTGTTCCTGCCATGCTCACTTACAAGATGATAAATACGCAGGATTCCATGGTTGGCTATCGCACCGAGCGGTATAAGGACTATGGTTGTTGGGCTGCTCGCATCGACGATATTGCCAACTACATCCCGGCCCGACTTACGGCCCTGCTGATGCTCTTGGTTGCTCCTCTGATACCCTCCATGAGGGGCGATTCGTCCCAAGAGGGGAGAGTCTCCCTATCAATTTTTCATTTTTCATTTTTCATTTTTAATTGCGTACGCAAGTACGCCCGTAATCATCTCAGTCCCAACAGCGGCTATCCCGAGGCGGCATTGGCGGGCATCCTCGACTGCCGTTTCGGCGGTCCGCACAACTATTTCGGCAAGCTGGTCGATAAGCCCTATATTGGTGAGAACGACCGCCTGCTTACTACCGCAGACATGAAAAAAGCCATCCGTGTCAACCGGATGGCGGAGTTGCTTATGCTGCTTCTTGTCGTCGCTCGCTTCCTACTCTTCTGATGCGCTTCTCCCCTCAGTCAGAGGTTGGGTTTTCCATATTTTCCAGCCTATGGCGGCAATTATGATGCTCATGAGCGGACTGAGGAGGTTGAAGAAACAGTAAGGCAGGTAGGTGAGTGTGGGTACGCCGAGCACGGTCGATTGCGTCATTCCGCACGTGTTCCAGGGAATGAGCACGCTGGTGACCGTGGCTGCATCCTCGGTGGTGCGGCTCAGCAGACGCGATTCGTAGCCTTCCTCTCGGAATACTTCCTTGTAGATGTCGGCCGTGAGGACGATGGAGATGAACTGGTCGCCCGTGGTGAGGTTGAGGAAGATGCCCGTGCCCACGGTGGAGGAAACGAGGCTCACCCTGTTGCGCACGAGGCGGAGTATGACGCCTGTGATGCTGTCTATCATGCGGCTTGCCACCATGGCTGCCCCGAAGCACATGGCGCAGAGAATGAGCCAGATGGTGTTGAGCATACCCGCCATACCGCTGGTGGAGATGAGTTCGTTGAGCGAGGGGCTTCCCGTGTCCACGGTCGTCGAGCCATAGTAGGTGATGGCCAGTCCGCGTATCAACGTGGTTATTGATGGTGCCGAATTGCCAGAGAACGTTTCTTCTCCTCCGGCTATCTCGCACAGAATGTGGGGCTGCAGGATGAGAGCCACCGCTCCGGCCATCACAGATGACAGAAACAACACGATGAGCGACGGCACGCGGTGCGCTATCATGACACCCGTCAGCAGGGGTACGAGCAAGGTCCACAGCGAGATGTTGAAGGTGCGCGACAGCCCTTCCGTGTATTCGCTCACGTGCAGTTCCACACCTTCGCCGCCCTGTCCGGCAAACAGGAAGATGAGGATGGCAATGAGGAAGGTGGGGATGGTGGTCAGCATCATGTATCGGATGTGGGCAAAGAGGTCCGTTCCCGTGGCCGACGAAGCCAGAATGGTAGTGTCGCTCAGGGGCGACATTTTGTCGCCGAAGTAGGCTCCCGAGATGATGGCGCCTGCCGTCCATGCCTCCGACACCCCCAGTGCGTGACCGATGCCCAGCAGGGCTACGCCTATGGTGGCGATGGTTGTCCAAGAGCTGCCCGAGAGCAGTGAAACCAATGAACAAATGATGCACGAGGAGACGAGAAAAAACTGGGGCGACATCGTCTGCACCCCGTAATAAATGAGTGTGGGCACTATGCCGCTGATAATCCATGACCCTGCCAGCATGCCCACACACAGAAGAATGAGTAGCGTGATGCTCACTTCGCCCAGCGTGGCCTTTATCTGCCGTTCAAACACGCTCCAGGGTACGCGATAGACCGCCATCGACAGGCACACACATACTGCCATTCCCATCAGCAGGGCTATCTGACTGCCTCCGCTCAGCGAGTCGCTGCCAAACAGCGATATCACCAGAGCCAGAAAGCCTATCAGCACCACCACCGGCACTATGGCCACCAACGGATGCGGAATCTTTGTCATGTATCGAGCGTTGTGTTAGTCACTTTCATTTCACACGCTTGAGCTTCATGGCAAAGCCACCGCCGGAAGCCATGTGGACGGGTAGGTAGTCGCGCCAGCAAACAACGCCGCGCTGGGCTTGGAAGTCGGTGGCTACGCGGTGGGCATTGGGGCCGTCGGTGAAGGCGGTGAGTTCCCATTCGCTGGTGTCGTGGGGCAGGATGGTGCCGAAGTCGATGGTGAGGTCGCGTTCCTGCCAGTTGGTCTCGCCGGCCAGATAGAGGTTGCCCTGCTTGTCGGAGCGCAGGACGATGATGAACTCGCCCATCTTGCCGTCCATCACCTTAAGTGACTGATAGACGGGCGGCAGGGAGGCAATGAACTGCGTGCATTGGGGTTCGCGTTCGTAGGCCGAGGGACTGTCGGCAAGCATGGTCAGGGGCGACTCATGGACGATGTAGTGGGCCAGCTGGTGACATCGGGTGCCCATGGTCATGGGGTTGGAATAGACGGGCTGGTAGTCCTGCCGCGAGGCGTTGCGCATACCTCCCGGAGTGAAATCGACAAAGCCTGCCTGTCCGCGGATGAAGGGGAAGGTGACGTCGTACTGGGGCATGTCCTGAGCATCGTGGGCGGTCCACTTCACTTCCTCCATGCCGAATACGGCTTCGAAATTGATGACGTTGGGCCAAGTGCGCTGTATGCCCTGCGGAGCAAAGATGCCGTGGTAGTCGAGCACCAGATGGTTTTGGGCGCAGGCCTCGGCTATGCGATAGATCATGCGTGCGGCCTCCTGGTCGTAGCGGTCGAGGAAATCGACCTTGAAGCCTGCAATGCCCATCTGGGCATACTTCTGGCAGGCGGCCTGGAGTTGGCTGTCGAGCACGTTAAAGACGGTCCAGAGGATGAGGCGCACGTTTCGGGCCTTGGCGTATTCGACGAGTTCGGGGAGGTCGATTTCGGGGATGGTCTGGAGCATGTCGCCCGACTTGGGGTCGTACCAGCCCTCGTCGAGAATGATGTATTCGAGGTGGTTCTTCGCAGCAAAGTCGATGTAATGCTTGTAGGTCACGTTGTTGATGCCGGCCTTGAAGTTGACACCCTGCAGTCCCCAGTCGTTCCACCAGTCCCAAGCTACATGGCCCGGGCGAATCCATGAGGTATCCTTCACTTGTGATGGTGTGGCAAGGGCGTAGACGAGGTTGTTCATGGGCATCTCCTTATCCTCGCGGGCTATGGCCATGATGCGCCAGGGCAGGCTGCGGTTTCCCGTGCCTTGGGCGATGAAGTCCTCGGTGTCCTTGACATACTTCTGCACGCGCCAAGGATAGAAGTCAAATGTCTTGGGCACTTGGGCAAACGAGGCCTTCAGGCTGCCTCCTCCGGCCTGGACGAACATGCCGGGATAGTCCGCGACGTCGCTCTCCATGAGGGTGACCTTGGCAGTGGGGCACACGACGGTGGCCGGCAGAAAGGCCTCGAGGTGGCTGGCCTGGGAGAGTGCCGACTGGCTGTAGGTGGCCTGAAAGGCCATAGCCTTGGGGTTCTTCTCGTTGGTGGAGTGGGGGAGCAGGACGTTGGGGTCGCCAGGGAAGCGGAATTCGGCCACTTCGTCCTTGATTTTCCATTCTTTCTTGTCGAAGGCCGTGAGCAGGAAACGGTAGGCTACGCCCTCGTTGTAGGCACGGAACTCCACCTCAATTCCACTCTTTGACCTGACGAAAAGCTGATTGTATCTTACGTCGAACTCGGCCTGGCGATAGTTGGGGGCCACGATGTGCTCGTGCTTCGATTTCTTTGATGAAATGGACCATTTTTTCACATCCGTCCCCTCGATGTCGAGCCTGATGACGTTGTCGAGGGCGTAGATGTGGCGGTCGACCGCTTCCTCCTCATAGACGGAGTAGGTGAGTTGCTGGCCCTGAGGGGTGATGTCCACCTTCAGGCGTCCGTCGGGTGAGGTGAGTGTTTGTGCCAAGGCACAATTGAAGATTGGAAGCGTGGAAATAGCGAGAAGCAGGAGTATGCGTTTCATGTTTTCTGGGTTTATTTAACGGTATAGGGATAAAGGGTATCGTCCTGAGGCTTGTACTGACTGAGGGGATAGGCAGTCACGACGAGATAGACCTTGCGCGTGTCGGCAGGAACAAGAAGCGTGGCTGTCCCCTTCTGCTTGGTACAGATTTCGCCATAGGTGGCCTTCGCCTTATCGTTTAGCGCCACGAGACGGTAGGCATAGCCCTTGTCTTTGTCGCCCACGAAGGAGACCTTCGCCTTTCCGTTTTTGATTGTTTCATTCTTAATTTCAATGCTGTTTGCTCCGAACGTGCCCAGAGGTTTGCTGTTGAGAAACTCGCCTGCGTAGCGTTTGTTCACCTCGTGCTTGCCTGGGAAGTCGAACGAGAGCAGGCGAGAGTAGCAATCCAGAGCCTCGAGGGCAAACTGCTCGTTGGAGAGGCCGAACATGCGCATGTAGGTTTGCGCGGCATCCTCGTGACGGCGACACTGGCGGAAGAGGTCGGCTATGACCGTGAGGCCGTGCTTCATGCTCCAGTATTCGAGCATGTAGGGCGACCGATAGATGTTCTGCATGGCCAGGAAGGGCAGGTTGGCATCCTGAATGAAAGCCCGCCAGTGGTAGTTCTCGTCCGTGGGCCATTCGGGATTGACATTCCACAGCATCCATTGGCTGGTCATCTCAAAGAAACCTCCACCCGGACCATGCCCCCTGCCGTCGCAAGAGATCTGTATCTGGAACGAGTGCCCCAGCTCGTGGGCAATGCAGTTGAGACGATTGTCCTGCACGCGGTTGGGGGCAATCCAAAGGGCACCGATGGAGTCGTCGTAGCATCCGCCGTAGGCCGTGCCTTCGAGCGAGTAGTTGAGCATGACCATCATCTTGTAGCGGTCGGCCTTACTGCCAGGCAGGGTGAAGCGCATCATGTCGCGATAGACCTGATAGAAGTGTTCCACCCTGGATAGCAAGTTCTGGAGGTCCACCGTCATGGGGTGGCCATCGAGGTCGGGAGCTTTGGAGAGGTCGGGGCCGAAGCCCTTTTCCCAGAAGCACACCACATTGGGCGTCTCGGCCATGCGGGCATAGCTCCACTTGGATTCGGGGTTGTTGAAATCGTTCTGGCGCAGTTCTTCGGGAATGTAAATCTGCTTGCCTTTCTGTGCATGCACACTTGTTCCAATGAGGGCAAGAAGTGCGAGGGTAAGAAGTCTTGTTTTCATAAATAATGTTATAATTGCTACAAAATTAATAAATAATTCAAAATTGAAAATTGAAAATTCAAAATTATTCTTAACTTTGCATAAGAAAGTGTAATGAACGACTAAAAATGATATCATTTTCGATTTCGCTGGTGGCCCTGCTGCTGGGCTATCTCATTTATGGTAAACTGGTGGAGCGCGTTTTTGGCATCGAGCCCGAGCGGCGCACGCCGGCTTACACAAAGACTGACGGGGTGGACTATCAGCCCATGCCCCAGTGGAAGGTGTTCCTCATTCAGTTCCTCAACATTGCTGGTACGGGGCCCATCTTCGGTGCCATCATGGGTATTCAGTTCGGGCCTGCGGCCTATCTGTGGATAGTGTTGGGTTGCATCTTCATAGGCGGTTTCCACGACTATATGTCGGGCATGATTAGCCTGCGTAAGGACGGTTTGTCATTGCCCGAGGTGCTTGGCGATGAACTGGGCACGGGAGTGCGCTATCTTATGCGCCTGTTGTCGATGTTGCTGCTGGTGCTGGTGGGTACGGTGTTTGTGGTCACTCCTGCCGACCTCCTGGCCGAGATGACGAGTAACGTGCAGTTCAGCATTTTCGGTCTGCAGTTTGGGCTGACGCCATTGCTGTGGTTCTTCATCATTCTGATTTATTACATGCTGGCCACCATGCTGCCCATCTCTACGCTCATCGGTCGTCTCTATCCCTTGTTCGGCGTTTCGCTGCTGCTCATGGCCTTGCTGGCCTGCTATGGCATCTTTGCCCTCGACGGGTCAGTGCCCGAACTTACCGACGGCCTCGCGGGGCATCATCCTAAGGGACTGCCCATCTTCCCCATGCTGTGCATCACCATTGCCTGTGGGGCGGTCAGCGGATTCCACGGCACGCAGAGTCCCATCATGTCGCGCTGTCTGGAGGACGAACGCCAAGGCCGTGCCGTCTTCTACGGAGCCATGATCACGGAGGGCGTGGTGGCTCTCATTTGGGCAGCCGCAGCCATCAAGTTTGCAGGCTCTTATGAGCATCTGGCCGAGTTGGGCACTCCGGCTGTGGTGGTCCACATGGTGTGCGACACTTGGTTTGGTCGTGTGGGAGCCATTTTGGCCGTGTTGGGTGTTGTTGCAGCCCCCATCACTTCGGGCGACACGGCATTCCGTTCGGCCCGACTGATTGTGGCCGACATGCTCCACCTGAGCCAAAAGCACTTCGGCAAGCGTTTCCTCATAGCCATTCCCATGTTTGCCATAGCCGTGGGTTTGCGCTTCCTCGACTTCAATGTACTGTGGCGCTATTTTGCCTGGACCAACCAGACGCTGGCCATGGCCACTCTGTGGGCCGTGACCATCTGGATGGCACGTCGGCAGAAGTGTTTCTGGATGGGGCTGCTGCCCGCGCTGTTCATGACGGCCGTCAGTTCGACCTATATCTTGGTGGCTCCCGAAGGCTTCGAACTGCCCTATGCGCCCAGCCTCGTTGCTGGTCTGGTGGTGACGGTCCTGTCTGGCGTAGCCTTTGCTGTATGGAAAATCAATTATCAACCTCATAAAAACGAAAAGTTATGAAGAAGACAGTTTTGGCCATTCTTTTGGCCGTGGTGGGCGTGAGTGCCAACGCTCAGTTTGAAAAGGGTACAAAGTATGTCAACGCTTCACTGACGGGCCTTGATCTGAGTTATAGCAAGGACTCTCACTTCCGTTTCGGTTTTGAGGGAACTGGCGGTTACTTTATTGAGGAATGCTGGATGCCCTACGGCCGTATCGGTTTCAACCATCAGTCCCTGAAGGGTCCCGACGTCAATAGTCTGGAGATTGGTGCCGGCGCACGCTACTATTTCAAACGCACTGGTGTTTATCTGAGTGGCGGTTTGCTATATGGTTTCGAAGGGCAACCTGGAATCAGAACCTATGAAACAAACAGCGATTCTCCTACCGGTGAACGCCATGACGTTTATTACACTTCCAGGGAAAAAAACAACAACATCTCTCTGGCTTTTGAAGCAGGCTATTGCTTCTATCTGAACCACTTCATGAGCATCGAGCCCGCCATCTACTACAACATGTGTCTCAACGACTTCTCCGACGGCAGTCGCGTAGGCTTTAAGATAGGTCTTGGTTTCTACTTCTAATAGCTTCCTCTCATGGATCATCAGACATTCTTTAACATCATAGGTTGGATGGCCAGCATCAGCTTGATGCTCGGCTATCTGCCGCAAGCCATTCAGACCATCCGCACGCGAAAGACCGATGACATAGCATTGGCAACCTTCCTGATGATGGCCATTGGAGGTATCTGCTTCATGATACAGGGACTCATGCTGGGCAAGAACGGTATATTCCTGTTTGTGACCAATCTCGTAACAACGATTTGCAGCGCTATTATTTTTGGAATAAAGATATATAACGACTACATCAAGAAGTGAAGGCAAAGACCGGATTCCTTGCGCTCTCGCCGCTATTCGTGTTCCTGACCTTTTATTTGGTCTTCAGTTTATTGGCACACGATTTCTATAGTGTGCCAATTACTGTGGCCTTCATGATTGCCAGCACTTATTCCATCTTCCTCCTGCGTGGGATGGACTTGAACGAGCGCATCAAGGTCTATTCCCGAGGTGCTGCCCACAGCAACCTGCTGATGATGATCTGGATTTTCATCCTTGCGGGCGCCTTTGCCTATTCAGCCAAGCAGATGGGAGCCATCCAGGCCACTGTGGATCTCTGCCTATGGGCCTTGCCGCCGCAACTCCTTTTGGCAGGACTTTTCCTTGCCGCCTGTTTCATCTCCCTGAGCGTAGGCACGAGTGTGGGCACCATTGTGGCCTTGGTGCCCATCGCCACGGGAATAGCCCAGCAGACGGGCTCGTCACTGCCCATGGTAGTAGCCACCGTAGTGGGCGGAGCTTATTTCGGCGACAACCTCTCCTTCATCAGCGACACCACCATCGTGGCCACCCAGACACAGGGATGCCAGTTGAGCGACAAGTTCCGCCTGAATGCCCGCATCGTGGTGCCGGCGGCCCTCTTGGTGCTGTTGCTCTACATCCTCGTGGGGCGCAACATGCAGGTGGCCCCCGTCACTCATCCCATCGACGGGGTTCTCGTCATCCCTTATCTGATAGTATTCGTCACCGCCCTGCTGGGCATCAATGTGATGATGGTGCTCGTGCTGGGCATCCTCTCCACGGGCTTCATCGGCATCCTGCGCGGCAGCTATCGCTTCTATGAGTGGCTCAACGCCATGGGCGAGGGCATCCTGGGCATGGGCGAACTCATCATCGTCACCCTCATGGCCGCCGGCATGGTGGGCGTCATCCGCCATCTGGGAGGCATCGACTTCATTCTGCAGCGCCTCTCGCGCCACATCACAGGCCGCAGGGGGGCCGAACTGAGCATTGCCGGACTGGTGGTGTTCACCAACTTCTGCACGGCCAACAACACCATAGCCATCCTCACCGTGGGCAACCTGGCCCGCGACATCTCCGAACGCTTCGGCATCGACCCGCGCCGCTCGGCCTCGATTCTCGACACCTTCTCCTGCTTCGCCCAAGGCATCATCCCCTACGGAGCCCAGATGCTCATGGCCAGCAGCCTGGCACTCATCAATCCCATCGAAATCATTCCCTATCTCTATTATCCCTTCGTCATGGGGCTGTTTATGCTCCTGGCCATCCTGTTCCGCTATCCCAGAAAATATGCAGCAAATACTTAACTATTTCCCCCGTCTGACCGAGCGTCAGCAAGAGCAGTTCCGGCAGTTGGGACCCCTCTACCACGACTGGAATGCCAAGATTAACGTCATCTCGCGCAAGGACATCGACAACCTCTATGAGCATCATGTCCTACACTCGCTGGCCATTGCCCAGTACGTCCGCTTCCGTCCCGGCACCACGGTGATGGACCTTGGCACCGGTGGTGGCTTCCCGGGCATCCCCCTGGCCATCATGTTTCCCGAAGCGAGGTTCCATCTGTTAGACAGCACGAAGAAGAAGATACTCGTCTGCACCGAGGTGGCTCAGGCTTTGGGGTTGGAAAATGTCACCACCCAGTGGGCTCGGGCCGAGGAGGTGAAGGAACGGTTCGATTTTGTGGTCTCCCGTGCCGTCATGCCTTTGGCCGACCTGGCCAAGCTGTGCCGCAAGAACATCCGTAAGGAGCAGCACAACGCCCTGCCCAACGGACTCATCTGCCTGAAAGGCGGAGAACTGACGGAGCAGCGAGAGACATC
>DGUV01000028.1 GCA_002395775.1 Prevotellaceae bacterium UBA4301
TCAAGGGCGTGGGTGCCGACTACACCACAGTAGGCACCACGGTTGGCAACAACTACTGCGACTTCTTCCTGAACAACGACGGCAGTCTGTCTCACACAGCCTCTATGGTGGACGTGGCTACAGCCACCACTATCAGCAACGAGTGGCAGACCGTATCGTTCGTGTTCACGCCCACTGATGGGCAGCAGCTGGTGATGCACTTCGAGAAGCTGGCCGCCGGCACGATGATTACCAACATCTCCCTCCATCGGGTGTCCATGACGTTCGATGACCGCATTGTTCGGAGCAAGATGGCCTTCTCTCAGCAAATCATGGCCGATCCGAACTTCAAGAACTCGCAGACCGAAGACGCTTACGATAACTTCTACTATGGCGTGTATTCCTACGTGCAGGACCAGCTCGAGACTCCAGGCGCATTTGACGATCCTAACGGTGGCGCGAGCCTCATGGAGCAGTTCGATGCCGAACTGGCAAGCTTCATGGAGGCCTCAGCCCCCGACATGACGTCTAACAAGTATTTCAAGTATGCCAACGACTTGACCCAGTTCCCGAAGTACACCCGTGGACAGATTGCTGAAGGTCAGGAGATTGGCGGATTCAAATTTCATGGTGAGAACTGGCAGCACGATAAAGGCGAAAATGTGCTGGTGAAGCAGATACAAGATGGCAACGGCTTCTATGTAGGCCCCGGCTCTGTTGCCCTCTACAACAAGAACTTCGTTCCCGGCAAATACTATATTGCTGTCGAGGTGCGCAATGCTTTCTGCGATAGCAAGTTCGACCTCTTTTGGAACATGCAGCGCAACGTGAAGCTGTTCATTGGTAGCAACATACTCGACTGCGGTGTCATCAGTGGCGAGCTTTTCCAGAAGTTCTATATGGTGGCTGATTTGAAGGAAGGCGAGACCTTCGAGGCTGGTGTCTATTGGGACGGCCCCCAAGGCGGCGGTCGGCTTGAGGTGAAGAACTTCGAGGTGCGTGCCTTCGGCGACCTGAAGGAAAAGAATGAGCGCGCTCCCATCTGGAATCCCTTCATCGAGAAGTACAACGCTGTCGTCGATGCCCGCAATGCCGTCATTGAGATGCAGGCCAATGCCAACTATCCCTGGGCTAAAGACTCACTGCAGAAAGCTCTCAACAATTGGGATACCTACTACAACGCCGTGAATGCCAAGGGCTGGGTGTCTGAGGACGGCAAGGATACAGGTGTGGCTAATAACGAAGAATTGGAAGACTGGACCCTCTATCAGGGCGTGGAGAGCTATGATGGCAACGGCAACCTGCTGAAGGACCAGCTGTTGCTCGGCTATCAGAACGCTGCCGACTATGTAAAGGCTGCGAACCAGGCCATCACCAACCTGCGTAACGAGATTGCAAAGGCTGAGCTCATGCTCAACGACGACGTGAACAAGGATGGCAACAAGGAAGCCTTCCAGGCTGCCATCAATGGTGCAAAGTCTGTGCTCGAGACCATAATTACTAGCAGTACCGATGGTACCCGCGAGGAAGATGAGGTTACCGTGAACCAGGCCATCACAAACCTGCAGACTGCCGAGGAAGAATTCAAGAACAGCGTTCCCGTACTCATTCCTATCGTTGACATCGACTTCTCTAACTACTTCGAGCCCATCTACACTACCAATGTCAATGGCGAAGGCGAGGAGGATGCTTCCATTACCGGCTACACCATCAAGGGCGGCATGGGACAGATGGACTTCACCACAAGCAGCGTGACCGACAATGGCGACGGAACATTTGCTAACGACCAGACTTCCTTCGCTCTGGGTTGTGGCGGTGTAGAGCTCATCTACGAGGACGTGCTCCGCGTGGGTAAGGGTACGGCTACGGTGAACCTGGCCGAGGCCGACATCCCCACCGACAACGACGTGCTCAGAACAAGCTTCGACGCATGGTTCGGCGGAGTCCCCAACCGCAGTGTTGACGTTGAGCTGCAGAATGCTGCCGGCGAACGCGTGGCAGGCTTCAGCTATTGCCTCTATAATAATACTTGCGCCTACAATGACTTCCTGAATGACAAGGGCGAGGGCCTGAACATTGCCGAATGCGGTAAGAGCACCAGTAAGGATGTAGATGCCAGCCTGCTCGCTGACAAGTATAAGTGGCAGTTCGACATCATCATCGACTATAAGGCCAAAACCGCACAGGCCAACCTGCTCACCAGCCCCAACAAAGGTGCTGTGACAGGCGCCCCCGTAGCCCTGAACACCACGCTCAGCGACAACAAGATTGCCAAGTTCGTGCTCCGTTCTGACTACGACAACGCTGGTCGTCGCAGCTGGTTCGACAACCTCGTCATCTACAAGTATGCTTCTACCACGGGTATTGCTAACGTGAATGCCAACGTGAAGAGCACGGATGCCATCTACACCCTCTCTGGCGTGCTGGTGAATGGTGCTCCTGCCAAGGGCATTTACATCAAGAATGGCAAGAAGTTCGTGGTCAAGTAAGTCTTTCATCACATTCTATCTCACAGGAGGTCGTGTCAAAAAGTAACTGACACGACCTCATTTTTAAAAGGGAGCCCCCCACTCCGACATGGGAAGGTACAAAAAATCCCCGAACCGTGCAAGCGATTCGGGGATTTTTTTCTTTAGAGATCCTTGTACTCCTCCTGGGCATCGAAGCAGGGGCAGTCCTTGTGGACTCCAGGGAGGTCGCGGTGACCGAGGATGACTGCCTCGGGGTAATCGACGCGTAGCGACTTCAGCAGGGCGTGCAGGGCGGCTTTCTGCGCTGTGGTGCGGGTGTCCTTGGGGCGGCCCTGGGCGTCGAGACCGCCTTCGTAGCAGATGCCGATGCTGTG
>DGUV01000017.1 GCA_002395775.1 Prevotellaceae bacterium UBA4301
CCACAATGACATCGCCCACGCTGTTCTCCAACACCGAAGGCAAGTACTGGCGCATCATGTCTGCACCGTTCCAGTTCAAGATGACGATTGCCAGTTTCTTCATTCAGCGAGGTATTTTTCCATTCTCTCCACCATTGTCCCAGAGCCATCGGGGTCGTTGTCGTAGTCGTCGATGCGCCACTTGCCGTCCTCGAAGGTGAGATGCCACCACATCTTCGCCTCGTTGCCATCGGGGTCGCTGATGTCGAAGTGAATCTCGCCGATGTTCCCTGTCAGGAGGTCTGCCTTGACACTATTCAGTCGGATGGGCACACGAAGTCCCTGAGAGAATGGCATGTACTCGACGAAAAAGAGGTGGTCGAAGTCTTTTCCTTCCTCGGCCTTCAGCACCTTGGCTTTCAGGTCGAGATAACTCTTGGAGAAGAAAGCGGTGTCAAGTTCCTCCTGATGCACTTCCTGACGCGCCCAAACTTCGTTCACCTTTGCATAGACGCGCACAATGAACTGATACAGATACTCTTCCGAACACATCTCGTCGGGAGCCACTTCTATCTCGCCAGAAGCAGCCTCTGTCTCATGAGCCGCCAAAGAATCTGACACGTCGGCTGTCGTGTCCGTCTCTTCATACACCATGCCTGTCTTATCTACAGGTTGGAAGGCATTGCAACCCACCATCGTCAGCAGGGCTGACAGAAACAAAAAAACTTTTTTCATCATGTTTCTTATTTTCACGTTAGATACTGTTTCCACACAACGCATCGCCTGCCTCATTGAATCCTCCCAGTTTCACCTGCACGACGTGGTTGTCCAGTTCGGGTTGGTTGGGCACTTCCACACGGATGTAGTTGTCGGTAAAGCCGTTCATCAGAGGCTTGCGAGGCGAGGCATGTTCGAGCAGCACAGGCCGCGTGGTGCCGATGAACCGGCTGTAGAAGTCGTGAGTCTTCTGTGCCGAGAGAGCCAACACTTGCTGACTGCGCTGGTGCTTCTCCTGCGGCGTGACCACATGAGGGATTTCCAAGGCTTTGGTGCCAGGGCGTTCGGAGTAGGAGAAGACGTGATACTGCGACACATCCACGCTCTCCATGAAGTCGTATGCCTTCTGGAAGTATTCTTCCGTCTCGCCACGGGTGCCGACGATGACATCCACGCCAATGAAAGCATCGGGCATTACCTCACGAATTTTCTCTATCTTATGGCGAAACAGTGCCGTGTCGTACTTCCTGTGCATGAGTCTCAACACCTCATCGCATCCGCTCTGCAAGGGGATGTGGAAATGCGGCATGAACGCTCTCGACTGCGCACAGAAGTCGATGATTTCGTCCGTAAGCAAGTTCGGCTCGATGCTGGAGATGCGGTAGCGTTCAATGCCCTCCACCCCATCGAGTGCCTTCACAAGGTCGAAGAAGGTCTCTCCCGTGGAGCGTCCGAAGTCACCGATGTTCACACCCGTGATGACAATCTCCCTACCACCCTCTGCTGCCACTTGCCGTGCCTGCTCTACCATCGAGGCGATGCTCCCGTTGCGGCTTCGTCCACGGGCAATCGGGATGGTACAATAGGTGCAGTAGTAGTTGCAACCATCCTGTACTTTGAGGAAGTAGCGGGTGCGGTCGCCTCGGGAACAAGCAGGGGAAAAAGACCCTCTTCCCGACCCTCCCCCGTAATGGGGAGGGAGACCTTTCGGGTTCTTTGCCGTTGAGGAACTCACCGGATGGGTTCCCTCCCCATTACGGGGGAGGGTTAGGGAGAGGGTCTCCATAATCATCGGTATGATATTCCCCTTCTGCTCACTCCCCAGCACGAGGTCCACCCCTTCTGTCTCCTCTATTTCCTGTGGCTTCAACTGCGCATAGCAGCCAGTCACCACCACGAAGGCTCCGGGGTGCTGCTTCACCAGCCGATGAATCGCCTGTCGGCACTTGTGGTCAGCCACCTCCGTCACGCTGCACGTGTTCACCACCACCAGGTCTGCCACCTCACCCTTCTGCACCTTCCTCACCCCATAGCGCGCCAACTGCTGCGCCACAGTACTCGTTTCGGCAAAGTTCAGTTTGCAGCCCAGCGTGAAGTACGCCGCTTTCTTGCCTTGCAATATGCTCGAATCAATCATGTTTCAACTCTATTTGGGATGGATGCCCTATGCGTCGGCAAATGTCCTGTCGTCTTCGAGAGTGACACGCAACTGGGTGTACTCGCTATGGAAATCGTGCTGTAAGCGGTCGAGATAGCGACGGCTCTCCCACTTGCACATGGGCAGGTCGTGGAGCAGATAGTTGCCGCAAGTCGCGGGTTCCGTGGCTGGCACAGCCGTCTGCGTGAGAATCCACTCCAGACACTCGATGGTGAGACGGCGCATGTCCTCCACGGTGTATGCACCTGTCATGATGACATACATGCCCGTGAGACAACCCATCGGCCCCACATACACCACATCGTCCTTCGCTTCGCTGTTGCGAAACCATGTAGCCATGAGATGCTCCAGACTGTGCATGGCAGCAGGAGCCACAGCCGGCTCCTTGTTGGGTTCGGTGATGCGCAGGTCGAACGTGGTGAACCCCCTATCCATTCGCGACACATAGATGCCTGGTTTCAGGCAGGTATGATCAATCGTGAAACTTTGTATGACTTCCATAGGTATAATTGTAATATAGTTAAGATTTGTGGGATGTGAAAAAGGGACTTATCTGGCATCCTTTTCGTTGTACTCCAGCATCAGTTCGTCTGCCAGATACTCGTCACTGCGGCAGTGCATGTCTGCAACCCCTTCACTGATGAGTTGATACGTGTCGGAATCATAGAAGA
>DGUV01000050.1:0-37349 GCA_002395775.1 Prevotellaceae bacterium UBA4301
CCCGGAGGCTTTTTTCGTATATTATACCTTCGGCTGCCTGCTCTCCCACTTAGTGGGCGAGGCGGGTCTTCAGAGTAGTGACTGAATGTCACTGCGGCCCGCTGAGGGGAGCCATATCTCCTATGGCGACGGAGGGGTGTAGGTAGCCGCCGTTTTTCTTGAAGCCTCTGGGAGCAATCCCGGAGGCTTTTTTCGTATATTATGCAGTCATCATAGGCCGGGCTCCCAATGATCAGAAAATAGATTACCAATGATTGCGAATTTACTTACCAATGATGGGGCGATGATTGGTAAGTGATTTTTCGATGATTGGGTAGTGATTCGTCGATGATTGGGAGATGATTGGGCGACGATTGCAAAGCGAAGATGCGAGTGGTTGACATTTCGTGTGAAAAACTTGGCCGGGAGTGAGGCGCGTTTTGGAATTTTATGTATATTTGTGACGATAAACCCGAGTCAATGGCCTGTGGCAGTTCCATAGATTAATGGACAAGTTAACCGTATCCTCTTTAATAACGAACGCCCGCGACCTGACTGAGGTTGCGGGCGTTTTCAGTTGGCTGCAGGAGGGGGTTACTTGTTTCGCTCACGGTCGAGGGCTTGCTGCATTTGGCGGGCCAGGCGCTTGTGCTTGCCGATGATGTTTTGTTCCTGATGTCGGTCGGTGGGGAGGTGGAAGAGCGAGAGGGTATCGACGATGCCCATCTCGTTGCCCGTGATGTTGCGCTTGGCACCTTTGTAGGCGGGCAGCAGGGCGTAGTCGCGCGTGCGGTAGCCCAGTCGGCCTACGGCTTCGATGACCATGCCCTGGCGTCCCTTGCGCGTCTTGCCGAGGAAGGCGCCGAGGTGGTTTTCGGAGTCGAGCCCTTCGGGCACGGGCTGGCGGAGCATGTGGGCAAAGGAGGCCAAGAGGTCCTGCTGGGCCACGAGGGCATCGGAGGTGATGGGACGGATGTGGCCTTTCCAATAGACGAAGAAGGGGACTCGCGTGCCAGCCTCAAACAGGCTGTACTTGCCGCCTCGGTAGCCTCCGTTCATGTCGTGCTGGCCGATGAGTTCTGCGGCCTGGTCGTTGTATCCGTCGTCAAGCACGGGCCCGTTGTCGCTGGTGAAGATGACGATGGTGTTTTCCAGCAGTCCCTTCTCTTCCAGTTTGCTGATGACCTGTCCCACACACCAGTCGGCCTCCATGATAACATCGCCTCGGGGGCCCATGGTGGTGGAGCCCTGGAATCGGGGGTGAGGGATGCGGGGCACATGGGGCTCGTGGAGTCCATAGTAGAGGAAGAAGGGCTGGTCGGAGGGTTGGCGGTCGATGAAGTCGCGTACCTTGCCGAGGAGGAAGTCGGCCATGTCCTCGTCGCTCCAGAGTGCGGCCTTGCCGCCGCGCATGAATCCGATGCGGGGGATGCCGTTGATGACGGTGTTGTTGTGGCCGTGGGACCATGTGACCTTGGTCATGAGTTCGGGATTGGTGAGTGCGGTGGGCTGTCCCTCAAAGTTTTTCTGGTAGCTGACCTCGATGGGGTCGGCGGGGTCGAGCCCCAGCACGTTGCCGTCCTCGACATAGACGCAGGGCACGCGGTCGACCGTTGCGGGCAGGATGCATGAATAGTCGAAGCCAATCTCGTTGGGCCCGGGCTTGATGGTGTGGTTCCAATCGACGTGTCCCTGCCCGATGCCCAGGTGCCACTTGCCGATGGCGCCGGTGCGATAGCCTGCCTGCTGGAACATGCGTGCCAGGGTGAATTGCTGCTGGCCGATGATGAGTGGGGCGTCGCCCTGTAGGATGTTGGTCTTGCGCCGCCAGGGGTAGATGCCCGTGAGCAGGCTGTAGCGGCTGGGCGTGGAGGTGGCCGAGGAGGCATGTCCGTTGGTCAGACACACGCCGCCATGGGCCAGGCGGTCGATGTTGGGCGTCTGTATGGTGGGGCTTCCGTAGGCACTGACGTCGCCGTAGCCCAAGTCGTCGGCAATGATGATGAGCACGTTGGGGCGCTGCTGGGCGCTTGCTGCCAGGGAGGGCAGTGTGGCCAGGAGGAGGGGCAGTCTGTTCATGGCGTTTATTGTATGAGATGGATGTCGCGCTGGGGGAAGGGGATGGAGATGTTGTTCTCGTTGAGGGTGTTGTAGATGGTCTCCTTGATGCGTGCGGTGAGTACGTAGCGCTGTTCGACCAGCATCCAGACATAGACCTTGAGGTTGACGCTGTTGTCGCCAAAGTCGTCGAAGCGTACGCTGACGGGCCGCTCGGGGTCGGTGATGGACTGTCCGGCATCGTTCTTCTCCTGACAGATGGAGCGGAGGGCCTGGGTGAGCATGTAGCGCACGTCATCGACATTGGTCCCGTAGGCCACGCCCACGGGGATGGTGATGAGCTCGTAGCTGTGGTTGCGAGTCATGTTCTTGAAGTTCTTGTTCAGGAGGTCCTTGTTGAGGAACGAGATGACGCAGCCGTCGGCCGTGGTCACCTGTGTGCTCTGGTAGGTGATGCTCTCCACCTGTCCGATGATGCCGTCGCACTCGATGTAGTCGCCCACGCGCAGGCGGCCGGTCATGAGCGAGATGCCGTAGAAGAAGTTCTCGATGAGTTCCTGCATGGCGAAACCGAGACCCGTGGCCAGACCTGCGGTGACGATGCTGATGCCCGACTTGGGCACATGGAGAATGACGAGGGCGATGATGAAGTAGAGGCCCCAGGTGAGGATGGCAATGACGTTCTTGGGAAGGGTGAGGTTGAGAATCTCGTCAGGCGGGGTTGTCAGCCGGCGATAGTGGGCGTAGAAGCTGCGGATGGCATAGTTGAGGTAGCCGAACAGGAACCACAGGCCTGCCACGGTGCAGAGCTTGAAGAGCGACACCTTTATGAGTCCCTTCTGGTCGATGAAGTTTGTGAAGAAAGCTTTCATGCAGACGCTCGTCATCTCGAATATCTCTGAAGCCCAGAAGATGCTGACCAGCACGGAGCCCACGGCAAGTATGGGCACGAGGGTGCGGTTGATGAAGTCGTAGAGCCATGTCTTGGTGATGTATTCGCCCTGACGCATGCGCTTCAGTATGGGCTTGGCCTCCTCGGTGATGTTCTTGCCTTGGCGCAGGTCATCCTTCAGGTCGGGGCGTATGTGGGTGATCATGTATCCGTTCTCGAAGAGTTCCATCAGGTGGTAGAAGCAGGTGATGGTGGTGATGGCGGCCAGTTGGAAGGTCCACCAGACCATAATCTGCACGGCCATCAGGGTGTAGCCCACCCAGGCCACCACGCAGGAGACCACCATGGCAATGCTTGTCAGATGGGTGTAGAGCATGTCGAGCATGGGCAGATTGCTGCGGTGGCGCTTGGCCATCCACAGTTGCCAGAGGGTGAACGCCAGCAGGATGGGGGGGAAGATGAGGTTCAGGATGCTGTTGGGAATGAGTATGATGCGGAACATGATGACGATGAACGAGAGCAGCATCAAGGGCATGTAGATGTAGGCGGCATGGAGCATCTGCTTCCCCTTCAGACGAATGTAGAGGGAGAGGAAGATGACCTCGAGCAGCCAGGCCATGTTGATGATGAGCCCTGTGGACATCTGTATGAAGTTGCGGTGTACGGACGAGCGCACAATCATTACGAGTATGGCAAAGAGGGCCGTGCCGAGGATGAAGCTGAGCATCTGGCGGCGTATCTTGTAGTTCTCGCCTCTCCAGCGCTGGGGCATGAGCCAGCGGAGGATGATGTAGGTGATTATGAGCGCAATGCTCAGGTAGAGCAGGACAAAGACACTGATGAAGAGCACCGAGACGCCGCGCCATTCCGAGTAGTTGTGGTCGTGACCCTTGAAGGGGAGATACTTGTTGTCGACGGCGCGCTTGGCCTGCATGATGTAGCGGGGCAGATGGGCCAGGATGGAGAAGTAGTTGGTGCCGCCGGTCTTGAAGATGTTGTCCTGTAGTACTTTGTAACGCCTCTGTGCATACCTGTTGAGTCGGCCCACCTTTTCCTGCACGCTCTTGTAGTAGATGCTTTCGGCCTCCAGCGTTTCCAGGAATTGCTGCATGTTGTCGCGCAGCGTCTGCGCATACACCAGACAGGCCTTGCGGTCCTCCAGCTGCTGGCCGCTGAGGTAGAGGGGTTCCTTGTTCAGTTCCTCGTTGCCCTCAACTTCGTGCATGGGCGTGGGGGGCATCATTTCCTTCTGCGTTTCGCTGATGGAGTCGAGGTGCGACTCGAGCGAGTCGATGGCGTTGAGCAGTATGCTGTCGCTCTGGGTGAGCAGTTGCTCGTCGCCGTCCTCAATGGGCGGCATGCTCTTGAGGGAGGTGATGAGGGCGTCGTAGCGTTCGATTTCGCGGCGCATGCGTGTGATGATTTTGTCGTAGGGCAGCGTGCGTCCGTTCTTGTCGTTGAGCAATTGATAGAGGTTGACGGCCTGCTGGCAGGCATAAGCCATGTCGAAGGTGTTTTCGGTGGACTGGGAGTAGAGCATGAGCCCAATCTGTTCGCATTGGTTCATGTAGGAGACCAGTTGCTGGTGTTGCTGGGCTCCCTGCTGTTCATACATCTGCATGAACATCTGCTGTTTCTCATAATCCGACTTGAGTTCGGCGCGCAGCACTCCCAGTGTGCGTGCCAGGTCGCGCTCCTTCAGCACAGCATGGCTGGGCATGACGGCGAAGAGGGTCGTAAGGAGCAGGAAAAGGAATCTTTTCATCTGTGTTTCTCTAATACCTTATTATTATTGTGCCTGCAAAGTTACAAAAAAGTGTGGAGAAGAAAAAGAGAGTATGATAAATTTATAGTGACTCTCGTTCGGAAAATCTCAAACAAGTTTGGTTTTTCGCTTACTTATTCGTATCTTTGCAGCCCGATAGGTTAAAGTTTTTAAGTATCAAGACCGAATGAGCGACAGATTGTTTATTTTCGACACCACCTTGCGCGATGGCGAGCAGGTGCCCGGTTGTCAGCTGAACACCGTTGAAAAGATAGAAGTGGCCCGCCAGTTGGAACTGCTGGGCGTGGATGTCATAGAGGCAGGATTCCCCATATCCAGTCCGGGAGACTTCAATTCCGTAGTGGAGATTTCGAAGGCCGTCACCTGGCCCACCATCTGTGCGCTGACGCGCGCCGTGGAAAAGGACATCGACGTGGCAGCCGAGGCCCTGCAATATGCCAAGCACAAGCGCATACACACAGGCATCGGCACCAGCGAGAGCCACATCCGCTACAAGTTCAATGCCACGCCCGAGGAAATCATTGAGCGTGCCGTGCGTGCCGTCAAGTATGCCAAGCGCTATGTCGAGGACGTGGAGTTCTATGCCGAAGATGCCGGACGCACGGACAACGAATATCTGGCCCGTGTGGTGGATGCCGTAGTGAAGGCCGGTGCCACTGTCGTGAACATCCCCGACACCACGGGCTTCCGTCTGCCCAACGAGTTCGGTGAGAAGATTAAGTACCTGATGGAACACGTCGATGGCCTCTCGGCCGGGCAGGCTATCCTTTCCACCCACTGCCACAACGACCTGGGCATGGCCACGGCCAACACGCTGGCCGGCGTGCTGAACGGTGCGCGACAGGTGGAGGTGACCATCAACGGCATAGGAGAGCGTGCCGGCAACACCAGCATGGAGGAAGTGGTGATGGCCCTGAAGACCCATCCCTACCTGAACATCGGCACGAACATCAACACCACCAAGATATTCCCCGTGAGCCGCATGGTGTCGAGCCTGATGAACATGCCCGTGCAGCCCAACAAGGCCATCGTGGGCCGCAATGCCTTTGCCCATTCGAGCGGCATACATCAGGACGGCGTCTTGAAGGATGCTTCCACGTATGAGATAATGAATCCCAAGGACGTGGGCATCGACGACAATGCCATCGTGCTCACTGCCCGCAGCGGGCGTGCCGCACTGAAGCACCGCCTGCACGTCAATGGCGTGGATGTCGATGGCGAGCGGCTCGACACCATCTATGAAGCTTTCCTGCGTCTGGCCGACCGTAAGAAGGAGGTCACGGACGATGACATCCTTGTGCTGGCCGGTGCCGACCGCTCGGCAACCCACGCCATCAAGCTCGACTATCTGCAAGTGACCACGGGCATGGGCGTGCGCAGCGTGGCAGCCATCGGACTGAACATCTCAGGCGAGCGGTTTGAGGCTTCGGCTTCAGGCAACGGTCCCGTGGATGCGGCCATCAAGGCCCTGAAGGTCATCATCCGTCGCCAGATGACCTTGCGCGAGTTCACCATCCAGGCCATATCCAAGGGCTCGGACGACGTGGGCAAGGTGCACATGCAGGTGGAGTATGACGGCCATGTCTATTATGGCTTCGGTGCCAACACCGACATTGTTACCGCCTCGGTGGAGGCATATATTGATTGCATAAATAAATTTAAATGAGGACTTTATTTGATAAAATCTGGGACGCACACGTCATTCAGAATGTGCCCGACGGGCCAACACAACTTTACATTGACCGGCTGTATGCCCACGAGGTGACATCGCCACAGGCATTCGACACGTTGCGCGACAAGGGTCTGCGGGTGTTCCGTCCCGGTCAGGTAGTGGCCATGCCCGACCACAATACGCCCAGCGACCAACAGGCGTGCATACACGACGAGGTGGGTAGGAAGCAGGTCGAAACCCTCAAGCGCAACTGTGAGGAGTTTGGCATCCGCCACTTTGCCATGGGGACCAAGGACAACGGCATCATCCACGTCGTTGGTCCGGAGAAGGGACTGTCGCTGCCCGGCATGACCATCGTCTGCGGCGACTCGCACACCAGCACGCATGGGGCAGTGGGAGCCGTGGCCATGGGCATCGGCACCAGTGAGGTGGCCCAGGTGCTGGCCTCACAGTGCATCCTGCAGCAGAAACCCAAGACCATGCGCATCAACATAGAAGGCACGCTGCCTGAGGGAACCACGGCCAAGGACGTGGCCCTCTACATCATGGCGCAGATGACCACGTCCGGTGCCACGGGCTATGCCGTGGAGTATGCCGGTTCTGCCATCCGCTCGATGAGCATGGAGGGTAGGCTGACCCTGTCGAACCTCTCCATCGAAATGGGTTCGCGGGCAGGCCTGATAGCTCCTGACGAGACCACTTTTGCCTATCTGAAAGGACGCGAATATGCTCCCAAGGGTGCCGAATGGGATCGTGCCGTGGAGGAATGGAAGAAACTCCGGAGCGACGACGATGCCGTCTTCGACAAGGAGGTGACCTACCGAGCCGAGGACATCACCCCGCGCATCACCTATGGGACCAACCCCGGGGCAGGCATCGCCGTTGACGAATGTATCCCCACGCTGGAGAGCATACCCGAACAGGAGCGTGACCAGTTCCTCGCCCAACTTGACTACATGCAGTTCCAGCCCGGTCAGAAGCTGGAGGGCGTGCCTGTCGATTACGTCTTTCTCGGAGCCTGCACCAACGGGCGTATTGAGGACTTCCGTGCCTTTGCCTCCGTGGTGAAGGGCAAGAAGAAGGCTCCCAACGTGGTGGCTTGGCTTGTGCCAGGGTCGTGGGCTGTGCGTCAGCAAATCGTGGACGAGGGCATCGACAAGGTGCTCAGCGAGGCCGGTTTCGAATTGCGCCTGCCCTCATGTTCGGCCTGTCTGGCCATGAATCCCGACAAAGTGCCTGCGGGCAAGCTGGCCATCTCTACATCGAACCGCAACTTCGTGGGCCGTCAGGGCCCCGGAGCCCGTACCATCCTGGCCAGTCCGCTGACGGTGGCTGCATCGGCCATCACTGGCGTAGTGACAGACATACGGAAATTGGGAGAATGAGAAATTGAGAAATTGAGAGAATGAGAAAATGAGGAAGCGATGAAACAGGAATTTGACATCATACAATCGACTTGCATACCCATTGCAATCGACAATTGCAATACGGACCTGATTATCCCAGCGAGATACCTTGCCAGTACGACGCGCGACCCAAAGTTCTTTGGCGATGCCTTCATGCACGACCTGCGCTACGACGGCGACGGACGTCCGGTGGACGACTTTGTCATGAACCTGCCCGAATACAGTGGGGCTCCCCACGAGGGCGTGCACGAAATCATCGTTGCAGGCGCCAACTGGGGCAGTGGCAGCAGCCGCGAACATGCAGCCTGGGCCATAGCCGGTTATGGGGTGCGGGTGGTGATTAGCAGTAGTTTTGCCGACATCCATCGCAATAATTTGCTCAACAACTTCGTTCTACCTGTAGTGGTGAGCGTAGACTTCCAGCAAGAACTCTTTGCCACCATCAATGAAAATCCGCAGGCCGAGGTCCGGGTGGATGTGCCCAATCAAATGGTCACGAACAAGAAAACGGGCCGCAGCGAGCATTTCGAGTTGAACGGCTACAAGAAGTACTGCCTGATGAATGCACTTGACGACATCGACTTCCTGTTGGAGAACAAAGACAAGATAGAAGCATGGGAGAACCAGAAGTGAGAACGGTGGAAATCATGGACACGACGCTGCGCGATGGTGAGCAAACCAGCGGCGTCAGTTTCATGCCCCACGAGAAACTGGTCATAGCCCGTGCACTGTTGCAGGACCTCAATGTTGACCGCATCGAGGTGGCCTCGGCCCGTGTGTCGGAGGGCGAGAAGGAGGCCGTCAGGAACATTTGCCGTTGGGCCCGCCGGGCCGACTTGCTCGACAGGGTGGAGGTGTTGGGATTCGTTGACGGAGGCCAGTCGGTCGATTGGGCGCTCGAGGCAGGATGCCGGCATCTGAATCTGCTTTGCAAAGGTTCCCGACTTCACTGTCAGGAACAACTGGGAAAGACGCTCGACGAACATCTGCATGACATACTCGGAGTCGTGCAATATGCCAATCAGAAGGGGGTAAAAGTGAATGCCTACCTTGAGGATTGGAGCAATGGGATGAAATCCTCCCCTGATTATGTCTTTACTTTAGTCGATTGTATAAAGGACGCTGGGATTGAACGGATTATGCTTCCAGATACCTTGGGCATTCTGAACCCCCTCGACCTTATCAGCTACATGAGAAGGATGAAGAAACGCTATCCCGACGTGCACTTCGACTTCCATGCTCACAACGACTATGACTTGGCCATCTCCAACGTGCTTGCGGCAGTGCTGGCAGGTTGCCGGGGAATACACACCAGTGTGAACGGGCTGGGCGAGAGGGCAGGCAATGCCCCCTTGGCCAGTGTGCAGGCCATACTGAAAGACCAGTTGCAGGCCACGACAAACATCAATGAGAGCCGGCTCAACGAGGTGAGTCGGTTGGTGGAAGGATATTCGGGCATAGCCATTCCGCCCAACCAGCCCATAACGGGTACCCACGTCTTTACGCAAGTGGCAGGCGTGCATGCAGACGGAGACAACAAGGCCGGACTGTACCAAAACGACCTCATCCCAGAACGCTTTGGCCGTCGTAGGGAATACGCCCTGGGCAAGAACTCGGGGAAGGCAAACATCCTTCGCAACCTGAAAGAGCTGGGCCTGGAACTGACTGCAGAACAAACCCGCAAGGTGACGGAGCGCATCATAGAACTGGGCGACAAAAAGGAACTTGTGACCCGCGAGGATCTTCCGTATATTGTTAACGACGTCCTGAAGCATGCTACCCTCAGCGAACGCGTGATTCTTGACAGTTACATGGTCAGCACATCGTTCGGTCTGCGCCCGGTAGCCAGCGTCAGGTTGAATGTCAACGGCGTCGTCTATGAGGAAACAGCCACGGGCGACGGTCAGTATGATGCCTTTGTCCGTTGCATACGCCACATCTATCGCGACAAGCTTGACCGCAAGTTCCCCTGGCTTTCGAACTACAGCGTCTCCATCCCACCGGGTGGGCGCACCGATGCGTTGGTGCAGACCATCATCGAATGGCAGTATGAAGGCAAGACCTATCGGACCCATGCACTTGATGCCGACCAGACAGAGGCCGCCATCAAGGCTACCATTAAATTGTTGAACATAATAGAAGACATATACCAATGAAACTGAAGATTGCAGTGTTGGCCGGCGATGGCATCGGCCCAGAGATTATGGAACAAGGCGTGGCTGTGATGTCGGCCGTAGCAGAGAAGTTCGGACACGAGGTTTCCTACAAGGAAGCCCTTTGCGGAGCCCATGCCATTGACGAGGTGGGCGACCCCTTCCCCGAGGAAACCTTCCAGACTTGCATGGAGGCCGATGCCGTGCTCTTTGCCAGTGTGGGCGATCCCAAGTTTGACAACGACCCCACAGCCAAGGTGCGCCCCGAGCAGGGACTGCTGGCCATGCGCAAGCGTCTGGGACTGTTTGCCAACGTGCGGCCCGTCACCACGTTCGATTGCCTGGTCCACAAGTCGCCTTTGAAGGACGAGTTGGTTAGGGGTGCCGATTTCATCTGCATCCGCGAACTCACGGGCGGCATGTACTTTGGTGTGAAGAAGGAAGGAACCGAGGAGGCTTATGACACCAATTACTATTCGCGTCCGGAGGTTGAACGCATTCTCCGGGTGGGTTATCAGTATGCCCGTCAGCGTCGTCGCCATCTGACCGTTGTAGATAAGGCCAATGTGCTGGCTTCGAGCCGTTTGTGGAGGCATGTGGCACAGGAGGTGATGAAGGAATATCCCGATGTGGAGACCGACTTCATGTATGTTGACAATGCAGCCATGCGCATGATTCAGGAGCCACGCTTCTTTGACGTGATGGTGACGGAAAACACCTTTGGCGACATCCTTACCGACGAGGGTTCGTGCATCACCGGTTCGATGGGTCTCCTGCCCAGTGCCTCGACAGGCGAGCACACACCAGTCTTCGAGCCCATACACGGCAGCTGGCCTCAGGGCAAGGGACTGAATATTGCCAATCCGTTGGCCCAGATTCTCTCCGTGGCCATGCTCTATGAATACTTTGGTCTCAAGGCCGAGGGCGACCTCATCCGTGAGGCTGTCAATGCCTCGCTCGACCAGAATGTGCGCACACCCGAGATTCAGGTTGAGGGCGGCGGTCACTATGGCACGCGTGAAGTGGGGCAGTGGATTGTGGATTATATTAAGAGCCGATGAGGAGATACGTTTGCGTCTTTTTCTTTCTCCTTGCCGGTTTGCTGGCAAGGGGGCAGGAGGCGTACACCGACCTCGTGCGTCAGGGCATGGATGCCTTGGCAGTGGACAGTCTGTCGCAGGCTGAGGCCAGTTTCCGTGCCGCCATGAGCATGGAACCCACCCATCATGGCAATAGCGAACTGTTTCGTTATCTGGGTCGAATCAAGGAACGGCAGGAGAAGAACACCGAAGCGCTGGAGATGTACACCTCGGGCCTGAACCTCAGTCCCAACAACGTGGAACTCCGCCTCGACCGTGCTGCCCTTTACTATCGGATGGGTAATCAGGCTCGCGCGGCCTCAGACTATTCCGATGTGATAGACCTGCAGTCCACCAACATGGAGGCGCTGCAGATGCGTGCCCACATTCGTGCTTCGATGCATGACTACAAAGGGGCCCGTGCGGACTATGAGACGATGCTCGTTGCCGAACCGCACAACGAAAGCGCACTCGTCGGACTGGTTCTTGTCAATGACCGGTCGGGACGTCCGCGGGAGGCCATGGAGCAGATTTCGGCGCTCATCTCAGTCTATCCCCGGCGAGCATTGTTCTATGCCATCCGTGGAGGCATGGAGCAGCGGCGCAAACAATATGAACAGGCTCTGGCCGACCTGACCCAGGCCATAGAGCTGGAACCCTCGTGCGCTGACTATTATGTCAGTCGGGCCACACTCTATCTGGAGATGAGAAAACGCCGTCTGGCCCGTGCCGACACCCAGATGGCAGTCCGCCTTGGCGCAGACCCAAGGGAGATGGCATCGCTACTGAAGTAGGAGCACAGGCAATCTTGAATTTTTTTGACACGAAACCTTGTCGTTGTCAAATTAAATTCATATATTTGCAGGGTCATAATCCCCTTCAGTACCATGGCAAAGTATAACATCACGGAAAAGAAAGAAAAGGACGCTGCGTACAGGATGACATTGCGCCCTCAGCTTGTGGACGAGCTTTACGAAAAGATTCTGCAGAAACTGGTGGTGGAGAAGAAGTATCGCGACCCCGATTATTCTGCGCGTAAGCTTGCGGCAGAGCTTGACACGAACACGCGATATGTCAGTGCTGTGATTAATCTTCGATTTCAGCAGAACTACTCTGAACTGGTGAACGAGCATCGTGTGCGTGAAGCCTTGTTCCTGCTGATTGACCACCGCTATGTCGAATATTCGATTGGGGACATTGCCAAAATGGTCGGTTTCTCAAACCGGCAGTCGTTTTATGCCGCATTTTTCCGGGTGAAGGGAATGACGCCACGAGAGTATCGCAAACAACAACTGGAGAGAATCACAAAGAAGTGAAATTTCCTTACACAGACGAGAGATTTGCAGACATCCAGATGCTGCGCTATCGGGTGCCGGACTTTGAAAGGTTGACACTCAGGCAGAAGCAGTATGCCTATTGTCTGAGCCAGGCTGCACTGGCTGGGCGTGACATACTCTGGGACCAGAATTGCCGTTACAACCTGCCCATTCGCAGGATGCTGGAGGCCGTATATGTCGGTTACGAGGGGAATCGTGAATGTGAAGAGTTCCGGCAGTTTGAGGTCTATCTGAAGCGTGTATGGTTCTCAAATGGCATCCATCACCATTATGGATGCGAGAAATTTCACCCAGGTTTCAGTGAGGCTTTTCTCAGAGAGGCATTGCAGTCGGTGGGCTATCCCGCAGATGAGGATTTGCTGAAGGTGATTTTTGATGTTTCTGTACTTCCCAAGCGAGTGAATCAGGCTGAAAGCGAAGACCTGTTGCTCACCTCTGCCTGCAATTATTATGCTCCGGGCATCACGCAGGTCGAGGCCGAACAATTCTATGCCGAGAAAAAGAAAGCCGACGGGCCACACCCCGTGATGCATGGCATGAACAGTCGTCTGGAGAGGGATGAGAAGGGAACTCTGGTGGAGCGCGTGTGGAAATCAGACGGCATGTATGGGAAGGCTATACGGAACATTGTCGGTTGGTTGCGTAAGGCACGTGAGTTTGCCGAGAACGAGGAACAGTGCAAGGTGATAGACAAGTTGGTGGATTTCTATGAAAGCGGCGACTTGGCTATGTTTGACCAGTACACAATAGCCTGGGTCGGCCAGACGGAGGGAGATATTGATTTTACGAATGGATTCACAGAAGTATATGGCGACCCCTTGGGGCTGAAAGCCTCGTGGGAAGGCTATGTCAACATAAAAGACCAGAAGGCTACCCAACGGTGTGAAAAGTTGAGCCAGAATGCGCAGTGGTTTGAAGACCACTCGCCCACGTCCCCGCAGTTCAAGAAGAAAGAGTGCCGGGGCGTGTCGGCCAAGGTGGTGGAGGCAGTCATGCTTGGGGGCGATTTGTATCCCAGCAGTGCCATTGGCATCAATCTCCCCAACAGCAACTGGGTGAGGCAGGAGCACGGAAGCAAGAGCGTGACCATTGGCAACCTGACAGAGGCCTATGCCCAGGCCGCGCGTGGCAGCGGATTTCGCGAGGAGTTTGTATTTGACGATGAAACCCGCACGCTCATGGACAAATACGAGGATGCCCTCGATGACTTGCACACCGACCTTCACGAATGTCTTGGGCATGGCAGTGGTCAGCTGCTACCTGGTACAGACCCCGATGCCCTGAAGGCCTATGGTAGCACCATAGAGGAGGCCCGGGCCGACCTGTTTGCCCTATACTACCTGCCCGATGAGAGGCTGGTCTCTCTTGGGCTTACCCCCGACGGTGAGGCATATAAGAGTCAGTATTACGGCTATCTGATGAATGGTCTGCTGACTCAGATGGTGCGCATCGAACCAGGCAACCAGATAGAGGAAGCCCACATGCGCAACCGGGCACTTATAGCCCGCTGGCTGTTGGCCCATGCTCCCGAGGCCATGCGTCTCGTCCGTCGTCAGGAGAAGACTTATCTGCAGATTCTGGACTATCCAGTCCTGCGCATGCATGTAGGTCAGTTGCTGGCCGAAATCCAGCGCATCAAGAGTGAAGGCGACTATGAGGCTGCGCGTGACTTGGTGGAAACCTATGCCATAAGCATCGACCCAAGGTTGCATGAGGAGATTTTGGCACGTTACCGCCAGCTAAACCTTGCCCCCTACAAGGGCTTCATCAATCCCCGTTATCGGGTTGTCCGTGACGCGCAAGGCCAGGTCACCGACATCAAGGTGGAATATGGCGAAGCCTATGCCGACCAGATGCTGCGCTACAGCCGAGAGAATGAGAAAAATGGAGACTGAAGAAATCATACGCGAGATTAAGAAGGAACTTCGGGCAAACATGAACGGTGTGGCTTCGAAGAGCATGCGTGATGCCGGATTGCAGTATCATGTGAACTTTGGCATCGAGCTACCCCGTCTGCAAGCTATAGCCAAGGAGTTTGAACCTTCGCACGAACTGGCCCAGCAACTCTGGCACGAGAACGTGCGCGAGAGCAAGATCCTTGCGGGCATGCTGATGCCCACTGAACGCTTCTTTCCCGAAGTGGCAGACATCTGGGCCGAGCAGATTCCGAATGCCGAGATAGCACAGTTCACTGTGATGAACCTGTTTGCGAGGTTGCCCTATGCTTCGGAGAAGGCTTTCGAGTGGATGGCCAGTGAGCATGAGATGCTGCAACTGTGCGGATTCCTGCTCATTACGCGACTGCTCATTCAGGGGGCAAAACTGTCTGAGCGCAGCAGACAGGAACTGATGGACCAGGCCCACTCGTTGGCCGACAGCCAGAACCTGCACCTGCGCAAGGCCGTGCAGAATGCGTTGGCCCGCATAGAACAAGAAAATAATGAATAACATAACATAGAGACTATGGCAAAAGGTAAAGTTGACGCCCTCTTGGGCATAGTGTTCGGAGACGAAGGAAAAGGCAAGGTAGTGGACGTTTTCACTCCCAAGTATGACATCGTGGCTCGGTTTGCCGGTGGCCCCAATGCCGGTCACACAATCATCTTTGACGGGAAGAAGTTCGTCCTGCGCTCCATCCCCTCAGGCATCTTCTCGGAGGACAAAATCAACATCATTGGCAACGGTTGCGTGATAGCCCCCGACCTGTTCATGGCTGAGGCCAAGGAACTGGAGGCTGCTGGCTACGAACTGCGCAACCGACTCCACATCAGCAAGCGTGCCCATCTCATCCTGCCCACCCATCGTGTGCTCGACCGTGCCTACGAGGCAGCAAAGGGAAAGAACAAGGTGGGGACGACTGGCAAGGGCATTGGTCCCACATACAGCGAGAAGGCTGCCCGTACGGGTCTGCGTGTGGGCGATATCCTGGAGAATTTTGAAGAAAAATACCTGGCCTTGAAGGCGCGTCATGAAGAGACGCTGCGCCAGCTCCACTATACGGACTACGACATCTCGGAAGAGGAGCGCCTGTGGTTGCAGGGCATTGAGTATATGCGCACCTTCCCCCTGACCGACACGGAGGTCGAAATCAATCGTGCCTTGCAGGAAGGCAAGAGCGTGTTGGCAGAGGGCGCTCAAGGCACCATGCTTGACATCGACCACGGAACATATCCCTACGTCAGCAGTTCCAACACCACTTGTGGCGGTGTCTGCACTGGACTGGGCGTGGCTCCCGGTCGCATTGGCGAGGTGTTTGGCATCTTCAAGGCCTACAGCACCCGTGTGGGTTCGGGTCCCTTCCCTGTGGAACTCTTTGATGAGACGGGCGACCGCATTCGTGAGATAGGTCACGAGTATGGTGCCGTCACAGGCCGCAACCGACGTTGTGGATGGGTTGACCTCGTGGCTCTGCGCTATGCCATCATGGTAAACGGTGTCACACAGCTGGTGATGATGAAGAGCGACGTGCTTGACACCTTCCCCACCATCAAGGTCTGTGTGGCTTACGAGAAGGACGGCGTGCGCACCACGGACATGCCTTTCGACACTGAAGGATGGAAGGCAGTCTATGAGGAAGTGCCCGGATGGCAGACCGACCTGACCACGCTCACCTCCGAAAGCCAGTTCCCGAAGGCCTTCAAGGACTATGTCGCCTATCTCGAACACCAGTTGCAGACCCCCATCACCATCCTTTCCGTAGGGCCCGACCGCGCTCAAACCATCATCCGGTAGATGAAGGAAACGCTCAAACGAGTCTTCGGATACGATTCTTTCCGCCCCCAGCAGGAGGACATCATCAGTCACCTGCTGTCGGGCGGAAATGCGCTTGTATTAATGCCTACGGGCGGTGGCAAAAGCATGTGCTACCAACTGCCAGCCTTGCTGCTACCAGGCGTGACGGTGGTGGTTTCGCCCCTCATTTCCCTGATGAAGGATCAGGTGGAAGCCCTGCGTGCCAATGGGGTGCGTGCGGCAGCCCTGAACAGTGCCAACACGGAGGAGGAGAACCAGTTGGTCCGTCGTGAATGTGACCAGGGAACGCTGAAGTTGCTCTATGTCTCGCCCGAACGCCTGCTCTTGGAACTTCCCTATCTCATGCGGGAATTGCGCATCTCCCTCTTTGCCATCGACGAAGCTCATTGTATCTCGCAATGGGGACATGACTTCCGCCCTGAATACACTCAGCTTGGTGTCTTGCGCGAGATGTATCCCAACATCCCCCTCGTGGCACTGACGGCAACGGCCGACAAGGTCACCCGTCAGGACATCATCACCCAATTGCATCTCGAAGATGCCCGCGTGTTCGTTTCATCGTTCGACCGTCCTAATCTCAGTCTCAACGTGGTGAGAGGGATGGATTCGAAACAAAAGCAGCATGCCATACTGAAATTCATCGGACGGCACCCCAATGACTGCGGCATCATCTACTGCCTGAGCCGGAAAAACACGGAGACGGTGGCCAACTTCCTTTCAGGTCACGGAATCCCAGTGGCGGTCTATCATGCCGGGCTTTCAGCCGATGAACGTGAGCGCGCACAGTCCGACTTCGTAAACGACCGTGTTCAGGTGGTCTGTGCTACGGTGGCTTTCGGCATGGGCATCAACAAGAGTAATGTCCGTTTTGTTATCCATTACAATCTGCCGAAGAGCATCGAGAACTTTTATCAGGAGATAGGGCGTGCCGGACGCGATGGAGTGGCCTCCGAGACACTCCTGTTCTACAACCTTCAGGACATTGTACAGTTGTCCAAGTTTGCTCAGGAGAGCGGACAGGCAGCGATAAACAAGGAGCGGCTCGACCGCATGAGGGAATATGCTGAAGCTGACGTGTGTCGGCGTCGCATCCTACTCAACTACTTTGGCGAGGAGACCAGTTGCGACTGTGGCAACTGCGATGTCTGTCAGCATCCGCCTCGCCGCTTTGATGGCACCATCCTGGTGCAGAAAGCCTTGAGTGCGGTTTATCGCACCCACCAGCATGCCACCTTGAGAGTGGTGGCCGACATCTTGCACGGTAACTTTTCGGCTGAAGTCAAGCAGAACGGTTATGACCGCCTGCCCACTTTCGGGGTGGGGCACGACGTGCCTTTACGCGACTGGAACGATTATCTCTTGCAGATGATTCAGCTCGGTTTCCTTGAGATTGCCTACGACGAGAACAACCATCTGCGCATCACCTCACAGGGTGCCGAAGTTTTGTATGGCCGGAGCACGGCACAATTGGCTGTGATTCGCAGGGAGGAGGTGACTCCTGTCTTGGAGCGTCGTCGCAAAAAGAGTGAAGCACCGGTTATTGCCTTTGACGAAGATGTGCCCATGACCGGCGGGACAGAGGACAAGGCTCTGTTTGAACGGTTGCGTCAGTTGCGCCTTCGTTTGGCCAAGGAACAGGGATTCCCTCCCTACATTATCCTCAGCGACAAGGTGCTGCATGCCTTGGCAACCCTTAAGCCCACCACACTGGCCCAGTTTGGCAATGTCAGTGGGATAGGGGAGTTCAAGAAACAAAAGTATGGTCGCGTCTTCCTCGACGAGATTACGTCTTATCTGAAATAGCGTAGAGTTCTTCTTCCTCGGCCTTCAGGCGGGCTGTGCATTCCTCGTGGCGGTTGAGGGCTATGCGCTGTTCGGCCAATTGCATCAGCACGTCCTGACGCTGCTTCTCCAGTTGTTTCTGCTGGGCGACCAGCGACTCCAGTACATCGGCGTTCTCAGCATTCGACGGGCGCATGCCTTCGGCCTGCAAGGCGACAATGGTGCTGCGCAGGGCGTCCACACGGGCCTCCTCGAGCATGGCCTCGATGCGCACTCCGCGCACCTTCTGACGGGTGGCATTCCAGTCTTTTTCCAGTGCAAAGGCCCGTTCGAGTTCGGCATACTGCACGGGGGGGTGGTTGGCATTGAACTTGCGCATCCACACGTCCAGTTGCGAGCGCTGGCTGACGGCCTCTGAGTCGAGAGCGGTGTTTTGTGCCACCAGTTCCTGCAGGCGTCCTTGCAGCTGAGCCAGTCGCTTTTCTGCCTCTTGCGTCTTTTCTCGGTGTTGTGCCTCTTTCTCTTGCGCTTGCAGTAGTTGCTGGTGCAGGGTGGCAAAGTATTCGCCCACTTCCTGCTGTCCGAGCATCCGTTGGTATCGGCTCTCTCCCTCCTTCCAGATGATGCGTCGGCGCTCATTGTCCTCACGCACCTGCAGGTTGATGGAGTCGAGGTAGGCGCAGCTTTGCTGTCGGTCTGTCAGTTGGGCCTGTACCACATGTTGCTGTTCCACGAGTTGTTGGATGTCGGCATTCAGCCGTTGCCATGTCTCCATCATCTGCTGGATGCGCAGCCGCAGACCTTCAGGATTTTCCTGCCATTGGGCATACCATTCGTTGATGGTGATGAGGTTGGTCAGACGTTCGTAGAGTTGGGTGTAGGCGTCCTGCATTTGGGTGCGGGCCTGGCGTGTCTGTTCCACCTGGCGAGCCAGCACTTGGCAGCTGGTGTTCACCTCGTTGAGTCTGACGGTGAGGTCGTTCTTCTGCTGTTCCTTGTGGCTGAGCTGTTCCGATATTTCGTTGATGCGCGTTTGGTTGAAGTTGTAGTCGTCCAGTTCCTTCTGTGCGTCGTCGGCATCGTAGGCCGTGTTCTCGATGAGCTGCCGCAGCAGGGCCGTGCGTGCTTCCATGTTGGTGCTTGAGGAACACTCCTCGAAGGTGCGGTCGAGTGAAGCAAATACGCGCCACTCCTTCACGTCCTCCATTTGTCGCTGGCGCAGTCGTGAGAGTGTCTCCTCCTCCACATCGCGACGCGAGACTTCGGCCATGCGTTGCAGTTGCAGCTGCCGCAGTTGTTCCTCGTTGCTTGCGAGTTGGGCACTGAGCAGTTCGTAATCGACGCGCAGGTCGTTGATGAACTGACTCTGTTCGAGCATCGTATCGCTGTGGTAGGGGTGGTGGGTGGCTCCGCACACGGTGCAGGCTACGCCTTCCTGCAGGTCGCCGCGCAGTTGGATGACGTTCTGGCTCTTCGACAGTGTCAGCGTGTATTCCTTTTCGTGGCATAGTTGGCGCATGGGCACCACCTTGGCCTCCAGATCCTCAATGTTCTGTTTCAGGTTGTCGAGGTTCAGTCGCAGGCGGTTGACGGTTTGCGTCTTCTCCTCAATCAGGGCATAGCCCAGCTGTATGCGGTTCCAGAGCGACTGGGCTGCAATGAGCATCTGTCTGCGGCTCTTGAGTTGCATGGCGCGTTCCTGCAACGAGTAGCTGCTGCGCCCGAGGTTGTTTTGGCGGTGGAGGTGGAGTTCTGCTCCCAGTGACTTGATGTCCGACTCCACATCCTGGTAGTCGGCAAACACGCGGTTGAGCATCTCGTTCTCCTCCTGTTGTTTCCGTAGCTCGGTCTCTTGTGTGCGGTTGAGCGTGGCCAGTTCCTCCTTCATCTGCTGCAGGCGTTCGAGCAGGGTCAGCACCATATCGCCGTGCTCCATCAGTTGCAGGTGGGGCTCCATGGCCTGCCGCTTGGTGCATTGCTGGCCAATGACCTCTTGCAGACTTTCGAGCTGGCTCTCCAATTCGTCAGCCTCCTTGCCCAGGATGAGGCGTTGCTGACTGATAGATTCGAAGAGGCGTTCGTTCGACTTCTCGTCCAGTTCCAGTACGGTGCGTGCGCCCAGTATGCGGTTGGCTTCCTCCAGTTGGTCGCGCACAACCAGCATCTGCTTGGCAGCATCGTTGCGGTCGTCGTTTGTCTGCTTCAGCAGTTTCTGGCTTTCGTTCACTTGGCGCTGGGTTTCTTCCAGCGGATTTGCCAGTGCACTCTGGGCCTGCTTGTTGGCTCGCGACTGGCTCTCGAGCAGCATCATGCGTTGAAACAATCCCTGCACCGTCTCGAACTGTTCGAATCGGTCCAGTTCCTTCTCTTCGTTGGCCACCATGGCCAGCTGTTTGTTCACTTCGTAGAGGCGGTTGCGGTGTTCCGTCAGTTCGTGCTTCTTTTCGCTGAAGCGATGCAGCCATTCCTGTTGGTCGTGGATGCGCTGCAACGAGGATTCAATGTTTCTCAACTTCGTCTCTGCCAGTCGGCGGGCATCCTCGATGCGGGCAATCTTCTGGTCGCTCAGCAGGGAAGCTACCGTGGTCAGTCGCCGTGCCTCGGCGCGTGTCAGTTGTTTCATCCATCGGGTCACCTCCTCGGGCATGGGTTCGCCATAGCGTTCTTGCCACCACTGCCGTGCCAGTTCTTCGGCCGTCTGGCCGGTTGCCGGTGTGGAGGTGACGGGCTGCTGCGGTTGGGGCTTCACCTCAGCCACAGGTTCCGTATTTGTTGATTTGCGAAAAAAGTTCATTCCTAATTTTTATTTTGAGGTCAAAGGTACGAATAAGTGAGGGATTTCCCAAATAAATTTGTCATCTGATTGTAAATATCCTTTCCTTTTCTATAAAAAGTCTGAAATAATACGTTCTATAAAGACTGTGTCTGTTTATGGCCATAACCTAATATGGGTTGCAGGCAAAAGTTCGAAAATGCTCAAACAAGTTTGGCATTTTACTCACTTATTCGTATCTTTGCACCCGCGTTATTGATTAAACGAATAAAACTTTCACACTTTCATATCAAGAGTTATGGCACAGAAACCCAGCATACCCAAGGGCACCAGGGACTTCGGTCCCGTGGAGATGGCCCGCAGAAACTATATCTTCGACACCATTCGCAGCGTCTATGCGCTGTATGGTTTCCAGCAAATCGAGACGCCTGCCATGGAGAACCTCAGCACGCTGATGGGCAAGTATGGCGAAGAGGGCGACAAGTTGTTGTTCAAGATTCTGAACTCTGGCGACTTCATGCGTGGCGTGACGGACGAGAACATCCACCAGGACTCCAGCAATCGCCTTGCCACACGCCTGTGTGAGAAGGGCCTGCGCTATGACTTGACGGTGCCCTTTGCGCGTTATGTGGTGCAGCATCGTGAGGAGTTGACTCTGCCTTTCCGCCGATTCCAGATTCAACCCGTTTGGCGTGCCGACCGTCCGCAGAAGGGACGCTATCGTGAGTTCTATCAGTGTGATGCCGACGTGGTGGGCAGCGACTCGTTGCTCAACGAGGTGGAGCTGATGCAAATCGTGGATACGGTGTTCCAGCGCTTTGGTATCCGCGTGTGCATCAAAATCAACAATCGCAAGATTCTGACGGGCATTGCCGAGATGATTGGCCAGGCCGATAAGATTGTCGATATCACGGTGGCTATTGATAAGTTGGACAAGATAGGACTGGACAATGTGAATGCCGAACTGCGCGAAAGCGGTCTGCCCGACGAGGCCATTGAACGCCTGCAACCCATCATTCAGCTCAGTGGCTCGAATGAGGAGAAACTGGCTACCATGCGTGGCGTCCTGAAGGACAGTGAGACAGGTTTGAAGGGCATCGAGGAGGTTGAGTTCGTGTTGGGAACTCTGAAGAATCTGAGAAACCAGATAGAGTTTGACCTTACGCTGGCCCGTGGACTGAATTATTATACGGGTTGCATCTTTGAGGTGAAGGCATTGGATGTAGAGATTGGAAGCATCACCGGCGGTGGTCGCTACGACAATCTGACGGGCATCTTCGGTATGCCGGGGCTGTCGGGCGTGGGCATCTCGTTTGGTGCCGACCGCATCTACGATGTGCTGAACCAACTCGACCTCTATCCCGAGACCGTCACAACGCAGACGCAGCTTTTGTTCATCAACTTCGGCGAGCGTGAGACAGCCTATTGCCTGCCCATTCTGGCTCAGGCTCGTGAAGCAGGCATTCGATGTGAGATTTATCCCGATGCTGCGAAGATGAAGAAGCAGATGCAGTATGCCAACCAGAAGCAAATCCCCTTCGTGGCACTTGCCGGCGAGAACGAGATGCAGGAAGGAAAGGTGACACTGAAGAACATGGAGACAGGCGAACAGCAGATGCTGACACCTGAGGAATTGATGGGGAAAGTGAAGGGATTTTAGATTTTAACGAAGATTTGCCGCTTCCACAGCCACCAGGCTGCAAGGGCTATGAGCCCGTCGAAGAGCAAAGCATAAACCAACGAGGCCATGCGCGGGTCGAGACCACCCGAGAGCATGGCCTCGTATGTTATCTGGTTCATTCCCAGATGGCTCATCACTGGCGACAGCATTTCGCTCAGTACATAGAGGAAGAAAGCATTCATGCCAAAGGCCGTGAACAGGGTGGGGGAGTTGAAGCCTCGCTTCTCGAGCCAGATGAGTGCCACCAGGAGCAATGTGGCTAGGGCGCAGGTGACAAGGACGTAGGAGGGCGACCAGATGCGCTTGTTCAGGGGGATCCACAGCGAGAGCAACAAACCTGCTGCGAGCATGAGCGTGGCTTTCTTGGCAATAGAAATTCTGGTTTCTGCAGAGGCTACAGCAGTTATGGCTCTGGCCGTCAGGACGCCGATGAGCGTGTGGGCTATGCTGGGTAGGGTGCTCAGCAGCCCTTCGGGGTCGATGGGACTTTTGTGATAGAGATGGGCCTCGCCAAAGAGTGTGCGGTCGGCCCGGCACAAGAGGCTTGATGCGTCCTGGGCATAGCCGTTGCCCCAGACGAGCATGGCTGTGTAGGCTACAAGTGCAAGGACTATCAGCCCTGCAACCTGACGTACCGATGTACCTTTCATCACGATGAAAGCTGCAGCGCAATAGCACAGGGCTATGCGTTGCAGAACACCCCACACGCGCAATTCATGCCAAAATTGCCATTGCCCGTCGAGCAGCATGTCCCAAACGTGAAGCAAGACACCCACGAGAAAGAGCTTGACGGTGCGGCTGAGGATTTTCTTGAGCGTGAGCCTGTTGCGTGACAGCCACACCGACACGCCTACCATGAAAAGGAAGAAAGGGAAGACAAGGTCGCACAATGTGAGCCCGTTCCACTGGCTATGCTGCAACTGGTGAAACTGATTGTGCCCCACGCCATTGTTGACGAGAATCATCAGTGCCACGGTCAGCCCTCGCATGGCATCGAGGCTTTGCAGTCGTTGGCTCATGTCACAGGTTCTTGATAAATCGTTTGGCCATCTCTATCGGGTCGCCCTCGGGCACGGACGTATAGGGGGTGTGGTCCAAAGTCCAGGGTTCTTCCATGGCATACCAATCGACTTCCACGGCAGGGTTGCCTTTCTTGGGTACATAGGAGTTGCCCACTGCCAGCATGGGCAGTCGGCCGTCCAGTTCGTCCTGGAGAATGCCGAAGAAATGTTTCCATCGTGGATAGTAGAAATCGCGCAGTATGCCTTGCCACTCCTTGTGGGCATAGTCGCGCAGGCCACCCTCGTTGGCGCAGTAGCGGTTGCCCCAGGTGGTTATCTGCACGCGTGCGTTCCACTCATAGAGGTCGCTCTCCTGCAGCGTTGTGCCCAGACTGCGTGCCTGTTCAGTCCAACGACCAAGGCGGAATTCGCTGCGGGTGGCCAACAGGGAGTCCTGTTGCAGCAGCAGTTGCAGAAATTCCTCACTGTCCTTCCGGAAAGCCTTCTTGTCACAACTCTTGAAGTCGGCCATGGCTCGGTTATAGACGATGCGTCCGCGGTCGGCAATTGCCTGTCGGCAGACATCCACGAGGTCATATTCAAAGTTGTTGTTGCCTCGGAACTGGTCGGCCACTGTCAGCATCAGTTGTGCAGCTTCCCAGGTGGAGGTGGGGTCGTAGTAGTTGTTCATCTTGCTCCACGACGACACCTGGAAACAGTCAAACCCGGGACGTGCGCAGAAGATGCTCTCGTGCGGCCCTTGCTGATAGTTGCCGAAGGGGGCGTTGTAGATGCCTTCCGCAATCAGTTGCCAGGCTTGTCTTATCGTTTTGTCGAAGCGTCCGTAGCGAGCCTTGACGTATTGGTCGAGCCACTGTTCCTTGGTGGGAATCTCCTTCATCCAAGGCAGTTCGGACATGAGCTCAAACATGGCCGGATTGTTCTCTGAACCTTCCATGGTCAGTCCCCATCCGACGATATGCTTGGCCATGGGGCTGGTGCGCGTGAGGGCGAAATTGTTGAGCAGCAAGTCCATGCGTCCGTGCAACCCGACGTTGGCTCCGAAGTTCTCCAGCATGCAGAACATCCAGTCGTGCTCGCCATAGCCATTCTCACGTTTGAATCGGCTGGGGATGCCCCACATGGGCGAGCATTCGCTGAAGAGGTCGAGCACGATGACCTCGCCTGCAGGCAGTGCTTCCAGCATGTCGGGACGGGGATTCTCATTCCATCCCTGCACCACCCATTTGGCCTGGGGGGCGGCCTTCTTCATGGTGGCCAGGATGTGCTTGCCCATCTCCCCAATGTTGACGCCGGCAGGCAGATTGCCCTCGTGGAAGGGGTCCATAGAGTAATATTCTGCCTCGCCATAGAGTTTGCGGGTTTCTTCGTAGAATATCTGTGCATACTGGTCAAACCGCTCATCGTTGGGCAGCAGGATGGCCGGACGTGTAAATCCGTTCCACTTCTGTTTCGGTCCGTCGCTGAGGAAGGAGGGTATCATGCCGCAGTAGCCAGGCAGGACGGGCTTCATGCCATACTCCTTCATGCGGCGGAGTATCTGCTTTTGCAGTTTCTCTTGTCGGCCATACCAGCTCAGGGGCAACGGACCGCCCCAACCCTCCAGGTTGTTCATCTCCCACCAGGCCATGAATGCGGGGCCGGGAATGAACTGGGCCACCTGTTCCTCGTTGTAGCCCAGGCGCAGGAGCATGTTGCGCCACACACATTCGTGACCTACTGCTGCCAGTGGCATGTTGATGCCGTGCAGGACCATCCAGTCGAGTTCGGTCTGCCAACGTTCCCAGTCCCAGAAGGGCATCGAATAGGAGAAGGTGCAGTAGTTGAAGTCGTAGCGCAGCTGCAGGTCGGTTTCGTGACGCTCGCGTTTGGCTACGGCAGGCATCTGGGCCGGCAGTTTGGCTGTCATCTGGTTCCATGTGAGATGGATGCCGGCGTGGTGCTTCAGATACCAGTTGAGGCCTGTGGCTATGTTCACCCATGAGTTTCCTCTGATGACCGGCTTCGAACCTTTCTGGTCGAGCTCGAAGAAGTCGGCATCGCTTTTCACCTTCTGAATGACAAACTTCTTGGACGCTCCACGGTCGATGCGTTCCAGCAGTCCGTCGATGGGAGTGGAGAAAATGAGAGAATGGGAAAATGCGAGGATGAGGAGTAAGGCAAGGCGTTTCATGTTATGCTTATGATTTATGGTTTATACGCTACAAAGATAAGAAATAAATGGTAAATGATAAATGGTAAGTGGCAAATAATTTATATCTTTGGGGCCATGATTCAGGAATTGGTGCGACAAAGGGAACTTCTCAAGCTGGAGTACGAGTATGAGAGGGAGCAGTTTCAACGGCAAACCGAGGCCATGGGCGTGGAGCGCAAGGTGCGTCGCGGCCTGTGCTGGTTCCCGTTGCAGGTGGGGCGGAACTATTACAACTCGCTCGACCAGTTGGTTGTGGAAGTCACCAATGTCAGTCCGCTTGACGATGTAGAGTATCAGTTCGAACCAGGCAAACCCGTCTGTTTCTTTGAGCAGGATGCCTCGGACATGCTCCACTACATGCGTTTCGTGGCACAGGTCAGCTATGTGGAGGAGAACCGCATGGTGGTGGTCCTACCCAATGCCGATGCACTGACACAGGTGCAGAATGCACAGCGCCTGGGTGTGCAGCTCTATCTCGATGAATATACCTATCGGCAGATGTTTGCCGCCCTCGACCAGGTCATCAATGCCAAGCGAGGCCGACTGGCAGAACTGCGCGACATCATTCATGCTGGTGCTCCGGCATCGAAATACACCTTTGCCCCGGTGCGCTTCCCTTGGCTCAATCCCAGTCAGGAGCAGGCGGTCAACGAGGTTCTGTGGGCAAAGGACGTGGCTGTGGTGCTTGGCCCGCCGGGAACGGGAAAGACCACAACGCTCGTCGAGGCCATCTATGAAACGCTCCGCCGCGAAAGTCAGGTCTTAGTGTGTGCCCAGAGCAACATGGCCGTGGACTGGATTAGTGAGAAACTGGCCGACCGTGGGGTGTCGGTATTGCGTATCGGCAATCCCACGCGTGTCACCGACAAGATGCTCAGCTACACCTACGAACGGCGCTTCGAGAGTCATCCCCGTTATTCCGACCTCTGGACCTTGCGTCGTGAGATTCGTCGCATGTATGACAGTCAGAAGGGAAGGGGCGATGCGTTTCATCAGAAGATATCGCGGTTGAAGGATCGTTGCATGGAGTTGGAGATGACCATCAATGCCGACCTCTTTGCCGATGCCCGTGTGATAGCTTGCACGCTTACGGGCAGTGCCAGTCATTTGCTGGTTGGTCACAAGTTTGGAACACTCTTCATCGATGAGGCGGCCCAGGCCATGGAGGCTGCCTGCTGGATAGCCATACAGAAGGCTGACCGAGTCATTCTGGCTGGTGACCATCGTCAGTTGCCTCCAACCATAAAGTGCCCGGAGGCCCTGAAGGGCGGACTTGACCGCACGCTGATGCAAACCATCGTGGAGCAGAAACCGCGTCAGGTTTCGTTGCTCACCGTACAGTATCGCATGTCGGACGGCATCATGCAGTTTCCCAATCAGGAGTTCTACGATGGCCGACTGGAAAGTGCCCCAGAGGTGAAGTATCGTGGCATTCTGGACTGGGACACAGCCATCGACTGGATAGACACGCCCGAGGAATTGGAGTTTCGCGAACAACAGGCTGGCGATGGGGTGAGTCGGCAGAACCCGGCCGAGGCTGAACTGACATTGCAGAGCCTGAAGGACTATTTCACGAAGATTGGTAAGGACCGCATCCTATATGAACGAATCGACGTGGGCATTATTTCCCCCTATCGGGGCCAGGTGAGTCTGTTGCGGCGGATGTTGCGTCGCGATGCCTTCTGGAAACCTTTCCGCCATCTCATCACCATCAACACCATCGACGGCTTTCAGGGTCAGGAACGCGATGTCATAGTCATCAGTATGGTGCGAAACAACGACGAGGGCGAAGTGGGATTCCTGCGCGACCTGCGGCGCATGAATGTCGCCATCACCCGGGCTCGCATGAAGATTCTGCTCATAGGTCACCGCCCCACGCTCTCGCGCCACCCGTTCTATCGGCGCTTGCTTCACTACATCGACAATCAGTTGCCTTAGCGGCTCGTCACTTCCCAGTCAATCTCCACGGGGTTGTTCTGCATGCTCACGATGAGGGGCAGGCGTGGATTGTCCCATACCCACATGTCGGCTCCTTCAAGGATGTCTCTTAGATGCAATTTCCCGTCTTGGACATCCATCAGTTCCCATTCCGTGTTGCAGTAACGCACGTGTCCTTTCTTCTTTACCTCCTTCAGTACTTTCGTGGGGAGGAGAGCAAAGAGTTGATTGTTGGGAAGCACAAGATGTTGTCCGTCCAGAGGTTGTTCGTAGCTGATTTGCTTTGCTTTCCTGCGGGCTTTGGGCGTCATGGTGTATGAGCCGTGCCACATCTTCAGGTTTCTTTCAATCTCCCAGTGCATGGTGAGCGAGTCGCCCCGTTCCTCAAATGACACGCCAAAGCGGCGCGTCTGCCCATGCAGCCGATAGGTGAAGAGGTGGGTTGCAGTCGGCTTTTCTGAACTTTCTGATTTCTCCGAGTAATCCGAGTAGTCGGAGCATTCCGCCCCCTCCATTTCAGGAATCAGCAAGGTGCCGCCCTGCAGGATTTGTCTGTGGCTGATGCGCCAATCGCGTAAGGGAGCACCGTTGAGCATGGGTGTTCCGATGGTGCTGTCCGCCTTGCAAGTAAGCTTGCCGAAAGTCCATCCTTTGATGAAAGGCGAATGAATGAGATATTGGTCAGTTCCAGCCAAAGGATAAAGACCGAGGATGTGGAAGGCCAGCCACGACGACATGGCGCCGCCGTCGTCGTTGCCTGGCAGTCCTTTGGGGGTGGCATTGAAGTTCCTGGCTATGATTTCGTGGATACGTTGACTTGAGCGCTCGGGCTTCCCTATCCAGTGATAGAGGCAGGGAGTCAGGAACGACGGTTCGTTGGCCACATTATAGTATCCATGAAGGAAGAAGGTGTCAAGTCGGGCTTCAAACTTCTCAGCCCCGCCGCATAGTTGGATGAGGGTAGGGATGTCATGCGGAATGCTGAAGGAGTATTCCCATGATGAGGCTTCGTACATGAAGCAGTCCCACCATTTGCAATACCACGGGCCTTCGTAGCTGGTGTCGGGGGTGTAGCGGAAGGTGTATCGTTGAAGCAAACTATGTCCGAATGGTAAGTCGTCGAGCCATCGGCCTTGGTGGTCGCGAGGCATAATGAAGCCACGTGCACCATCGTGTTCGTAGTCGGCTCTCCACAGATTCTGCCATCGGCGGCTTTGTTCCATATACTTATTATATATATCGTCTTTTCTTAGGTGGCGTGCTACCTGAGCAATGGCCCAATCGCAGAAAGAGTATTCTACTGTCCTGTTGCCAGCTCGAGCGATACCATATGGGATATAGCCTAAAGTATTGTATTCCTCAAGTCCTCCTCGTCCTTCGGCTTCGTCGTCTTTGGGTGGAACCATTGCGTCTTTGAGCATCGCTTCTAAGGCTAAGGTGTAATCTAAATCGAGTCCTTTGGCCAGTGCATCGGCCATAACTATTTCTCCATTACTGCCTCCTTGTGTACGGCCGTTTGAGTTTCCGCTCCGGGCATCGGGCATGTATCCGTCACGTTGGTAGATGGTGAGCAGCGAACGGGCAATGTCGGTGGCTCGTTGTTTGTCGAGCAGGGTGAGTAGGGGAGTGCTTGTGCGATAGGTGTCCCAGATGGCGTAATAGTCATCGTAGGTGTCATCCTCGCGGGTTGTCGGCATCAGGCAGGTGTGATACAGTGCGGTGTAGAACTGAGAGACCCCCCTCTTATCCCCCCATGATGGGGGAAGAGACGGAGAATCGTCTTGAATATTAAAAGCTCCGAGTAGTTGCTCCCATTCGTCGGTACATGCCTGACGAACGGCATCAAAGCCTTTGCGTTCGATGTTGGCATGGGCCTGCCGGGCACTGATGTAGGAAATGCCGACCGTCATCTCCACGTCGTTGCGCTGGCATTGAATGTCCATCGACTGACCACGATGGAATGCCAGTTCATCAATTCTACTATTAAACTCTGCATAGAAGTAAACGGTATAAGGACCACCGTTATTCCACCCTCCGCTAATGGTTTGACTTCCTGCCACAGCGTTATGGTTCACGCGATAAATTTCGGCCTTCTCGAATTGTTGTGCTTCTCGTGCTTTTGGTACGGGGTTGCGACCAAGGAAGTGGGTAAGGTCAAAACGGAAAGCAGGAGCAACGCTATCAGGAAAGGTGATACGATAGCTTGAGTAGAGACGTGAAGCAGTAATTTCTGTCCGAATTCCAGTCTCTTGATAGGTGGTGGCATAATAGCCGAGTTGAATGGTCTCGTTGCTCCGGTGCTGGGGTACAAGTCCGGGTTGAATGAGGATGTTGCCATACTTCGGTCCGCCACCGGTTCCGCTGACATGGGTCTGCGAGAATCCGCTCACCAGGGCGGGCATGGGAGCCCAACCCGCATTTGGGCCTGTTCCGCAGTCGGGTCCGGGTTTGGCCATGCCGAAGGGCACGCAGGGGCCGGGGAAGGTGCGCCCCAGTCCTTCGCTTCCTATGCGCGGATCGACATAACTCGCCACCTGGGCGGTAGCGAAATGAAAAAACAAAAATGCAAAACTAAAAATTAATATGGCAATCCTCTTCATCCTTCAGTTTGAAATAAGGAGGCGTGGAGACTTCTTGAGCACTCCACGCCTCCCGTCGGATTTAGTTAGTAAATAAGGTTAGCTTAGTAACCGGGGTTTTGTTTCCAGTTGGTGTTCACGTTCAGTACGTCGATGGACAGCGGCCACAGACGCATCTTGGGGTCGTTGCTGCCATACTGCTCCTTGAAGCCCCAAGGACGCTCGAAGTGACCGAAGCGAATCAAGTCGTTACGACGCCAGTGCTCATCCAGGAACTCACGTCCGCGCTCGTCCTCGATGTCCTGCAACGTGGGAGCTGCTGCCAGCGTGGGAGCACCTGCATACGAGCGAATCTGGTTGAACAGACTAACTGCTGTCTCACCCTTGGGGTCAGTAGCTCCACGGGTAATGGCCTCGGCCTTCATCAGCAAGATGTCGGCATAGCGGAAGATGGGCACGTCGTTCGACTGATTACGGTTATAGGTGTTGTATTCGTCGATGTTGGGGAAGAACTTGATGGAACGATAGCCTTGGCACCAACCCTTCATGTCTGCACCTGTATTCAGGTCGGCGCTCTCGGCACCTTCCTTCAGTGTGATGCTGCGGGTGAAGGTTACGTCCTCTCCTTTGTAGGTGTTGCGCACGTTGGTCTTGTCGCCCGTGCTGGCGTCATACTGATAGACATCGAAGGTCTCGGCATTGCCGTCACCTACGATACAGTCATTACGACGGTCGCCAGGCAGGTTGAACAATGCTGCAAACTCGGGAGTCAGGGCGAAGTTGCCACCAACGGACTTTGTCATTTCAATACTGTATAGACCATTGGCATTCTGACCGCGACGCCATGTGCGGAAACGGGCATAGGTCAGGCCTTGCTGGGTTACAGCGTCGAAGGGCATTGCATAGATGAAGTCCTTAATCTGGGGACCATTGTTGTAGAAGAACTTCATCTTAAAGTCGCTCTTATTGCCAAGAGCAGGATTCTCATCTCCACCGGCAAGGGCGAATTTACCACTTTCAATGATGCGGTTGCAAGCCTCGATGCAGTCCTTCAGTTTTTCGTTTGTGCCGTATGTCCATGCGGCATCCGTAACATCCTTAGTGTAAACGGGCCAGTTGATGTACAGCTTAGCCAGCAGGGCATCCACCATCCAGCAAGTGGGCTTACCATAACTGTTCATGTCAACAGCGTCAGTGCAGTTATCGCGGACGGCAAGTAGCTCTTCCTCAATCCATTCGGCAACTTTTGCACGCGGGCTACGGTCAATGGCTTCATCCTCTTCCAAAACATGATTCAGAATGGGAGTGTCGCCCCAATGGTCCATCAAGAGGAAGTGGTAGAAGGCACGTGCTGCGCGCAGACGGGCGGCAGCAGGAGTTTCTTCACCACCAATTTCAGTGATTACACGGTTACACTTTGTGATACCCGACATGATGTCGTTATACACGTTCAACTGGTTCTTACTGTTGTTGTAGTCGATGGTGTGCAGCGAGAAGTTGGCGCAGTCGCGACTGTTCAGGTAGTCACCATCGAAACTTACACCCGTATATTCATCGGAGTTCATCGAGTTGCCTTCGTCAAATCGACGGCCCAACGCACCACGGAAAGCAAAGAATGCATCAGCAGCCTTAGCCTCGACCGCAATGTCGTTGTCGGGATACTCCTCATAGTAGGATTTTACATCCACGTCCAGGTCAGTGCAGCTGCCGGCCATGAGGCCAAGCAGGGCAACGGACAATAAATATCTTGTTTTCATATCGATAATCAGATTAATGGATTAGAAGTTGATGTTAACACCGAACAGATAGGTACGTGTGCGAGGATAACTGGCTTGTGCCCATTCGATACCAGGAGTCAGACCGCCAAGGCTGACTTCGGGGTCGGTTCCGTCGTAGCCCGTGATGGTGAACACGTTGTTGATGGTTGCGTAGAGGCGCAGATTCTGAATCCAGTCACCCATACGGCCGAAGTCGTAACCCAGTGTCAGGGCTGACAGACGCAGGTAGCTTCCCTTCTCGATGTAACGGTCAGACAGGGTGCTGTATCTGGCTACATCGACGGCACGAGTGGGATCCTCGGTTACGAGTTTGTAGAGAGACAGCGTGGCATTCTTACCCGTGTTGACCAGAGCGACATTGCCGTAGAAAGCTTCCTTGCCATTGAATATCTTGTTGCCGCCTACGCCCTGGAAGAATGCACTCAACGACCACTTCTTCCACGTCAAGGTGTTGCTCCAACTGAAGGCAACCTTCGGCTGTGCACTTCCAGCCTTTATACGATCTTCATCGCCAGGGTTTTTGGTGGTGCCGTTCTCAAAGAGATTACCCTCTTCGTCATAGTCGAAGTTGGTATATACCGATTGGCCGTTCTCATATCCAACCCAATGGTAGGTGTAGAACTGACCGATGGGGCAACCTTCCATGATGCGCTGTACGGTACCATTGGCACCTGCGTCGATGGAACCTTGGTCAATGTAGTCAACCGAGAAAGCTGCATTTGAGAGCTTTTCTACGCGGTTCTTGTTGTGCGACAGGGTGAAGGTGGTGTTCCACTGGAACTCTCGGCCCTGAACGGGGATGGCGTTGATGGTCAGTTCGACACCCTTATTTGAGATTTCACCGACATTGGCAGGCAATGTGCCGTATTGATAGCGGTTGGTGCTGACGGTGTACCAGTGGATGAGGTCCTTGGTGCGCTTGTCGTAGTACTCGATGGTACCGCCTAGTCGGCCATTCAGGACTTCAAAATCAATGCCCAGGTTCAGCATACCAGTGCGCTCCCACTTCAGACCGGGGTTGTCGTTGGCTGTGGCAGCAAGGGTCTTGTAAATCTCATTGCCATAAGGGAAGGTGGCACCATTGTAGCCGTAAAGCAGACGGGCTGCATAGGGGTCAAAGCCCAGCGAGTTACCACTGACACCATAGCCGATGCGGAACTTCAGGTCATTGAATATGTTCTGGTCCTTCATGAATTTCTCTTCACTAATGCGCCAAGCAAACGAAGCCGAGGGGAAGTATCCCCAACGGTTATCCTTACCGAAGGCTGAGCTACCGTCACGACGGATGGTGGCCTGTAACATATAACGATTGTCGTAAGCGTAGTTGGCACGAGCGTAGAAGCTAATCATACGCAAAGTAGTCATCTGGTGGCTGATGATGCTGGAGAGGTCAAACTTGTTGCCCAGTCCCATGTTGTAGTACTGGGTGTGGTCGTTGTAGAAGTTCCATACATTCAGGCCAAAGCCATCATTATGGTCTTGCTGCTCCCAGCTGTAACCGGCCATCAGGGCCAGCTTGTGCTTGTCGTTCCACAGGTGGCTGTAGTTGGCATAGACTTCCATCTGCTTGTCTATATTGCTGATGGTGCTACGGCTTGCATTGCCAGTCTGAGAGGAGTAAATCTCTGACTTTGTAGTATTATAGTTGTTGTAGATGGCCTGCTGGTTCTGGTAACTGAAGTTCATGTTCAAGTCCAGTCCCTCGATGATGTGAGCGGTCAGTTTGCCTACTCCCTGCAATAATTTCTCGGTCGTGTTGTAGCGGTCTTCGCTTATCATTGTCAGGGGGTTGTAGTTTTGGCTGATGGTCGTGTTGGAGTAACGGCTGCCGTCAGGAAGTACAACTGGTGCAAGCGGCGAATAGTAGTACATGGCATTCAGAATGCTCTTGCCCTGTGTGTTGGTGGCGCCTGGACTTACCTCTTCTCCGTGGTGATTGTTCTTCACACTACCGTTCAGGCTGATGCTGATGTCCAGATGGTCTTTCAGGATTGAGGTCTGAACGAAGGTGCGAGCCGTCAGGTGGTTCATGTCAGAACCGCGAACCACACCGTCCTTGTCCAGGTAGTTAAGACTAGCGCTGTAGGAGGTCTTGTTGTGGCCACCGTTGATGCTGATGTTGTGGCTGTGGGTGAATGAGGTGCGCAGCACTTCGTCTCTCCAGTTCGTATTTGCGTCATGACCAATAAGGCCAACGACATCCACGCCTGTTATATTAGCCACCTCTTTGAACTGGCTGGCATTCATCATGTCCAAGGTCTTCATTGTTTTGTCGGCTGCTACAAAACCAGAATAGGTGACATTAGTGCGACCCGACTTCGAACCCTTCTTTGTGGTGACGATGATGACACCGTTGGCGGCCTTCGAACCGTAGATGGCGGTTGCCGAAGCATCGCGCAGCACGTCGATGCTTTCGATGTCTTCGGGAGCAACAAGGCTCAAGCTTACGCCGGGAACACCGTCAACAACATAGTAAGGCTCCATGGCAGCGCCCTCGCGCAGTGAAGAAGCACCACGCAGTGAGATGCTGGCCTGACCGTTGGGGTCACTGGTGTTGGTGATGACCAGACCGGGCACCTTACCCTGCAACATCTGCTCGGGGCTGGTGACAACGGCGATGTCCATGTCCTGAGGACGGAGGGACGTGATGGAGGAGGCAACCTCCTTGCGGGCCAAGCTACCATAACCGATGACGACAACGTCGTTCAGCGTCTTGGCATCCTCGGCCATCATGATGTTCATGGGCTTACCGTCAACGGGCACAGTCTTCTCCGTGAAACCCATGAAGCTGAACACCAGCTGCTGGCCCTTGTTGGCACGGATGGAGAACTTACCGTTGGCATCGGTCATGACAACGTTCTTGGTTCCCTTGACCTGTACTTTCGTACCGGCGAGTGGCTCACCCAGGTCGTCCTTGACGACACCGGTCACGGTTGATTGCGCCAGGGCAACAACCGAGTTCGCGAAGAGTAAGGCGAGCATCAAAGCCCAGCGCAGACCTCTTCGGTTCTTGTTTGTGTTAGTCATAGTGGTTGTTAAAATTGGTTATTTGGTTGGTATTAAACTATGCAAATTTATGTTTTATTAAGATGATGACCAAAGTTTTTTTACATTTTTTTACTATATTTGCCCCAAAATAATTCCTAACTAACCCAATTGTCATGAAAAAGTCCCTTTTAATCACCTTGTTTTTGGCAGTTAGCCTCTCTGGCGTGGCTCAGTCTCAAATCTTTACAACTCCCAGCGAGCAAGCCATTCCCTACCGCATTCCGGCCATTGCCATGGTCAAGGGTGGCGACTTGCTGGCTGTCGGCGACTATCGCCACTGTCGTTTCGACATCGGTGCCGGCCGCATCGACCTCCATCTGCGCCGTTCTTCCGACAACGGTCGCACCTGGGGCGACATCCTTTCTCCTCAGGTGATGCAGGGCGACGGCGACCTCACGCCTGGCCATCAGGAGGCGGGTTATGGCGATGCAGCCTTGGTGGCCGACCGCACCTCGAAGCGTGTACTTCTGATTTCCTGTTCGGGCGGTCCCTTGTTCGGGCAGAGCACCATTGGGCACCATCAGGGCATGGCCCGCTTCTATTCCGAGGACGGCGGTAAGACGTGGAGTCAGCCTGCATACATTGGCGAGGAGACCATCTACCAACCCCTGGCCGCAGGCAAGTACGGCCCCATCAAGGCTTGGTTCGTGGGCAGTGGCCGCATCTTCCAGAGTCGCACCGTCAGGGTGGGGAAGTACTATCGCCTCTATTGTGCCGGCGTTTCGCGCAACGAGGGCGGCAATGCCAATTGGGTCATCTATTCCGACGACTTCGGACTTTCGTGGCGCATCTTGGGCGGCACCGATGCCTCGCCAGTGCCGGGCGGCGACGAGCCTAAGTGTGAGGAACTGCCCGACGGCAACCTTCTCCTGAGCAGCCGTGCCTGGGGCGGTCGCTACTACAACATATTCTCCTTCACCGATGCCCGTCGTGGCGAAGGGACGTGGGCGAAGCCTGCCTTCAGCGGCAAGGACAACGGTGGCGTGGAGGCCAACCAAAATTCGTGCAACGGCGAGGTGATGCTTGTCCCCGTCCGCCGCATGAGCGACAAGCGCAAGACCTATCTCCTCCTCCAGAGCCTTCCTTTTGGTCCAGGCCGTTCCAATGTGGGCATCTGGTACAAGGAACTTTCCTCTCCCTCCGACTATGCCACGCCCGAGACCTTGGCTGCAAACTGGACAGGTCGTTATCAGGTCACCCAACTGCCTTCGGCCTACAGCACCATGATTCAGCAGCGCGACCGCTCTTTGGGCTTCTTCTATGAGGAGGAGACGCACTGCGGCACCAAGGGCGGAGGCTACACCATGGTCTATCGCAATCTCACCATCGAGGAGATTACCGGTGGACGGTATCGGGCCCGGAAGTGATTCCTCGTTGCCCCTTGCGTGTATGCATGCGCGAAAAAAACAAGGAAAGTTTTGCCAGTTAAAAGAATTTTCGTACCTTTGCACGCCGATTATTATCAGGGGTACCCCTCTGAGCGTACCCATCTGCGTGTGAATAGTCCGTTTCCATTGGCCTGGACGGGTGGTTCGTGAATCGCAGAAGAGAACAAAAAACGTAGTAACGAACAAAAGAAACTAAAAAACAAAAAATGGACACACTGAGTCAGAAGACCGTAAGCGTGAACCGCGTGACCGCTACCAAGGAATGGGTCGTAGTAGATGCTACCGACCAGGTACTGGGTCGCCTGTGCAGCAAGGTCGCAAAACTGTTGAGAGGTAAGTACAAGCCCAACTTCACACCCCATGTGGACTGCGGCGACAACGTAATCATCGTGAATGCGGAAAAGATTGTCCTCACGGGCAGCAAGTTGACCGATCGCGAATATCTGAGCTACTCCGGTTACCCCGGCGGCCAGAAGAAGGCCACGCCTGCCGCCATCCTTGCCAAGAAGAACGGCGCTGAGAAGCTGCTGCGCAAGGTAGTTAAGGGCATGCTCCCCAAGAACAAGCTCGCAGCCCAGCTCCTCGACAACCTCTACATCTACGAGGGTCCCGAGCACAAGCACGAGGCACAGAGCCCCAAGACAATTGATATTAACCTCTACAAATAATCACACAGATGGAAGTAGTTAATGCACTTGGCCGCCGTAAGAGCGCCGTTGCTCGCATCTATGTATCCGAGGGTACGGGCAAGATTACCATCAACAAGAGAGACCTCACCGAATATTTCCCCAGCTCCATCCTGCAGTTCGTGGTTAAGCAACCTCTGGCACTGCTCGATGCCGCTGAAAAGTACGACATCAAAGCCAATCTCACCGGCGGTGGCTACACCGGTCAGTCTCAGGCTCTGCGCCTGGCCATTGCCCGCGCTCTGGTGAAGATCAACGCCGAGGACAAGAAGGCACTCCGTGCCGAAGGCTTCATGACACGCGACAGCCGCGAGGTAGAGCGCAAGAAGCCCGGACGTCCCAAGGCACGTCGTCGCTTCCAGTTC
>DGUV01000050.1:37449-37604 GCA_002395775.1 Prevotellaceae bacterium UBA4301
GACCTTAAAGTCCTTAAAGACCTTACTATTATTAATAATAACGCGCGCGAAGAACTGAGACACGCTGTTTAGTATCTAAACTTGTGAGACTCCTATTAATCGGGGGACTACCCACAGGTTGATTCTAACCGAATTAAAAAGAAAGTAAACAATAA
>DGUV01000058.1 GCA_002395775.1 Prevotellaceae bacterium UBA4301
TCCAGTTGGTCTCACCCACGTTGCCAGCCTCGGTGCCTACCCAGCGCAGGTCGCCTCGGTCGCTGCCGTCGTTCCAGATGAGACACTTAGGCTGTAGTTGGCGAATCATCCTGTACGTCTCTGGCCATTGGTAGTAGGTAGTGCGGTCAATCTTCCGCGTTTCGTTGGCTCCGCCATACCATCCGTCGCCACCATTGGCACCATCAAACCACACTTCGAATACCTCTCCGTAGTTGGTCAGCAGCTCACGCAGTTGGTTGCGGAAATAAGTGATGTATTCCGGACGACCGTACTCCGCATGGTTTCTGTCCCATGGCGATAGATAGACCGCAAACTCCAGTCCCTCTTTCCGGCAGGCATCTGCCAGTTCCCGCACCACGTCACCCTTGCCGTTCTTCCAAGGCGTGTTCTTCACGGAGTACTCGGTATAGGCACTCGGCCACATGCAGAAGCCACAGTGGTGCTTGGCAGTGAAGATGATGCCCTTCATGCCTGCCTGCTTGCAGACGCGTGCCCACTGGCGGCAGTCGAGGTCCGACGGGTTGAACAGCTTCAGGTCCTCGTTGCCAAAGCCCCATTCCTCGTCGGTATAGGTGTTCAAGGAGTAGTGGATGAAGGCGTACATCTCCATGTCCTGCCAACGAAGCTGATTCTCGTTGGGTACTGGTCCACAAGGCGCAGGAGTCTGTGCATATAGCTGTGTAGCAACAATCAAGGCGGTGATGAGAAAAGCCCCCCACCGGCTCCCCCGAGGGGGAGGGAAGCCAAAGCAAGTGAGATTACTTGTTTTCATATTGCACATTGTTTTTTGCAAAGATACAACTTTTTCAGAGAGAAGAAGGGAAACGATGTTTCATAAGCAGGAAAATATGTTCATTCCAGCAGTTTTTTTCGATGATGAAACATTTTTTCTCCTATCTGAAACATGATGCCGCTTGATTGTTAGAGAAATACCTTATTTTTGTACGCAAATATCAACTATTAAAATGTAATGATATGAAAAAAACTAAATTCTTTTGCCTGGCAGCTGTGCTCCTATCAGCTATGATGAACAGCAGTGCTGCAAACTGGGAGAAGCCCGTTCCCCCAGAATCTACACCCGTTAGCGGGAATAGTTACTATCTTTACAGTGCTTACGCCGAGCAGTTCTTCGGAATCACTGACATCCATGCCACGATGAATGCAGGCGGTTCGCCCATCCTCTTCACAGCTTCCGCCAACGAATGGACGCTGCAATCTGCTAATGGCTATCTGTATGCCGATCTTGATTTCATTGGCTGCGATGGCATAGCCAGTGACATGAACACAGTGTGGTACGTAGAACGGCAGCCCGCAGGCACCTATCGCATCCGTCCATCGAAAGCCGATGCCGACTTCAGCTGGGAACTATATCCCGACATGTGGATGGGACTTTCGTTCGAGAGTTGGACACTGAAACCTTTATTAAAGGCTGACGAAGGAGCCATCGACTGGAACATTGTTGCCGAGGCCGACTACGATGCATTCCTCAGCAAGATGGCGTTGCACCGTGTCATGACAGAGCTGCAGGAGGGTGGGTACGATGTCGCTGCACTTTTGTCTGTCTATAACAGTTCCACGGCGGGCAAGTCGGAATATGATGCTGCCATCGCCAGTGTCGAGGAGGTGCTCTTCGATATTCGCATGAAGAACGCTTCGGAGGAGAAGCCTGTTGATGTGACATGGAAATACCTTCGCAACCCAGACCTCACGGAGAACTGGGTGAGTGACGGACACGACGTTCCAGGTTGGACGATGGTGCCTGCCAGTTTCTGCGGTATGGGTGAGTCCGATCCACAAGGATTCTACGACGACAACAAGGTGCTTGGCTCATGGTCGGGTGGAGCCTTTGGAGACAACAGCATTTACCAGCAGCTGGTCAACCTGCCTGAAGGTAAGTACAAGTTCAGCAATTACGGCATCTGGATTCGCCATACTGGCGAAGAGGGAGACCCTGTCAAGGGAGCCTACATCTATGCCAAGGTGGGTGACAAGCTCTTTCGCGAGCCGCTGCCCGATACGGGTTGGTGGCGCGGACTGGCTGAGGTCATCTTCGAGACCCGTAGCGGTGAGGCAGAAGTGGGCATCATGTTCGAGGGGACAAATGTGGGTCAGTGTGTCATCTTCGACTTCAAGTTGGACTATCTTGGTGACAAGCCTGTTACTGAGCGTATAGCCGACCTCATAGCCAATAGCCAGAGTCTCATCGATGAGGCATCCATCAACAGTACTTATATCGAGCAACTCATGGCAGACATCAGCCGAGCTAACGAACTGCTGACCAATGGCAGCACGGAAGCATTGGAGGCACATTTCACCGCCTTCTTGACAGACTATGAAACTGCTGTTAAAAACAAGGAAGGCCACATCGCTCTCGCTGCTTTATTGAAGGAAGCCATGAAAACACTGCTGCGTGGTGAGTCGGAGGAGATGTTCAACCTCGCCGACTATATCGACGACAACGAACTTGAGGACAAGATTGACAGCCATGCCTTCGATAACAGCCAAATAGAGGAAATCATGGCAACGCTTGCCGAACTGAACGAAAAGGCTAAGAATTCCGTCATTTCCGCTGGAGCCGATGTCACCGACCTGCTCGTCAACGGCCATTTCGATGGAGTGGGAGGTTGGAAAGCCACACTCAACGACTTCAGCATCGACACCGGCAAGCAGATTCTCGAACGCTGGTGGTGCGACTGGAAGGCAGAACAGGTGGTGGAGAATGTGCCTAATGGCAACTACCGACTCGAAGTGCAGGGATTCCAGTGGTGCTCGTGGGACTGGTCACAGGCAGAGAGCGACTGGAACGAAGGCGATGGCAGCCCTACCTATAAGGTGAGCTCGAAGCTCCGACTGAACGATGGCGAAGTCACCATCCACAATGTGTTCGCCTGCGGAAAGACCGACATTCAGGAAGGCTACCAGGCAAGCAGCTACTACGTTCCCAACGATGCCAATGTGGCTATGAAGTTCTTCGAGTTGGGTCTATATAACAATGTGGTTGAAGCCACCGTGACCGACCACACACTAAGAGTGGAGTTCGACTGCTCCTCCAACGGCTTCTGGAATTGTTTCAGGAACCTTCGCCTCTATTATGTGGGAGTTGACATGGAAGAGGCAATCAACAACCTGAGAAATGCCATTTCGCAAGCCGACGAGCAACTGCAGCAGAAGATGGAAGGAGGCATTCGCCAAGCCATGGAGGAGGCGACGACCGTAGGCGAAGCACTGCTTGCCGACCGTCATGCCAAGTTCGACGACGTGTCCGATGCCACCAACACCATCTTGGCTCTGATGGAACAGGCAGCCGTGAGCATCAAGCAGTATGCACGTCTCGCCGATGTCCTTGCGCTTGCTCAAGAAACGCTTGCCAACCCCGATGCCGCAGCAACTGATGCAGGACAGCAACTGAAGACTCTCTACGACACCACATGGGCAGACTACCAGTCGGACTATCCATCCCTCCAGACGGATGCCATAGGGAGCGTCATTCAACAGTTCGAAGCGCTGATGGCTGAAGCCAAGATTGGCAGCGACATCAAGGCAGGCGACGACATCACCAGCCTCTTGGTGAACCCAAGTTTCGAGAACACCTACGGCAACGACGTGTCGGTAGGCAACGCCGCCCACACGGTGCCATACGGATGGACGATGCGGGTGGAGGGCAAGGAATGCCACAGTGCTCAGGAACTGGCAGATGCAGGCATCAACAGCTGGACAGCCATCGAGGACAACGACTATGCCACCGACGGCAGCCATTCCTACTGTCTGCTTTCCGCACCCGTTCCCGATGCCTACCTCTACCAGCGAGTCAGTGGACTCCCTGCAGGAACATACAAGGTGACCGTTGACATGAATGTCACCTACGACGGAGGCTGCTCACGACTCACAGGTCAGCGACTGCTGGTGAACGACAACGCCCAGTACTATGGCAAGGAGGAATACTACATCGCCTCCGAACTCGACCGCTTGCACCCAGAGGAGAAGTCGAGAACCTTCGCAGGATATGAGGAAGTGAATACCAACGAGACAGGTGCCTCGGGCGATATGGGCAATCTATCCACGCTGACCGTAGAGGTGACGATTGGCAGTGGCGAAGTGTTGGAATTGGGAGTCCGCACCGACAACAACAAGCTGGCAATGAACCGAAGCTACGAGGATAACTGGTGGGACTGCACGGGTCGCTACAAGCTCGACAATTTCCGACTCTATTGCGTCAGCATCGATGCCACGGGCATCCACGAGACCACGACACGTTCAGATACTGCCGACGCCATTTACAATTTGATGGGCATGCAGGTGAAAAGACCAGCAGTTCGTGGCATCTATATCAGAAATGGGAAAAAATATGTGAAATAAGAAGTCCTTCCACGAAAAAAATCACTATCTTTGAAGCGCCAAGACGTGGAATCCTCCAACCCGACTGGTTCCCATGTCTTGACGCTTAAATGCAAGTAGAGTGAGAAACGTTTTCATCCTTTTGATGCTTTGCATCGTTCCATTATCCGTGGGTGCAGCTCCCCACTCACAACAGGAGGGACAACACCCATTCCTTATCCGTTCTGCATTCCGAACGCTGGGCATTCGCGACGGTCTGCGCAGCAACTCCGTGACGAGTCTGCTGACGGACAGCCACGGCTATCTCTGGGTGGGCACCGCGCAGGGGGTGAACCGCTACGATGGGCATGAGGTGAGAATACGTTTTCCTGAAACGGATGACGATCAGCTGCACGAGCTGTTCAACAACCCTGTCACCTCGATGGAGGAGGATGCCGACGGACGCATCTGGATGGAATGCGAAAGCGGCAGCTACTTTCTCTACGATACCCATACGGCGCGTTTCAGTGCCACTGCCACCGAACTGCTGAACGGTTTGGGCATAGGGTGCAAAGGCAACTACAAGGTGAAGGTGGGCAGGAAAGGGACGCTGTGGGTGTTGACCGAAGCGGCTGCCAACCGCTATGACTGCCACACGGGGGATTTGAAGACTTGGGAGATGCGGCTTCCCATGCCAGGAAAGACTGCCGACGTGGTGGCGGAGGTGCCCGACGGTCTCTACATCAGTGCGAAACATGCTGTGTGGCATTTCAATAGCAGCACGGGAGAACTACAGCGTGAGGAACTGCCCGAATCCATGCAGCACTCAATGGGTGAGCATAGCCTTCTGGCTGATGCCGACGGCACGCTATGGGTGTATAGTACGCGCGAAGAGCATGTGTGCCGATACATCGTAGGAGGACGATGCGTGAGAGAGATGGTGAACCTGCCGCAGAGCACGGGGGATTCGGAAAATAATGCCATCAGGGACATGATGGACGACGGGCGTGGCAACATCTGGATAGCCACCGACCATCGGGGCGTGTTTGTCTATAACAAGAGAACGGGTGTCATCACTTCCATGCGACACCAACGGGAGAAGCTGCTCTCGCTGGCGTCGGACAATGCCACCTGCCTGACCACCGACCGCGACGGGACCGTGTGGGTGGGACATTTGAAGAGCGGACTGTCCTACACGAGCGATGCATATCATATTATGAATGCGCATGCGCTGCAGTGTGGTGATGTTCTCGCCATGGCATACGATGCGCACGGACAACTGTGGATGGGCACTGACGGCGACGGCATCTACATGGAGAAGCCTGACGGCAGTATCGTGAAGACGGATTTGCCGAATATCACAGTGATGGCTCTGATCAGCGACGGCGAGGGCGGTATGTGGGTTGGAACCTACAATCAGGGACTCTACCACATGACTGACGCGCGACGGTGGAAGCGGTATGCCTCAGACAACGGCACATTCCCCTCGGAAACGGTGTGGACACTTGCCAAGGACACCGAGGGCAACGTCTGGACATCGTCGCCCATCGGCAAGACGGTTGTTTTCAATCCGAAGGATGAAAGCTTTCGTGTCGTCACCACGCGCGAAGGTGATGATATTCGTGGAAACGCCATCCGCTTCGATGGTGCCAACACCATGTATGTGGGCTCCGTCTATGGCTTGTGGGTTTTCAATCTGAAGAGCGGCGACTATCGTGTGGCTTTTGGTAACCGTCGTGGCACTCGGCAATGGATGAACCAGATGATCATAGACCTGAATGCTGACAGACAGAAGGGAGTGATGCTATTGGCGCATCCTGATGGCATCACGATTTTCGATACAAAGCGGGATACGCTTTACTACATTCGTCATACTGACGATGTCATCAAGGGCATGGCTCTCGACCACGATGGATGCTATTGGCTCTGTACCACAAACGGGAATGTGGTGTCCATTCTTCCAAAACGCAAGTCCGACGGCATGGAACTCATCAGGCGCAACTTCCTGCCCCACGTGGGTATGCCCCAGTTCTATTTCAATGGCGATGCCATGGTCTGTTCCCCTCAAGGCGAGATACTCATGGGAGGAACAGAAGGATACATGAGCATCAATCCACGTCGTTTGATAGCAACGAAGCGGGAGGAACACAACGTGATGATTAGCGGGATTTCCATAGGTGACAGTCTGCTCAACGAGCTGACAAGTGCCGTCAGGCTCCATCATGACGATGCCTACCTGAGCGTAAGGTTCTTCTCGGGAAGTCTGGAGAACGTGCAACGCATTCGCTATGCCTACCGACTGAAAGGGCAGATGAGCGACTGGGTCGTGACGGATAAAAACGAAGTGTCGTTCTACGCTTTGTCGCCTGGCGACTACACCCTTCAACTATGTGTTTGCCGAGAAGATGGCACGATGAGCTCGCCTCGCGAATTGCACATCAGTGTGGCACCGCCGTTCTATCGCACACTACCTATGTACATGGTTTATTTGCTAATTCTTATCATGGTAGCATTCCTCCTTTGGCAGATGATGCGGAAACGGCAGAGGGAGCGCACAGAACGTCAGAGGCAGCTGATGGAACGACAGAAGAGGGAGCAGATTACCGAGATGAAGCTGCAGTTCTTTACCAACATCAGCCACGACTTGCGCACTCCGCTCACGCTCATCATCTCGCCTCTGGAGCAGATGATCAAGAAGATGGAGAAGGGGAGTACGCCCGATAATCTGCTGACTGTGCTGAAGCGTATTGGAAAGAACGCACAACTGCTGCTGAGCGAGGTGAGCGCTCTGCTCGACTTCCGCCGCCTGGATGCTGGTGGCGAAACACTGAATTTGCAGAGTGGCGACATGGTTGACCATCTCAACAGTATACTGGTGTCCTTCAGTGACTATGCCGAAGAACGCGGCATCCACCTCGCCTTCAACCACAACGTTGACTGTTTTGTGATGGATTACGACCGCGAGAAAATGAACAAGGTGGTATATAACCTCTTCTCGAACGCCCTGAAATTCACTCCTGTGGGAGGAAGCATATCATTGTCTTTCAGCGGTGGGCAGGACAGTGCGACCATTGCAGTTGCGGATACAGGCAAGGGCATTCCTGACAGCGACAAACCCAACGTGTTCAAGAGATTCTATCAGTCTGCATCCAACGACAGCTTCCAGACGGGCAGTGGCATAGGACTTCACATTGCGAGCGACTACGTAAAGCTCCATCATGGAACCATCAACATCACCGACAACAAACCAGTAGGCAGCGTCTTCACCATCACACTGCCAATTAGAGCATCAGGTGCTCAGGCTGTTCTGCTCTTAGAAGAAAAAGCCATGCCGACGGATGAAATCCCTAAGGAAGACAATCGCAAGACCATTCTCGTGGTTGACGACAATCAGGATATGCTGTCGTTTGTCAGTGCCTGCATGAAAGAAAGTTACCACGTGCATACAGCCACCGATGGAGTTGCAGCACTCAAGCTGTTGGAGCATGAGCAAATCGACTTGATGATCAGCGATGTGATGATGCCTGGCATGGACGGTTTTGAGCTATGCCAAAGGGTGAAAACCGACATCAACCTATCTCACATTCCCGTCATTCTGCTGACGGCACGCACCACTGATGTCAGTCGCATTGAAGGTCTGCAGCTGGGTGCTGATGACTATATCACCAAACCCTTCAACGTGGAGATACTGCGTCTTCGTGTGAAGAAATTCATAGATTGGGAACAGAACAACCATCGCCAGTTCCGTCAGAAAATGAATATAGAACCAAGCGAAATGACCATCACTCCACTCGACGAGCAGTTTATCAAGAAAGCCATTGCCTTGGTTGAGAAAAACATCGCCGATTCCGAATTCTCAGTCGAAACGATGGCGACGGAGGTAGGCATGTCGCGCACCACACTCTACAAGAAACTGATGGCCATCACTGGCCAAGGCCCTGCCGAGTTTATACGCACCATCCGTATCAAGCGCGGAAAGGCCCTGCTGGAAAGCTCCCAGATGCAAGTGACAGAAATAGCCTACGCTGTAGGCTTCACGACAGTCAAGAGTTTCACCATGAATTTCAAGGCAGAGTACGGTATGACACCTTCAGAATTCCGCAACAAGACATAAGGTAGGTTCTAAAAATTCTGTTTTTTAGTTCTCTACCAAATTATATTATTTCATTTCGGTTGCTTTTTGT
>DGUV01000099.1 GCA_002395775.1 Prevotellaceae bacterium UBA4301
TCTACTGCAACCAGGTCTTCGTCACCGACAATGTGGAGGGCATCGTCCCCGAGTTCCTCATGCTGCTGCACGGTGTCATCGACTCGCCCGACATTCCCCTGAACGTCAGCCGCAGTTACCTGCAGAGCGACCAGAACGTGAAAAAGATTTCGGGCTACATCACCAAGAAGGTGAGCGACCGCCTGCAGAGCATCTTCAAGCAGGACCGCCCCGACTTCGAGAAGAAGTGGGACGACATCAAACTCTTCATCCACTACGGCATGCTTTCGCAGGACGATTTCTACGACAAAGCCAAGTCCTATGCCTTGCTGAAGGATGTGGAAGGCAAGCACTACACGCTGGACGAGTATCAGACACTCATCAAGGACAACCAGACCAACAAGGACGGACAACTCATCTATCTCTACGCCCAAGACCCTGAAAGCCAGTACACCTACATTCAGGCAGCCAAGGACAAGGGCTACAACGTGCTGCTCATGGACGGCCAGCTCGACACGCCCCTCATCTCCATGCTCGAGCGCAAACTGGAGAAGGCCACCTTCACGCGAGTGGATGCCGATGTCATCGACCGCCTCATCCAGAAGGAAGAGACAAAGCGCGACCTGCTTGAAGCCGAACGTTCCGACCGCCTTTGCAGCATCTTCAACAGCCAGATGCCCAGAACCGAGAAACTGGACTTCCACGTCGAGACACAAGCCCTGGGCGAAGACCAGTTGCCCGTGATGCTCACGCAGAGCGAATACATGCGACGCATGAAGGAGATGTCACGCCTGCAACCCGGCATGAACTTCTACGGCGATATGCCCGACATGATGACCCTCGTCCTCAACACCGACGCTCCCCTCATCAAGAATGTCCTTGAGGACAGCGAGAGCGAGACACAAGAAAAGCTGCGTCCCATCGAGGCCGAAATCAAGGGTCTCTCTGCCCGTCAGGCCGTACTTCGTCAGGAACAGGACAAGAAGAAGGCCGACGAAATTACCGATGCCGAGCGCGAGGACCTCAAGAAGTGTGGCGAAGACATTCAGGCCCAGCGCGACCAGAAGAATGCCATTCTCGCCGAATATGGCAAGCAAAGCGAACGGGTGCACCAGCTCATCGATCTTGCTCTTCTGCAGAACGGCATGCTCCGTGGCGAAGCCCTCACCCGTTTCGTCAAGCGCAGCGTTGAGTTTATAAAATAATTTTCACGATTACTGCTTGTAATTCGCAATTATTTTGTACCTTTGCACTCGCAAACCACAAAAGGTGGATGGCTCCTTAGCTCAACTGAATAGAGCATCTGACTACGGATCAGAAGGTTGTGGGTTTGAATCCCGCAGGAGTCACACACAATAAAGGGAAGAACCAGAGTCAAGCTTGCTTGCACTCTGGTTCCTCTTTTTTTGTTATATCAATAATTATTCGTATATTTGCAGCCGAAAAACCGTTTGCATGCGAATAGACATCATCACCGTTTTGCCCGAACTCCTCGAAGGATTCCTCAACGAAAGCATCCTGGGACGGGCACAGAAGAAAGGCTTTGTGGAAATCCACCTCCACAACCTGCGCGACTACTCTACCAACAAATGGCGCCGCGTGGACGACTACCCCTTCGGTGGTTTCGCCGGCATGGTGATGCAATGCGAACCCATCGACCGCTGCATCTCGAAACTCACTTCCCAGCGCCACTATGACGAGGTCATCTTCACCACGCCCGACGGCGAACAGTTCTCCCAGCCCATGGCCAACCAGTTGAGCCTGGCCGAGAATCTCATCATCCTTTGTGGTCACTACAAGGGCGTGGACTATCGCATCCGCGAGCACCTCATCACCAAGGAAGTGTCAATTGGCGACTATGTGCTCACCGGAGGCGAACTGGCAGCCGCCGTGATGGCGGACGCCATTGTGCGCATCATACCAGGCGCCATCGGTGACGAGCAAAGTGCCCTGAGCGATTCATTTCAGGACAATCTGCTGGCAGCCCCCGTCTATACGCGCCCTGCTGAATACAAAGGCTGGCGCGTACCCGACGTACTGCTCTCGGGCCACGAGGCAAAAATCAAGGAGTGGGAACTGGCACAAAGCATGGAACGCACGCGTCGCCTGAGACCCGACCTATTAAAGAATTGACAATGGCTGAAAACAAGAAACTTAACCTCTACATCATTGCAGGATGCAACGGCGCAGGCAAGACCACGGCGTCGTTCACGGTCCTGCCAGAGATGCTCGATTGCCGCGAGTTTGTCAATGCCGATGAAATTGCGCACGGGCTCTCCCCCTTCCATCCCGAAGGAGTGGCCATCCAGGCAGGGCGGCTCATGATTGAGCGCGTCATCCATCTGCTGAAGGAAGGCGAGACCTTTGCCTTCGAGACCACCCTTTCCACCCGTTCCTATGTCAAGCTCATCCAGCAGGCCCAGAAGCGCGGCTACTTCGTCACGTTGCTCTTCTTTGCCCTGGCCACTCCCGAACAGGCCGTTCAGCGAGTGGCAAAGCGCGTGAGCCAGGGCGGCCACAACATCCCCACGGATGTGGTTTATCGTCGTTTCGAGGGAGGTTTGTCAAACCTCTTCAACCTCTACATGCCCATCGTTGACTACTGGGCACTCTACGACAACTCCAACATCCCCACGCAGCACATTGCCAGCGGACTGAAGGGACAGGAGCCCTCCATCCTGGACAAAGAAAAATTTGAAACATTGCAAACCAAATACCTAATCAAAGATGAGCAGCAAGAAACAGAAAAGTGAGTCTGACGTGCTGCTCATGCAGCAACGCATCGACGAGGGCATACTGCTTGCACAACGCAGATTGCTCAACCGCGGGCTCCACGATGGCCTCTCCTTCATAGTCTGTCAGGGAGGCGTAGTGGCAGAAGTTCCCGCATGCGAGATAGCAAAGTTTTGAAACCCCAAAAAACTATACATCTTTAATGAATATATCAGATCAGATTCGTTACATCGGTGTCGATGACCTCGACATCGACCTCTTCGAGAGCCAATACCACGTTCCCGAAGGCATGAGTTACAACAGCTATGTCATCCTCGACGACAAGGTGGCCGTGCTCGACACGGTGGACCACCGCAAACAAGACGAGTGGCAGCAAAACCTGCAGACAACCCTGCAAGACCGCAAGCCCGCCTACCTCATCGTCCACCACATGGAGCCCGACCACGCCTCCAACATAGCCTGGCTGGCCGCCACCTATCCCGAGATGCAGCTGGTGCTCTCGGCAGCAGCCGCAAAGATGCTTCCCAACTTCTTCCCCGAAGCCGACCTTTCCGGCCGACTGCTCATCGTGAAGGAGGGCGACACCCTCTCCCTGGGTAGCCACACCCTGCAATTCATAGCCGCCCCCATGGTCCACTGGCCCGAGGTGCTCATGAGCTATGAGCAGACCGAGAAGGTGCTCTTTGCTGCCGACGGATTTGGCAAGTTCGGCGCCCTCTGCCATGAGGAACGCCATCCCGACGGCACCCTTGCCGACTGGGCATGCGAGGCTCGTCGCTACTATTTCAACATCTGCGGCAAGTATGGCATGCAGGTGCAGAATGTGCTCAAGAAAGCCTCCAACCTCGACATCCTCACCATTGCCCCCCTCCACGGCCCCATCCTGCAAGGTCAGGACCTGGCCGAGGCCATTCGTCTCTATGACATCTGGAGTCGCTACGATGTCGAGACCGAAGGCGTCTTCGTGGCCTATGCCAGCATTCATGGCGGCACACGCGAGGCTGCCCTGAAGATGGTGGAACTGCTCAAGTCCAAAGGCTGCCCCAAAGTGGCCGTTGCCGACCTCACCCGCGACGACCAGGCCGAAGCCATCGAGGACGCTTTCCGCTATGGTCGGCTCGTGCTTCTGGCAGCCTCCTACGATGCCGGACTCTTCCCCCCGATGCACGATTTCCTCCATCACCTGCAAATCAAGAACTACCAGCGCCGCCGCTTCGCCCTGGTCGAGAATGGCTCATGGGCACCCTCGGCAGGCAAGGTCATGAAGGAAATGATTGGACAAATGAAAGACTGCGAGATAGTGGAACCCATTGTCACCATCCGCAGTCGTATGAAAACCTCCGACCTGCCCCAGCTCGAGGCTCTGGCCGAGGCCATTCTAAGCTGAATTCTCAGACCACTCCGATAATCTCCCTGACAGAAGAGAAACCATGACGTGCGAGGTATTCACCAATGCCTCGCACTATTTTTGTCGTCACGGCAGGGTCGATGAAGTTGGCCGTGCCCACCTCCACCGCTGTGGCGCCAGCCAGCAGGAACTCCACGGCGTCCGTTGCCGTCATGATGCCTCCCAGTCCGATGACCGGAATCTTCACCGCCTGAGCCACCTGATACACCATCCTCAGTGCAACAGGTTTCACAGCCGGGCCCGACAATCCGCCAGTACCGATGGAGAGCACCTTCCGGCGGCGTTCGGCATCAATGGCCATGCCCATCAGTGTGTTGATGAGCGAAACGCTGTCAGCCCCCTCGTCCTCCACGGCCCGGGCAATCTCGGCAATGTCCGTCACGTTGGGCGAGAGTTTCACAATCAGCGTTTTTCCGTATGCTTTCCTCACAGCCTTCACCACGCTCGCCGCTCCCGCAGCCGTCACGCCAAAGGCCATGCCCCCCTGTTTGACATTGGGGCACGAAATGTTCAGCTCTATGGCCGGAATCGCCTCCAGTTCGCCAATGCGTCGGGCCGTCTCGGCATAGTCGTCGATGGTGCTTCCGCTCACGTTCACGATGACGTTCGTAGGCAAGTCCTTCACCTGTGGGTAGATGTGTTCACAAAAGTAGTCCACCCCCTTGTTCTGCAGTCCCACGCAGTTAAGCATGCCGCTGGCCGTCTCCGCCATGCGCGGATAGGGATTGCCCTCGCGCGGTTTCAGCGTGGTGCCCTTCACCACGATTCCTCCCAACTCACCAAGATCCACAAAATCCTGAAACTCCAGCCCGTAGCCAAACGTGCCGCTGGCCGTCATCACAGGGTTGCGCAACTCCAGTGCGCCTATCTTTACAGCTAAGTCCAACATCTTATTTATTATTTAGCCATTTAACCCGTTAACCCATTAACCCGTTAACCCATTAACCCGTTAACCTTTTAACCCGTTAACCCTTTACCACCCCGCGCCTTGGCGCGTAACAATCACCATCTCAGCACTTCAGCATCAAACACTGGGCCCTCGGTGCACACACAACGGTTGTGCCCATCGTTCGTCTCAGTCACACAACACAGACAGGCACCCACTCCGCAGGCCATCCTGTTCTCCAGCGACACCTCACAAGCCACGCCACACTCCTTGGCCAGCTTGGTCACGGCCTTCATCATGGGCGCAGGACCGCAAGTGTAGATGCGCGAGCAACCATTCGTCGCGGATGCCGAAAGCTGAGAAAAGACACTGTGCTGCGTCACAAATCCGCGCTCGCCCTCGCTACCGTCCTCAGTAGCCACCAGCACGTCGCCCACCTCACGGAAGGCATCCAGCCTCAGCAGCAAGTCCTTCGTCCGCGCCCCAAGCAGGAAGGTAGGTTTCACACCCTTCTCCCTCAGCGCGCGACCCAGGTACAGCAATGGAGCCACGCCCACACCGCCGCCCACAAGCAGCGGAGTGTCCTCAGGCATCAGACTGAAACCATTGCCCAGCGGCAACACGGCATTCACCACATCGCCCACGCCAAGCTGTCCGAGCCAACGGGTCCCCTCGCCCACCATCTGCACCAGGAACGAAATCTCGTCGCCGCACACATCGTGGATGCTGATGGGTCGCCGCAGCAACACACCCGGGGTGTCCGCCCTCAACTGGGCAAACTGTCCAGGCAAGCAGGCAGGCAAACTTCCCTCAGTGGGCCTTGCCTTCAGCCACACACACTGCGCCCCCACCCTCTCGCTGTGGGTCACGCACAGGTCCATTATTCTTTTCTTCATATCTTTTCCGTCATTTCGTCAGTCTATCTCCCTCAGCGTCACGCCATCCAGCTCCTCCGTCATCCGGAACAGCTTGTCGGCATAGCCACTTCGGGCAGGCTTCACTTCCATTCTCACTGTCAGTCGTCCCTCTTCGTCCTTGCCGAGCGTATAGGTCACAATAGCCACGCCGTCAGCCTTCAGTCTGTCGGTCAGCGTCCTCACGGCCTCCTCGTTCTCGGCCACTGCGGTCAGCGTCAGGTTGTGGTGCCCCACCTGAGGAAACAGGCCATTCAGCACCTCCAGCCCCACCAGCACCAGCAGCGTGGCAAAAGCCGCAATCACGAACATGCCCGCGCCAGCCGCCATGCCAATGGCCGCCGTCACCCACAGGCCAGCCGCCGTGGTCAGCCCATGCACCGCCTGCCTTTGGAAGATGATGGTGCCCGCACCAATGAAACCGATGCCCGACACCACCTGGGCCGCTATGCGCGACACGTCCAGCCGCGTGTTGCCCGTAAGGCTCACATCGTCAAATCCGTGAGCCGAAAGAATCATGAACAGCGCAGCCCCCAGCGCCACCAGAAAGTGAGTTCGGAAACCCGCCTCCTTGGCTCTCAGCCCGCGTTCCAGACCAATCACGCCCCCCAGCAGCGCAGCCACCAGTGTGCGAAGAATGAAATCAGCAGTATCCATATCGGCAACAAAAATACGCAAAAAACCTGACAACGACAAACTTTACTCACCCATAATTGTCACCGTCAGTCTGCGCGGTCCGCCCTGGTTGCGAAACTCACACAAGTAGATACCCTGCCAAGTGCCCAGTGCCAGCCGTCCGTCGGTGATGGGTATGGTGAGGCTCACGCCCGTCAGTGCCGACTTGGCATGTGCCGGCATGTCGTCCCTTCCCTCCAGTGTATGCCGATATTCCGCCCTGCCCTCCGGCACCATGTGGTTGAATATCGTCTCCATGTCGTCGCGCACATCCGGGTCATAGTTCTCGTTGATTGTCAGTCCGCAGCTCGTGTGCTTCGTGAAGAAGTTCGCCAGTCCCGTCCTCGGCAACCTGGGCAACTGCCTCACTATCTCCTCCGTCACCAGATGAAATCCCCGCCCTCTTGGGCGCAATGTCAGTTCTATTTGTTGGAACATAGCCTTACATTATTATATTATATTGCAAAGATACAACAAAAAATGAATATCTGGAAAAGTATGCAAAAAAGTGAAGAAAATGGAAAATTTAATATAGCATTTTATTAGATGGCAACGGACGCATGTCTCGTCTCATAATGAACCATCTGCAATACGAGTTTGGACTAATACCCGTGAAAACCGTCAAAGAGGATAAGGCCGAATATATCCAGGCATTGGTTGACTCCCGGGAACAGGATTCGCTTGAGCCCTTCCGCAAGTTTATGATGGAAGAACACATCCGAAACATCAGCAAGGAGATAGAAGCCTATAAGAAATCACAAGAGGATGACCCGATAAAATCATTTGCTGACCCGATAAAAGAGCGGCTCTATCAAGCCGTTTTACAGGATGGAACTCTCAACTATTCAGAATACGCTGCTATCGTAGGAACTTCTGAAGCGACAGTAAAACGTCGCCTTGGAGAGTTGAAAAAAGAGGGTGCTATCATTCGAGTTGGAAGCAATAAGACTGGACATTGGAAAATTAACAAAGAAGAATGAGCGTAAGACTGTCCGTCACCAGATGAAATCCCCGCCCCTTGGGCGCAATGTCAGTTCTATTTGTTGGAACATAGCCTTACATTATTATATTAAAAAAGGCCCCCGTTAAAGGACGAGGGTCAAACCTAATGTTTTCACAACGGAATAATCATTGGGGTAATTTATCCATTTATACTTATTTTTTTTGTGAATAACATACTTTTTTCATAACTTTGCAATAAATAAAAAGCCCCACGATAAAATCGCGAAGCTAATACTTCGGCTTATAGCCTTGTTGTGATAAGTCTCACAAAATTAGTATCGTTGCAAAGTTAGTAAAAATATTCAAAACCAACAAATAAATCTAATCCTAGATTCCGCTGCACTTTAGTTTAATAGCTTTTATAAGTTCCTGAGCAACAAAAAGTTCTTCGACGCGCGAAGCGGCAAAGCCGAGCGGCCCAGGATTTTGTCATTTCAGATATTTCACTTACCTTAGTGC
>DGUV01000054.1:0-65285 GCA_002395775.1 Prevotellaceae bacterium UBA4301
TGGCAATCTGGTCGGTGGAGGTGGCGCCGATGGCGTTCATGATTTCCTCAAGCTCAACCTCGATGGGCAGGCCCTCGTAGAAGGCTCCGACATAGGAGTCAACGGAGTATTTGAACTCCTTGGCAACCTTAACCTCGGCAATGGTCCAAAGGGCCTTGTCGCCAGTCTTGGCGTAGCTTTTGTCGCACCAGCACTTGCTTTGTAGTCCGGTGTCGTCGAGGCCGATGGAACCATATTGGCAGTCGATGGTGTAGTAAACGACACCGTCAACCACAACGGGAGTAGCGGTCAGGACAATCTTGTTCTCCTCAGCGGCCGACATGGTCCAGGTATCTTTGGGGTTGGTGCCAACCTTGTGGCCAACGTAGCCGTTTTCGTTAGTCAGATAGTAGCCACCCTCGGCAGCGGGAGTCCAGTAGAATGCCTGGGGATCCTCTTCAAGCCAAACATTGTCCTCCTCGGCATTCAGGGCCATGTAGAGGCCACCGTCCTTCAGCTGGAAGGAGTAGGCCACATTGGGATCGGGCTGAGTGGGCTCGACGGCGGCATAGGTTGCAGTGGCAGCGTCGAGAGCCTCCTTGGCAGCCTTGAGTTCCTCGGCTGAGGCTTCGGCGTTGTCGGCCACGGCCTGAGCTTCGGCCACGGCAGCAACGAATGTGTCGTAATCCTCGGTGGGAATCATGAACAGCCCTTCGCCAACGCCAGCCTTGGCGTCAATGGTCTTCTGGGCCTCGGCCAGGGCATTCTCGAGTTCGGTCCGAATCATGTCGGCATCAGTGATTTGCTCGATGGTGATGTCGTCGAAGAATATCTTACCATTGCTGTTGCTTCCGCCGCTGATGGCCGTTCCGCCCACCTGCAAGGTGGCGCCGGCAGCATCCTCGGCGAGGGTGAAGGTGATGACATCTTCTTCCCAGGTGTTCAGGGCGAAGCTGTTCTTGGCCGAGAGGAAACTGTTGTCACCAGCAACGATGCCCACCTTCGACTGGAACTGTGTGGCGGTGCCGGCATTGTAGGCCTTGTAGCTGAGCTTGTAGTTTCCGGCCGGCATGTCGATGGTCTGTGCATACAGGACGGTTCCGCCCCAGCCGACAGTCACACCCAGTGCGCCTGTGCTCTCCGAGCCTTCGGCAGGAGCAGCCGGAACGCTGGCCCCATTGAGCTGGGCGGCGGTGCCAAAGGCATAGCTGGCCGATGCGCTCCAAGCAGCGCTTGCGGTCTGCGTCCAGCCGTCGATGTTCACGGGATGGGCATCGGCAGCCGTGGCCAGGTTGTCAGTGGCGTCTGTGCCATAGGTGGGATTCACGTCGAACGAGGGATTCTGGATTTCGCTGAGCGACTCGATGGGCACTGCCACGGCGTGGAGCGAAGTCTTGGAGGAGAATCCGTAGATGTAGCTGCTGTAGGTGTAGAGGAACTTGTCGTTGGTAATGTCCTTAACGATGAATTCGCCTTCAGTGGCTGAGGGCAGGAACTGCACCTCTGCACCTCCTGTGCTGAGGTAATAAACCTGATAGTCGGCATAATACACCAGTCCGGTGCCCGAGCTGTGGACCAGTTTCAGGTCATAGGGGTTGGTGCCCTGGATTTGCCAGACATAGTTGCTGTTTCCAGCCTCCAGTGCTCCATACATGACGTAGTTGCCATTCTCACCGTAGAGGGCATCCTCGCCGGCATAGAGGTAGATGTCGCGGTTCCACAGCGAATTGTCGAACGTGGCAACGACATTGTACTCCACGCTCTTGCCAGCCTCGATGGTGACGGGGTCGGTGGGGGCGTAGGAAGTGAAGGCGCGTATCATGCTTTCGGGGAAGGACGAAACCACGCTGCCTTCAATCAGCGACTCTGTCTGGGTGGCCAGCACATTGCCTTGCGCGTCTTTGATGTTGTAGGTGACATCGCCTCTCTCCACCTCCTCGTAGGTAACCACAAAGTCGGTGACATACATCCATGGGTTGCCTGCAACCACATTGAACTTCACCTCGGCAGTCTTCAGGCCCGTGACGTTGATCTCCGTGGGCGCTGCGGCATCGGCCGAGATGCTGATGGTTTCCTGCCCGTCGGGTGTCACGGTTGCCGATGCGGCCGACCATGCCTTGAACGAGTAACCCGTGATGGCATAGCTGCCGTCAACGGACAGCGTATAGTCGTCCGTGGCGATGCGGAAATCGCCGTCGAGGACCATGTTGTTCTTGATGGCCGTGGTCAGGATGAGGGTAGGGCTGTCGCTGGTGGATACCCACCGATAGGCGTACTTTGCTGTTGAGAAATCCGTGAGGTCGCCGTTCTGGTAGTTCTTGAACGTGCCAGTCTCGTAGCCGATGGACATCTCGTTTGCCCAAGCTCCTGCTGCGAACAGCAGCGAGCACAAAAGGAATAGAATTTTTCTCATACGACTTTTGTTTTTTGGTTAGTAATTAAGGTTATTTTGTGCAATGTCTAATGGTATCGTATGCGTGTTTTTGTCATGTCGTCGGGGGCAAATATAGCGATTATTTTGAAAAAGACAAACGTTTTTGTTTCCTTTTTTAACTTCTACCTCATTTAAATAATCGTGAGCGCAGGCGCGCGAACGAGACCCTGTAGGGGAGGGAAAGATGAGGATGGCGAGTTTGTAAAGTTTTTTCAGTAGGCAGAATAGGGCGTCCCCTGATAGGACTGTCGGAAACAATGTTAGCTTGCGGGCAAGAACAATATTAGGTTGTTGCGATAACCTATTTAGGTTACGACTATAACTTAAGTCAGGTTATTTCTGTAAAGGTCTAAAGACCAGTATGAAACATTGGGGTGAGACTGAAGGATAGCCTACTGCGTTTCTCCCCAGCCTTTGGCCCTCCCTAATGGAGGATTGGACATGGCGGGGCGTTTCTTTCTGTAAATAACTTTTACCTCCGAAGAGCCTTTGCCGTAAAAAACAAATAAATTTGTTTTGATGTGCCGCCAAATAATTGTACCTTTGCAGTCAGAAAAAACAATAATCTCATAACCTAAAACAAAACTCCTATGCAAAAACAATTCCGTATGCTTGTGGCTGCGGCACTTGTGGGCATGGCTTCAATGGCCAGCGCGCAGACCGTGGTCAAAGGCAAACTGGTGGATGCCGAAAACGGCGAACCACTGGTGGGCGCACAGGTGCGCATTGTGGGCGACAAGGCTGCAACGGTGACCAACGCCGATGGCGACTTCACCCTGCAGAATCCCCGTCGCCACCGCGAAATCAGTGTATCGTATCTGGGCTTCAAGACCCAGAACTTCAGCGTCTCTCGCTCAGGCCAGATGGGCACGCTGGGATTGTCGCCCGACGAAATCTCGCTCGAGGGTGTCACCGTCACCGGCACCATAGCCTTTGACCGCAAGACCCCCGTGGCACTGTCCAACGTGACCATCGAGGAGATTGAGGAGAAACTGGGCGGACAGGAGTTCCCCGAAATCATGAAGACCACCCCTGGCGTGCATGCCAACAAGCAAGGTGGCGGTTGGGGTGACTCGGAAATCTACATGCGCGGTTTCGACAACACCAATGTGGCTACCATGGTCAACGGCGTACCTATGAACGATATGGAGTATGGAACCGTCTATTGGAGCAACTGGGCCGGCATCAGCGACGTGGCCAAAATCGTGCAGACCCAGCGCGGACTTGGCGCATCGAAGGTGAGCGCACCCAGTGTGGGCGGCACCATCAACATCATCACTAAGACGCTGGACCAGAAGCGTGGTGGAAGTGTCTCATACCAAATGGGCAACAACCACGCCAACAAGATAGCGTTCAACGTCTCCACCGGCATGTCGAAGAAGGGCTGGGGCATGACCCTGCTGGGTGCCCGCCAGTGGGGCGACGGCTATGTCCAGGGCACCGACTACTCGGGCTACACCTGGTTTGCCAGCATCGCTAAGCGTTTCAACGAGCGTCACACCCTCTCTTTCACCGGCTTTGGCACCATTCAGGAGCACGGCCAGCGCAGCAGTTCGTCCAACTACGGGCCGCTCACCATTCAGGAGTGGGCCCGCGTGCGCCAGCAATACGGTTACAAGAACTATGAGTACAACCCCACCTTCGGCTACTTCCACGGTGAGGCCTACAACATGGCTCGCAACAAATATCACAAGCCCCAGCTCAGTCTGAATCACGACTGGACCATCAACGACCACAGTTCGCTCTCCACCGTCCTCTATATGAGTATCGGACGCGGCAACGGTTCCACCGCCGAGGGGCACGGAGCCGGAGCTTACACCGACTTCTATGGAGCACAGAACGGTCTGGTGAAGAACGACTTCCGCACAGCTGACGGCTATTTCGATTACGATGCCCTCTATCAGCGCAATGCCGATAGCAACGAGGGTTCGTTGATGGCACTCTGCAAGAGCGTCAACGACCACCTCTGGACGGGCCTGATATCCACATATAAGAACAAAATCAACGACGACTGGGATATCTATGGCGGTATCGATTTCCGCTGGTACAGGGGCGACCACTCCACACAGATTACTGACCTGCTGGGCGGCCGCTACTTCATGGACGACCAGGACCGCTCCACTGTCAACCCCCTGAACAATCCTGCAGCCAAAGACCCCAACTGGGTGTACAAGAAACTCTACGTGGGCGACAAGGTCTATCGCGACTTCTCGGGATATGTTGTCCAGGAGGGCGTCTTCGGACAGGCAGAATATAACCACGGTCCCGTTTCGGCCTATGTCAACGGTGCGCTGAACAACACCACCATGTGGCGTTACGACCGTTTCTACTACGAAAAGTCGCAGGCCAAGAGCGACATCGCCAACTTCCTGGGCGGAAACATCAAGGGCGGCGTCAACGTCAACGTCAATGACTACAACAACCTCTTCCTTAACGTAGGCTACATCAGCCGCGCACCCAAGTTCGGTTCGGCCTTCATGAACAACACCAAGAGCAACTACCTCAACGACGATGCCAAGAACGAGAAAATCGTCTCGCTGGAGGTGGGCTATGGATGGCAGTGCCGCTGGGCCAACGTGAAGCTCAACGGATACTTCACCCGCTGGATGGACAAGTCGATGACCAAGTACCTGACCCTGGACAACCAGGAGACTGGCTATATGAACATGACCGGCGTCAACGCCAACCACATGGGCGTGGAACTGGAGGCCCGTTTCTATCCCGCCAAGTGGGTGGAACTCAGGGGGATGCTCTCACTGGGTAACTGGAAGTGGGACGGCATTGGCGAAGGCTATGTCTATGACGAGCGCAGCAACGCCGTGAATGCTGCAGGTCAGATCGTAGAACCCTTCAGTTCCGAACATGCCCAGGCCCGCGTGGACCTCGACGGCATCCGCGTCGGCGGCTCGGCACAGACCACCAGCAGCATCAGCCTCGACTTCAAACTGGGCGAGGTGCTGGGCCTGCACGACGGCCAGCAACTGAAGATTGGCGGCGACTGGGTTTATTACGGTCGCAACTATAGCTACTACTCCCTCTCGGGCTCAAATATCACCGTGAAGCAGAACTCCACCTCGGGCGAGTGGACCACCACCCGTCCTCAGGACCCCTGGAAGATACCCTCGGCCAGCCAGGTGGACCTGCATGCATCCTACAAGTTCAAGATGGGCAAGTACTTCGACGCCACCCTCTCGGGCGTAGTCAACAACCTGCTCAACTACAAGTACATCGGAAAGGCCTATAACAGCAGCACCAGCTCGGCAGTGGCCAGCGAGGAGAACGTCTATGTCTATTACCAGTTTGGCCGCACCTACACGATAAGGTTGAAACTGAACTTTTAATCCTCAGAAGTACATTTGACAATTGATAATCGATACAGATATGAACACAAGAAACATATTCCGCGTTACATCGTGTCTCTGTGGCCTTTGCCTGTTCGGCCTGCTCTGCACTTCGTGCGAAGACTACACCGAGCACAACTTCGGCACCCCCGAGGAACTGTGGCAAGCCTCTCAGGTCAACAACTATGTCATCGAACTCACCCCGCAAAACTATGTCGACCTGGCCTCGAATGCCGACAATCAGGCCCTGGCTGCCCAGGACGAGACGGGCGTCACCGCCAAGCAACTGCAGCAGGTGGGCGAGGTCGGTTGCTTCTTTGGCAACGTCACTCCGCAGGAGTATTTGCCCGCCCTCTTGAAGAGTCTGGTGGGCACCAGTCAATACTATAGCATGACCAACGGTTCGAGCATCACCATCAAGTACAAGGTGGGCGACATTGTCAGCGATGCAGCCTATGTGCCCAACACCGGCGAGCTTGCAGAGGGCAAGTATCTCATGGTGCCCGCAGGGCAGGAGCAGTGCATCGCCCACTCGGGTGAGGGCAAGACCTACGGCTATCTGTTGCTGGCAGGCAGCAAGGCCGACCTGGTGCCCAACCTCGTGCAGCGTGTCGATGAGAATACCATTTGGGCCAACGACGTGGCCGACAGCTATGCCTACACGTTTGAGAAGGACGGCGATGCGTGGCTCATCAGCAATCCCTTCGAGCAGTATCTCTACATGAAGGGGACCTACGCCAGCTTCAACTATCTCGAAGACCTCGGCGACCTCGAGGACGAGCAGTGGCCCAACTGGAGTGTTACCTACAATCAGGCTGACCAGACCTACGACATCACAAACACCGGCAACCAGAAGACCATGCGCTTCACCACGCAATATAACAACGTGGGCGCCTACGACCTCTCCACCATGGAATCCCTCGATGGCTATCTGGGACTGCAGCTCTACAAGCGCATCGAAGGCGCCGTCGAGAGCGTGCAGGTGTCCGAGGAGGAACAGGAAATCACCTTCACCCTTGAGGATGGCCAATGGCAGGCCAAGGGCGATTACCTGAACTCGGAACTCACCGGAGGCAACACACTCACCGACATGGATGCCGTCTATCAGGCCACGGGATGGAGTGTGGAATACAAGGGCTCGATAGGTGACCTCACCTATGTTTGGCGTTACGATGCCGTCTATGGCCTTCGTGCCTCGGCCTATGTCTCCAGCACCTATCATCCCACCGACGCATGGGCTATCAGTCCACGCATGAACCTGAAGAAAGCCGAGCAGCCTGTGCTCACCTTCGAACAGGCACAGAAGTATGCCGGTTCACCCGTCACCGACTACCTGAAGGTGCTCGTCAGCACCGACTATGCAGGTCGTGGCGGCCTGAACGATGCCACCTGGACCGATGTCACCGACCTCGTTCAAGGCACCTGGCCCGACGGCAGCAGCTGGGACTACATGTCCATGTCGGTTGATATGAGCCAGTTCTGTGGTCAGACCAATGTCTATGTGGCCTTCCGCTACATCTCCACCGATGCCGTTGCGGCCACCTGGGAGGTGAAGAATGTGGTTTGCCGCGAGGCTGAAGAAACAACCGAATAATTACACCAAAGTGAGTGTCATAGATTTAATAAACGATAAGGCCAGTGTGCCGTTCTCCTTCGAGGTGCTTCCGCCCTTGAAGGGGAGCGGCACCGAGGGCCTGTTCCAAACCATCGACAGTCTGCGACAGTTCCAGCCGCGATACATCAACATCACGGCCCATCGCAGCGAGTATGTCTATCATGAACTGCCCAACGGGCTGATGCAGCGCCAGCGCATACGCCGGCGTCCCGGCAGCATCGCCATTGCCGCTGCCATACAGCGTCGCTACAACATTCCCGTGGTGCCCCATCTCGTGTGCAGCGGAAACACCCGTGAGGACCTTGAGTACACGCTCATCGACCTGCAGTTCCTCGACATCAGCGACCTGCTCATCCTGCGTGGCGACAAGGCACGCGACGAACGACAGTTCCAGCCCACGGGCGACGGTCCTGTCCATGCTACCGACCTCATCGGACAGGTCAACCGCTTCAATGCAGGTGAGTTCTTCGACGGCACTCCCATCCGCCACCCCGGACAGCCGTTCCGCTTCGGCGTGGCATGCTACCCCGAGAAACATGAGGAAGCCCCTAACCTGGAAGCCGACATGGAGGTGCTGAAGCAGAAGGTGGGCATGGGGGCAGAGTATGCTGTTACGCAGCTCTTCTTCGACAACGAGAAGTACTTCCATTTCCTCGAACGTGCTCGTCAGATGGGCATCACCGTCCCCATCGTGCCAGGCATAAAACCGCTCACTAAGCTCAACCAGCTGAGCATGATTCCCAAGACCTTCCATTGCGACCTGCCCGAGGCACTCTACCACGAGGCTGTACGTTGCAAGACCGACGAGGAGGTCAGCCACGTGGGTATCGAATGGGCCATCCAGCAATGTCGCGAACTGTTGCGACGCGGTGCGCCCAACCTCCACTTCTACACCATCACCGCCTCTGACAGCATCAGTCAGATAGCCAAAGCGATTTATTGAATGACATTCTCTGACATCATAGGACAGGAAGAGACCATCGGCCAACTCAGAGCCATGGTGGACCAGGGGCGCATGCCCCATGCCCTCATGCTCTTTGGCCCCATGGGGAGTGGCAAACTGGCCCTTGCCCTTGCCCTGTCTCGCTACATGCTTTGTCAGCATCCCGTCGATGGGCAACCCTGCGGTCAATGCACCGATTGTCGCATGACCGAACAGTGGGCCCATCCCGACCTGCATTTCTCGTTCCCCCTGTTCAAACAGAAATCTACCGACCAACCCATCTCTGACGACCGTCTCGCCGAATGGCGCGAACAACTCTCTCGCACTCCATATTTCACGCCCAACGATTGGCTTGCTGACCTGCATGGCGAAAACCAGCAGCTGCAGTTCTATGTGGGGGAGAGCGACTCGCTGCAGCGCAAACTCTCGCTCAAAGCCAGTCAGGGAGGCTATCGCATCGTCATCGTGTGGCTGCCCGAAAAGATGCCACCAGCCACCGCCAACAAACTCCTCAAACTCATCGAGGAACCCCCTTCGCAAACCCATTTTATCCTGGTTAGCCAGGAACCCGAACAAGTGCTGGGTACCATCCTCAGCCGCACACAGCGCATGCGTGTACCAGCCCTTCCCGAACAAGTCATCGCCCAGGCTCTCACGGAGCGCCATGGCGTAGCCCCCGACCGTGCAGCCACACTGGCCCACGTTGCCCAGGGCAGCTACACTCAGGCTCTCGCCCTTGTCAGTGATGACGATGAACGCAAGGCCCATTTCGACTTCTTCGTCCAGCTCATGCGCTATTGTTACATGCGTCAGGCTCAGGAGATGCGCCAGTGGGCCGATCAGGTCTCTGGGCTCGGTCGCGAGCGCCAGAAGCGTATGCTTGAATATTTCCAGCGCCTCGTGCGTGAAAACTTTGTCTCCAACTTCCGCCAACCCCAACTCGTCTATATGACCGATGAAGAGGAGGCTTTTGCGCGGAATTTTGCCCGTTTCATCAACGAACGCAATGTCATACCCTTTACCGAAGAACTTGCTGCCTGCCAGACGGAGATTGAGCAGAATGTCTCCCCGCGCATGGTATTCTTCGACCTTGCCTTGAAAATAACTCTCTTATTAAAGAAATAAATAATGTAATATAATGGACAACAACATCACCTATAAAGGAGCTCCCTGTCAGCGAGGCTTATGCGCCCGGGGGTGTGGTCGCGACGAATGTCAGCTCAACGTGCACGACTGGCTTGCCGACCTGCCCGACAACCAGTCGGCCACCGACCTCGTCGAGGTGCAGTTCAAGAACACGCGCAAAGGTTTCTATCATAACGACAACCATCTGCCCCTGCAGAAGGGCGACATCGTGGCCGTGGAGGCATCGCCTGGTCATGACATAGGCATTGTCACGCTCACGGGGCGTCTCGTTCCCCTGCAGATGAAGAAGGCCTACCTGAAGCCTGGTGAGGAACTTAAGCGCATCTATCGCTTGGCTCGCCCTACAGACATGGAGAAATACCACGAGGCTAAGGCCCGCGAGCATGATACCATGATTCGCAGTCGTCAGGCCGCCAAGGACCTGGGGCTGGAGATGAAGATTGGCGACGTTGAGTATCAGGGCGACGGAAACAAGGCCATCTTCTACTATATAGCCGAGGGACGAGTCGATTTCCGTCAGCTCATCAAGGTTTTGGCCGAACTCTTCCACGTTCGCATCGAGATGCGCCAGATTGGTGTCCGTCAGGAGGCTGGCCGCATCGGTGGGTTCGGTCCTTGTGGACGGGAACTTTGCTGTGCCACATGGATACGCACGTTCCACAGTGTGGGCACTGCTGCCGCACGCTTTCAGGATGTCAGTCTCAATCCTCAGAAACTTGCAGGCCAGTGTGCCAAGCTCAAGTGTTGCATGAACTATGAGGTGGACCAGTACATTGAGGCCGGTCGCCGCCTGCCCAGCCGCGAGATGACCCTTCAGGTCATGGATGGGGATTACTATTTCTTCAAGGCCGACATCCTTTCGGGTCAGGTCACCTACAGCACCGACAAGCGCTTGGCAGCCAACCTCACCACCATTTCTGCCCAACGGGCTCTGGACATCATCGAAATGAACCGCCGGGGCGAGAAGCCCGACACCCTGGAGGAAGGTGGACACAAACTGCCCGCCCGCCCCATCGACCTTGCTGCACAGGACGACCTGCATCGCTTCGACAAGAAACGCAAGAACAAGAAAAAGAACAAACCCCGTGGCGATAAGCCCAAAGGGGAAAAGAACTGAAGTCAGATGGGGGAGAAGAACATGAAGGGCCAACTTCGTTTTCTTTTCATTATGATGGTGGTGGGCATGTTGTTCTCGTGCCAGCGCATCACGTGCTATCACCACTATCAGCCCGTGGGCTCCGATGGATGGGCGCGCACCGACACGCTCACCTTTCGTCTGCCATGCGTCTCGGGGGCTCACCTCCTGAGCGTAGGACTGCGCCATGGTCCCCGTTTCCCCTATCAGGAACTCTCCGTTGAGGCTCAGACCACCATTGCTCCGCAGGGCATCGTGCGCCGTGACACGCTGCGCCTGCGACTGGCTACCCCACAGGGCGAGCCTCTCTCCACAGGTGTAGGCCTCAGTCAGCGTCAACAGCCTTTATTAGTTCTGCAGTTGGACAGCAGTCAGCAAGCCACTGTGTGTCTGCGCCACATCATGCACCGCGAGGTGGTGCCTGACGTACGCGACGTGGGCATACTTCTGGAACGGCAGTGAGGAGGCCTATTTCCTGATGAAACGGTTACGTCCTGCATCGATGCGCAGGAAGATGAAGAGCAGAAGGGTGAAGCCCCAAAGCGATGAACCGCCGTAGCTGAAGAAGGGAAGCGGAATACCGATAACGGGCGTCAGGCCCAGCACCATGCCTACATTGATGAAGACATGGAAGAGGAAGATACTCATGACGGAGTAGCCATATATGCGCCCAAAGGCATAGGGTTGTCGCTCGGAAAGGTGGATAAGGCGCAGGATGAGCGCAAGGAACAGCGTGAGTACCACGGCGCAACCAAGGAAACCTTCCTCCTCACCTACGGTACAGAAAATGAAGTCGGTGTCCTGTTCGGGGACATACTTGAGCTTGGTCTGGGTGCCGTTGAGGAATCCTTTTCCGCGCAACCCGCCCGAGCCGATGGCTATCTTGGCCTGAATGACGTTGTAGCCTGCGCCTCGAGGGTCGTCCTCCATGCCCAGCAACACACGGATGCGCGTTTGCTGATGAGGCTCCATGACATTATCGAGAACAAAGTTTGCCGAGTAGTGGAAGGCCAGCGCTCCGAGCGCAAAGAGCCCTATGTAGGCATATCGGGCCATGCGTCGGCGCAGTGCCAGGATGAGCAGGTAGGCGATGGTGGCGCAAAGCAGGAGCAATTGCACCCAGGTGACATCAAAGGGCAGGACATACTTGCTGAAGCACAGTGCAGCCACTGTGAGCCCAAGTCCGTATCCTGCCACCATCAGCACAGGGCCGAGGTGACGGGTGTAAACACGAAGCAGGACTACTGCAAAAAACTGGATGAGCAACAACACCCAGAACCCACCTGTGCTTGTGGCCTGAATGCCCCATAGCGGAACATCGGCAAAGCGCACCCCCACCACAAAGAACAGCACGGCGGAGACACCGGCAAAGAGGATGCTTCCGGGCATACCCTCGCGATAGAGCATGAGGAAGAAGGCCAGATAGACCAGTGCACTGCCCGTCTCGCGCTGCATGACGATGAGCACCATCGGGGTGATGATGAGCAGGCATGTGACGAGGAAGTGCCCCCAGCGTGCGATGTTGTAGTCCTGGTGGCTCATGTACTTGGCCACGCACAAGGCGGTGGCAAACTTTGCAAACTCAGCAGGTTGCAGGCTGAAGGGACCAATCTTAATCCACGACATAGAACCCTTGATGTTGTGGGCCAGGAATGGCGTGGCAAGCAGCAACAGCATGAGCAGGGCATAGATGATGTAGGAGAAGGAGTCGAAGATGCGCTCATCGATGCTGAGCACCACCAGTGCCAGCAGGAATGAGGTGGCAATCCATACAATCTGCATGCCGCTGCGGGTATCGAAATCAAAGAAGTTCAGACCCTGGTCAAAGTTGTAGGTGGCTCCGCACACACTCATCCATCCCAGTGCCAGCAGGGCAATGTAGATGACGATGGTGAACCAATCGACCGAGCCGAGCAGTCCCGTCTGCTTATCGTTTGCTTGTGCCATAGTGTATGACTTTGTTTTCGATGCTCTGGGCTCGTGCCTCGCTGGCTGCCGAGAGTTGGCCCTGAATGAATTTTTCCATGATGAGCGCGCCGATGGGTACGCCGAAGGTGGCACCCCAGCCTCCGTTTTCCACATACACGGCAACGGCTATTTGTGGGTTGTCCTTGGGTGCAAAGCCCATGAATACGCTGTGGTCGTGACCTCGGTTCTGGGCGGTACCCGTCTTTCCGCACACCTCATACCAGGGGTTGTTGGCCGTTCGGCAGGTACCGCTGGTGACGGCGCGCCGCATGCCTTCGACAACATATTCGTAGTTGCGCTTTGAGACCATGGTATGGTGGCGGCGGGTGAAGAGTGTGTCGAGCGGTTCACCTTGCACTTCGCGTACGATGTGGGGCGTCAGGTAGTAGCCTCGATTGGCAATGGTTGCACCGAGGTTGGCAATCTGCAGGGGGGTGAGCGTGACTTCGCCCTGGCCAATGGAGATGGAGATGACGCTCAGGGGATTCCATGTGCGCCCAAGATGGCGGTCATAGAAGTCGGCATTGGGTATCATGCCACGTTTCTCGCCGGGGAGGTCCACATTGAGTTTGTAGCCAAATCCCATCGAGACCATGTAGTCCTTCCATCGGGTCATGGCCTCCTGGATGTTGTTGTATTTCTTACGGTTCGAGAGCATGTAGTAGAGTCCCCAGCAGAAGTAGCCATTGCACGAAGTGCCTATGGCGGGGATGAGGGGTAGGGGAGAGCCATGACCGTGGCAACCCACCCTCATGCCGCGGTAGTGGAATCCGTGGTTGCATGGATAGGCCGTCTGTGGCGTAATAATGCCTTCTTCTAGGAAAGTGAGCGCCTGAGAGGTCTTGAAGGTGGAGCCGGGAGGATAGGTGCCGTTGATGGCTCGGTTGAGCAAGGGCAGATGGGGGTCGGCACTCAGGGCCTGATGGTTTTTCCCTCGCTGGCGGCCCACCATGATGCGGGGGTCGAAGGTGGGGCTGCTGACCATGCACAGGATTTCGCCCGTCGATGGTTCGATGGCCACGATGCTGCCCAGTTTGTGGCGCATCAGTCGCTCGCCCAGTTGCTGCAGTTCCAGGTCGATGGACAGAGTGAGATTCTTGCCGGGGACGGGTTGGCGGTCAAACTTCCCGTCTTGATAATTGCCTTTGATGCGGCCACGAGCGTCTCGGAGCAATATTTCCACTCCTTTCTCGCCTCGCAACTGGCGTTCGTAGCTGCGCTCCACACCTTGTTTGCCTATGTAGTCACCGCTTTGGTAGTAGTCATCGGCCTCAATGTCGGCAGGTCCCACCTCGCCCACGTCGCCCAGGATGTGGGCCGCATTGGGGTAGGCATATTGGCGGATGTTTCGTTTCTGGATGTAGAAGCCGGGGAAGCGGAACAGTTTTTCCTGGAAACTGGAGAACTCTTCTGTCGAAAGCTGGTTCATGAAGAGCTGTTGCGTGTAGCTACTGTAGCCGGGATTGCGCGAGCGGTCCTTGATTTCCACCATGCGGCGGTCAAACCATTCGCGATCGATGCCCAGACTTTGGCACAAGTCAAGCGTGTCCACGTCCTCCATTTCCGACATGACCACCATGATGTCATAGGCCGGTTGGTTATAGACGAGCAGCCGGCCCTCCCTGTCGCTGATGGCTCCGCGGGCAGGGTATTGTATGCGCTTGAGGAATGCGTTGGAGTCGGCGTTGCGCTTGAAGTCGTCGCTCATTAGCTGCAGTGAGAATAGCCTGACGAGATAGATGAGAATGATGACCACAGCCACCCCCCCAATCACATACTTGCGATTGCTGAACTGACGGTCATTTTCCATGACGGAGGGTCTCAAAGGTTAGCATCAGCAGGAGTGAGAGTGCCAGACTGCCTCCAAAACTGATGCCCAATGCGGTCAGATGGAAGAAGGAAAAACTCTCCAGAAGGAAGAAGGCAGTGTGGTGGACCAGTGTCAGGATGAAGATGTATCGGATGTGGTTCCATCGTCCCATCGTCTTGTAGGTGGGCACCATGTCCTCGATGGAGTCCTTTGGTGCCATTGCACGCAGCAGGGGCCACTGGACGAAAGCTGTCAGCGTGAGTGCGGCAGCGGCTTCACCCGGGGTGTTGGAGAAGATGTCGATGGCCAGTCCGAGGAGGAAGGCCCAGAGCATGTTGCCAATGCGGTTGGCGTTGAGGGGCAGCCACACGAGGAACAGGACATAGGGCATGGGGGTGGCATATCCCATGAGGTGGATGTGGTTGCACACCAGCACTTGCAGGGCCAGCAGAAGCAACGCATGCACGAGTCGGCGAAACAGGACTACAATCATGGGCGGACCTCCTTTTCAAGACTGTCAGATTTCTCAGCATCTTCAGGATAGTTGGAGTAGTTGATTACTGATACGTCACGCAGCCGGGCGAAGTCGGTGCTCAGACCAATCTCCAACTTGTAAGAGAGGCCGTCGTCGGAGTTCAGTATACGTTTCACCTTGCCCACAAAGATGCCGGCAGGGAAGACGTTGCTGTAGCCGCTGGTCTCCACGGTTTCACCCACGCGGATTTTGGCGTGGCGCGGAATGTCGTCGATGAAGGCCCGCAGTGGGTTGCCTCCGTTCCATTTCATATAGCCAAAGTATTCGGTGTCGTGCAGTCGACAACTGATGCTGCTGCGCGAGTTCAGCACGGGCAACACGATGGCATAGTGCTTTCCTGTCTGACAGACAATGCCCACGACACCCGTGCCGCAGACCACGCCCATTTCGTTCTTCACTCCGTCGGCCGAACCTCGGTTGATGGTGATGTAGTTTTCTCGTTCGCGGATGCTGTTGTTGATTACTTGTGCGGGTATGCGCTGTATGTTGGCCAGCTGTTCGGCCAGCACACGTTCCGTCAGGCTGGAATCGTGTTCCAGTGCGGCCAGCCGGTGGCGCAGCACGTCATTCTCGGTCTGCAGTTCCAGGTTGGTCTCGGTCAGCTGTTGGTTGAGCTTGCCCAGGTGGGTGTAGGCGATGATGCGTTGTTGCCCATCGAGTACGCGTCCTGCCACCTCATTGGCTTGCGTGGTCCACACGCTGCCCTGATAGGCATTGAAGCGAAACAAGAGCACCAGACTGGCGACCTCCAGCAGGAGGAAGACAATCCAGTGCCCTTGAGCTCTGATTCTGTCAAACAGCGTGTCCATGCTGTTACATCAGGAACGAGAACTTGTGTATGTTCTTCAGAGCCACGCCAGTGCCCTTTGCCACACTGTGCAGGGGGTCTTCGGCCACGTGGAAGGGGATGTTGATTTTGTCGGTCAGACGCTTGTCCAGGCCACGCAGGTAGGCGCCGCCGCCCGTCAGCCAGATGCCGTTGTGTACGATGTCGGCATAAAGTTCGGGTGGTGTGGCCTCGAGTGCGCTGAGTACGGCGGTCTCAATCTTTGCGATGGTCTTTTCCAGACAGTGTGCAATCTCCTGATAGCAGACGGGCACCTCCATGGGCAGGCCCGTGATGCGGTTAGGACCATAGACCACATAGTCCTCAGGACCCTGGTCGCCCAAGTCGGTCAGTGCTGCACCCACGTTTATCTTGATGCGTTCGGCCATGCGTTCGCTGACCTTCACGTTGTGCTGGCGGCTCATGTATTCCTGGATGTCGGTGGTCAGGTCGTCACCTGCCACGCGCTGGCTCTTGTTCACCACGATGCCACCGAGCGAGATGACGGCAATTTCGGTCGAACCGCCGCCGATGTCAACCACCATGTTGCCCTCGGGGGCCAGTACGTCGAGGCCGATGCCGATGGCTGCAGCCATGGGCTCGTAGATGAGGTACACCTCGCGTCCGCCGGCATGTTCGGCACTGTCGCGCACGGCACGCAGTTCCACTTCGGTACTTCCGCTGGGAACACCGATGACCATGCGCATCGACGGACTGAAGAGGCCGCGTCCCGTGTGCACCATCTTGATGAGGCCGCGCATCATCTTTTCGCAGGCGTCAAAGTCGGCAATCACACCATCGCGCAGGGGGCGCACTGTGCGGATGTCCTGATTAGTCTTCTCGTGCATCAGTTTGGCACGCTCGCCCACGGCTATCATGCGGTCGGTACGGCGGTCCAGAGCCACCACGCTGGGCTGGTCAACCACCACTTTCCCGTTGGAGATGATGATGGTGTTGGCGGTGCCAAGGTCGATGGCTATTTCTTTATTCAATGAAAACCACTTCATAGTTATTTATTTCGATATTCAAAAAGTTTAAGATTCAAAAATTATCCTTTGTCACCTGCGTTTGCGTTGTGTCTGATGGAAAGTGCTCCTCCCCGCGGGGAGAGGGCCGTTTCGTTACTTCTCAAACCACTGGTGGATGGCAGTGTCGTAGTGGCTGCTTACGCCAAAAGCCTGTGTGGCAAACCAGCGGCGCTGCTCAAGGGTGGTTTCGGCACCTTGGGCCTTGAGAATCTCGGCCAGACGGGCATATTGTGCTTTTGAGGGCACGATGACTACGTCCTTGAAATTCTTGGCAGCGGCGCGGATGAGCGAAATGCCGCCGATGTCAATCTTCTCAATGATGTCCTCGGCCGAGGCACCGCTTGCCACGGTCTGCTCAAAGGGATAGAGGTCCACAATGACGAGGTCGATTTCGGGAATCTCATACTTTCCCATCTCCTGCTGGTCGCTTTCCAGCTCGCGGCGGCCCAGGATGCCTCCGAACACTTTGGGGTGCAGGGTCTTCACTCGTCCGCCCAGGATGCTGGGGTAACCCGTAACGTCTTCCACCTTGCAGCAGGGCATGCCCAGACCCTCAATGAAAGCCTGTGTGCCACCCGTGCTCAGTAATTCTACTCCCTGCTCGTGCAGCAGGCGCAGTATCTCGTCGAGCCCATCCTTGTGAAACACGCTGACCAGGGCCCTGCGGATTTTCTTGTTTTCCATAATTTTGTGATAAATGTTTGATTTCGGCTGCAAAATTACAATTTTTCCCTCACAAAGCCACTATTTGAAGCGAGGAAAGTTATAAACTTTCCACAAAAAAAGTTGGCGGAAGATGTCAAAAGAGTGAATTTGTCAACATTCTTTACTATCCGATAGTGAATATTCTTTTCTTCCATTTGTCATATATTATATTGGGTTGAAATGCGAGGATGTTGGCATCGGATGAGGCTGTCAATATTTTTCATTTTCCTCATCTGGACGTTCGTCTTTCCCTTTTGCTTCTACTATTTTCGGGGCGGAGCAGGGGAAACTTGCGAAAGTAGAGAAAAAACAAAAAAAACATTCGAATTATTTGGCAGTATCGAATACTTTGTAGTAACTTCGCCCCCGAAAACGTACTATTGCAATCGCAACATGAAGAATAAGGACTTGATGAAGGCCGAACAGGAGGAACTGGACGAGCTGAGAGATGAGAATGAGGAAGTGGAGCCCGAGAAGAAGGACGAGGCCATGCTCAATGCCATGGTGGAGGAGGCCCTGAACGAGGAGGTGGAGAACGAAGATGGTCTGACGGCCATGCCCGCAGCCGTTTCACCTGCCAATGCCAGGTCGAAACAAATGATAAACCTCATCCAGGCCATTGACCGTAAGATTCCTCTCGACGACTATGCCGAGCAAAATCAGTTTGACTTTGACGAAGTTCTCTCCCTTTTGGAACACCTCATCGGGCGTGGCACGAAGCTCGATATCCAGTATTTTATCGATGAGGTGATGGAGAAGGAGTGTCAGGAAGAACTCTTCGACTACTTCGACGAGGTGGATGGCAATGTAGAGAAGGCCATCGATGAGTTCTATGGCATCTATCAGCCCGAGGAGGTCCGTCTGGCCCGTCTGGTCTGGAAGAAATAATCTGCTGTGACCGAGTTATAGAGAGACAAGAAACTCGCGGGTGACGCCGAACGAACGGTCGGCCATCTCCTGCCAGAAGTTTTCATATTGCTGTTGGTGCCCTTCTGCTCCGGGCGTGTCACTGATGATACGGAACGAGACGAAGGGCACTCCTTGTATGTGGCACACCTGGGCAATGGCAGCCGACTCCATGTCCACGGCCAGTCCGTCGGGAAACAGCGTCTTGATGTCATTCAGTGCCTGGCGCGAGGTGATGAACTGGTCGCCCGTCAGAATCAGACCTGCGTGGATGCGCGTCTGTCCCTGCACACTCTTGGCCACGCTCACCAGTCGCTCGTCGCCTTCGTAGTAGAGGGGCAAGCCCTGCACTTGGCCCCGCTGGCATCCCAGCCCCACGCCACAGTCCACATCGTGGTAGGCCAATCGGCTGCTCACCACCACGTCCATCACCCCCAGACAGGGGTCGATGCCACCGGCACAGCCCGTCGATACGATGCACTCGGGACGGAACTCGCGAATCATCGCCATAGTCCCCATGGCGGCATTCACCTTGCCAATGCCGCACTGCATGAGCACCACCTCGTGGGTCCCGATGCGCCCCAAGGTAAACTTCATCCGGTCGGCCTCGGCATGTTCCACATGTTCCATCAGCCTAACTAATTGTTCAAATTCGACCGTCATGGCCGTCAGTATTCCTATTTTCATATCTCCATGTATTTTTTAGTTTCGCTCACTACCACGCCGCTCAGCAACAACAGGCTCAGCAGGTTGGGGATGGCCATGAGGGCATTCATCAGGTCGGCCAGGTCCCAGACAAGTGACAATTGCACGATGGAACCGACGAAAACCACGCCGATGAACATCAGTCGGTAGAACACAATCACACGCTTCCCGCTCAGGTATTCCAGTGCCCGTTCGCCGTAGTAGCTCCATCCCAGGATGGTGCTGAAGGCAAAGGTCACGATGCCGAAGGCCAGCAGGGGAGCGCCCACGAGGGGAATCTTCTCGAAGGCCATCTTCGTCAGTGCGGCTCCGTTGGTGTAGTCGATGTCGGGGTGCATGAGTATGCTGCTCACCAGGACGATACCCGTCAGGGCACAGATGACCACGGTGTCCCAGAAGGTGCCCGTACTGCTCACCAGTGCTTGTCGCACGGGATTCTTGGTCTGTGCTGCAGCGGCCATGATGGGTGCCGAGCCCATTCCGCTCTCGTTGCTGAACAGTCCCCGGGCTATGCCGTATCGGGCCGTCACCATAATGGTGGTGCCCACGAAGCCGCCGCCAGCCGCAGAGGGGGTGAAGGCGCTCACGCAGATGAGCCGTATGGCGGGCCAGACGTAGGAGGCATTGAGAAGGAGAATGTAGATACATCCCACCACGTAGAGCAACGCCATCAGAGGGACGAAGGCCGTGCAGAAGCGGGCAATGCCGCGGATGCCGAACAGCACCACCAAGGCCGTGCACAAGGCCACGGCCAACCCCGAGACGTAGTGGGGCACGCCATAGGTCTCGTTCACCAGCATTGAGATGGCGTTGCTTTGCACCATGTTGCCGATGCCAAAGGCCGCCAGTGCCGTGAACACGCAGAAGAGCACTGCCGCCCAGCGCCAGCCCAGCCCGCGCTCCAGCGCATACATCGGGCCGCCCAGCATCTTGCCGTCGCTTGTCTGTTGGCGGTATTTCACGGCCAGCAGTCCCTCGGCATACTTGGTGGCCATGCCCAGCACACCCGTCACCCAGCACCATAGCACGGCTCCGGGCCCACCCAGCGCAATGGCCGTGGCCACGCCCACGATGTTACCCGTTCCGATGGTTGCAGCCAGCGAAGTCACCAACGCTGCAAACTGGGATACGTCGCCCGCAGCCCCCTCGTCGCGCGTCACGCTCAGGCGGATGGCCCGCAGGATGTGGCGCTGTGGGAAGCGCAGGCGCAGGGTGAGAAACAAGTGGGTGCCTACCAGTAGGACTATCATTGGCCAGCCCCACAACACCCCGTTGACGGCACTGACAACGGAGGAAAAAGTTTCATACGGATTCATAACTCGCTGCAAAAGTACGATTAAGTGAGGGAAAATGCAAATAAATTTGCGTTTTCTCTAGCTTATTCGTGTCTCTGACCTTCGGTCGAAGATACTCTCGCTCGGAAAACTGCAAATAAATTTGCGTTTTCTCTTGCTTATTCGTATCTTTGTGGCACAAAACATGAGAAACTGAAATGCACATCGCTGTTGCCGGAAACATAGGAAGCGGAAAGACCACTCTGACCAACCTGCTGGCCAGACACTACGATTGGGAACCCCGATTCGAGGCGGTTTCCTATAATCCCTATCTCGAGGACTACTATGCTGACATTCAGCGCTGGGCCTTCAACCTGGAGGTGTATTTCCTGAAGGAACGCTTCAAGGACAACCTTGCCATCGAACACAGCCGCAAGACCATCATTCAGGACCGTAGCATCTACGAGGGGGTCTATGTCTTTGCTGCCAACAACAAGCGCATGGGACAGCTCTCCGACCGCGACTACGAGACCTACATGGAACTCTTTGAACAGATGCTCACCCAGTTGCGCATCCCCGACCTAATGATTTACCTCCGTGCCGACATCGCCCATCTGGTGGAAAACATCCAGAAGCGCGGACGCGACTACGAACAGACCATACAGATTGAATACCTGCAGGGACTGAACGAACTCTACGAGGAGTTCATCTATCAGAAATATCCGGGCCGCGTGCTCACTGTCGATGTCAACAATCTCGACTACCAGCATCGCCCCGAGGACCTGAAGTCCATCATCGACCGCATCGACGCCCATCTCTTCGGACTCTTCCCGATATGAGCGCCTCATGCCGCCGAATGGAAAACAGGCTCGAAGAGCCAATTAAACGTTAAACCCATTAAACGTTAAACCCATTAAACGTTAACCTTTTAAACATTAAACTTTTATAAAATGCACATCGCAATCGCCGGAAACATAGGCAGTGGGAAGACCACCCTCACCAAGATGCTCGCCAAGCGCTATGGCTGGACACCCCAGTTCGAGCCCGTGGACAACAACCCCTATCTCGAGGACTACTATGCCGACATGGCCCGGTGGTCGTTCAACCTGCAAATCTATTTTCTCAACAAGCGCTTCCGCGACGTGGTCGAGATATCGAAGTCGGACGACTACATCATTCAGGACCGCACCATATTTGAGGATGCACGCATCTTTGCCCCCAACCTCCACAACAAGGGACTAATGAGCGACCGCGACTTTGCCAACTACTCCGAACTCTTCGACCTCATGATGTCTCTGGTCAAGTTGCCCGACCTCATGATCTACATCCGTTCGAGCATCTCCAACCTGGTGTTCCAGATTCAGAAACGCGGACGTGCCTACGAGCAGAGTATCCAGATTGACTATCTCCAGGGTCTCAACGACCTCTATGAAGAATGGATTCGGACTTACACAGGTCCGCTGCTCATCGTTGATGGCGACACTTGCAAGTTCGGTGACGACCCCAAGGCTTTCCAAACCATCACCGACGGCATTGATGCCAACCTCTACGGTCTGTTCCCTCTCGGAAATTGAAAGGCTACCCATGCGAATCATTAAGGTTTTATTTCTTGTTGTCAATTGCCTATTGTCAATTGTCAATCTGACCAATGCACAGCCGTTGGTCAACACACTCATTGGAACTGGCAACAGCAATACCACCACTGCTGGCCGTTTCGGCAAAGGAAGTGAAGAACACGGGCACACCATACCTGCCGTACTCGAGCCTCACGGAATGACTTTCTGGACACCCCAGACACGCGCAACCGAACAAAAGTGCATTTGTCCTTATTATTATAATGATACACGCCTGCAGGGCTTCCGCGCCTCCCATTGGATAGTGGGCGGTTGCACGCAGGACTATGGTTCATTTACCTTAATGCCCTTGCCCAGCAAAAAACGACTCGAGGCAGAACAACGTGCCACTCCCTTCAGCCATGCCTTAGAGATTGCCACGCCTGCCTATTATAGCGTCAGTCTTCCGTATGTGCAATGTGAGATGACGGGCCGCAGCCGTTCGGCCATCTTCCGGTTCTCTTTTAAGAATAAGAAAAAGGCCTATCTGGTCTTTGAAACCAATAGCGACGAAAGCGAGGGCACTATTGAATACGATGCCCAACAGGCACAGGTTCATGCAACCAATCCCGTTCATCGCATCTATCAGGGATGGGGAGAATCGGCTGGAATGACAGGCTATGCCGTACTTCAACTCCGTCCCGAGGATGTCGTGGAATGGGGCAAAGAAGGCAATATCCTATGGATTCGTCTCAACCGAACCGATGTCCTTGCAAAGGTTGCCACCAGCTTCACAGGCATCGACGGAGCCCAACGGAACTTGGAATCCGAGATTCCGCATTGGGATTTCGACAAGACGCGCCGTCAGCTGGAACAAATCTGGGAACAGCAGTTTGGAAAGATCCAGATTCACGCCTCTCACCCCTCACCCCTCACCTCTCACCTCTACCACACCTCCTTCCTTCCTCATGTCATCAGTGACGTCGATGGCCGATATCCTGGCTTTGCTGGCACGGGTATAAAACAGATGGAGATTGGGCGACATTATTACGACGATTTCTCGGCATGGGACACCTATCGGGCACAACATCCTTTGCTCAACATCATCTCGCCTCGTGAGAGTGCCGACATGATGCAATCACTTGTCTTGAAATACCAACAAGGCGGTTGGTTGCCTATCTTCCCTTGTTGGAACTCCTACACTTCGGCGATGATAGGCGATCATTGTGCCGCCATCCTGGCTGAAGCCTATAAGAAAGGCATTCGCCACTTCGACTACGAAACGGCCTACGAGGCCATGCGCAAGAATGCCTTCACGGGCCTTTCCTCTCCCTCATCTCCCCTCACTTCTCGTCTCTACAAGGACGGCATGGGCCGGCGTGCCTTGGATTCCTACATGTACTATGGCTACATCTCTCTGGAGGACAGCGTGCCCGATGCTTTTCATCAGCGCGAGCAGGTGAGTCGCACCATGGAGTATGCCTATGACGACTATGCCGTGGCCGAGATGGCCCGCCTGTTGGGACATGTCGATGACTATCGGCTGCTCACCCTTCGCAGCCACAATTGGGCCAATGTCATCAATCCCCTGACTGGTTGGTGTGACGGCAGAAAGGCCGATGGCAGTTTCCTCACCTCTCACCTCTCACCCCTCACCTCGGTCGAAGAGACCCGACCGAGTTATATCACCGAAGGCTGGCCTTGCCACTACACTTGGTATGTGCCCCACGATGTTGAGGGCCTCATCCAACAGATGGGAGGACGCAAGCGTTTCGTGGCTCGACTCGACAGCATGTTTACCGAGGGCCTTTATTGGCATGGCAATGAACCCTGTCATCAAGTGGCTTACCTCTTTGATTATGCAGGCGAACCTTGGCGCACACAACGATGGGTTCGTCATATTCTCAATACTGAATATAACAACACTCCGGGTGGACTCTCTGGAAACGACGATGCCGGACAGATGTCGGCTTGGTACATCTTCTCTTGCCTTGGTTTCTATCCCGTTTGTCCCGTATCAGGCGAATATGCCGTCGGTAGTCCAGTCTTTCCCGAGGTCGAGATTCCATTAGAGAATGGGAACGTTTTCCGTATCATTGCCCATAATGCTTCAGACGAGAACATCTACATCCAATCGGCTAAAATTAACAATTTTCCGATGGAATCGCCGTTTTTTACGCATGACGACATTCTCGCAGGCAGTACTCTTGAGTTCGAGATGGGACCCCAGCCTTCGGCATGGGGATGTTCCGAAACCACCGTCTTCAATCCCCTCGACTTTGGTGCCGTAGGCGATGGCATTCATGATGATACCCAAGCCGTACAAGCCTGCATCAACGCAGCATCACCCCTCCTTGGGAAGGGACGGGGGAGGTTGTTTTTTCCCTCTGGCAAAACCTTCCTCGTCGGTCCACTTGAACTTAAAGGAAACATCGATTATCACTTCGAGGCTGGGAGTCGACTGCTCGCCAATCCTGATGAAAGCATCTATCACTTGAGCGCCTTTGGCAACAACCGTGGCGAGGGCATGCTCTGGCTTTGGGCCAACGGGGCCGACAACATCTCTTTCTCCGGCCAGGGCATCATCGACGGCAATGGCATAGCCTTCATGGGACCTGAGCTGGAAGATTCCTACGTCCTCAAAGAGTTGAAGGATCCCAAGTTCGACCCGCGTCCCCATGTGCTCACCTTCTTTGGTTGCCGCAACCTTGAGATATCGGGCATCACCGTGCAGAACGGAGCCTATTGGACCATCCACCTCGTGGGTTGTGATGGGGCCCGCATCCACGACATGAGTCTGCTCAACCAGCTGAAGATTCGCAATGGCGACGGCATCGACCTCGACCACACCTCCAATGTCGATATCTGGAACTGTCTCATTGAGAGTGGCGACGACTGCATCTGCCTCAAGAACCGTCGCGAATACAGCGAGGGATACCTCGAAGCCTTCTCCTATCTCTCACCTCTTGCTTCCCATCCCTTGCCCCTCGTAATGCGCAGCACCAAGACACAGCACATCCGCGTCCGCAACTGCGTCATGACGGGTCGCTCCTGCACCATCAAGATAGGAAGTGAGAACATGGACAGCATCTCCGACATCGTCTTCGACCAGTGCGTCATCCGTGCCAGCAATCGAGCCTTGGGCATACAAAACCGCGACGAGGGCACCGTCACCGACGTCACATTCCAGAACATGCAACTCGAAAGCCGCCTCTTCACCGATGTTTGGTGGGGCAAGGCCGAGCCCATCTATGTCACCTCCTATCCCCGTGCCGTCGGCAACCACAAGGATGCCGGTTGGCGTTTCCCCAAAGGGGCCACCGAGGGCCGTTGCGGCGAGGTCAGCCACATCACCTTCCGCAACATCGAAGGCATCAGTGAGAACGGTTGTTTCATAGGCGGCGATATTCCCGGCAAGGTCCACGACATCGTGTTCGATAACGTCACGCTCACCCTCCGTCGCCTCACCCGCCATCCCCTTGGGGTCTATGACCGCCGTCCCTGTCTGGGCGAAGGTTTCATCACAGGCAAAACCCACGGGGTGGTGCTCCAGAACATCAGCGATTTCTCTCCCCGCCGCTTCGAGGTCATTCTCGACGACACCTTCCCCGAGGACCAGTACGGCCACTCCGTGGAATCTGTTAATCTCTGACCCCTATTAAGGATAATGGTGTCAGCGAGCATGTAAATGTTGTCCATAATAGCTCTATATTAAACTTTTATGCGGTAAAGATGATAATAATAGTTCAAAATACAACCTTATAACCAATTTTCTCAAGGAATTTCTTTATATGCCATGAATAAACGGTACGCATTCCTTGTCAACCGCTCTTGCCCAGGCAAACTATGCTAGCATTATTCCTGTTCACTACGAACTATTGACCCATTAGTTCTTAGCCATTCCCTATTCGTTCCCAATCATCGAAAAATTACTTACCAATGATGGCTTGATCATTGTACCAATCATCGGCTCATCATTGGTAAGTAAATTCGTGATGATTGGTAAGTAAATTTTCGATGATTGGGAAATGATTTCTCGATGATTGGCCAATCTCTGTCTGTAGGCCTTAGAATCTTCCGCCTCAGCTGGCTGAATGGCGGGAATCAGTTGTCTGAATAACCCTCGTCAGTTGGCTGGCCGCCCCCACACCGCTAACTGTCTTCCCCCATTAAACCATCAAACTTTTCGCTCGACCTTTGGGGACGCTTGCCGGAGCAAAAAAACTATTAAACCATTAAACTGTTAAACCATTAAACTTTTATCAAGCATCAAATACTTCCCGAAGAATTTCCTTATTTCAAAGAAATAATGTACCTTTGCAAAAATCCGTAAGGATAGACTTTTCGAATGAAGAAACATTGTCAGGTCTCAAAATCAGTCCTTTCGCAATGTAATCCTTTGAGAATTATGATGTTACAGGATTCTCGAAGCCCCAGAGGAATGTCGAAATTCTAAAATATGAAAGTTGTATTACTTGCCGGAGGCTTTGGGACACGTATTTCAGAAGAGTCCCAATATAAGCCAAAGCCAATGATTGAGATTGGCGGGATGCCCATTCTTTGGCATATAATGAAAGAGTATGCCTATTACGGACATACCGAGTTCATTATTTGTGGCGGTTATCGCCAAGAGTACATCAAAGAGTGGTTTGCAAACTATTTTCTTCACAACAGCGATGTGACTTTTGACTATCGTGATGGAAAGAATGAGATGACCGTACACACCAGCAACTGCGAACCTTGGAGGGTGACAGTTGTCGATACGGGATATAATACCATGACGGGAGGTCGCATTAAACGCATCCAACGTTATGTTGATGGTGAAACTTTCTTCATGACCTATGGTGATGGGGTTTGTGATGTAGACATTAATAAACTGTTAGCATTCCATCAGCAACATGGGAAAATAGCGACATTGACAGCTGTAAAGATAGCCCAAGACAAAGGGGTCTTGAACATAGGTGGTGACAATGCCGTAAAGTCCTTCCGTGAGAAGCATCTATCGGATGGGGCACCTATCAATGCCGGTTACATGGTGTTGAATCCTGAGATCTTCAACTATCTGGAGGGCGACAATACAGTTTTTGAGAAGGAACCGTTGATGCGCCTGGTGGAAGAGGGTCAACTCATGTCATACGTCCATGAAGGATTCTGGCAATGTATGGACAATGTGCGCGAGAAGGACATGTTAGAGAAACTACTGGCGACAGGGAATGCCCCATGGAAAACTTGGGATAGGCCTGTGCCAAAAGGATTTTAATTAAAGAGTTTTTTCTATGGAAAAAAGAGAAGAATTAAAAGCACAAATTCTTGAATTAACTCGTCAATATTACCATGAGTTTCATGCTCCAAAGAAAAAGTTTATTCCAGGAGAGTCTTATGTTAATTATGGCGGTCGTTATTACAATGAAGATGAAATGGTGAATCTTGTTGATTCATCACTTGACTTCTGGCTTACGGCTGGTCCGTGGGCTCATAAGTTTGAGAAAAGGCTTGCTCAATGGTTAGATGTAAAGTATTGTGCAGTTACAAATTCAGGATCTTCAGCCAATCTGTTAGCATTTTATACATTGACATCTCCCAAACTAGGAAGAAGAGCTATCCGAAAAGGCGATGAGGTGATTACAGTTGCTGCAGGTTTTCCAACGACTATAAATCCTATTATTCAGTTCGGCGCAGTTCCTGTTTTTGTAGATGTTGCACTGCCAGGATTCGATATTGACGTTACTCAACTGGAAAAGGCATATAGTCCTAAAGTCAAAGCCGTAATGTTAGCCCATTCATTAGGAAATCCATTTAACATAAAAGAGGTGTTGTCTTTTTGTAGGAAGCATGATTTGTGGCTTATTGAGGATAACTGTGATGCTTTAGGTTCAGAGTATACATTAGATGGAGTGACAAAGAGGACAGGGACATGGGGAGATATCGGTACTTCTTCTTTTTATCCGCCGCATCATATAACGATGGGAGAAGGTGGTGCTGTTTATACGAATGACCCTTTGTTGGATAAAATAACTAGAAGTTTTCGTGACTGGGGACGAGATTGCTGGTGTGTTGGCGGAGTTGATAATACATGTAAGTTACGTTTCACAGGGCAATTTGGTGAACTACCTCAAGGCTATGACCATAAATATGTTTATAGTCATTTTGGATTCAATCTAAAAATAACAGATATGCAAGCTGCAATAGGATGTGCACAATTGGAAAAACTCGATGGAATTGTTGCAGCAAGAAGGAAAAATCACCAAATTTTGTATAATGGATTACAAGATGTTCCAGGTTTAATACTTCCTATTGCAGAGGATGGCTCCAACCCGTCCTGGTTTGGTTTCCTTATAGCGGTGAAAGAGGATTCTGCATTTACTCGCAATGAATTAACAGAGTTCTTGGAAAAAAATAGAATTCAAACTAGAAATCTATTCGCAGGCAATATTATCAAACACCCAGCCTTTGATGAAATGAGAAAAAGCGGGATAGGATATAGAGTTGTTGGGGAACTTAAGAACACTGATTTTATCATGAATAATGGCTTCTGGATAGGTGTATATCCAGGTATGTCAGATGAGATGCTTCAGTGGATGATTTCTTGCATAAAGGATTTTTGCCTAAACCATACGAAAGTAAAATGATAGAAACGTTGTCAAATTTCTTTCTTGGCAAGCGTGTCCTTGTAACTGGACATACTGGGTTCAAGGGTTCATGGCTCAGCATCTGGCTTCATGAGATGGGGGCAAAGGTGGTTGGGGTGTCGCTTGAGCCCTATTCAGAACGTGACAACTATGTATTGTCAGGCATCGGACAGAGGATAGAAGCCGACTTGCGTGCTGACATTCGTGATAGGGAAGGGTTGAAAAACATCTTTGACAAATATCAGCCAGAAATTGTCTTTCACTTGGCTGCTCAGCCCCTGGTGCGATTAAGTTATGAAATTCCTGCTGAGACCTATGAAGTGAATGTCATGGGCACAGTGAATGTCATGGAGGCCATTCGAATGACAGACAGTGTCAGGGTGGGTGTTATGATTACAACTGACAAGTGCTATGAGAACCATGAGCAGGAAGGTGGCTACGTCGAGACTGATCCGTTTGGAGGCTATGATCCCTATTCCTCATCAAAAGGGGCTTGTGAAATAGCCATAGCTTCATGGCGAAGGTCATTCTTCAATCCCGAAGACTTTGGGAAGAAGCATCATGTCAGTCTGGCGTCTGTCCGTGCAGGGAATGTTATTGGTGGCGGCGACTGGGCGCTTGACCGTATTATCCCTGACTGCATACGCTCCATCGAAACTCATAAGCCCATTGCCATCCGCTCGCCCCATTCCGTGCGCCCTTGGGAACATGTTCTTGAACCCTTATCGGGTTACCTCCTGCTGGCACAAAAGATGTGGGAGTCTCCTACGGCATTTTGCGAGGGTTGGAACTTTGGCCCGGAAGAGGATGCTGTCAGCACCGTATGGGACATTGCAACCTTGTTAACCCAGAAGTATGGGGCTGGTGAGCTGCAGGACTGCTCCGATGCTTCGGCCCCACACGAGGCTAAATTGTTGATGTTGAATATAAACAAGGCCAAGGCCCGGCTTGGATGGAAACCTCGGCTGGATATCAATCGTTGTATGGCTCTGGTTGCCGACTGGTACAAACGATATCGGACGGAAGATGTCTATAACCTATGTGTTGAACAAATCAAGGACTTTTTAGCATGAAAATAGCCATACTGGGAACCAACGGATTCCTCTCGACAGCCATTGGCAGATATTACCAAGACAAGGACTGCACATTGGACATGTATGGATTGGATGCACCTGAGCATCATCGTTACACTCATTTCTGCAAGATTGATTTGCTGGCAGATGATTTGGATTTGACTGCTATCATGGGTGCCGACATCATAGTCTATGCCATTGGTGCGGGCATACAGTCCAACTTGAAGGAGGGTGCTGACCTTATATACCGGCTGAACGTCACTTGTCCTGTCAATATATGCAACAAACTCAAAGCTTTGAATTATCAAGGAGTATTTGTGACTTTCGGTTCCGTCTTTGAGATGGGCGAGGTGAGGGAGGAGCGTAAGTTCACGGAGGAGGACATCCTGACATCGACCGCCCCTGCCCCGACAGACTATGTCGTTTCAAAGCGAATGTTGAGTCGTTTTGTGTCTTCGTATAAGCATGATTTCACTCATTGGCATTTCATCATACCTACGATTTATGGTGCAGGAGAGAATCCCAAACGCCTCATTCCCTATACCATCAATGCCATTCAAAATAATGAGGAACTCCATTTCACGGCAGGAGACCAGACACGCCAATACGTTCATGTCAGTGAGGTTCCGCGCTTGTTGGAATTAGCATACCAGAAAGGCTTACGTTCAGGGGTGTATAATATCGAGGGGAAAGACATCTTAACCGTTCGTGAAATAGTAACGCTCATCCACGCTCATTTTGATAAGTCTGTTCCTGCTGATTGTTTTGGCACAGCTTCGCGTACGGACGTAGGAATGAAGTATCTGGCATTGGATGGAAACCGTTTGCTTCAAGATATAGGGTTTGAGGCTCAGATAAGGATTGGTGAGGTTATTGAAATGTATTAAGAAGATGGATGATAGATATACGCTACAAGAACAATCAAGAGCTATTGACGCATTGCGTTTTCCCATGACAATACTTGTTGTGTGCATCCATTTTAACATTTTGCTATATCCACTTGTAAGTCATGGTGAAATCATTCAATATAATTTAACGTGGGTTCAGTATCCAATTACTTTGTTCAGTGAAGTCCTAGGTCGTATAGCTGTACCCTTTTTCTTTCTTATATCAGGATATTTCTTTTTCTTCAAAGAGAAAAGGTTTACCACAGAGGTATATGTTAGAAAAGTTAAGAGACGTTTCTTTACGTTGTTAATTCCCTATATTGCATGGTGGTTTTTGGCAGGAGTTTTTAATATAATACTTTCTAAATATAAACTTGCATATCCAGTTTCCCTCAATGATTTTTTGATAGGTGTGTGGTATACAAAAGGAGCCGATTCCATTTTGACGACATCAATTAACACTCCCTTAAATGGGCCTTTATGGTTCGTTCGTGACTTGATGGTAATGGTATTGATGTCTCCAATAGTTTTCTTTACTATAAGAAACAGGAACAAATCAGCAATCTTTATATTATTCTTTGCGTTATTATATGTTTTCGTTGGAGGGAATGACTTGCCGCAGTATATTGTGCCTGGTTTGAGCATCCCATGCATCTTGTTTTTTAGTATAGGTGCATATTTCGGTTGGCACAAATTAAACTTTCTTAATCTCGTATATCGTTGGCGTTGGGGTTTAATACCCTTGACAACCATTCTTCTTGTTCTCGACACTTGCATTACAGGATATGAAAATCCTGTTAGTTGGTATTCCCATCTTGTTCAAAATGGATACCTTCATCACACCCTAATTTTATTTGGAGTTATTTCTTCTGTATATATGGGTACATATATTTCTAAATCAAAACTTTTCCCAAGGTTATCTTCTTCCTCTTTTGTCTTATTTGCTCTACATAAGCCCATAATACTTCCTGTTGGCTATATAGTTGTTCGTTTTTTAAATATAGAATCCTTTATAAGTCCTATCATGGCATTTGCTCTTTATACCGGAGTTATATTATTTATGTCATTTGTTGGCGTTACTGTTTACAAAATCATTGCCTTGGATAAGACTCTCTTGAACGTCCTTTCTGGCGGGCGATAAGAAATGTTGTTTTATGGATAAAAAAGTAATAACAATAGTCATACCTACATATAACAGGAGAGAGCGGTTGCTTCGACAATTAGAGTCTCTACAGATACAGGGACAAGTGAATTCTTATTATTTGGTAGTCCTTGATAATTGTTCTGATTACGATGTTAACAAGGCGATATGTGAGCATGGGTTTAAAGATGAGTTTTATTCAAATATTGAAATTGTTTCTCGTCCATTGAATACTCGGATGGGATATAATTTAGCGGGGACCCTTCTATATGCTAAAACGAAATGGCTGTGGTTAGTTAGTGACGATGACATTTCTGTTAATGATTCTATTACCAACGTCGTTTCTTATGCATTGAATTACCCAGATGCTTCTTTAATAAAGTTTCAATTCACTTATAGAAACACTTTTAGTGACATACACATTCATTCTATAAAAGATTTAGAAGCAATATACCATAAACATTATTTTACCCCTGGAGATCTGTTTTATTTAGGAAACAATCTTATTAATACTGCTAAATTACAAGATTATTTGGGTGATGCATTCGAACATTCGTCACATCTTATACCATTTGTCATGCCTGCTCTTCATCAGTTGGTAGATGGCAACGCAGAAATTATCTTCTCTGATAAACATGTGCAAATCTATGTTCCAAATAAGTCTGGAGATACATGGATGGCAATTCCGACCATCTTAAAATTTGCAGAACTATTTGATATCCGTTGGGGAAATCCAGAATACACACAACGGCTTTTTAGAATTGTATGCAATCATTTTATGGTGACAGAGGTGGTGCGAATGCTATTATCCGAAAAAAACGAATCATATAGGAGGTATGCATATCATCGGTTAAAAGAGACCATTTTCAATCGTCCACAGAGTTTTAAAGAACGTATGTTTTGGACTTCATATTTTTTTGAGGATAGGTTACACATACCCATTTTTTCGAGAATTCATCCTTGGCTGAAGAATAAGATAAGATAAGAATGGCTTCCGAAAGAACTAACCGAGTTGCGAAGAATACCTTGATGCTATACTTACGTATGGGCTTCACGATGTTGGTGTCTTTATACACAAGTCGTGTTGTCATCAATACATTGGGAGTGGTTGACTATGGGATTTATGGAGTAGTGGCAGGGACTGTTGGCTTCTTAAGTTTTCTTATTTATTCTATGAATACTGCTACCCAACGTTTTTTAAATGTAGCAATGGGAAAGGGGAACATCAATGAGTGCAGACAAATTTTCAGTATTAGTGTTACAATTCATTTCCTCATAATGATGGTAGTAGTCATTGTGGGGGAAATAGTAGGATTATGGTTATTATTTAACAAATTGATTATTCCGGCTGAACGCATGCATGCTGCTTTTTGGGTCTTTCAATTTACTATATTAACAACTGCAACAAGTGTGATGACAATTCCATATGATGCGATGGTAGTTGCCCATGAGCGAATGCAGATATATGCATATTTGTCAATACTAACGACATCCCTTAAATTAGTGATTTTATACTTATTAATATATTCACCCTATGACAAGCTAATTACATATGGTTTCCTATATTTGTGTGTTGCGTTATTAAATAGATTACTATACACGTTATATTGTAAGTATAATTTTTCTGAGTGTAAGTATAGCATTCATTTTCCACGAAAGCTATTCAAGGAAATGACATCTTTTGCAGGATGGGATATTTTAGGTGTTTTGGCGTGGACATGTTCAAAACAAGGAACAACAATTCTATTAAATTTATTTTTTGGCCCAGTGGTTAATGCAGCAAAAACAATAGCTGAGCAGGTTCGTGGTGCAATTAATGGCTTTTCATCAAATTTTCTCATGGCACTCCGACCACAAATCACAAAGTCTTATGCTGCGGGGGATACTACTTACTTACATACTTTAATGTTTTCTGGTGCAAAACTTTCTTTTGTTCTCCTATATACTATTATTTTACCATTAATTATTAAGGCCCCATTAATTTTAGAGATATGGTTAAAAACAGTACCTGATTATACTGTCATATTCCTTCAGATTGTTTTGGTAGAAATGATTCTGGATGCTATGATGAATCCACTTAATACTGCAGCATTAGCCACAGGCCGCATACGCTATTATGGTCTTGCAACAAGTATAATGACTATAATGGAACTTCCCTTATGTTATATGATACTCAAAATGGGTGGGCCTCCTGTTTCTGTCTTCGTAACTGCTTTCGTAGTTTTGCTCTTGCGAGAAGCAGTCCAGTTTTATAAATTAAGACATCTTGTTGATTTTTCATATTTGCAGTACTTAAAAGAGGTACAAATTAAGTGTTTAATCGTTGTTATATTATCATTGTCAGTTACATTATTAATTTCACATCATATTCCGGACTCACTTTTTGGTTTATTATTATTTAGTATATTATGTATTTCTATTTCTTTGGTATTATGTATATTCTTAGTTTTTAATAAGAAGGAGCGTAGTTTTCTAAAGAAAAAAATCTTGTATTTTTTTGAATGGCCAAAGAATAGGCAAAGTTGATTATAAAAACATTTTTAAAAAAAATGAGAAAAGCAATTATCCAGTATGCTAGAAATAGTTTTATTTTAATGAAACTATATTTTATAGCGTTGTATTATATTGTAAAGAAAGAAAAATGGATTCTTATCCAACGGGAGCAGTTGTGCAAGATTCTAATGTATGCATATAACCACTCACGTTATTATCACGATCTTATTAAGCCAGATTTCTCTTCTGAATATGATGTTATATCGTATTTAAAATTGCTACCTTTGCTTTCAAAAGATATAATTAGAAGAGAACAGAACAATATTTATAGCGATGAAATAGATACGGGCAAATCTAAATGGAGAAATACAGGAGGCTCTACAGGTGAACCTTTACGTTTTCCTATCCTAGAGTCTACCAATTATTGGGAAGGTATCTGTCAAATGATTTTATACATTCAGATGGGATATAAACCAGGGGACTTAATAGTCTCTTTAGATGGTGCAAGAATTAGTGAGGAGAAACAGAATAAAGATATCTTTTGGGAAGAAAGAGTTAGTAATTTCCCATATGGGAAGCTTCGTTATTCAACATTGTTCTTAAATGAAAGGACAGTTCCATATTATATTGAGTCTCTAAATAGGGTGAAACCAAACTTTATGCGTGGATACCCATCTGGTTTTATGGAATTATGTAAATTAATGGAGAAGATGCAACTTTGTATAAAGTTCAAATTGAAAGCAGTATATCTTACCAGCGAAAACTTTTCTGCTGAAGAAAAAGCATATATATCATCTCTCTTGAAATGTCCTGTATATGGGCAATACGGGCATACCGAGTGCTCTGTTTTTGCGACACAGGGATCATCTGATATGCAGTATTTAGCATCTCCATTATATGGCTATACGGAAGTCGTTGATGAAGAAGGGGTGCATGTTGAAATCGGAGAACGAGGAGAAATCGTCGTTACAGGTTTTTCGCAGTTAGGTCTTCCATTCATCCGTTATAAGACAGGGGATTTGGCAATCTATGGTGGAAGGAATAAATATGGTGAAACTATTTTATCTACGTTATTAGGGCGGACCATTGATTATATATATAATAATAAAGGTGAGAAGGTTTATACTGTTGGGTTTATTTTTGGCGGGCATTTAAAGGCATTTAATTCAATTCGAAATTGGCAGATTGAACAAAATGAGAAGGGGCGGTTACTTATAAGAATTGTAAAGGGAGAGGATTTTAATAAGGAGAAAGAGCATGACCTGCATAACTTTTTTACCAGAAATGATTTTGACATAGAGATAAATTATGTTGAGGAAATCCCTAGAACTCAACGTGGTAAGCAACTTTTTTTGATACAGAATTGTAAATGAAGAATATATATGCTCCAATAGCATTATTCACATATTCTCGTGCAGATCATACACGGTCGGCAGTAGAATCCCTTTTGCATAATAAAGAATCAGCCCAGTCTGATCTTTTCATTTTTTCAGATGGTCCCAAGACAGAAGCTAAACGTGAAGTCGTTGAGGAAAACCGCAAATACATACGTTCTATCAAAGGTTTCAAATCGATTCATATTGTTGAGCATGAGAAAAATCAAGGATTGTCAAATAGTCTGATTGCCGGAATCACAGAAGTTGTGAACCAATATGGAAAAGTTATTGTTGTAGAAGACGACCTTATTTTATCTCCCTTTTTTCTTCAATACATGAATGAGGCTTTGGAGAAATATGCTGACGATGATAGGGTCTCTGCAATTTCCGCATTTCTCAATCCTATAGATAGTGAAGCACCAGAAACCTTCTTCCTTCGCTATTTCGCCTGCTGGGGATGGGCTACATGGAAGCGAGGGTGGGATTTGTTTAATCATGATGCTCGATTCCTCCTGAGGCAGATGCGATGGAAGAAGAAGAGTTTCAATATTAATAACTCGAGTAATTTTTACGGGATGCTTTATTGTCAGAAAGTAGGGCTTGTTGATTCATGGGCTGTCAGATTCTATGCATCTTCTTTTTTGGCTAACAAATTAGTCCTTTTTCCCGGTCGCTCTTTGGCGATACAAACTGGGATAGATGGTTCAGGTACACATAGCGGCAAAGGAAATTCCAAATATGCAAGAATGATTTTATCAGAAACGAGCATTCCGGTATTGGAAATTCCAGTTGAAGAGAATAAACACATGTATGAGGCCTTTGCGCGTTTCTACCACAAAGGTCAGACGCATAACATACGATGGTTCTATGATGAACTTAAGTCTTTTGTCAGACGATTAATTGGTTTGGATTTCAAATAGTAATATGAGAGTACTTTGGTTTACGAACACTCCTTGTAATTTAAAAATTGAAGGAAGGAAGAAAGGCCGAAATAGTGGTGGTTGGATGACCGCCCTTCAAGATGAATTATTACAAAGAAATGATGTTGAATTGGGAATCTGTTTTATTTATAATGGATTGCCAGAGAAGATAGATGAAGGAGGAACGGTCTATTTTCCTGTTCCTTTTTTTGAAAAATCACTTAAAGACAAGTTGAAAGGTTTTTTGAGATTCTCTAGCATAAAGGTTGAAGAACCATTATGGGATTATTATATTGAAAGATTCCATACGATTATTGAACGTTTTAATCCAGATGTCGTTCACGTTTTTGGTTCTGAATTATACACAGGTTTGGCTGTCTTTTCTACAACGCGCCCTTTGGTTTTACATATTCAGGGAATCCTTAATACATGCTATAATGCGTTGTATGCACCAGGTCTATCTTCACGAGATTACATTTTGCAAGACTTTAATCCATTGCATATATGGACACGATATTATAATGATCTTTGGTGGCGCAGAGATTGCTATCGTGAAAGGCAGATAATGAATCATATTCGCCACTATATAGGGAGAACAGAATGGGACAAACGTGTATCAAAAATATTTAGTCCCAATTCATTCTATCATTTTGGTGAGGAATTGATGAGGTCTCCTTTTTACACGCCTCTTCATCGGATGGTTCCTGAAAAATTAACGATAAATACAGTCATATCATCCCCGTTATATAAAGGATTAGATTTAGTTCTAAAGACTGCAAATGTTCTTAAAAATATATTGTGTCAAGATTTCGTGTGGAATGTATATGGGAATGTAAATCCTCATTTAATTGAAAAGACACTAGGGTTAAATCACCATGATATGAATGTTTTTTTAAGAGGGGTAGTAGGAGCAGAAGATATTTGTGATGCTCATTCAAAAGCTACTGTCTATGTTCATACTTCTTATATAGAAAATGGTTGTAATGCGATAATAGAAGCACAAATGTGTGGTCTTCCTGTAATTGCAAATGATGTTGGAGGATTAAGTACAACAATTAAGGATAAAGATACAGGATTTCTTGTTCCAGCCAACGACCCTTACCAAACTTCATACTTAATTAATTATTTGTTTACTCACCCCAAAGAGAACATCGAAATAGGAAAACGTGCCGCTTTGGATGCATTTGCTCGACATAATAAGGAAAATGTAGTAAACGGGTTAATGAATACATATAAGGAAGTAATTTTATCGTATTCCAGTGGAAACAATGATGAGGAAAATTCTTAAGTTTTTTATCACAAAATTACAATCGCAAAGAGATAAGTGGTACAATTTGAAGTTCCATTATCTTTTATGGTTAAATGGTATTCAAGCAAGTGGTGTTAATACTTGTAAGGGATGCCCAATTGTTGAAGTTCAAGATGGGGCGGGGTTAAACTTTGGAAAAAACATATGGTTTAATAATTATTTAGGCACAGGTTGGAATACTAGGTGCATGATAAGAGTGCGTAGTTTTGGAACGGTGACGATTGGAGATAATTCAGGTTTTAATGGAGTCCTTATCTCTTGTGATAATAGTATAACAATAGGTTCCAATGTATTAGTTGGAGGTGGAACTCGTATCTTTGATTCAGACTTTCATGATCTTGACTGGAAAAATCGAGGAAAGAGCAATGAACGAATAAAAACAGCACCAATTTTAATAGGTAATAATGTTTTTATAGGTACAGGTTGTATTATAGGTAAAGGTGTGCATATTGGAGACCGAAGCATTATTGCGGCAGGTTCTGTGGTGGTTAAGGACATTCCGGCAGATTGTATCGCGGCAGGGAATCCGTGTAGGGTAATTCGTAACATATAATTTCCATGGGTGGGGAAAAAAAACGTGATGCTTTTGTCGATATCGCTAAAGGAATAGCGATGTTATTAATTGTTCGTATCCATACGGAAGTGTTTGGTGTAATCCATGCTCCTTATCCTATTATAGCCGTTCCGTTTTTCTTCTTTATGAGTGGGTTTTATGATAATACCCATAAACCTGTCAAGGAATGGTTTCCTAAAACATTTAAGTCATTGGTCGTAACCGGTGTCATATGGGTGCTACTCAGTTTTGCATACCTATCAATGCTGCATTACATAAAGGACCGTACTATGCCAATTAGTTTTAGCATCGAGAACCCGCTAATTGGAGGCGGGGTAACCTGGTTCCTTTTCGCATTATTTTATGCAAAATGTGGCATGTGGATTATCCGAAAGTGCAAGATCCCATTTTACGTCGCATTTCCTTTATCGTTTTTAATCGCATCTCTTTCCACTAATAATCTTCCTTTTTTATTAGACGAGGGATTGGCAGCGCTACCTTTTTACTATCTGGGCTTTATTCTTTATCCCTATATCGACAGGACGAGAGGCGGTCATATAATATTGGCAATATTGGGGATGATATGCATTCTGCTGATGCCGATGAAGTGGTTTCCTTATGTATTAGTTCCTTGGGTGGCTAATGGTTCTATACTTATGTATCCCATTTATTTTGGTATGACGGTTCTTTCTTTCTTCCCCATCTTGTGGTTAACAAACAGAATAACAAAAGCAACATGGCTGGCCAATTATGGGAAGCAGACACTTGGCATACTTGTCCTCCATCCCCTAATGCTTCACACATGCGCTGTGACGCTAAATCGTGTCTTCGTTCCAGCGTCAGGCCCGTGGATAATATCTTTCCTTCTTGCTTATGTTATAGTATGTGCAGTTTCATATTATTTATCAGCTTTAATTGTTAAGCACTGCCCCATCTTATTAGGGAGAAAATAGATAAATGAAATTTGTAAAGGGGGTTGCACCATATCTGCATAAGGGTGGAATAAACTTCAAAACTCAGGCGTATAATGCTTGGGTAGAGACTGGGGGGAGAGTGGCAGAATGCCATTACCCGCCTCGAATGCTTCATGGGCTGTTCTTCCGCCATGAATTACCCACTATATGTAAGAGCGCGAAAGAGGTACGGTTACGATTCGTGGAACCGGTTTCACTTTCTTTTGACACCTTTCCCGACTACGCCCGATATGAGATAATTCCATTTATCTGGGATTGCTGGCCATGCTACTTTGAGAAGGTTTGCGCTTGGTTCAAGAAGCATAATGTCCGAACAGCGATATTTACATCTTCACAAACGGCGGAAAGGATGCGAGAGCGATTCCCTGAGATGAATATTATGTACTGCCCTGAAGGTATTGACACTTCTCGCTATTCTGCAGGAAAACCGTTGACGGAAAGATGCATTGATTTGCTGGAGTATGGTCGCGGCAGTGGGCTGAATATTGAGATGGATGGAATGAAGCATATTCGTACGAAGAAAGATGGAAAATATCTTTATTCTAACGAGCAACTGGTGGAGGTGATGGCGGATGCGAAGGTGACAATTGCTCTACCCCGATGCGTTACAGAGCCTCAGATTGCGAAGGATATTGAAACCTTGACGCAACGATATTGGGAGAATATGCTATCTCGCATCGTGATGGTGGGGCACGCTCCCCAAGAACTGGTTGATTTAATAGGTTATAATCCTGTAATTAAAATAGATTCGGAGCATCTTAAAAAACAGATCTTAGATATTGTTGCCCATATAGGGGATTATCAAGATTGGGTTGACTATAATAGAAAGATTGCTTTGGAAATGGGGGAATGGGTATTGAGAATGAAAGAAGTGATACATTACCTGCGTAGTGTAGGTTATACGATTTGAAAATGAAAAGAGTTTCGATTTTTATTACTTGCCATAAGCCGTGTGAGCTTCACTTCTAATGAAGTTTACGTTCCAATCCATGTTGGTAGGATAAGTTCTTTGCATAAAAGAGAAATGGAGGAAATGACAAGGGATGATACAGGTGATAATATAAGTGAAAAGCGACAATCGGGCTTATGCTCATTTTATAAGGAGCGTGCTTCGTGATAAGGACACTGTGAAGAAGAGTACGGGTGAGCAGTTCCGTTCGTGGAGCTATGAAGTGGATTGTGTGTCTGGACTCCTCGTTATCTTGCTGAATGGAGAGAATGGTCAAGCATACAATATAGCTGATGAGAGCAGTAATATCTCTATCCGAGAATTGGTTGAGATGATTGCAACGATAGGTGGAAAGGAAGTCATTATGGACGTACCATCCGATGCTGAGAAGGCAGGTTATAATATGGTAACAAAATCTGTATTCAGTGTGAAAAGATTGGAGGGGTTGGATTGGTTAATCCTTCCCAGAAACATGGAAGATAAAATTAGGAATTCTATTTATCATACATAATTATATGCGATACCAAATTGCCTTTTTAAAGAACGATATCAAGTTTTGGCTCATTAATCTTGGATATAGATTAAGATTTAGATTAAAAAGAGCAAAGGAAAGGAACACTCTTTTCTTTATTTTTGAGCCACAAAGGAAGCATGCGGGAATAGCCGATAGGCTCAAAGCCATAATATCTCTTTATAATTTGGCTAAATCGAATGGATATAAGTTTAAGCTCTATTTTAAGACGCCTTTTGCATTATCTGATTACTTAGTTCCCCAATCTGACTGGGAGGCTGAAATGGATGATTTAGAGTATTCCATACTTGATACAAAAATAATTAATGAGACAAATTGGCATAAATTTCCCAAGTTACAAGCCGACAAACAATACCATTGCTATTGCTATACAGGAAATGAGATACCAGAGGTTTTCAAAAATACAGGTTACAAGTGGAGCGAATTATTTTCTGAACTGTTTGAACCAAGTCTAAAAATAAAAAGTGCCTGTGATGCTTATAATCTTAATTACGGCTCTTATATTTCTATTCATTTTAGATTTGTTAATGCATTGGAACGTTTTGAGAACACCTTTTTCGACAACTATCTTGAGAGTGAAGAAGAACGACGACTTTTAATTCAAAAGTGTAAAAATGGTATCCAAAATGTAATGAATGATAATCCAAATACTGAAATATACGTTTTCTCAGACAGCAAAGTTTTCCTTCAAAATCTATCTGACATGAATGTAAAAGTCCTGGATTATGAGGAAATCGGACATACGGGCGAGGAGGGGAATATGGATTCATATCTTAAGTCTTTTATTGACTTGTATGTGATGGCACATTCAAAATGCATATATCGGGCTTTATGTCCAGAAATATATCAACACTCTTGTTATGCATTATTAGCGGCAAGAATCGGAGATATTCCTTTTTACGATAAACAGATGTAATGATTCCTAAGATTATTCATTATTGTTGGTTCGGCAGGAATCCCTTACCTCCATTGGCTTTGGAGTGTATAGCCTCGTGGAAGAAGTTTCTTCCGGATTATGAGATACGAGAATGGAACGAGGATAACTTTGATGTGAATGTCGTTCCTTATACTGCTGAGGCATACAGGCAGAAAAAGTATGCTTTCGTGAGTGATTATGCCCGGTTCTGGATACTCTATCGATATGGAGGGTTGTACTTTGATACGGATGTGGAAGTAATTCGGCCCCTGGATGATATTATAGAGAAAGGCTCTTTTCTGGGATTTGAGACAGACCCAGATGGGGAGAACAGTCCGCTGAAATATGCGCCCAAATATGCTTTTGGATTAAATCCTGGTTTGGGTTGTGCTTTTACTCAAGGGCATCCTTTTCTTCAGGAGATGCTTAATTTATACGAGCACATGGCATTTGAGAATCCAGCAGAAAGTCCTATGATGAAAACTGTCGTCGCATATACGACTGAAACATTGTTGCCTCATGGGGTTCAATGCAAGAAAGGCATACAGACGGTAGATGGCATAACTTTGTATCCCCGTGAATATTTTGCTCCCATCAATGTCGTTACAGGACGCATGCATATTACCCCTAATACACGCTCCATACATCGGTATATGGCATCTTGGACTACGAGTAATAAGAGTATCAAAGACATCATACGTCACTATGTGCCAGAGTGGGCCTTAATTATATTTAATAAGATAAATCGTAGAATAAATAAATTGCATAATGAAAAGTATCAATAATTTTTATACCCTTTTTTGGATATTATATTTTTCACTGGCTTTGGCATTTTATAATTATGTCAGTGACTATGTAGATGAGTTCCTAACATTAGGCCTTTTCCTATTTGCTCTTAGTCGGTATAAATATTGGTCATCTAAAGAGATCCGTAATGAGATGTTCATATACATTGGGATAATGCTTTTTTATTTATCCATAAATTTGTATCGCCCTAACAATATTATTAATGCTATTTTCCTAGATTTTCAGCAGCAAATCCGACCATATTTAGTTTTTTATAATACATTATTACTCGCTCCCATATTTAATTCTTCACAGAGGAGAACTGTTATATGGGTAGTAATAATATCATATATAATAACATTGTTTATACTTTTCTCAGATGGAATCTCTGAAGTATTGTCCCGAGAAAACGCCCCTGTTTTTGGGAATATGGCAATGGTTGTTGGTATGTTGTTTTATATTTTCAATAAGAAAAATAAGACCAATACATGGATAGCACTTTTTATAGTTACAACAGGACTTGTTACTGGAAAATCAAAATATTTTGGCGAGTATGTAGTCTTTATCGCTATTTTTTATTTTTTGAGAGGTAAAATACGTCGAATAACATCCCTGAAGAGAATAACTCAGATAGCTATGTTAGTTGCTGTTGTTCTATATTTTACTTGGACCAAATTTAATTATTACTATGTTGAAGGATTTGAACAGACAAAAACGGAACGCATGTCGGCGAGACCTGCAACCTATAAAACGGGAATTCAAATTATTTTCAAGGATTACATACCCTTTGGCAGTGGTTTTGCAACAATTGGAACCAATGCAGCTTCTGTATATTATCCCAAGTTGTATTACGATTATGGCCTTTATAAGATTTGGGGACTTTACCCTGAAAAACATGGTCACCTTGCAGATGCATTCTATCCTACGTTGGCAGAGTTTGGCATTATTGGGTTGTTCCTCTTCATTTTGTTTTGGTTTCGCCGATGGAGGGAAATAGCACGAATAATGGATGATAGATATTATAAAGTGGCTCTGATGAGTATGATGTGTCTGGCACTGGAAAGTGTGGCAGATACATCTTATCTTTCAAATAGAGGCATGGGATATTTTATGCTGCTGGGAATATGTATAGGAACCATAAAATATCAACCTAAAGAATTTAATCAACATGAGAGTGATGATGGTGGGCTCTGCAAGGGAGAGCGGGGGAGGAGTGGCGACAGTCATCCGGACCCTGGAGTCGCTGCCCGCGTGGAAAGAGTTTGATTGTTATTGGCTCGGAACTCAGATTCAGCGCAACTACGCCTGGAAGGTGTGGTATGCGCTGAAATCTTATTTTATAGCCTTGTGCATCATCTGGCGCTATGACATTATACATTTCCATACGGTGCCTGACAGGATTTGCCTGATTATACAGTTGCCCATATTCCTTCTGGCCAGGATTGGGAGGAAGAAGATAATCATGCATATCCACATGGGGAATCAGTTGGTTGAACATACGAAGAATGGACTTTTCAAATGGTGTCTTAATCGTTCGGACATAGTTGTTTTGCTGGCAAAAAAGTGGAAGGCCTTATTTGATGAGATATTCTCCGATGTTAAGGTCCCAACTGCGGTGCTTTATAACCCAAGCACACATGTGGAGAAGGTGGATTGGGGATGCAAGCAGAAACTAATCATTATGGTTGGTTACATGAATGACAATAAGGCGCCCAATGTCCTGTTGGAGGCATGGGCTATGATTTGCGATAAATATCCAGAATGGAAAGTGTCATTGTTGGGAAATGGTGAGGTGGAGAGGTTTAAACAGCTGGCAGAGGATATGGAATTACAAGATTCCGTGGAGTTTGCAGGATATGTGGTGGGTGAAGAAAAAAAGAGATATCTTGAGGAGGCTTCTATCTTTTGTATGTGTTCATATCAGGAGGGCTTCCCGATGGTGGTGCTTGAAGCATGGGAGCATGACATCTGCGTGGTGACGACCCCGGTTGGAGGTTTGCCAGATGTGCTTGAGGAGGGGAAGAATGCGTTGACCTTTGACTTTGGAGATGCTAAGGGATTAGCAGGTCAATTGATTAGGTTGATGGATAGCGAGAGTTTGAGAAGGCAGTTGGCTGATTATTCGTACAATTTTGTGGAGGAGGTATTCTCTTCCAAAAGGATAAATGAGGAGTTGAAAAACACATATCAAAAGCTTATACAATGAAAATTCTTTTTAGTGCATATGCATGTGAACCGGGGATGGGATCAGAACCTGGTGTTGGGTGGAATGTACCTGCTACGATTGCTGCAAAATATAAGGAAATGCAAATCTTTGTGTTAACGAGAAGTAGAAGCAGGGAGAAAATAGATATTGCGATTCATCAGCAGAACTTATGCAACCTTCATGTCATGTATTATGATATTCCGAAGGTTCTATATTATGAGAAAGAATATGGAAGCAGATGGGGAGAACAATACAATTACATCTTATGGCAAATTCTGGTCCGGCGATATGTAAGGAGGATCGTTAAGGAATATGAAATAGACATATTCCACCATTTGACTTTCAACCAGTACCGAACTCCGTCTCCTGGATTCTATCTTGACATTCCATTCGTCTATGGTCCTGTAGGGGGAGCAGAGACAATTAATCCTTCTTTCGACAGGGATTTGGCTTCTCATACACAGCAAAAGGAAAAAATACGGAGGAAGGGCTATGATCTGCGTCTATTTAAATGGTGGATAGGAAGAAGGAATAATCCCAAGGTGTTCTTGTTTTCTACTCAGGAAAACTATAGAAAGATGAAACCTTATTGCAAAGGGCATGAAGCTGAGGTCCTGCCTGCGATAGGATTCTCACCGAAAGATATTCCTCAGATAGGTGAACCTGAAAAAACAGATACTTTCGAAATGATATATGCTGGCAGGGCATTGGATTGGAAAGGAGTGAAACTCTTTTTGAATGCAGCCGATATGGTATTTCATAAAGAGGGTATCAAAGACTTCAAAATTAAACTTATAGGCATCCGGTTTGAGGCAGAGCAGAAGGCTGTAAGGAGTTGGGTTACGAGAGGAAGATTAGAGAATAATGTGGAAATCATTCCCTTCATGGAAAGAGATAAACTCATAGATTTATTGGCCAAAGCCTCCCTCTCTGTATATCCGGCCTTCCGAGACTCTGGTTCCATGTCGGTTTTGGAAGCTTCAGCCTTGGGATGTCCCACGATTTGCTTTGATGCGGGAGGCCAGGATGCGTTCCCTGACGAGGCCTTGATGAAGATTAGAGTTACTGATAGTTATGATGAGAATTTGCGCGGCTTTGCCTCTAAACTCTTATGGGCTTACCGTCATCCTGATGAATTGAAGGCAATCGGGCAGAATGCGAGAGCGTATGTATATAATCATCTGACATGGGAAAAGAAGGTGGAGCATTACATGGAAATCTATCAAAACTTGTTGGAAAAACGGGTATAAAAAAGAAGGTTGTCTCACGACAACCAATCTTTCATTAACCTTAAATCTAATACCATGAAAAACACTGATGCAAAGGTACGGGTTTTCTGCAACTCTGCAAGGAAAAGTTACTTTTTTATTGAAAAAAGTGGGGTTTTATTGACATAAATCAATTGTCGGGGGTAAAAGTTTAATCGTTTAACCGTTTAATCGTTTAATTCCTATGGATTTTGATGTTAGAAGATTTTCATCTTTTTTTAATAAGGTTGCTGTGCTGTTGTCAATTCTTTGTGAAACGTACGGAAATAAAATAAGTAGTTCTCTTTAAACGGTTAAACTTTTATAAATAGATGAAAGATTCATTGATTGTTGTGTCGGGAGGAATGGACTCCGTGACGATGTTGTATGAATTCAGGGAGGAGATTGCCCTGGCGGTGACGTTTGACTATGGGGCAAACCATGGGCCGAAGGAGATTCCGTTGGCACGGATGCACTGCGAAAGGTTGGGGATTGAGCATATTGTCATTGGAATGGACTTTATGACGAAGTACTTTGAGTCGTCGTTGCTGAGTGGCGGCGAGGCTATCCCTGAGGGTAACTATGATGAGGAGAATATGAAATCGACCGTGGTGCCGTTCCGCAATGGCATCATGTTGGCGATTGCTTGCGGACTGGCGGAGAGCCGGGGACTGAAGCGGCTGATGATTGCGAACCATGCGGGCGACCACGCGATTTACCCTGATTGTCGTGAAGGTTTCGTGAAGGCGATGAGTCTGGCGACGCAGGAGGGGACGTATGACCATATCTGCATCTATGCTCCTTACACAAACCTGACGAAGGGCGAGATTGCTCGCCATGGTAAGGCTTTGGGCCTGGACTATAGTGAGACGTGGAGCTGCTACAAGGGTGGGGAAGTGCATTGTGGCAAGTGCGGAACGTGCGTAGAACGGCGCGAAGCTCTTGCTGAGGCAGGGATTGAGGATAAGACGGTGTATTCCTTGTAAAGGGTTAACGGGTTAACAGGTTAATGGGTTAAGAGCTATGTATGAAGATAGAAAGTTCTCATTTGAGGGGTTGGAGGTTTACCGATGTGCGAGGGAACTGGTAAAAGAAGTGTATTTGTTGCAGCAGAAATTCCCCAATGAGGAGAAATTTGCTTTGGGAGACCAAATAAGGCGCTCTGCGACTTCAATAACCAGCAATATAGCAGAGGGTAGTGGACGTAACTCAATACGTGAGAAAATCCATTTCATAGAGATAGCTTTTGGGTCTATGACTGAAAGTTTCAGTCAACTGCAGAATGCCCAAGACTTGGGATATATATCTGAAGCCGATATAGATAAATTAAGACCACTATATAGTCGGGTCGCAGCTTTACTGTCAAACCTTCGCAAATCTTTTGACCGAAGAATGTCAGATTGACTTGCTAAGCCCCCCGTTAACCTGTTAACCTGTTAACCCATTACCCCCTTATCACACGCCGGGCATAGGCCCTTGACCATATAGTTGATAGAGGACATTTGGAATCCCTCGGGTAGTGATACCTGAGGGATTTTTTTGTCGTAGAAGCAATAGGTGCGATGGCAGCGTTCGCAGTAGAAGTGGATGTGCTGGTCCTCGAGGGTGCATTCGTCGTCGCCATCGCATACCTCATAACGTAAGGAACCACTACCGTCCTCAATTGCATGGATAAGATGATGCTGAAGGAGAAGCGTCAGGGTTCGGAAGATGGTGCTGCGCTCAGCGGTGGGCATGCGGTCTTCGAGTTCGCGCAGGGAGAGGGGCCGATGGGCTTGCTCGAGTTCTTGATAGACGAGTAGGCGCATGGCGGTGAGCTTTATGCCGCGCTGTTCAAGGTGATGCTCGATGTCCATATAAACTTTAACCGTTAACCTTTTATTAGTATTTGAACGAACTGCCGCCGGAGAACTCGCGGAGGAGGGAGGTGGGAGGTACCTGGCGGGCAGGAACGGGGAGGAAGTAGCGCAGGAACTTGCGGAGACGGGAGGCTTCGCTGTATTCGGGTTCGCGTTCGCTGACTTGCTCGAGGATGGGCATCACCTGCTCGCGGATGACGTTGAGCTCGTAGAGGAGGGCGGAATTGAAGGTGGCATCGGCCGTTTCCTGGAAGGGGAAGATCCACTTTTCCTCGCCTCGGCTGACGGAGGGGTAGCGACGAATGGTGTCGAGGGCGGTGTAGCCACGATAGCGGCAGTCGCGCAAGAGCCGTCGCAGGAGTCGGATGTCGTCGGTGGGCACGAAGTTGTGGTCGTCGAGTCCGATGGTGGTGAGGGCGGAGACATAGATGCGGAACTTCTTGTCCTCGGGAATCTGGCGTGAGAGGATGGGGTTGAGGGCATGGTTGCCTTCGAGGATGATGACATCGTCGGAGCCTATCTGAAGCCGATTGCCTTCGAACTTGCGTTCACCGGAGGGGAAATCGTAGCGTGGAAGTTCCACCTCTTCGCCATTGAGCAGGGCATTCATCTGCTGATTGAAGAAGGAGGTATCGACGGCTTCGATGCACTCGAAGTCGTATTCTCCGTTTTCGTCGAGCGGGGTATCGACTCGGTTGACAAAGTAGTTGTCGGTGGAGAGGGTGTGGGGATGCAGACCGCAGGCCATGAGCTGGATGGCGATACGCTTGCTGGTGGTGGTCTTGCCGCTGCTGCTGGGGCCTGCTATGAGTACGAGCTTGGCTCCGCGTTCCACTATCTCGTCGGTAATCTTCTGCAACTTGCGTTCCTGCAGGGCCTCGGCGATGTTGATGAGTTCGGAGGCTTTGCCTGCGCGGATGGCTGCATTCACCTCACCGGCATTGCGCACGCCCATGATGTGTTGCCAACGATGGTATTCGCGGAAGACGCCCAGTTTCTTTTCCTGGGGCTCGAGGGGTTCGAGCAGGGCGGGATTCTGGCGCGAGGGGACGCGGAGCAGCATGCCTTCGTCCAGCGGCATGAGGTCGAAGAGGTAAATCTGGCTGGTGTGGGTGAGCAGACAGCTGTAGAAGAAATCGATAGTCTCGTCCAACTGATAGTAGTAGGAATAGAGGTTGCCCTGGCTCTCAAGCAGCTGCGCCTTGCTCTCCATGCCTCGCTGGCGGAAGATTTGTATGGCGTCCTCGATGGGGCATTGGATGCGGTGGATGGGCATGTCGGCATCGACGATTTCCTGCATGCGCTGGCGGATGCGGGCTACATCGGCTGGCTCAATGGGCCGACCGATGTAGAGTTCGCAATAGAATCCGCGGCAGATGGGGGCTCCGATGATGAGGCGCCCGTCGGGATAGGTGTCCTCCACTGCTTTGGCCAGAACGAAGAAGAGGGTGTGGGTGTAGGTGCGCATGCCACTGGCCGTGGTCATGTCGAGCAGTTCCACATCCTTGCTGTTGTAGAATCGGTAGTTGAGTCCCTGCACTTTGTTGTTGATGCTGGCGCAGACGGGTCCATGGTTCATGGTCACACCGGAGGCTTCATAGACATCCTTCAGCGAGCATCCCAGGGGCATGGGGAAGGTCTTTCCCGTGTTCTTACAGCGTATGTTGATTTCGTTGGCCATTCCTATGATGTTTAAGGGGTTAACAGGTTAACGGGTTAAGGGGTTAACGGGTTGTAAACTTATACGATTATTTGATGAGGACTTTCTTGCCGTTCACGATGTAGAGTCCGTGGGTGGGACGGCTTACGCGGCGGCCGCTGAGGTCGTAGTACAGGGGACTCGACTGCGAGGGCTGGGCCGTGAGGATATCCTCGACGGGGGTCACCTCGTCAATCTCGTGGCTGCCATAGTAGAGCAGGCGGAAGTTGTCGAAGATGGTCCAGTAGTATTCCTCGCTGACGGTGCCGCGGATGCCCACCTTCATGGTGGAGTTGGTGGTGACCTTCATGATGACGCTGTTGTCATAATAGCCTGCGGCAAACCACTTGGAGGCTGCCAGCATGTTGTTGGGCACATACTTGCCTCCCTGATTGCTGGACGTGCCGCCCAGGCTCTTGCTGAGGGCATCGGCCCAGATGTTCTTCACCTTCTGTGACTTGGTCTTCAGATAGATGGCGGCGTTAACGTTGTCGGTACCGTTGGTGACGAAGTCGGTGTAGGTGTTGGCTGACGAACCTGGACGCTGGAAGGCCTGCACGCGCAGTTCGTAGGTGCCGGCGGGCATCTTCTGCTTGGTGGTCTGGTTGAAGTCGAAGGTGGTCTGGTAGAACTCACTGCACGAATAATTGTTCGTGGCCGTGGTGCTCCAGCCGTCGGTGCCGTCGAGCCCGGGATTCTGCAGCAGGAAGCTGAGGTCGAAGGGCTGTGCTACGGTTTCGGCGCTGACCTTGCCGAGGAATGTCATGAGGGCGGCCTCGAGGTCGCTGATGGCGGTTGCTACTTCAGTGGGAGTCTTGTATCCTTCCTTGGCAGTCTTCACGTCTTCAACCTGATTGCTCAGTTCGCTGTCGATGCCAGCAAGGTCGTCTTCCTCGGCCTTGGCCGTGTGGGGCGTTGCCATCACTTTCTCGATGTTCTCGATGAGCGCGTTCAGTTTGTCGAGTTCGGCACTGACGACGGCAGTGTTGTAGGCTGTCATCTGCTCCTGGGTGAGGAAGAGCCAACGTTGATCGGTGGCGGCATTGGAGAAGTCGAGCGATGCCTTGGTGGCTGTGGAGGTGCCGGCCTGCAGGGCTACGTCATAGCCTTTGGTGACCCAGAAGCCTGTGGCGGTGAAATCGTCGGTCACGATGTCGGCACGTCCGGGCAGCAGGTGGAACTTCTCGTTGGCAGAGAGCGTGGTCTTACTTTGTCCGCGGAGTGTGCTGCTGGTGTAGCTCAGATAGCGACCTGTGCCGACGTGCTGGAAGATGTAGTACGAAGTCTTGGGGTCGTAGGTGATGTTCCAGGCGAAGTTGTCGGGATTCTCCTCGTCGAAGGGCTTCATCTGCAGGGCTCCGGCTGCGCTCATGGTCAGGAAGTTGATGTCGTCGGATGTCTCTGAGGTGAGGAAATACTTCTGGTTGTCCATCTGCTGGAAGACATAGGCTGGTGTGGCGAAGCCAACGTTCCACGAGCATACCAGTCCGTCATGATGCAGGGCGTGGGTGGTGAAGACGTTGCCATAGTAGAGGATGGTGCTTTCGGGGTTGTATGTGTCCTCGTGAGCGCCGTTGATGCCGTAGGGCCACATGTGGGTGTTGTCGCCCGTGAGGGTTGCCGTTGCATCGTTCTGCAGGAATTTGATGACCTGATTGGCACGTGGGCCGAGCCACAGGCCACGACTGGTCTCGGCGCGCAGGTTGGAGTTGTTGTACCACTCGCTGGTGGTGCCTACGCCTACGCCGTGATTGGTTTCGTGGAGTATGGTGCCTGTCTGCTGATAGGGGGGGTTCTGGCTGACGCGCATGTAGCCTCCATAGGAGCAGTCGGCGGTTCCACCGCCGGCTCCTGAGCCAGGCACATAGTGCACGTTGAGGTTAAAGCCCCGGATGTTGGCCAGGTTGTCGTAGAGCCACTGTACCTCATTCACGGCCGACTGGATGCGGAAGTTAGTCTGCTCGTCGCCGGCATTGTCGTAGGTGGTGGTCACGTTGCCCTTGGGCAGTGTGGCTATCTTCACCACGTCGCCATAAGCCACCTGCCAACCGCTGGTGATGGCATAGGCGCGGACGTAGTAGATGGTGGCCGGCTGCATGTGCTCCATGCAATAGATGTTGCCGTTGTTGGAGAAGTAGCGTGTGGAACGGTTGTCGAAGATGGTAGGTTCGGGTTCCGTGCTCCAGCAGAAACCGCGTTCCTTAGCCGAGCCCTTTACGGTCAGTCGGCCCAGGGCCAGTGTGACACCTGTGGGCACGAAGGGTTCGGTGGTTACGGTGGGCACTGAGCCTGTGGCATTCGAGATGCGATACTGCAGGGTGGCGCGGCTCAGCGTGCGTGCTGCGGCAGCGTATTCCTCACTGGGGCGCAGGGTTTTGTCGACAACCAGCTGTTTGGCCTCGTCGATGGCCGTCTGCAGTTGGGTCCCTGTCACTCCGTCGCCTATCACGCTTTCGGCCTCGTCGATGAGCCTCTGCATTTCCTTTGTCATGCCTTCCCAGGTCAGGTCGTTGTAGTAGAGGCGGAAATTGTCGATGCTCACCCAGTTGCCCGTGCAGCCTTTCGTCATGAAGCCAATCTCGGCCTTTCCCTCGAGTACAGTGAAGGTGACGCTGTATTCGGCACTGTCCACAATCTCTACTTGTTCGTTGCCGGCAAAGAGGAAGGCTCCCTTCTGTTGGGCTTCAGACTCTTGGATGATGTTCTGGGCGCCGGCCACCAGCGTATAGGTGCCCGGTACCATGTCCGTCAGGGTCTGCTTCATGCTGACTGCCCCCACCTTGCTGCCTTTGTTGACATACTTCTCCATATAGACCATGCCGTTCTTGCCTTTGAACGAATTGTTGGTCTGGAAGAGCATGCCATTGTTTTCCCAACCTGCGAAGCGTGCCTCGAAGTTGGGGTTGTCGATGTACTTCTTCGTCACGTCGGTCTGGGCCAGACAAGTCGAAAGCTGAAGATTGAAGGTAGAAAGCTGGGCCATGCCCGCCATCAACATCATGCCGATTAGGAATAATCTCTTTGTTTTCATGCTATATTATGTTTTATCATTCAAATATCTGGGGTTGAGCTAACTCTCAACTTCTCAATTTCTCAACTTCTCATTTTCTCATTCTCTCATTTTCTCAATTTCTCAACTTCTCAACTTCTCAACTTCTCAACTTCTCAACTTCTCAATGAACTCTTTCATGCCCTCCGACGCACCCTTCATGATGTGGTGCAGGCGGTGCATCGAGTTCCAGGGTACGGGCTTGGGGTCGATGAGATAGATGGGGCACTCGTCGGGCACATAGTGGATGAGTCCGGCAGCCGGATAGACGTTGAGGCTGGTGCCGATGATGAGGTAGATGTCGGCCTTGCTGCTCAGTTCGGCAGCCCGTTCGATGTTGGGCACAGCTTCGCCAAACCACACGATGAAGGGTCGCAGCTGACTGCCATCGGCTGCCCGGTCGCCCATGCTCACCTCGGGAGCCTCGGGCGATAGCGTCTGGATGTATTTGGGGTTGTTGGGGTCCCACGAGCTGGTGACCTTCATCAGTTCGCCATGCAGGTGGGTGACTTTTGTCGAGCCGGCCCTTTCGTGCAGGTTATCAACGTTCTGCGTGATAATCTCCACGTCGTAGTCGCTCTCCAGCGAGGCCAGCAGTTCGTGGCCTCGGCAGGGCTTGACATTGAGGAGCTCGCGTCGGCGTATGTTGTAGAATTCGGTGACCAATTGGGGATTGCGTGCCCACCCCTCGGGTGTGGCCACGTCCTCAACATTGTAGGTGTCCCACAGTCCACCGCTGTCGCGGAAGGTGCTGATTCCGCTCTCGGCACTCATGCCTGCCCCTGTCAGTACAACCAGTTTTTTCATGTTCAAGGTCCTTTTGTGACCGCAAACTTACGAAAAAAAAGTGGCTTTACCAAAACTCGGGTGCAGAATCTAATCTTGGAAGGCCTGTGCCTCGGCTTCGGCTATGATTTCCTCGCGAGTTTTTTCCTTCATGCTGACGTCGGAGAAGTCGATGTCAATCTCGGACATGGCCTTTTTCTCCTCGTTGGTGACGGGCTTGATGTCGTCGTAGCGCGGCATCTGCAGTTCCTTGGGCGCGGTGAGGCCGATGACCAGTTCGCGGTCGTTCTGCAGTTTGGTCAGGGCTTCCTTGGCGGCATTCTGTTGGCTTTCCTTCTTTGAGTAGCCACGTCCCTTGCCACATTCGATGCCGCCTACCTTCACGCGTGAGGTGAACAGCGGGGTGGCTTTCCCCTCCTTGCTCTCTGTCACGTCGAAGCTGATTTCGATGCGGTGCTTCTGACACCATTCCAAGAGTTTACTCTTGTAATTCACCTCGTTGGCGGCATTCTCGATGTCGATGAGCTGGTCCATGATCTTCTTTTTCACGAAGCGCACGCAATGGCCGTAGCCTCGGTCGAGATATATGGCACCCACCAGGGCCTCAAAGGCATTGCCGTTGATGTAGCTGTTGTGGGCGTTTGGCTTGAAGTTGGAGATGATGAGTTTGTCTAACCCCGTTTCCTTTGCCAGCTGGTTGAGCGACTGCCGTTTGACGATGTTACTGCGCGTGGTGGTGAGGAAGCCTTCGGGCTTCTTGGGGAAGTGGCGATAGACAATGTGGCCCACCACAGCGCCCAGGATGGCGTCGCCCAGGAACTCCATGCGTTCGTTGCTGATGCGCTTGCCTTCCTCCTTGGCCATTGCCGAGCGGTGGAGTAGGGCCACCTTGTAGGGATGGATGTCGCTGGGGTAGAAGCCCAGTATGTGGTAGAAAGAACGATAAAGCTCCCTGTCCTTGAGGAAGGGGAGCTTTATGCGTGTCAGAAAGTCTTTGAAGTCCATGTATCTTTAAGGTCTTTAAGGTCGCTTAAGGACTTTAAGGATTGTACTTCTTGAAGATGGCGCAGGCATTGTGGCCGCCGAAGCCGAACGTGTTGCTCAGGGCGGCACGCACGGTGCGCTGCTGGGCCTTGTTGAAGGTGAAGTTCAGCTTGTAGTCGATTTCGGGGTCTTCGTCGCCCTCCTCGTGGTTGATGGTGGGAGGCACGATGTCCTGTTCGACGCTCAGCACGCTGAACATGGCCTCGATGGCACCGGCGGCACCCAGCAGGTGGCCAGTCATCGACTTCGTAGAACTGATGTTCAGTTTGTAGGCGTGTTCGCCGAAGACATCCTTGATGGCCTTCACCTCAGAGATGTCGCCAACGGGAGTGCTCGTGCCGTGGACGTTGATGTAGTCGATGTCCTCGGGCTGCATCTGTGCGTCCTCCAGGGCGTTGCGCATCACCAGCTTGGCTCCCAAGCCTTCGGGATGGCTGGCAGTGATGTGGTGGGCGTCGGCGCTCATGCCGCATCCGGCCACTTCGGCGTAGATGTGTGCGCCACGGGCCTTGGCGTGCTCCAGTTCCTCAAGGATGAGCACGGCCGAACCTTCGGCCATGATGAATCCGTCGCGGCTGGCACTGAAGGGGCGGCTGGCCTTTTCAGGCTCGTCGTTGCGGGTGGACAGGGCGTGCATGGCATTGAAACCGCCCACGCCGGCGGGATAGATAGCGGCTTCGGCACCACCGGTGACCATGACCTCGGCCTTGCCCAGACGAATCAGATTGAAGGCATCGGCAATGGCATTGGTGCTGGAGGCACATGCGCTGGCCGTGATGTAGTTGGGGCCGTGGAAACCATACTTCATGCTGATGTGGCCGGCAGCGATGTCGGCAATCATCTTGGGCACGAAGAAGGGGCTGAAGCGGGGACCCTGCTCTTTGCCGTTGAGGGCATAGTAGCTGACCTCCTCCTCGAAGGTGTGCATACCGCCGATGCCCACGCCCAGCACTACGCCTACGCGGTTCTTATCGGTCTGCTCCAGGTCGAGCTGGCTGTTGTCAACAGCCATCGTGGCAGCTGCCATGGCATACTGGCAGTAGGGGTCCATCTTGCGGGCCTCCTTGCGGTCGATGTAGTCGGCAGCATTGAAGTCCTTCACCTCGCAGGCAAAGGTAGTCTTGAAGTTTGTAGTATCAAAGTGAGTAATAGGCGCAGCGCCGCTCTTGCCAGCGACAACGTTCTTCCAAGTTTCCTCGGCAGTGTTGCCTAATGGCGAAACGGCGCCAATACCTGTTACTACTACTCTTTTCAGTTCCATAGTGGTAACAGCTTAGGATTAGTGATTAAGCCTGAGCTTCCTCGATGAACTTGATAGCGTCGCCAACAGTTGCAATCTTCTCAGCAGCGTCGTCAGGGATAGTGATGTTGAAAGCCTTCTCGAGCTCCATGATCAACTCAACGGTGTCCAGAGAATCGGCACCCAGGTCCTGAGTGAAGTTTGCACCTTCTACTACTTCGCTTTCGTCAACGCCCAGTTTATCAACGATGATAGCCTTTACTTTTGCTTCAATTTCATTCATAGTTGTAATGATTTAAATTATAGTAATAAAGTTTCTTTTCTCAAATCGGCTGCAAAGTTACGACTTATTGCCCGAACTACCAAATAATTATCTAAAAAACCGCCTTTTATTGCACACTGGCATGGGTGGTGTGCAATTTATTCGCGTCGTAGAGGGTATTTTCCTCGTTGCAATTCGAAACCTGCGGGGTCGGCTTTCAGTTTTTCTGAATCCTCGAGCGGACTGTATCGCAGCCCCGTGCGACTATCGCTTGCCAGGGGAGGTTGGATGTGAAACTGGATTTCGCGGCCCATCCACTGTGCCAGGGCCTCGAGTGTCATTTGGGTGGCGTTGGCCTTGCCGTCGGCCGAGTAGCCTGCAATGTGGGGCGTGGCGATGAAGGCATGCCGGAGCAGTGTGGGGTTGATGGCGGGTTCGCCTTCCCAGGTGTCGATGATGGCCTGTCTCACCAGTCCTTTGTCCAAGGCCTGTAGCAGGGCCTCCTCGTCCACCACTCCGCCGCGGGCGGCATTGATGATGACGGGGCTGCGTTGCAAGCTCTGCAGCAGTGGGCCGTCCACCAGATGCCAGGTAGGGTAGAGCCCGTCGGTGGTGAGCGGGGTGTGGAGGGTGATGATGTCGCAGGAGGCGGCAATATCCTGGAGCGTAGCCTGAAGGATGGAGAGTGGTGGGTCGTTTACTACTATCCGTTTTACATAGGGTCGCAGGGCTTGACCTACGGCTCGGCCAACATGGCCGTAGCCCACAATGCCCAGCGTGGCCTGGCTGAGGCTGACCAGTCCGGCCTTTTCGGCTTCCATCAGGGCGTTCCTGACATACTGCGCCACGCTGGTGGCGTTGCAGCCGGGGCAGTTGGTCCACTGGATGCCGGCTTCGTCGAGGTAGTGGGTATCCAGGTGGTCGTAGCCGATGGTGGCTGTGGCAACGAAGCGCACCCGACTGTCCTTGAGCAACTGGGCGTTGCACTGTGTGCGAGTGCGCACAAGGAGTGCATCGGCATCGCGCACGTCGGCCGGGCCTATCGCTGCCCCGGGCAAATACACCACCTCGTCGGCCAACCGTTCCACCTGGCCTTGGATGAAGGGAATCTTGTCATCGACAACTACCTTCATAGTCCTCCTCCTTCGAAAGTTTCAAGAGTGTCCACGACCTCATCGCACAGCGGGGCAATCACCTCCCGGGGATTGGTCGTGGCCAGACCGACGACGTAGGCTCCGCTGGCGCGCCCCGAGCGCAGCCCGTTCACACTGTCTTCAAACACCACGCACTCCCTAATGCTTACCCCCAGCCGCTCGGCAGCCCGCAGGTAGCAGTCGGGGTCGGGCTTGCTGGCTCGGAAGTCCTCGCTCGTGAGTATCAGGCTGAAGAGGTCCTTGAGTTCGGGCCGGGCCCGATAGACGTTCTCCATCTTCTCGCGGTTCGAACTCGTGACGATGGCCGTGGGTGTGCCCAGTCGGCGCAGGCTCTCCACGTACGCGCGCGTCCCTTTTATATAAGGATATTCCATCTGTCGCTCATAGTCGTCCAGTCGGCGCTTGATGTCGGCCTGCCGTTCGTTCTGGCCCTGAAACCATGCATCGAATATCTGCACCAGCGTCTGCCCCTTGATGCGTTGGGCAAAGTCGGGAACCTCGGGGTGGAACTCGCGCCCCATTTGGCCCCAGAAGCGGCCGTACTGCCCCTCAGTGTCCAGAATGACGCCGTCGAGGTCGAACAGTGCTGCACGAAACTCTTTTCTCATGTTTCTTTCTTATTTTGCGCTGCAAAATTACGGATAAACCACTACAAAAGCAAGTTTTAGGTTCAGAAATATGGCGTTTGTTAGGACGCCCTTTTCGTTTGTAACCTTTTTCATGATGGGGAAAGTTTTTTTTTAATTCTTAGTTTTTAGAATTCAATTAATTTTCTGTATCTTTGCAGGCACAATGAAAAGCATACACATCATTACACCTGTAAAGGACAACATCGGACAGACACTGGAGACTGCCAAGGCCGTCATGGCCTCGCAGCTCGATGTCCCTCACAGTTACACACTTTACAATGACTTCTCCAGTGAGGAGAACACGCTCCGGTTGGCGGAAGCCTCCCGTGAGATGGGCTTCCGACTGGTGAACCTGAGCGAACTGACCACCCATCCCTCGCCCAACTACCTGCTGGTGCTACAGCGCGAGCGACAGGCTTGCTTGGAGGAGGATGCCGCACTGCTCATCGTGGAGAGCGACGTCACCGTACGGCCCGACACCTTGCAGGGACTCTGCCGGGAGGCCGAAGAGCGGGCAGACGCCGGCATCGTGGCTTCGGTGACTGTCGATGAAATGGGGCAAATCAACTATCCCTATCTCTATGCTCGTGGTCAGGAGGGACGGGTGGCTGACACTCGTCGCCACTGTTCGTTCTGCTGCTCATTGCTCACGCCCGAGCTCATGCGCCGCGTCGATTTCGACCAGCTCGACGCGTCGAAGTCGTGGTTCGATGTTACCATCTCTCACCGCTCCCTTGAGTCGGGCCTCCACAACTATCTCTGCGCTACGCTGCCCGTGCTGCACCGACCCCACGGCAGTCGGCCATGGAAACAGTTGAAATATAAGAATCCGCTGCTCTACTACTGGCGCAAACTGACCAAAGGATTTGACAAGATATGAGTTCACAGCCCCTGGTCTCCATCGTAGTGCCGGCTTACAACGCCGCACCCTTCCTCGACGAGACGCTCGACGCGCTCCTGTCCGACACCTATCCTGCGACCGAAATCATTGTTGTCGATGACGGATCCACCGATGCCACGGCCGAGATAGCCATCCGCCGTGCCCAGCAACATCGGCACATCCACTTCGTCTCCCAGCCCAACGGTGGAGTCTGTCGTGCCCGCAACAGGGGCATTGCACAGGCCGTGGGCAAATATGTGCTGCCTGTGGATGCCGACGACATCATCTGTCCGGGATTCATCGAATGGGCCGTCGGACAGATGGAGCAGCATCCCGAGGTCAGTGTGGCCGTGCCCCGTGCCGAGTTTTTCGGAGCCCGCCAGGGACAGTGGCACCTGCCCCCCTTCTCCCGCCATCTGCTTGCCCGCAAAAACATGATTCCCGCCACGGCCCTCTATCGGCGTGCCGACTGGCAGCGCGTGGGCGGCTACAACGAGGAGATGCAGGCCCGTGAGGACTGGGAGTTCTGGATCAGTATGCTGAAGGACGGCGGCGAGGTGGTCACCAGTCCCCAGGTGGGTCTGCGCTATCGCATTCATCCCCATTCCAAGCGTACGGCCGACCGTCGGCTGAAGCGCGAAATCATAAGAACGCTGAATCAGCGTCATCCCGAATTCTTCGAGCGCGAGCTGGGCGGACCTCTCCGGCTGCATCGTTCGTGGTCGAAGTTCGCCAATGCCCTGTATCGGCTGACCCACCCTCGCCGGACCGTGGTCTATACTGGTGCGCCCAAGGATGTCACCTACTTCGTGAGGGCTCTGCCCGTCCACTTTAGCTGTGGTCGGGGAAAGGTCATCTACAAGCGCCGCAACGAATTGCGCCAGCTCACCTATGGCGGTCAGCAACTTGTGGTGAAGCAGTTCGCCATCCCCCACCTGCTCAATCGTCTGGTCTATGGCTGGTTGCGCAAGTCCAAGGCACAGCGTTCATACGAATATGCCATGCTGCTCATCAGTAAGGGCATTGGCACGCCACGTCCCGTGGCTTGGCAGACCGAGCGCAACCTGCTGCTCATGGGGCGCAGTTATTTCGTGAGCGAGCAGTCGTCGTGCCCCTATACCTATGCCGACATTCTTTCTGGCTCCATTCCCGCTGCCGACCAGCCCCACTACCTGCGCCTCATAGCCCAGACCGTGGCCCGGCTCCATAACCGTGGCATGGTGCACCAGGACCTCTCGCGCGGCAACATCCTTTTTGGCGATGGCGACCGCGTGGAACTCATCGACCTCAACCGCATCCGTTTCCGTAAGGTCGGCATGGAGGAGGGTTGTCGCAACTTTGCCGAGCGCCTGCCCGCCACGCCCCAGCAGCGCAGGCTGATGGCCGAGGCGTACGCCCAAGCCCGCGATTTCGATGCCGACCAGTGCCTGATGCTCATGAACCGATACAACAAGGAAAAGAAGTAGATTTTGACACACACACATTAAAGAGGTAATATGCGAAGCGGTTTGTACATTTGCGGAAGATTTTTGAGGGCGCTGGTGCAGTGGCCTTTTGCTGAGGCTGAGGTGAAGAATCCCCGTCTGATTATGACACTGCTGGTGAAGAACGAGGAGGAGAAACTGGAGGCCAACTTACAGTTTCATCATGCCATGGGAGTGGATGGTTTCATCATCACCGACAATGGCTCGACGGACAAGACACGGGACATCATACAGCATTACTGCCAGAAGGGTTGGATTGTTGATGTCGTCAACGAGCCCTCGACGGGCTATGAGCAGAAACGTTGGGTGGACCGCATGATTTCTTTGGCCCGGAAGCGCCACAAGGCCGACTGGGTTATCAATGCTGATGCCGACGAACTGTGGTATGCTCCCTCGGGAAGCCTGAAGGCGGAACTGGGCAAGTGGCGCAAGCGCGTCGTGCGCTGCCGCGTGTTCAGCATGTATCCTGAGGATGGGGTGCCCTTCCATCAGTGGACCCGTCGCATCAGTCCCGTCACCAATCCTGCTGACTACGACCTTTCGCCCTACAGCATCTTCAACCAGCAAAATTTCAAGGTGGGGCATCGCACTATGGGGTATCTCCACATCTCCATGGGCAATCACAAGGTGAAGATGTGGCCGCCCACGAAAGGCATCAGCGACATCGTAGTGTTCCACTACAACATTGGCAACCGCGAGCAGTTTGTCCGGAAGATGGTTCAAGGCGGGCGCGAACTGGAACAACACAGTGGCAGGCATGGCGGACGCCACTGGCGCTACTTCTATCAACTCTATAAGGAGGGGCGGCTGGAGGCCGAATATGATCGTGTCATCGGCCGCAATCAGTTTGATCGTCTGATGGCCGATGGACACATCGTAGAGGACCGACGTATCGTGGATTTCTTTGATGACATGAACCTGACTGCCCATGAATGAGAGAACCGTTGCCTTCGTCCACACCCAGTTTCCCTGTGGCGGTGCCGAGAAGGTGACGCTGGACATCGGCCGTTATCTGCATGGCCGCGGCTATCGTGTGATGGCCCTGTGCCGTGAGCATCTGGCAGAAGCGATGCCTGAGGATTCGCCCGTGGAGGTGAGAATCTTGCGTCATAAGTTGAAAAGGCCTGCCTCGGCCGACGAACTGGTGAAGGTGGTCCGAGATGAGGGCATAGGAATCTTGGTCTATGTCTGCATCCATCCCTTCTTCACGCAAAGAATAAAGGAGCAGACCGGTGTGAAGGTGGTGTCGGCCAATCATGCCGTACCCTTCTGGAACGGTCTGGCTAAGAAAACCCGTCTGGAGCGACTGAAGGAGGGGACGCTGTGGCAAAGATTGCGTTGGCACCTCTATTATCGGGCACGATGCAACTGGTTCCATGTGTACGACAGGAAGTGTGACCGCGACTATAGGCGTGCGCTGACGGAGGTGGATGCCTACACGGTCTTGTGTCCGGAGTATCGTGAAGAGCTGGTCAAGCGTCTGCGACTTGGTGAGGGCATGCAGAAAAAGATTCATGTCATTGGGAACTATCAGGACCCTGTCGATTCTCCCCAACTGCAGAAGGAGAATGTGGTGCTCTACATGGGGCGTCTGACCTACACCGACAAGCGCGTTGATCGTCTGCTGGACATTTGGGCGCGTGTGCAACCAGGCAGGACCGGCTGGCGCTTGCTCATCGTAGGAGATGGGGAGGAACGGCACACGTTGGAGGAAAAGGCTCGGAATATGAGACTGCAAGGCATCTCGTTCGAAGGGAGGCAGACACGTCCGCAACCCTATTACGACAGGGCTGCCCTGTTGTGTCTCACAAGCCAGTTTGAGGGATGGGGTCTGGTTGTCACTGAGGCGCAGGCCAATGGGGTGGTTCCGGTTGCCTTCGACTGCAGTGCCGGCATCCGGCATCTCATGGTTCCCTCTGGAACAAATGGTGTGCTTATCCCCGCATTCGACATGGACGAATATGTTCGTCAGTTGGCCCGGCTCATGGATGACGAGAGCCTGCGACTAAGGATTCAGGACCAGGTGCTTAAGAAACATTATCCCTTGGAGGAAGTGGGTCAAGGATATTTTCAGTTATACGAGTCATTGCTTCAGTCCCGATGAACAAACATGCCTATCTGATTATGGCTCATGGCGAGCCGGAAATGCTGGACGTGCTGCTGCAGTTGCTTGACGACGAGCGGAACGACGTATTCCTACACATCGACAGGAAAGCCCTTTCCATGCGTCAGCATTATGCCCATTTCAAACTCCATCGGGCTGGGTTCCACTTGTTGCAGCAGCCCATTGCCGTTTACTGGGGCCACACTTCGCAGGTGAAGGCCGAACTGTTGCTGATGCGTACAGCGTTGCAGCATGGGCCTTATGCCTACTACCACCTGCTTTCGGGCAACGACCTGCCCGTGAAGACGCAGGATGAGATTCACAATTTCTTCCGCGAGAACGAAGGGCATGAGTTTGTGGGCTTTTGGCAAAGTGAGGACCATCAGCGCGATGCATTGCGCAAGACGCGGTACTATTATTTTCTAAATCGTTATAAAAAACGGAGTGCTGGTTTGAAACACCTTCTCAGTTCGCCCGTGCGTAATCTTTTGCTGGCGCTCCAGAAAGGGTTAGGCGTGAATCGGCGGAAGGGGAGTGACGTGGAGGTGAAGAAGGGATTCAACTGGTTCAGCATCACGGAGGATTGCTGTCGATTCGTTGTCAGCCAGGAACAGCAGATTTGGGACGTGTTCCACCACACGCTGTGTCCCGACGAAATGTTTCTGCACACTATAGTCTGGAACTCTCCGTTCCGCGCACGGCTATTTGATACGCAGGATGCCCAGCGTGGGTCCATGCGGGCAATTGACTGGGAGAGGGGGAACCCTTATGTGTGGCAAAAAAAAGATACGGACTACTTGTTACATAGTCCGTACCTCTTTGCTCGTAAGTTTTCAGCTGCTACGCTGTCAGAATCTCTATTAAGCGCTCTACGGCCGAGATGAGGCCTTCGGGGTTCTTGCCGCCAGCCGTGGCGAAGTGGGGCTGTCCGCCGCCACCGCCCTGGATGAGTTTGGCAGCCTCGCGGATGTTCTTGCCGATGTTGACGCCCTGCTGCACCAGACTGTCCGAAGCAGCAGCCGTCAGCAGGGGCTTGCCGTCGTTCATGCTGCCGATGACCACCAGTGCATTGTCGACCTCGGCACGCAGCTGGAAGGCGATGTCCTTCACGAACTCGGGAGCCATGCTGGGCACTACGGCCTTCATCACGCAGGTACCGTTCACGTCCTTGGCATTGTCCTTCATCTGCTGCTTCAGTTGCAGGGCCTTCTCCTTCATGCTGGCCTCGATTTGCTTCTTCAGCTGTGCATTCTCGTCGATGAACTTCTGGATGGCGCCTTGCAGGTCGGGCACGTTGTTGAAGAGGTGGCGCAGTTCCGTGATGGTGTCGCTCACCTGATACATCATTTCCTCCACCTTCTGACCCGTGATGGCCTCGATGCGGCGCACGCCGGCGGCCACGCTGCTCTCGGAGAGAATCTTCACCATGCCCAGTTGGCCGGTGCTCTTGGCGTGGCAACCGCCGCAGAACTCAACGCTGTCGCCAAATTGCACGACGCGCACGTGGTCGCCGTACTTCTCGCCGAAGAGGGCAATGGCTCCCAGTTCCTTGGCCTTCTCGATGGGCATGTTGCGGTGGTCCTGCAGGGGGATGTTCTGTCGGATCTTATCGTTCACCAGTCGCTCCACCTGGCGCAGTTCCTCGGGTGTCACCTTCTGGAAGTGCGAGAAGTCGAAGCGCAGGTATTCGGGTGTCACGAGCGAACCTTTTTGTTCGACGTGCGTGCCCAGCACCTGTCGCAGAGCCTGGTCCAGGAGGTGGGTAGCCGTGTGGTTGGCCTCGCTGGCGTGGCGCAGGTCGGTGTCGACGCAGGCCATGAAGGGGGCCTCGGGCTGCTTGGGCAGCGTCTTGGCGATGTGCACGGTCAGTCCGTTCTCGCTCTTGGTGTCGATGATTTCTATGGTTTCGTTCTCGCCCACCAGTACGCCGCGGTCGCCCACCTGTCCGCCCATTTCGGCGTAGAAGGGGGTCTGGTCGAGCACAATCTGGTAGTAGGTCTGCTTCTTCTGCACCACCTGGCGGTAGCGCAGGATGTGGCATTCGCTCTCCGTCATGTCCCACCCCAGGAACTTTATTTCACCACTGTGTGATTCGCTGTTCACTTCCACCCAGTCCTCGGCCTCCACCTTGGCGGCGTTGCGGGCGCGTTCCTTCTGCTTCTGCATTTCGGTCTGGAATCCCTCTTCGTCCACGGAGAGTCCGTTTTCGCGGCAGATGAGTTCCGTCAGGTCGAGGGGGAAGCCGTAGGTGTCGAAGAGTGTGAAGGCCTGGCTGCCGTCGATGACGGTCTTGCCCTGCTTCTTCGTCTCGGCCATGACGCCGTCCAGCAGTCGGATGCCCGTCTCCAGGGTGCGCAGGAAGCTGTCTTCCTCCTCCTTCATCACCTTGGCGATGAGTTCGCGCTGTGCCTCCAGTTCGGGGTACGTCTCGCCCATCTCCTGGATGAGCACGGGCAGCAGTCGGTAGATGAAAGCTTCCTTCTGTCCCAGGAAGGTGTAGGCATAGCGCACGGCGCGGCGCAGGATGCGGCGGATGACATATCCGGCCTTGGCATTGCCGGGCAGCTGTCCGTCGGCAATGCTGAAGGCTATGGTGCGCAGGTGGTCGGCCACCACGCGCATGGCCACGTCGGTCTCCTCGTTGTCGCCGTACTTATAGCCCGTCATGCTGCCGATGGCCTGGATGATGGGCTGGAACACGTCGGTGTCGTAGTTGGAGTGCTTGCCCTGGATGGCGCGCACCAGACGTTCGAATCCCATGCCCGTGTCGATGACGTTCATGCCCAGCGGTTCTAGATGTCCGTCGGCCTTACGTTCGTACTGCATGAAGACGATGTTCCATATCTCGATGACCTGTGGGTCGTCCTTGTTCACCATTTCGCGTCCGGGCACCTTGGCCTTCTCCTCGGGTGTGCGGCTGTCGAGGTGAATCTCGGAGCAGGGTCCGCAGGGTCCCGTGTCGCCCATTTCCCAGAAGTTGTCGTGCTTGTTGCCGTTGATGATGTGGTCGGCGGGCACGTGCTTCAGCCAGAACGAAGCAGCCTCGTCGTCGCGACTGAGGTTCTCTTCGGGAGAGCCCTCGAAGACGGTGACATAGAGGTCCTCGGGGTTCAGTTTCAGCACGTCCACCAGGTATTCCCATGCCATGTCGATGGCGCCCTCCTTGAAGTAGTCGCCAAACGACCAGTTGCCCAGCATCTC
>DGUV01000054.1:65387-66544 GCA_002395775.1 Prevotellaceae bacterium UBA4301
TCCAGGTCGTTGTGCTTACCGCTCACTCGCAGGCACTTCTGCGAGTCGGCGCGTCGGCGTGGTTCGGGGTCGCGCTGTCCCAGGATGATGTCCTTCCACTGGTTCATGCCTGCGTTGGTGAACATCAGCGTGGGGTCGTCCTTCACTACCATGGGAGCCGAGGGCACGATGGTGTGTCCCTTCTGCTCAAAGAATTTCTTGAACGAATTACGTATTTCGTTTGCTGTCATGAGTGTATGATTTTATAATTTGCGCACAAAATTACAAAATATTTGTCAATTATCAATTGTCATTTGTTAATTGTTTTGTATCTTTGCCCTCAAAGTACGAAACTATTATGCCGCTGAATCCTAACAAAGTGCTGAAGACCTACTACTCCATCGGTGAGGTAGCCGACATGTTCGATGTCACAGAATCGCTGCTTCGCTTCTGGGAGAAGGAGTTCCCCAGCATACAGCCTCGGAAGGGCGGACGCAATGTCCGCCAGTACACTCAAGACGATATTGAGGAGATTCGCATCATCCACAATATGGTGAAGGTGCGTGGCATGAAACTTGCTGCTGCCCGTGAGGCGATTGCCAAGAACCGTGCTCATGAAGACAGCAATGCCCAGTTGATGGCCCGTCTTTTGGCCATCCGTGCCGAACTTGTTAGCATTAAACGCGAACTTGACGGCATTGCATAATCATCGCGCGGCGTTGTGCTCGGCATTGTGGAATTCGAGATACCCGAAAAGTTGTAGTTACAATCTCTTTCAACGCAAAGAAGCAACCCAATATTGGGTTGCTTCTTTAAGAAGCGGAGAGAGAGGCTCTCAAACTTATGGCTTCTTAGAATATCATAAAATACGCAAATTGATGTATGTCAGCCGTTTATAAAATTCTCCCAAAATCAGGATATCACAAAATATCTTTCCGTATCGCAATTATTGGGTGTAAAATTGGGTGTAGATTTTGAATTTACACCCAGAAGAATGAAATCTTAGTATTCTCAGATTTTGGTGTTCAAACGACTGTTCTGCATTGATTCATGTATATTAGCCTTGTTTTTTGCGCAGAAAACAGGACTTTTAGCCTCCTATACGTTAAATAAGCATTAAAATAAGTAACTTTTTGGTGCAAAAGCATTGTTTTGTCCCAAATTTATTATAATTTTGT
>DGUV01000053.1:0-10033 GCA_002395775.1 Prevotellaceae bacterium UBA4301
TTTTCATTTTTAATTAGAAGGGACACCGTCCCTTCCTTATACTCCCCATCCTCCAGCGCCGCCTCAAAGGCCACGCGGCAGGGCATACCGGCCACCAGGTTGCCGCCTTCGGGGAAGAGGGAGAGAAGTAATTCGGGTGGAGAGGCTTCTTCCCGGAACTGACGACGCAGTGGGCGCAACGTCATGTCGCGTACGAATTCTCCCTCTTCAAGCGGTTTGTCATAGACAGGGAACACGCGCGAGTACAGTTTCTCATAGTCGCGGAAGAAGTCCTTTACCATGTCCTTGTTAAAGAATCTCATTTCCGTACTTTTCGCATGGTTGTGTTCCGTCTGTCCCCAGTTGAGCTGCCAGCGCGTGTAGGCCCGCAGTTCGAAGTATCCCGAATACAGCGTGTCGGGCAGGGCAAAGAAACCGCTGCCCCTTCCGTCGCGCATCTCCACTAATTTACGTTCTACAAGGAAACCGTCGTGGTTCCACAGTTCGGCATACAGCACACGGCTGATCCTGCTCGGCCGTCCGCTGTTCGTCCGCCGCGTGAATGCTGAGAACCAAATGGTGTCGCCCAGGAAGTAGCAAGTATTGTCCATCTGCACGAACACCTTCTCCTGCGGTATGCGTTCCCCAAAGAGCCGAACCCGTTCGGCCAGGCGCGTAAGTCCCGAATCCGCAGGTTCTTGCCCCATTCCCACGAATGAAAACAGGCTCAGCAGAAGGAAGATACTTGTGCCTTTCATCGATTAGTGATTTCTGGTTCGCGAACAAAATTACGGATTATTTACGTTAATTTCAAGTTCTGCGCCAAGTTTTACCTCAAACCCGTTCTGAATGGTGGCACCTTGAGGGGCGCAGAATGAAGTTTTACCTTTCTTCTGCTCATTTATTTAGTTACAGATTCGTACTACATTGTTTTCTCGCCTACAATACATTACTTCACTATGTAGCTATGCTTTCCTTATTCCTTCACGATGCTGGTCTGGGGATTGCGAAGGCCTGTGGCGGACTTGAGATAGGCCTTGGCCACGCCGAAGCGGAGGTTGAGGTCGAGGCGGACGGGGATGTGGTTGAGGTCGTCGGTGATGTAGAAGGTGACGACTTCCTTTTCCTTGCCGCGACTGTTCTTCTCAAGATAGGAGAAGACGAGGCAGCGATAGGTGACGGGGTGGTCGCCCTCGGTGGTGAACTCCTTGATGCCACGATAGATGAGGGTTTCCTGCTTGACACGGTCGCCGTCGGCCAGGAGGAAGGGGGTGCGCTGACCCTTGACGAAGTCGCTGGCATGGAACGAGCGGGCGCGCATCATCATGCTAATCATGTCGAAGGCACACTCGGCGGTGCGGTTGTCGGCCTCAGTGATGCGGCCGTCGCCGTGGCGATAGCGCTGGTGGAGGGTGGTCTGGCCGCCGGAGTAGTGGTAAGTGATTTCGTTGAAGCGATATTTACCGCCTTCGTTGGCTCCCTTGCGATAGAAGAGGGGGACAACTTGGGGGGTGAAGACGGAGCGCAGGGTGTCGCGCATGGTGAACCAGCGGTCGATGCGCCCCGAGGTGCGGGTGATGAGGTCGGACTGGAAGGCCGACTGGCCCTGATGGGTGGTCTTCTTGGTGGTGAGGGTGGCGGTGCCGGCGGTTTTCCAGATGAACTTCCAGTTGAAATAGAGCTTATAGTCGAGGCGTTCGCCGTCCTGGAAGGCAGTGTTCTTGACGGGGCACTGGGCAGAGAGAAATTGGGAAAATGAGAAAATGAGAAAATGAGAAAGCAGGATGATGAGAATATTCTTTTTCATAGTCGTACGCTTTTGTTTTCTAATATGATGTCTTAAATTCCAAAATGTTTAATTCTTCATTGTCAATTGTTCATCGCCCATTTCGTATTTTGAATTATCAATTACGCATTCCAGCCCTACTTCCCTCTCCGCTTTTCCTCCATGCGCTGGCGGTTTTTGTCCTTGACGGTCTTTTCCTTGTCGGCCTTTTGCTTGGTGATGGCTTTGGGCTTTTGGGCGGCGAGGGGGATGGAGCGGAAGTTCCAGTCCTGCTCCACCTCGAACTTGGCCCTCAGAGGTATGGGCTTCGGGAAATAGAAGACTTCCTCGGGGTCGGTGAGTGTCTGATAGTGGCCTGTGTCCCAACGGCCGTTGCGGTTGCGGTCGATGAACATGCGCATGTAGTATTCGCCGGGCTTGAGGTAGAAGAAATCGGCACGGCCCTCGGTGGCTCGCACTTCGGCCACAGGCTTGTCGCTCTTGTTGAGGAGTTGCACGACGTAGTCCACCGTGTCGTTGAGCTGGGCGCCGACGAGGCGGACAAAGATGGCTCCGAACTCGTCGAGGGAGCGCACGCGCAGGTCGGTGCGGACGGAGGTATTGGAATTACCGAGGACGCCACGAATGGCCAGGCTATCGATCTCGAACCTGTAGCGTTCCTGGGGTTCCCATTCGGCATAGAGCCGCCACTGGCGCACCTGCCCGGGCACGGGCTGGAAGAGGAAGGGGGCGGGGACGAAATCGGAATCGACCCGATGGAAGAAGCGGACATGGCTAAGATCGACCTCACGGACGGGCTCGCTAAAGGTGAAGGTGACGTTCTGGTTGGGGTCGATGGTGCCTGAGGGGCGGGCTTGATAGGTGAGGAACTGCACCTCGTAGGGGTTGTCCTCGTGGCGGACGTTGCCCTTGCTGCGCTTGATTTCCTTCTCGCGTTGCTTGCGCCATTCTTCGGACTGCTTCTGACGCTCGCGCTCGAGTCGGGCGTGGGTCTCCTTGGGCACGAGTTCGAGTGTATCGGTGCGGTTGCGGTCGATGCCCAGCGTGTCGGTCTCGGGATAGCTGAGGAGGAAGGAGAGGGTGTCGGGATAGGCCACGAGAGTGTCGGTAATCCAGTAGGTGATGGTGTCGTTGTGCAACGAGGGCTCGGGAATGAGCACGCGGCTGGCATCGAAGCCTATGCCCTGGATGAGGGGGAGTGTGTCCTGCGGGGCGGTGAAGTAGAGGGTGAACGACTCGGGCACCTTGCGCTCTTCCTTGAGCCGATGTTTGTCCTGTCCCTCCTCGAGGAAGGAACGGAGCACGAGGTTGTCGGGATAGTAGTGGATGAAGGGCACCATGCGTATCTTCTCGATGGTGGCAGTGTCGTACCAGACGGTGTCGGGGCGAATGTCGGGACGTTGCGAAGTGGAGAAGCTGACGGTGTCGAAGGCCAGGCGTTCCGACTTCTGGCTGAAGCGATAGTTGCCGTCCATGTCCTGTAGGGCAAAGACGCGGTAACGGCCGTCCTTGACGCCCTTGACGGTGAACTGGCCGCTGCCGTTGGTGCGGGCCACGCGCATGAGGGGCTGGGTCTGGAAGAGAGAGTCGTGGAAGAGGGAGTCGGCAGGATGGAGACCCACGAGGATGCCCTTGACGGGTTCCAGGTTCTCGGCATTGAGTATGGTGCCCGAGACTTCCATGGTGTCGATGGCGGGGCCGGTGCTGAACGAGTAGGTGTACTTGCCCAGGGGGTTGCCTTCGTTGTTATCGACAATGGCATCGCTGAAGTCGATGGTGTAGGTGGTGTTGGGGCGGAGGGTGTCGTAGAGGTCTATCTTCACGCGCTTGCCCACGGTACGAATGTTGGGCATCTCGATTTGAGGGGGAGAGACCACCACCTTTTCGCTGGCATTCTCCATCTTGATGTATTCGTCAAAGAGGATGCTTATCTTCTTGTGGTCGTTCATCACGGCCTTGTTGGCAGGAGAGCACTCAACCACACGCGGGGGGGTCTCGTCATAGGGTCCCCCGTCGGGGGTGCCGATGCTGGCGCAGGCTGCAAGGAGAATGGCCGGCCCCATCCCGAGTCCCTTCCCGAGGGAAGGGCATAAATATGATTGTATCCATTGTTTTATACTCATAGGTCTGGCTTAAGAGTTTAGTTCTTGACTACTCCTTCCTTTGGAGAGACACGGAGGGACGGGGGCCCTAAGAGGCGTTCAGCCCCAATATCTGTTCAATAATCCGCCTGTCGTTTGAGAGCCGGGGCACCTTGTGCTGTCCGCCTAACTTGCCCTGGCTTCGCAACCATTCATCGAAGACTCCACGACGGGCAGGGATGACCTGGAGGCGCTGAAGGGTGATGTCCTTGTAGCGCTTGGCCTCGTAGTCGCTGTTGAGGGTCTGCAGGGCCAGGTCGAGGCGCTGGGCAAAGGCTTCGAGGTCGCGGGGCGGGCGCGAGAACTCGATGAGCCACTGATGACGGCACTGGCCATGCTCGTCCATGAAGACGGGGGCTGCGGTGTATTCGCGCACCTCGGCATCGGTCGATTTGCATGCTACGTCCAACCCGCGCTCGGCATTATCGACAATGAGCTCCTCGCCAAAGGCGTTGATGAACGACTTTGTGCGGCCCGTGATGATGAACTTGTAGGGCCGCAGGCTGGTGAAGCGCACGGTGTCGCCAATCTGGTAGCGCCAGAGGCCGCTGCTGGTGGTGATGACCATGGCATAGTTCTGCCCAGTCTCCACGCCCCAAAGGGGGACGACGGTGGGATTGTCGCGGCCCAGTTCGCTCATGGGGATGAACTCATAGAAGACTCCGTAGTCCACCATGAGGCTCATGGAGGAGTCGGAGGGGTCATCCTGCAGGCCAAAGAAGCCTTCCGAGGCATTGTAGGTCTCCATGTAGTGCATGTGCGGACTGGTGATGAGTCGGTGGTACTGCTCACGATAGGGGGTGAAGGCCACGCCACCATGAAAGAAGACTTCCAGGTGGGGCCAGACCTCCTCGAGGTGGGTCTTTCCCGAGAGTTCCATCACGCGGTCGAGCACAGAGAGCATCCAAGAAGGCACTCCACTCAGGTTGGTCACATCCTTCCCCATGGCTTCGTGGGCTATGCAGTCGCGCTTCAGCTCAAAATCGCCAAGCAGGGCCGTGCGCTTGCTGGGCACACGAATGAGATTGACCAGCGGATTGATGTTCTCGATGAGTATGGCGCTGAGATCGCCCACGAGCGAATGCTTCAGGTTGTAGTTGGGGGCGTGGCTGCCACCCAGAATGAGGGCGCGCCCGTCGAAGATGCGGCTATCGCGATTGTTGCGCAGATACCATACCACGGCATCGGTGCCACCCCGATAGTGGGTGTCGCGCAACCCTTGGCGGCTGACGGGGATGAACTTGCTCTTGTCGTTGGTGGTTCCGCTCGACTTGGCATACCAGCGAACCATCCCCGGCCACAGCACATTGCGCTCGCCATGGCGCATGCGGTCGATGTAGCCCTTCAGTTCCTCATAGGTGTTGACGGGCGACGAAGCGGCAAACTGCTCATAGGACTCCACCCTGTCGAACCCATGCTCCCAGCCCCACAAGGTCTGGCGCCCCTGTGCCAGAAGTCGGCTGAGGGCCTTGCGCTGCATCTCCTCGGGCTCGGTGGCATAGCGGTCGAGCTGATGCTGACGAGGCACGAACAGGTTACGGATCAGTTTTGTCTTATTCATCGACTATTTCAGTCTGGCCAGCGTCTCCTTGATGCGGCGCAGGGCCTCAACAATGTTCTCGTCGCTGGTGGCATAGCTCATGCGGAAACATTCGGGCGAACCAAAGGCATCGCCACCAACCGTGGCCACATGACCCACCTCAAGGAGATACATGGCAAGGTCGCTGCTGGAATTGATGACGCGGTCGCCGTCGCGCTTTCCAAAGAAACTGCTGCACTTGGGGAACAGATAGAATGCCCCCTGAGGTTCGTTGACTTCCAGTCCGGGAATCTCACGGGCCAGTTTCACAATCAGGTTCTTGCGACGCTCAAAGGCAAGACGCATCTCCTCAACACACTCTTGGGGTCCGGAGAAGGCGGCCTCGGCAGCCTTCTGGCTGACGCTGCACGGGCCACTGGTGTACTGGCCCTGCAACTTGTTGCAGCCCTTCACCACCCATTCGGGAGCAGCGATGAAACCAATGCGCCAACCTGTCATGGCATAGGCTTTCGAAACGCCGTTGATGATGACCACGCGGTCCTTCAGCTCGGGGAACTGGGCCATGGAGGCATGCTCGCCAATGTAATTGATGTGTTCATAAATCTCGTCGGCCAGAACCATGACTTGCTCATGGCGAAGGAGCACATCCTTCAGCCCCTCAAGTTCCTTTCTGCTATAGACCGCACCCGTGGGGTTGCTGGGCGAGCAGAGGATGAGCGCGCGAGTGCGCGGAGTGATGGCAGCCTCGAGTTGCTCGGGCGTAATCTTGAAGTCCTGCTCGATGCCAGCCTCAATGGTGACGGGCTTTCCGTCGGCCAGGAGCACCATCTGGGGATAGCTTACCCAGTAGGGCGCAGGGATGATGACCTCGTCGCCCTCGTTCACCAGTGCCATGATGGCATTGCAAACACTTTGCTTGGCACCATTGGAACAAAGAATCTGGGCAGGCGTGTAGTCAACCCCGTTTTCCCGCTTCAGCTTTTCGACAATGGCCTGTCGCAAGCCCGGATAGCCAGGTACGGGAGAATAGCGGCTCCAGTTGTCGCGGACAGCCTGGATGGCGGCCTCCTTGATGTGGTCGGGCGTGTTGAAATCAGGTTCGCCCACACTCATGTTGATGATGTCGATGCCCTGCGCCTTCAGTTCGCTACTGCGCTGGCTCATGGCCAGAGTGGCGCTGGGAGACAGACGATTAAGACGCTCTGAAAGTTGTGTTCCCATAATTATCTATTTTCGATTATCTATTATTCATTGTCCATTAGCTAATGGTCGCAGTCATTAGCTATAACTTATGTCCCATACGGAGTTTCTTGGTCTCCAGATAACGGCGATTGAATTCGTTGGGCTCGATGACAATGGGCACATTCTCCACAATCTCAAGTCCATAAGCTTCAAGGCCCACCCGCTTCACGGGATTGTTGGTGATGAGGCGAAGTTTGGTCACTCCCAGCGAGCGCAGAATCTGAGCACCTACACCATAGTCCCGCTCATCGGGCTGGAAACCCAGATGAATGTTGGCATCCACTGTGTCATCGCCCTGCTCCTGCAACTTGTAGGCGGCTATCTTATTCATCAGACCTATGCCGCGACCCTCCTGGCTAAGATAGACCACGACGCCCTTGCCCTCCTTCTCGATGAGGTCCATGGCCTTGTGCAACTGCTCGCCGCAGTCGCAACGCTTGCTGCCAAAGATGTCGCCAGTCATGCAACTCGAATGCATGCGCACCAGTATGGGTTCGTCCTGCTTCCACTCTCCTTTGAAAAGGGCCACATGTTCAAGTCCGTTGCTCTTCTGCCGGAAGGGCACGATACGGAAATGTCCGTGTTCGGTGGGCATGTCGGCCTCGACACCCTTCTCCACCAGCGATTCGCGCTGCAAACGATAGGAGATGAGGTCCTTGATGGTGATGATGCGCATCCCGTGTTTCTTGGCCACCACCTGCAACTGGGGCATGCGTGCCATGGTGCCATCCTCATTCAGAATCTCGATGAGGGCCGAAGCGGGTTGCAGGCCGGCCAGGCGAGCCAGGTCAATGGCTGCCTCAGTGTGTCCAGCCCTACGAAGCACACCCTTGTCCTGGGCATAAAGCGGATTGATGTGGCCGGGCCTTCCGAAATCGGCAGGTTTGCGGTTGGGGTCGGCCAAGGCACGGATGGTGGCAGCACGGTCATGGGCACTGACGCCGGTCGTACAGCCTTCCAGCAAATCAACCGTCACCGTGAAGGGGGTGCCCAGCATGGAGGTATTCTCTTCCACCTGATGGGGCAACTGCAACTCCTCGGCCCGACTGATGGTGATAGGTGCGCACAACACTCCTCGACCATTTTGCAACATGAAATTCACCTTCTCGGGGGTGATGGTTTCGGCTGCAGTGATGAAGTCGCCTTCGTTTTCACGGTCTTCATCGTCAACCACAATGACAAACTTTCCTTGTCGGAAATCCTCAATGGCCAGTTCAATGTTTTTTAAGTTCTCGCTCATATATTGTTGAGTATTTTATGATCAATTCGGTTGATTATATTCTGGGCTTCGGCCTGTATGACATTCATGTCGCGAAGCAAGCGGAGGCGATAGCGCCATATGCGTAGGAAGAAGAACAATCCCATCGGGAAGAAGATTCCTGCTGCCATGTTGCGACGGGCATTGCGGAAGGGACGGGTATGGGCATCGGGCACCAATACGGGCAGTTCGTTTAGTCGCGTCAGGACCATGGCATCGGTGCTGTTGTGCAGTTCCTCGACAATTGCCTCCAGGCGGTTGTTAATATCAATCACCGCCGTATCTTCCTCATATTCAAAGAATATCCTCCTGTAGTTAGGCATGTGCACGAGGTGATGCTCCTCTGTGTAGTTCTTGCAATCGGCCTGAAGTTGCAAGAGCTCTTCACGCACCTTGGCATAATCCGGGTCGTTGATGATGACCTCCTTACGGTTCAGTTTGCGCGACTCACGCAGACCAAACAGACGCATCAGGAAGAGACGGTAGCCATCAATATTGAACACTGCAGAATCCTGATTCGACTTGTAGGTAAGGAAAGCACCTATAGGAGCAAGGACCATGCTGCTCATCCACACACCAAAGGTGATGTCCAATGAACCACTCTTGGCAAGTTTCTCACCGTTGGCATTGATGATGTAATAGAAAATGAAGATGCTCACACTGATGATGACGGGCATGCCCAATCCGCCCTTGCGAATGATGGCACCCAAAGGAGCTCCGATAAAGAAGAATATGAGGCATGCCAAGGAATAGGTGAATTTGCGATGCTGTTCCACCTTGTGGAGGCGCAACACCCGATTGTCCTCGTCCGACATCAGTCTGCGGAATTCGTATTCAGCCTTCAGCTGACGCACCTTTGTCGTGGAGGTTCGGAACGTGGATTGCAAAGTCTCGTGGTCGAGCGACATGAACAGGGAGTCGAAGGGCTGCGTCTCCGCCACCTTGGTCACAATTCGGGCTGAGTCTTTCGCTTCTTTTCCTGTCAAACTGCGGACCATCACGGTTCTTTGTTCCATATCATAGAGGGCACGCCCCGTACTGTCAATGCGATTTACAAGGGAATCGATGCCCTCCCGAATAGCCTTCAGCCCCTTGGTGGATGCATTTCCTGCAAAAAGCGAAGCATCCATGACATTGAAATTACCGTCAAACTCTATCAGGTCCACTTCGTGGGCAAACGTTTCACGCATATAGGGCACAGAGGCCTTCATCATGTTTGCACTGCGTGCATCCATATTCCTGAAACGCTCTCCGCTGTACAGCGTGAGCATCAAGTGCATCTTGTCGGCAGTGCTTTGCAAACGAGCCGAATCTGCCAAGACAATCTGGGTATCCTCCTGCGCACTGGTGTTGTTGTATATCATCACCCCATACAAAAGCCCCGTCTTGGCATCTTTCCGTTCAACAAAGATGTTGTAACCAGGAATCTCGCCATAGAACACGCCCTCGGGGATATCCAACTCTGGTGACTTCTGCTTCATCGACCAGACCAATGCATAAAGTTTCTTTGCAGCCTCCGGACCTACGTTGTTCTGAAAATAGAAACTTCCCGCGCAAAGCAACACGACAAGGAACACCAAGGGTTGGAGGATGCGCAGCAAGGGGATGCCCGCAGCCTTCATGGCCAACAGCTCCAACTTCTCACCCATGTTTCCGAAGGTGATGAGCGAAGCCAACAATATGCCTGGAGGCAAAGCAGCGGGAACGAAAGTTAAAGCCATGTAGCCAAAGAACTTCCCCAGGACATTCACGGAAAGTCCCTTGCCAATGAGTTCGTCAATATAGCGCCAGGTGTATTGCATCATGAACACGAAAAGACAAATGAAGGATGTGGCGGCCAGTAATTGCAAAAAGGCCTTTACCACAAACATGTCTAACCGCTTCATTATTCTCATGTGCGTATGTACATAATTAATAAACGGCTACAAAGGTACGAAATAAATGCCGACGACCGAAGCTTTTGTGTGTTAATAATAAAAAAAACGAGCAATTTCTTTGCAGATTCAGTTTTTTGCCCTACCTTTGCAACCGCATTCGCGAAAATGGCGGGATAGCTCAGCTGGTTAGAGCGTCGGATTCATAATCCG
>DGUV01000053.1:10105-51489 GCA_002395775.1 Prevotellaceae bacterium UBA4301
GGTTCAAGTCCCTTTCCCGCTACAAAGAAAGGCAACCAGTCGGTTGCCTTTCTTGTTTTCTAATATTTCAAAAACTAAACCTATCGTCCATAGCACTTCACCAAACCTCTGATTTTCTCGTTCAAGGCGGTGCTCGACATCAGTTGCTCTATGGTCAGATGCATCCGATAGCGCCAGTAGTGACGTGGATTTGCTGGAATGTTGATGCGCTCGGCATCAGGATCGGGATAGCGCAAGGATTCGTCAATGGCCAACCAATCCTGAAGGCTTAACAGACAAAGCATGGACGGACTTTCGAGATGTGCACTCACAATCTCCTTTGCAACTTCGGCCGTCATGGGATGCGGAGCCTGGCCTTCGTGATACAGCATCTGGTTATAGTATTGTTGTGCAGCCTCGCGTTGCTCGTCCCACCAGCCACGCATGGTGGGCATGTCGTGAGTTGAGATGGTAGCAACACTTACATAGGGATTCTCCCACAGATTGGCAAATGTCTGCCAAGGAGCCTTAGGCATAGTCTGAATCTCCAAGGTCAGAATCTGCAGGTTCTTCATGACCCAACCTACGCATTCGGGTATCATACCCAGGTCTTCGGCACATACCAACATGCGTGTAGCACCTACCAGGGTGGGCAGTTTCTTCATTGATTCCTCGTACCAGAACTGATTGTGCCGGTGGTAGAAGTAATGCTCATGGATACGCTTGAAGGCGTCCTTTTCCCAATCACCAAGGTCTTCAAACAGATAGTCCTGATGGGCACCGATACGGGGATGGAACATGTGCGGGTCACGTCGGTCGGGTACAAACAGGACATTACTGATGAGCGAATAGAGTCCATCACGAATAGCGACAGAGTGCGGGTCGTTCTTTTCTGCAAAAGCTGCCTGGACCTTGCGCTGCGTGTCGTACTCTGGCTTCATGTTGTAGCGCCCATTCTGCTGGGAATCGAGATAGAGGCGACGGACTTCGGAAGTGTCGTCCCCAAAGATTCGGTGGATGATGCGGTCTGTGATATAAGGACGAGTGTAAATCTCTTCGCGCCAAGGCAATCCGAATCTCTCGATTTCATCGGGAGTCATGGGCAGTGCCGGAGAGAACTGGCCAAGCAACCCATGGACGCTGTGCTGCGGAATTTCCCAAATGCGGAAGAAACCCAACACGTGGTCGATGCGGTAGGCATCATAGTATTCTGCCATCTTCTCGAAACGACGACGCCACCACTTACAACCATCAGCAAGCATAACATCCCAATTATACGTTGGGAATCCCCAATTCTGGCCATTCGTGCTAAAATAATCAGGGGGAGCACCGGCTTGTCCATTCAGGTTGAAATAGTGAGGTTCCTTCCATGCCTCGACACTCGTCGGACTAATGCCAATGGGAATGTCTCCCTTCAGCACTATACCCTTCTCACGAGCATGCTGGCGCACCTGGCTCAGCTGCTGATGAAGTATGAACTGAATATAGAAGTTTTCTTCGATGGAATCGGCACTTTCTGTTCCTTTTTTGGTTAATGATGCCACTTCTTTCGCATCATATTTACTTAAAGTTTCCCAATGATGGAAATCAGGCGTCCCGTACAAATCACGCAAGTAACAAAAAGCCGCATAGGGTAACAGCCACTCTTCATTATCAGCATAAAAGTCCTTATAGGCCTTACTAACTTTTACTCCTGCCCACTCCTGTCTGAACAGGCGACGTAGGTAATTGCGCTTCGTGTCATAAGCCTTTTCATAGTCCATCGCAGCAAGGGCATTCAACTTCTGCTGGGCCGAACGGTAGCAAGTGCGCATGGCCGCATCCTTAAGCTGAGGAAGAGCCTCCAGGTCAGCATAAATGGGGTGAAGAGCATAAATGCTAATGCTGTTATAGGGATAAGAATCTGTCCACCTTCCCGTCTGAGTGGTGTCATTTATGGGAAGAATCTGCAAGACATGCATTCCCGCCATGGAAATCCAATCCACCATGCGGCGGAGGTCGCCGAAATCGCCCACACCGAAACTGTGCTCACTGCGCAGGCTAAAGACAGGTATCACGCAACCTGCACCTCGCCAGGGAACAGCAGGTAAATTCACGGCCTCATCCTCAACCACCACTTCCATCTTCCTCTCAGCATTAGGGCAGTGCAATGTCCGATTGTCATGCTTCTCCCACATGACCTGCTGACCGGTATTGGTATTCAGTGTCAAATATTTATAATCTACGGGGCCCTGCAACTCACTCAAGTCCAGACTAACAGCCCACTCATTTGCTCCCACGCAGGTCATTCTCACCTCATGTCCAACCTTCCAGCTTCCCAATGCCGGCGCACTGCCCAACAAGGCCAATGTCTGGTCTGCAGGAACCTCAGAAGCGAACACGCGCAACACCAAACTCTTTTCGCCTGCATTCTCCGGCCAGCCAAGATGTTCGTGACGGACAAACGCCTCCGTGAAGGCACTTGTGTAACGATAGCTATCCTCAGGGAAGTCACGCCAACGGTCACGGGTCTGAATCCGGTTGATTCCTTTCGTTAATGCCAACTCACGAGGGAGGGAATTCCATTCCTTGCGAGCGACGCTACCATCCTTTACAATTACATACTGATATTGCAACCTGACGGCACTGGTTGGCACAACGGTGTCGGCACGCCACACCACACCGTCAATCGTAGAAAAGGAAAGTTCGGCATGAGTCTCCTTTCCAGATTTCGTAATCCAGAGCAAGTCTGCACAAACATTCTCGCCCCAAACCGTGCGATAATTTACTTGGAATCCTATGTTCATGATATACAGATTTAAATTAAATTTTATGCGAAGATATAAAATAATTCTCAATTCACGAGTCTTCATCCTCAATATTTTACTATCTTTGCCCTATAAATTCACAATTTCACATCCTCATCCTCACTTAACCATGAAAAAATTTACTCTTTCTTTGCTGCTCTCAGTTTTTGCTTCCGTTGCATTTGCCCAACGTTCAGAAAGCCTTCTTCGCGAAGGATGGTTATTCCACCGTGGCGACATTGCAGATGCAAAAAATATTGATTTTATCGAAAAAAACTGGCAATCGGTCACTCTCCCACATGACTGGGCCATCTATGGTCCATTTGGGAGTTCCTTTGACCTGCAGAATGTGGCAGTGACCCAAAATGGCGAGAAAGAAGCTACCCTAAAGACTGGCAGGACCGGCGGACTTCCCTATACCGGAGTGGGATGGTATCGCACTCGCTTCGTAGCACCCCGTTCCGGACGCACGACGCTGGTATTCGACGGGGCCATGAGCGAAGCACATGTTTTCGTCAATGGAGAAGAAGTCATCTTCTGGCCCTATGGCTATAACTCCTTCTATATTGACGTCACCAATCAGGTGCACAAGGACGGAAGCCCAAACACACTGGCCGTCAGGCTTGAAAACCGTGACGAAAGCAGCCGATGGTACCCTGGGGCCGGATTGTATCGGAATGTGCGACTGATAACAACAAACAATGTACATGTTCCCGTATGGGGAACACAAATCACCACCCCGCACATAAGCCAAGAAGAAGCTGCCATCACCCTCCGCACCAAGATAGAAAATACGGGCAACCACCCTGTGCGCGTTGTCACCGACATCAAAGATGCAGAGGGAAACACCAAAGCTCATAAGGAAAACACACAGCGCCTCTTCAATGACCAAGCCTTCGAACAGCATCTTTTTGTAAGCAACCCGCAACTTTGGTCGCCCGAACACCCTGTTCTCTACACCGCCATATCCAAAATCTATGTAGGCGAAGAACTCGTTGACACCTATGAAACCCGATTTGGCATCCGCAGTATTGAACTCGTAGCAGAGCGAGGATTCTTCCTGAATGGGAAGCTGCGCAAGTTCAAAGGTGTATGCCTCCATCACGACCTCGGTCCATTAGGAGCAGCTGTCAACCGCTCGGCTATTCGGCACCAATTGCAGATGCTCAAGCAGATGGGCTGCGATGCGATTCGTACCAGTCATAACATGCCTGCACCTGAACTTGTTGAACTTTGCGACGAAATGGGATTCATGATGATGGTGGAACCGTTTGATGAATGGGATGTTGCTAAATGCAAGAATGGCTATCACCGCTATTTCAAGGAATGGGCAGAACGTGACATGGTGAACATGCTGCGACAGTATCGCAACCATCCCTCAGTGGTCATGTGGAGCATTGGTAATGAGGTGCCTACACAGGGGAGACGCGAAGGCTATCGCGTGGCAAGTTTCCTCCAAGACATCTGTCATCGCGAAGATCCCACTCGGCCTGTCACTTGTGGGATGGACCAGGTGGATGCCGTTCTTAATAACGGATTTGCCGCCATGTTAGACGTGCCTGGCTTCAACTATCGTACGCATAAATATATCGGAGCCTATGAACAATTGCCACAGAACCTCGTTTTAGGCAGTGAAACCGCAAGCACCGTCAGCTCGCGCGGCACATACATGTTCCCGGTGGTGAAGAAAAACGGAGTTAAGTATGACAATCATCAAAGCAACGGCTATGACGTTGAAGCTTGCTGGTGGAGCAACCTCCCGGAGGAAGACTTTGCCTTGGCCGACGACTATCCCTGGACGCTGGGACAATTCGTGTGGACTGGATATGATTATCTGGGCGAACCCACCCCCTATGACACAGATGCATGGCCCAGCCATAGCAGCCTCTTCGGCATCATCGACCTTGCTTCGCTTCCCAAAGACCGATATTGGCTTTATCGCAGCGTATGGGCCCCCGAGCAACCCACCCTACACATTCTGCCACACTGGACATGGCCCGGACGGGAAGGACAGGTTACCCCTGTCTTCGTCTATACGAACGCCGCCTCAGCAGAATTGTTTATCAACGGTAAGAGCCAGGGCCGCCAGCATAAATTCTCAAAAGAAGAGGCCGAAGCGCATAAAGATACTGACCCCTTCTGGCTGCAACGCCGCTATCGCCTCATGTGGACCGATGTATGCTACGAACCAGGCGAACTGCGCGTAGTGACATACAATGAGGAAGGAAAGATGATTGGTGAAGAAGCGGTTCGGACTGCAGGTCGCCCACATCACCTGCAACTTAGCACGGATTGCAAGCAACTACAAGGCAATGGGCAGGACTTGGCTTATGTGACAGTGTCTGTCGTAGATAAGAATGGCAATCTCTGCCCCGATGCAACTCCCGTAGTGGAATTCTCCGTAAAGGGAGCCGGCCACTTCCGTGCAGCCGGAAATGGCGACCCCACCTGCCTCGACCTGTTCCACCTTCCACATCACCATGCCTTTGCCGGACAGCTCACGGCCATCATGGAAAGCGGTACCATGAGCGGCACGCTCACACTCACTGCAAAAGCCAAAGGACTCAAATCAGCCTCCCTCACCATCCCCGTCAAGTGAGGGGATGGGGGCGTGGGAGGATTAGCCCTTTCTGGTTACCAGGATGCTTACTTCGTACAACAAATAAACCGGAACAGCCACAAGCATCAGCGTAAAAGCATCGCTTGTAGGAGTGATGATGGCTGCAATTATGACTATCGTCAGCAGGGCCGGACGACGGCCATTGCGCATCTGTTGGGCAGTAAGCAATCCGAAACGGCCTAAGAGCCAACTGATGACAGGCAACTCAAAGACGACACCCAACATCAACGACAGCATGGTCAGGGTGTCGATGTAGCTCTCCAAAGATATCAAGTTGTTCACCTCCCCGCTAACCTGATAATTGCCTAAAAAACGGAGTGTGAAGGGGAACACTATGAAATAGGAGAACACCACCCCTGCAGCAAACATCACATAGCCACTCATCATCACCCGCAACGCCAGACGCCTCTCCTGCTCATAGAGCCCGGGAGCGGCAAAATGAAAGAGCTGATAAAGGATGTAGGGCATGGCGCCAATGAGCCCAACATAGAAGGAGACCATCATGTGAATGACGAATTGCCCTGTGACGGCAGTATTGATGAGCTGCAAACTATCCCCTTTGGGACGAAGCAGGATTGCAAACACCTCATCCTTGAAAAGAAAAGCCACAATCATGAGCACGAGCGTGACTATCAGGCAACGGATAATCACGCCTCGCAATTCATCAAGATGATCCCAAAAGGTCATTTCGTATCGACGGGCTCTGACTTCTCAGTAGTCTCCGAGGATTTACCCTCCTCGTTCATCCCATCCTTGAAGGCCTTGACGCCTTGTCCCAGGCCACGCATCATTTCGGGCACCTTCTTACCGCCATATAGCAACAGCACAATGAGCAGGACGACAAGCAGTTCCTGCATGCCTATCCCGCCGAGAAAAAGCAGATGTGTCATAATGTATTTTGTTTAAGTTTCTCAACAAACGAATCGATACGTTGCATCTCGCGAGGAATGTTGATGCGCTGAGGACAGTGCTCCACACAACGGCCACAACCAATGCAATGGCTGGCCTGTCGCAAACGCGGTACCGAACGGTCATAGCCTATCAAGAATGCCCGACGAGCCTTATGATAGTTTTCCGCTTGCTGACTTTCAGGCACATTACCTTCGTTGACACACTTATTATAGTGCAACAATATGCCGGGTATGTCAAGGCCATAAGGGCAGGGCATGCAGTACTTGCAGTCATTACAGGGTATGGTAGGATACGAGACGTAGAGATTTGCGACCTCATTCTCAAGCCATTCCTGTTCTTCGGCAGTGAGCGGTTCGAGGGGGCTGAAAGTACGCAGATTATCCTGCAGATGCTCCATGTAGGTCATGCCGGACAGCACCGTCAAGATGCGTGGCTTCGAACCCGCATAGCGGAATGCCCATGAAGCCACACTGTCTTCCGGACGCTTTTGTTTCAGCGTGGCGACAATATGATTAGGCATTTTCACAAGCCGCCCACCCAACAAGGGTTCCATGATGACGCCTGGGATTCCACGCTTGTCAAGTTCGTTGTAGAGATACTCCGCATCGGTGTTCCGCGAATTGGTCTCATTGGCCAGATGCCAATCGACGTAATTCATCTGTATCTGCACAAAGTCCCACTTGTACTTATCATGATTCTCCAGCAGATAATCAAAAACCTCCACATCGCCATGGTATGAGAATCCCAGATTGCGAATGACTCCCTCCTCACGTTTCTTCAGTAGGTAGTCGAGCAAACCATTGTCCATGAAACGCGCATTCAAGGCCTCCATGCCTCCCATGCCCACACCATGAAGAAGCAAATAATCGATATAATCGGTCTGTAAGCACTTCAGGGAGTTCTCAAAAATCTTTACACCCTCGGCATAGCTCCACTGCTCAGGCGAGAAGTTTGAAAGTTTTGTAGCAATATAATACTTGTCTCGCGCATATCCACTGGCCACCAGGGCCTTGCCGGTGCTGCTTTCGCTCTCACCCCGGCAATATGCCGGGCTCGTATCGAAATAGTTTACGCCATGATCCAATGCATACTTTACCTGACGATTCACTTCTTTCTGGTCAATCTCTTCAGGCGCAGGCACACCATTAGCCGCAGCCTTCTGAGGTTTGTTCGGCAAGCGCATCATGCCATAGCCCAGCAACGAAACACGGTCGCCCGTTGTGGGATTGTCACGATAAGTCATCTTGTCTGTCGGAATCTCTCCTGTATGATGTCCCGATGGGTCGATGTTGCCCTCTTTCCGTTTCAGTCCACAACTGGCCAATGCCGCCGTGGCTGCTCCTGTGCCCAATATCTTGATGAAATCTCTTCTCTCCATAGTAGTCAGTTATTTATATCTCCTTATGCACCTCGTGTCCCTCCACATAGATGGCACTGAAGGGACGGGCAGGACACAAATTCTCACAGGCGCCACAACCTATGCACAACGACTCATTGACTGCAGGCACCCACTTTTCCTCATCATCGTCCAACGGCACCATCTCGATGGCTCCTGTCGGACAGTGACGGGCACAATTGCCGCAATCTACGCCATCGGTCATCACCACACAGTTTTTCTTAATCCACACAGCATGTCCCACCTGTTCTGCCGTTCGCTCCTCCACGGTAATGGGGTGAATGGCACCTGTCGGACACACCTGCGAACAACGGTTACACTCGGGACGACAATAGCCTCTGTCATATTGCATGGTAGGCTGCATGAAGGTTTCCAACGACTCGCTCGGGCGCAGGACCCCATTAGGACATGCCGACACACACAACTGACAAGCGGTGCAATGCTGGGCAAAGTTTCCGGCAGAAAGAGAGCCCGGTGGCGTGATAGGAGTCTTGCGCTCCGGGAGTTGCTTATCCTCAATGACAGCCAGTCCGCCGTCCACCGTCTTAGCTGCAGCATCAATGGTTGCAGCCCCAGCCACCATAGCCAGCCCTTTGACAAAGTTGCGACGGTCCTCTGCCACCTTTCCATCGTCAGCCTTCTTTACCTTCCTTAAGCGATTAGAAAATTGCATGGCCCCCTGCGGACATACATCCATGCAGTCACCACACATCACACAACGCGTCATATCAACATGGTGGTCCTTGACATTGATGCAGCTGGCCTTGCAATTTCGTTCGCAGAGCCGACATCCATTACACCTATCCTCGTCCATTACAGGACCATGAAGTGAGAAATGGCTGATGTAGCCCAGCACAGTGCCCACGGGGCAGATGGTGTTGCAATAAGTGCGACCGTTGCGCCATGCCAACACGCCCACTATCAACAATGTGACCACGGCCACGAGCAACGACGCCGACGATTTCATCCACACATCCACCGAATAGAAGGCATAAGAATCGTAATGCACCGCAATGGAAGCCAGTCCATTGTTAATCCACAGATAGATGGGTTGCATCAGATTGGCTGCGATGCGACCATAGGCACTATAGGGAGCTATGAGAATGGCCAAGCTGTTTAGTCCAGCTATCATCAGCACCAAAAACAACAGAAGAACCAAAGCCCGCAACACGCGTTTTGTCGGTGAATAGCTGTACTTGTTGGCCAACTTTGCCTTCTTATTTTTGCGGAACAGAGGACGCTTGCTAACCCACGCAATGATGTCCTGCAACACGCCCATCGGGCAAATGACAGAACAATAGATGCGCCCCAAGAGCAGGGTCAACAGCACAAGCGCCACGACCACTACCAAATTCAATGCCAGTACAGCCGGCAGGAACTGCACTTTGGCCATCCAGGCAAGATAGCGATGAGCCGTTCCCGTAAAATCGAGAAACAGCATGGTCACACCCACCCAAAAGAGGATGGCCAACAGCGTTCTAATTCGTCGCAACATATACCTTTACTTAATGAAAACTTTCTTACCGTCAATGATATACAATCCGCGAACAGGTTTCGTCACACGTCGTCCCTGCAAGTCATAGATGCCAGCAGTCTGACCAATGGCCTTCGGTGTTTCAATGTCTTCAATGCCTGTTCCGCCTTGCGAGAAGTCGGTAACACGGTTCGACATGATGTTAAGCGCACGCACATCACCAGCCGATAATTCGCGGTTGTAAATCAGGATATCGTCAATGTAACAGTCGGCCGACCCCCAAGGCGAACCCAGTCCGAGGAAGAAATACTTCAGAGAAGTGACCTTTGCTATCAGCTCACTGATAGGCAGTTCCTTCACTCTTGTCGTGCCACTGCTACTCTTCACACTATGAGGAGTCTTGTTAGCTCCGTTCACATAGATGCGTACCCCGTTTGTCGTCCCCACCGTGACTGTAACCAAAGCCCAACTTCCCACAGGGATGTCCGTGTAGGTGGTTTCGCCAGGATAGTTCAGACTGAAGTCCGTACCTGCATTGTCATCATAGCCCAGGAAGGCATTGCCCGTCAAATAGAGTCGGGCACCTGATGCAACCGACGAAGTGCTATTGAAGAAGCTCCAGATGGCATCCCACATGTTGCCGTCAGTGCGCTTTACCCACATGCTGACCGTGAAGCCCTCGATGTCCGACTGGTTAAGCAACGGGTTGGGCATGCGAGTCGAGGAGTTGCTGCCTTGCACACCAAATGACTGATGCACGACCTTGCCAAAACGGTCATAATCGGCCATCAGCACGGGTTTTGTGCCAGTGGTGCCAAAGTATGTGCGCTCCGATTCGTCGTAGGCATTGTAACAGGGTGTGCTGTCCATGTCATAGTAGGCCACAATTCCACCTAAATAGTCCCCAGTGGGCGTGGTAGCCTTCTGCGCCCTAATGTCGTAGGACTGCTCCCAATAGTAGTCACCACACTCCAGACGCCCGGTCAGCGTCACGGGTGTGATGGTATCCGCGGGTGCATATTTGCCGGTTTCATCGATAACCTCTGGCACCGACGATGTCCATGTCAGCGTAGTATTGTCGGTGGTGGGGAACATCAGGCTGATGTTGCTGCTATAGGTGGTCCCAGCCTTCACGTTGATGGTGTTCGAGAGATAGTTGTAAGCCACTGCATACTGAGGCTTCAGTTTATAGCCCCATACGGGAACGCCCGACGAGGCAACGGCACTGAAGGCCAAAGCCTCAAGCGTGGTGGTCTTATAGTTGGCCGTAGTAGCTCCATTGACATGCTGCGTCATGAACACACCATAATAGGTGGTCCCCCCCAACTTCAAAGTCAAGTACGAAGTGCCTTCCTTCACGCTCCACGTGCCGGTATAGTCACCCGTCACCTTTCCGTCAGCCGTAAGCGACACCTCCACAGGTGTTTCCTCAGCTGCATTGGTGCAATCCTGAAGATAGGGATGGATGAGGAAATGATAAGTTCCCACTATTTCATTGTCAGTAACTGCCGTCGAAGCTATGTCTGCATCAGTAGTCGTTTCGCCACGGTAGGCAAACGGAGCAGCCACAATCCAATCCTTCTCATTAAGGAACAATTGGTGGGCACGCACCTGATGCCCCTCATTTCCATCATTAAAGCGGGTGTGGAACACCACAAACGAGCGACCATTGTCGTCCTGACAAGCAGAATTGTGCCCCTGAGCACGCTGTCCCACATTCTGATTACCCCACAGGTTGTAAGCCGACATCAGTTTCAGTCCGCGATTGGTTCGGGCATTTGGCCCATAGTTCATCTGGTAACCCGTATAAGTGGCACTGACACCACTGGCATCGACATAGGGACCGTCAGGATTTTTCGAACGGAACACTCGCATGTCATAGCCTTCGTTTGACGAAAGTCCGCCATAGGTCACAAACAGATAGTAATATTGCCCTATGTGCTGAATGTAGGAACCTTCGCCACTGACATAATAGCCTCCGGCAATGCGCTTGCCAAAATAGGCATCAGAAGTAAAGTTTGCTCCTTTGGAGTCGTAATCTGAAGTATAGGTATAAGTGTAATCACGCAAGCCTGTCTCCTTGTCCAACCGAAGCAAAAAGATGCCTCCACTCCACGAACCATACGACATCCATAGATTGCCCTCTTCGTCATAGAAGACGCAGGGGTCGATGCAGTTAGGCCAAAATGTGCCCCATCCCCCTTGCTGGTTGTATCGGCCTGGCAGGGAAGAAAGTGAACCTAAGGCAATCTCCATGTCCGAACCTTTATAACTGGGAGCCCCCGATGCGCCATTGAAGCCACCCATGACCACGGGGCCCTGATAAGTGAAAGGCCCGGTGACCGTCGGAGCCGTAAGGAGGATGATGACCGAAGCCCAGTGGTCACCATTCAAACTGAGGTACATACACCACTTCTTCATCTGTTCATTGTAGATGATGTCGGGTGCCCACATGTTGCCCGAAATCCAAGTTTGCTTGTCGCTGGCATAGGTTGAACACCAAGCCTCGCCATCCACCTGTGGAAAATCAACCACATTGCCTTTATAATTCTTCACCTGCTTCACAACTTGCTCATTGAAGGCCGTGTTGAAGTCGCACCGTGTACCATCAGGCTTGGCAAAGGTTGTGTTGTCGGCACGCATCCCCGTGTAGGTCACCAAGTCCTTACTGGAGGCCGTACCCAGATGAGTGCCCCAAATGTGGAAACTGCCGTTATGGAACACAACGGAGGGGTCGTGGATACTCACAACCGAACCATTTGCTGTGGAATACAACGAGCGCATTTCATTCACCGTCAGGGCAGTCTGGGCCTGCATGGCAACTGCGCCGAAGAATGTAACCAGTACCAGTGTCAATTTTTTCTTCATGGTCTCTATTTTATAACTATTGTGATTCAAAACAAGACATATTCGCGACAAAAATACAAAATAATTGTCAATAATCAATCATCAATTGTCAATTTATTCATACCTTTGCGTTCATGAATGCATTTTTCAACGTCATTGACCACCTCCAGCAGTTTCTCTGGACCTACATTGTGTTGGCCATGCTCGCTGGTTGTTCGCTCTACTTCACCGTGCGGCTTGGCTTCGTGCAATTTCGTCATTTGGGCGAGATGTTCCGACAACTTTTCACCAGCACACAAGATGAAGAAAACGTCCATTCCATCGGAAGAAAACACATCAATTCCTTCCAAGCCTTTGCCATCAGCCTGGCCAGTCGCGTGGGCACGGGCAACCTGGCTGGAGTAGCCTCGGCTATTGCCGTAGGCGGCCCTGGTGCCGTGTTCTGGATGTGGATAATGGCGCTGCTGGCCTCTGCCACTGCATTCATGGAGGCCACATTGGCCCAACTGTTTAAGCGCAAGGGCGAAGACGCCTTCTATGGCGGGCCTGCCTACTACATGCTACACGGCCTTCATCACCGCTGGATGGGCATTGTGTTTGGAATAGGTATCATCGCCACCTTTGGCATGGCCAACCAAATGATACAAAGCCGCACCATCTGCGATGCCACCAGCGTTGCACTGGGCATCGACCCTGTGGTGATGGCTCTGGTGCTCATGGTGCTTACCATGGTGGTCATCTTCGGTGGAGTGCAGCGCATTTCCCATTTCTCCGCCATCGTGGTTCCCATCATGGCAGTGGGCTATCTACTCCTCTCCCTCTACATCCTAGTAGCAAACATCGGGCAGGTGCCTGCCATGTTCCGACTCATCGTCGGCAGTGCCTTTGGGCTGCGTCAGGCAGGCGGCGCCGTGGTGGGCGTAGCCGTGATGCAGGGTGTCAAGCGCGGACTTTTCTCCAACGAGGCCGGCGAGGGCAGTGCGCCCCATGCCGCAGCCACAGCCAGCATCTCCCACCCCATCAAGCAGGGACTGCTGCAGGCCATGGGAGTGTTTGTCGATACGCTGGTCATCTGCACCTGCACGGCTTTCGTCATCCTTCTATCGGGACTCTATGATAACGGCGAGGACGGAAGCATCCTCACAGGCACAGCCCTGCACTTCCATCTGGGAGCCTGGGGACGCTGGTATCTGACCACCATCGTGTTCCTCTTTGCCTTCAGCACCATCATTGCCAACTCCTTTTATGGCGAATCCAACATCCGCTTCATCACCCGCCGCCGCTGGCCCCTGCAGCTGTTCCGGTTCGTCTCGGCGCTGATGGTATTCTTTGGTGGAGTGGTGACTTTGCAACAGGCCTGGTCGGCCGTCGACCTCATGATGGCCTTCATCGTCATTATCAATCTTTATGCCATCCTTCGCCTGGCCCGCTACGTCTATCGCCTGAAAGACGACTACCTGCGCCAGCGCCGCGAAGGACTCGACCCGACTTTTCATCGCAACCAACTACCAGAAATAGAAAAAGATATTGAAGCGTGGGAATGATAGTTTGCATAGCAGAAAAACCATCCGTTGGCCGTGATATTGCCCATGTGCTGGGAGCCAACCAAGCAAAGGACGGATATATGGAGGGCAACGGCTACCAGGTGACCTGGACATTCGGACACCTGTGTGAGCTGAAGGAGCCCCACGAATACTCACCCATGTGGAAGACGTGGAGCATGGCGCAACTGCCCATGATACCACAGCGCTTCGGCATCAAGCTGAAGACGGACAAAGGGGTGGAGAAACAGTTCAACACCATAAAGCAACTCATGCTTTCGGCCGAACGCATCATCAACTGCGGTGATGCCGGACAGGAGGGTGAACTCATACAGCGCTGGGTCATACAGATGACAGGGGCCAAGTGCCCCGTACAACGGCTATGGATATCCTCACTGACTGAAGAGGCCATTCGCGAAGGTTTCCAGAAGCTGAAGGATCAGAGCGAGTACCAAAGCCTCTATGAGGCAGGACTCTCACGTGCCATCGGCGACTGGACGCTGGGCATGAATGCCACCCGACTCTACACTCTGAAATATCGCAGCATGATGGCACAGGAGAAGCAAGTGCTCTCGATAGGACGCGTGCAGACCCCTACCCTCGCCCTCATCGTGCGTCGGCAGCAGGAGATTGACAACTTCAAGCCCGAGACCTATTGGGTGCTGACGACACGCTATCGTGGGGCAACGTTCACCGCCGTCATGGAGGAGGGCGACCGCGGTTTCCGTACAAAGGAAGACGGAGAGGCTGCGCTGGCCGCCATCGGTTCACTTCCCTTCACCATCCTTTCGGTGGAGAAGAAGGCTGGCCGTGAGGCACCACCACGCCTGTTCGACCTCACCTCCCTCCAGGTGGAATGCAACAAGCGCTACGGCTATTCGGCCGACCTCACGCTCCAACTCATCCAAAGTCTCTACGAGAAGAAGGTGACCACATACCCTCGCGTGGACACCACTTTCCTTAGCGACGACCTCTATCCCAAGTGTCCCCAGATTCTGAAAGGTCTCGTCCCGTATGCCCGATTCACACAAGGCATTCCCGCAGGAAAACTTCGCAAGGACAAGAAGTATTTCGACAGTTCCAAGGTCACCGACCACCACGCCATCATTCCCACAGGCGTCAATCCCGCCACGATAGGTCTGTCGGACATGGAGAAGCGCGTGTTCGACCTCGTGGCACGTCGTTTCATCGGCATCTTCTACCCCGACCTCAAGTTCCAGCAGACCACCGTCCTGGGCGAGGTGCGTGCCGAGGGACTTCACGTCGCCTCCTTCACCGACGCCATCCCCTTCCGCGCCACCGGCAGGGTGATTACCGAACCCGCCTGGCAAGTGCTGTGGGCAAAGAAGAAGACCGACGAACAAGACTCCTCCGAAGAGAAAGACGGGGAGGAAGAGGGAACCTTGCCTGCTTTCACGAAAGGCGAATCAGGACCTCACGAACCCAACCTGGCAGAGAAGCAGACCACACCACCCAAGCCCTACACCGAAGCCACGCTGCTGCGCGCTATGGAGACAGCCGGCAAACTGGTTGAGGACGACGAACTGCGCGATGCCCTGAAGGAGAACGGAATCGGGCGACCCAGTACGCGTGCAGCCATCATCGAGACCCTGTTCAAACGCAACTACATCCGTCGCAATCGCAAGAGTCTGGCACCCACCGAAACCGGCAAGCAACTCATCGGCATCATCCAGAACGAACTACTGAAGAGTGCCGAACTCACTGGCCATTGGGAACGCAAACTGCGTCAGATAGAGCGTCACGAGTACGAAGCCCGCCAGTTCATCGAGGAATTGAAGCAGATGGTCACCCAACTCGTACTTTCCGTCATGGCCGACACTAGTCAGCCGCAAGGGCAGGGAACATAGGGACCATTGTCAGCAATCTTCAATTCGTTCCCTCACTCAGGCAACGTGACCCTGAAGTGAGGGCTTTCGGTGTGTGACCGGCGGGCAATGACCTTCAGTTCGGCCAGTTTTTCGGGATAGTCAGCAGCAAGGTTGTGATCCTCATGAATGTCGGTTGCTAGGTCGTAGAGTTCGGAAACGCCCTTCTTCACGATGAGTTTCCAGTTGCCCTGACGAACGGCTATCTGATTGGTCTCGTTGAACTCCCAGTAGAGGTAGTCGTGTGACTGCTGCTGGGCATCGTTGCCCAAGAGTGTGGGCAGGAAGGAGATGCCGTCGAAGTAATCCTGTTCGCCCAAGCGAGGATTGCGGTACTTGGCGACATAGTCCTGCTCGCCAATGATGTCGCAGAAGGTGGGCATGATGTCGTAGAAGGCTATCGGGTGGTCGTTCTTCAGTCCGGCTGGTACATGACCCGGCCAACGGACGATAAACGGAATGCGGATGCCTCCCTCGTGGCACGAACGCTTAAGGCCCTTCAGCACTCCGTCGCGGTTGAAGAATGTGGGGTCTGCCCCACCCTCCTCGTGAGGGCCGTTGTCGCTGGTGAAAATGAGGATAGTGTTGTCGGCCAGACCCTTGCGCTCCAGCAGGTCCATAATCTGACCGACATAGGCATCGAGACGAGTAATCATGGCAGCAAACTGGGCGTGAACGTTGCCGATGGCGTGGTACCACGAAGCATCCTGACCGCCGAAACTCTTGTCCTCGCAGAACTTCGCCTTGTAGGCCAACAGGATGCTGTCCTGGGGCTGAACGAGTTCGGCATGGGGGATGGTGTAAGTGAACAATCCGTAGAAAGGCTGCCTGCCATCCTGCTTATCGAGCCACTGCATGGCCTTCCGATGGATGACATCGGCACTATACTCGGGGCGCCGGTAATAATCGTCGCCATAGAAGGCATGCTGAATGTTGCCCTGCTGGATGTCACGACTGACTGCCTCGTCGCCATCACTGCGACTGTACTTGTTGAGGAAGTTGGGATAGTAGGAATGGGCCTCAAACTGACAGATGTAGCCGTAGAACTCATCGACGCCCCGCTTGTCGGGCGTAGAAACACTGCCTTCATAGCCTCCTGCCCACTTGCCGAACTGGGCTGTGGTGTAGCCGTTCTGCTTCATGATTTCGGGGAGGACGACATGAGCCGTATCAAGGGGATGCTGACCCACAACGGCAAAGTCCTTGTTTCCATTATAGAGGACCTCGCCCGAACGGTATTCCTTGTTGCCGCGAATCTCGCAATGGCCAGTGTGCTGACCCGTCATGAGGGAAGCACGCGAGGGAGCAGAGACAGGACTGCCGGCATAAGCCTGCATGAACTGCATGCCCTGCGAAGCCAAGCGGTCGATGTTGGGCGTGGAGATGTACTGCTGTCCATAACAAGCCAGATCGCCCCACCCCATGTCGTCGCAGAGGATGAAAACGATGTTGGGGCGCACATTGCCCTGCGCCCAGGCATGAGTAGCGAAAAGGAAGGGGAAACTGGAGAACAAAAGTGCAGGAGTTCCGTTCATGGCCATGGGATTTTTATCGTTCTGCGGTCAAAATTACAAAATAGTTATCGAAATGCCAAAATATCCGACACAATAAAAGCCACTTGTGCGCGTTATATTAAAGAGGACTCACCCCCTTACCCTACCCTCCGTCGAGAGTGGGGACTCGCTCCCCTTTGTGGGGCCGAATCCACATCCAGTGGATTCTTGCTCCGATGAACTACGCAAGCGTAGCCTTCGGCGTCCGATTACTCTAAAGGCCCCAGTCGCCCTATTAGAGAGGGGAGTAGATACGGACATAAAGGGTATTATCAAAATGCTCGCATATAATATATATAATAAGGTAAAGACGCAAGTTGCAAAACTGACTGCCCCCCTCTCTAGCAGAGAGGGGATGGGGGTGAGTCTTGGTCTTATCCTTCTTCTATTCTCTTCCTGCGGAGCTGAAACGAACATCAAGAAGGGCGATGCGCTCTATGCTATTGGAGAATACTTTGACGCTGCGGCCGAATACAAGAAAGGCTACAGCCGCACCGCCGTAAAGGACAAGCCTAAGCGCGGAGAAAGAGCCTGGAAGATGGCCGAATGCTACCGGCGCATCAACTATACGGCCAAGGCCATCGGTGCCTACCAGAATGCCATCCGATACAAGTACCCCGACTCCATGGCGGTGCTCTACCTTGCACAGATGCAGCACAAACAAGGCGACTACAAAAATGCTGCGAAGAACTATCAGCTGTTCCTCGACAGCGTTCCGGGTGACTCGCGGGCCATCATCGGGCTCCAGGGATGCACCCAGGCCCCCATCTGGAAAAAACGCCCCACACTGCACACCGTCAAGAAGGAACCCCTCTTCAACTCGCGCCGCTCAGACCTCTGTCCCGTGCTCTACGGCGATGAGTGGGACCAGCTGTTCCTGACCTCGACACGTCCACAGGCAAAGGGCAACGAGATGAGCGGTATCACGGGCATGAAGGCTGGCGACATCTTCATGGCCAAGAAAGACGAGAAAGAGAAGTGGCAAGCACCAGAGGCCATAGAATCGGAACTGAACAGCGAATATGACGAAGGAGCATGTTGTTTCTCGCCCGACGGGAAGACCATGTACCTGACACGCTGCACCCACGACCCCGACTATCCCCGCTTTGCCCAAATTTTCACCAGTCAGCGCAGCGATGCCTCATGGGGCAAGCCCCAGCTGCTGGAGATATCGAAGGACACGCTCTCCTCGTATGCCCACCCAGCCGTTTCGCCCGACGGGCTGTGGCTCTACTTTGTGAGCGACATGCCAGGCGGACTTGGCGGACTGGACATCTGGCGCATAGCCCTGACCGAGCACGGACTGGGCGGCGTGGAGAACGTGGGCGAACCCATCAATTCGGTGGGCGACGAGATGTTCCCCGTGTTCCGCCCCAATGGTGAACTCTATTTTTCGTCGAACGGCCATGTGGGCATGGGCGGACTCGACCTGTTCCGGGCCGAACAAGACTCTGCTGGCACATGGACCATTGAGAACATGAAATTCCCCATGAACTCACAGGGCGACGACTTCGGCATCACCTTCGAGGGACTGCACAACCGCGGTTTCTTCTCCACCAACCGAGGCGACGCCCGCGGATGGGACCACATCATGTCATTCGAGTGTCCCGAGGTGCTGCAGACGGTGAAGGGATGGGTTTATGAGAAAGACGGTTACGAACTGCCTGCGGGCGTGGTGTATATGGTGGGCAACGACGGCACCAACCTGAAACTGAGCGTCAAGGGCGATGGTTCGTTTGAGCAGGAAATCAAACCTAATGTCGATTACGTGTTCCTGGGTACCTGCAAGGGCTACCTCAACCACAAGGAAGAGCTGCGCATCGACACCAGTTCGGTCAGCCGCGAATTCGTCCTGCAGTTCCCCTTGGCAAGCATCACGGCCCCCGTCCTGGTCAGAAACATCTTCTATGAGTTCGACTCTGCCGAGCTAACTCCCGAGAGCACACCCGCACTGGATTCGCTCGTGGTCCTGCTTGAGGAGAATCCCAACATCACCATCGAACTGGCCAGCCACTGTGACTACCGCGGTGCCGACCCCTACAACGAACGACTTTCGCAGCGCCGTGCCGAGAGCGTGGTCAAGTACCTCATAGCCCACGGCATCGCCACCGACCGCCTCACACCCAAGGGCTACGGTGAATATCGGCCAAAGGTGGTGACCCGAAAGATTGCCGAGCAGAATCCCTTCCTCACCGAGGGCGACACACTCAGCGAGGCCTACATCCTCCGACTGGAAAACGAGGAACAGCAGGAAGTGTGCAACGCACTGAATCGTCGCACCGAATTCAAAGTCCTGCGCACCACCTACGGACTTTTCGACACCCTGCGGGAAGCCCTCAAGGAGGACGCTGAGAAGCCCGAAGAGGAAGAAAATTAACAAAAGTTAAGCATTTCCTGTCATTTTTATCGGGAAACGCTTTGCCGTTACTTACAGTTTATATAACCTTGCGCTAATTTTATTAGAAATTTTAAGTAAAACGCATTGTTTAATTTTAAAAGGTAAGAAGATTTATGAGAAAATTTACTCTCTTTGTAGTGGCCCTGCTCATGGCCACAGTGAATTCGTTTGCCCAGGCTCCGCGCCACGCTGCCAACGGCATCACCTTCGACGAGACACCCGAAGGCACGCTGGTCGATAACCTGCAAGTGTCGTTCAACGGCATCGCCTACAGCTGGTTGTCAGGATTCTACGACAGCAGCACCGAAGCCGCCGCAGGCACCATCATTGAGGGCACCGATGGCAACCTCTACATAAAGGGCATGACCCCCAATCTCTATGACGACGAGCTCTACTGGATTAAGGCCGAGAAGACCGGCGACGGGGAGTACGTCATCAAGAAACAGCCCGCTGGCCTCTACACCAGCTACGACGAACTGGACTACCTGACCGTCATGGAGTACAGCGAAGAGGAGGGTAGCTACATCGAGGCTGCACAGACCGACCTGAAGGTTACCTACAAGGACGGCGTGCTCGCTCAGGCCGACCCCAATGTGGTCTATGGCATTGTCTATGAAGACGAAGGCTCATGGACCTGGGAAGGCGAGGTCTATTGGAACCTGAAGATGCAGCCCATGACCGAGACCTATGCCACGCTGCCCGAGGGTGCCGTAGTCGAGAAGTTCGTGCTACAGCATGCCAACGGAGCCAAGGACGCCCAAGTGGCCTTCGTGGGCGACAAGGTCTATGTCCAGTCCTATGCCACCGTTCCTGGTTGGTACGTCGGCACCATCAGCGACAACAAGGTCACCTTCAAGGGCGGCCAGTTCCTGGGCTTCGACACTTACTACGAAAGTTACCAGTGGCTCGTAGCTGCCACCGTGGTCGAGGAGTGGGACGAGGAATACTACGACGTGCCCACCATCGTCAGTGAGGTGACCTTCGACCTCGATGCCGCCACCAAGACCATGACAGCCCCCGAAGGCACGGCCCTCTACATCAACGGCGGAAAGGACAAGGTATATTACGCCGAAGCCTATAAGAGCCCCAAGTTCTTCATCTTCAACGAAGTCGTTGCAACACCTGCCGACCCCGTCATCACCAAATTCTGGCCCTACGACGAAAGCTATGAGAATGCCGAGCTCGACTTCAGCGTGCCCCTGACCGACGTAGATGGCAACTACATCACCCCCGACAAGCTCTCCTACAAGATCTATGTCGATGACCAGCCCTTCACCTTCACCCAGGATGAGTATGAAGGCCTCGACAAGGACTACGACGAACTGCCCTATGGCTTCACGGACAATTCGTGGATAGGCCAGACCTACCTGTGCATCTTCTTCGACCCCGCCAAGAACATCGGCATCCAGAGCATCTATCGCGGTCTGGGCGTGGAGAAGCGCTCCAACATCGTTTATTATAACGTAGAGACGGGCGAGACAGAGATTGTCGATGCCATCAGCGGCGTCGAGACCATGGGCACACACGTTCAGGCCACCTATGACCTGACCGGCCGCAAGGTCAGCGCCAAGCAGAAGGGCCTCGTGCTGAAGACCGTTACCCTGAGTGACGGCACGTCCAAGACCATCAAAGTCATCAACAAATAAGAAATACGCAAGAGACCCATGAAACGCCAATTCATGCACCTATGCCTGACAGCCCTCCTTGCCCTCATGGGCGGGAGTGCTGTCATGGCCGACAACCAGATAACCTACTCACAGGGCGAGGCCGCCCTCAACTATGGTACAGGCGGAAAGAATGCCGAGACCTATGACGTGGCCATGCTCATTCAGAATCCCGCACTGGTGGGCGCACGCATCCTCGGTGTGCGCATCGCCTTCCCCTTTGCCAACGACCTCAGCAACGCCTCCGCATGGCTCACCAAGCAACTGCCCGCCATCGTAAGCAGCAAGGCTGGCGCCCCCGACATCACCAGCAAAGCCTTTGACATCAAGGAGGGCACCACCGAGATTTTGTTCGAACAGCCCTACACCCTCACTGCCGAAGGCGTCTATGTCGGCTACTCCTTCGACGTGGCCAAGGTCACCACAGCCCTGCGCCCCGTCGTCACCACGGCCTACACCACCCCCGGCGGTTTCTACATCCACACCACCAAGGTCTATCGCACAGCATGGCGCTCGCTCTACACCTATGCCGGCGACCTCGCCATGGAAGTGCTGCTCGAGGGTGACGTCATCAAGAGCAACGCCGCCAACGTCGGCCAGCTGCCAGAACTGAACGGACAGACAGGCGAACCGACCACCCTCACCTTCGAAGTCGTCAACTATGGCGCAGCAGGCACATCGGCCATCGACTACACCATCAACGTCAACGGCCAGACCCTCAGCGCCACAGCCGCTCCCAAGCTCGGCGCCACATTCGGGGCCCGCGCCCAGGTGACCACCACCCTGCCCTCCATGAGCCAGAAGGGCAACTACCCCTACACCATCACCATCGATAAGGTCAACGGAATGCCCAACGAGACCACCGACGCACACGCCACCGGGACGCTGAAGGTCTACAACACACTGCCCAAGCACCGCGCCGTGCTCGAGGAGTACACAGGACTCTGGTGCGGCTACTGCCCCCGCGGCTTCGTGGGCCTGGAGGAGATGAACCGCCTCTTCCCCGACGACTTCATCGGCATATCCTACCACAACGGCGACGACATGCAGATAACCACCAACTATCCCTCCAACGTAGCAGGCTTCCCCGACGCATGGATTGACCGCGTCATGCAAACCGACGCCTACTGCGGCAACGAGGACTACGGCACATTCGGCATCGACAAAGCCTGGAAGGAACGCTGCCAGGTGTTTGCGCCCGCCGCAGTGGGAGTCAGCAGCGAATGGACCGACGACAACACACTCCGTGCCACCGCCCACGTCACCTTCCCGCTGGCTGCCGACGAGTGCCCCTACAAGGTAGGCTTCGCCCTCGTGGCCGACGGACTCACCAACGAATCCTGGGCACAGTCCAACTACTACGCAGGCCAGGCAGGATGGCCCTCCAACATGAATCCCTTCACAAGCGGAAGCAGCAATGTCTACGGTCTCACCTTCAACGACGTCATCATCGACTCTTCGGCCGACCGCGGCATCGAAGGCTCGCTCACAGCCCCCATCGAGGAGGACGTGGAACAAACCTTCAGCTACGACTTCGACATCTCGAAGATTAGTCAGAAGATAGTGCCCGCCGACCGCACGAAGCTGCGCGTCGTGGCCATGCTCATCGACAGCCAGACGGGCCAGATAGTCAACGCCCACAAGGCCCAGGCCGGCCAGACATCCACCGGGATTCAGTCGGCCACTTCAGCCGACAAGGTAGTGAAGAGCGTCCGTTACTTCGACATCCAAGGCCGCCCCGTCAGCCTGCCCGCAAGGGGACTCTTCATCAAGGCAGAGACCCTCAACGACGGCAGCCTTCGCACCACGAAGGTGCGCCGCTGAGGATGGCCTCGCGCACCTCGTCGTTCGTTTCCATATAGCCGACGTGCTGCCAGGCGAGCGTCCCATCGGGAGCATAAAGTGCGTAGGTGGGTATGCCCTGGGAGTGGTAGAGTTGCTCCAGCAAGTAGCTGAACTGCTCGCGGGTCAGATAGTAATGTTCGCCAGGGATTTCCTTAATCACCTCGCCCCACGTCTGCAGGGGCGAGGTGATGTCTGTCAGATAGACGAATACGACGGGCTGGTCCTTGAGTTCCTCCTTCATGGGGGCCATGGTCTGGTGCCCCATGCGGCAGGGGCCGCACCAGGTGGCCCAGAGGTCGATGAGGACGGAGCGCCCGGGGTAGCGCTGCAACAGTTCAGGGATGAGATGCTCGGGGGCCACGCTGTCGAGGGTGTGGAGATAGACGCCGCCCTGGGCAGAAAGTGCCTGCTCGGCCCGCCGTTGTTCGGCACGGAAGTCATCGACAACGGCGCGGCAATCGGGGGACTTGATGGAACGATAGACTGTATCGGCCGTGGCCTTGTCCCAATAATCCTCGATGATGCGCTGCGTGTTCATGAGGTCGATACTATACTGGGGCATGACTTGTTTGCTCCAGGCTTGGAGGTGCCAGAAGGCGGGACATGCGGGGGCCTTGGCCGAGGAGACGATGAGGTACTGACCGAAGGGCGACAGTGCCTCCCCGCCTTTCTCGATGGGCAAAAGGTCGGCATATTGGCGATAGAGGGCCACATATTCGTCCGCCTCTTTTATGGTTACGGCCTTCATATGGCGCATAAGGTCGAGGTAGATGCTCCCGAAGGCGGCGAGCCAGTTTATGTGCGTTGCCTCCTCTTCCATCGTAAGGAGCATGCGGGTGGCTTCGGTGCATTTCATCTTGCGAATGCGGGCCACCTTCTGCTCATAGTCCTGACGAAGGAAGCGGATGCGCTCGTCGGCAGTCTGGCATCGCTGCAGGCCGTCGTAGATGCGCTGGTCCGTCGACTCGCGGTCACCGAGACGGCGTTCGTAGTCCGTAGCCCTCTCCATGTTGGTGCGGGCCATATAGCCCTGGAAGGCCAGGAAACAACGGTCGCCGCCCTGGGCGTCCATCAGCACCTCCACCGTCTCCCCGGGGGCCATGAGCACGGGGGCAAAGGCCACACCCTCGATGCCCACCATGGCTGTGCGCACCAGCCACAAGGACACCCGTGCCGTAGCCGTACCGTCGTCGGCCAGTGGGTAGTTTTTCTGGAACGATTCCTTCTGTCCCAGAGGCCGGAAGCCCCCGACCATGAGCGAGAGTTTCTTGGCAGGGTCGTAGTTCAGCAACTTCACCTTCACGATGGCCTCGCCCTTGCCTATCCGGGCATCGGTCAACACCTCTTGCTTGGCATACTTGACGTTGCGCCACTCCTCGGGCCACGCCTTCTGCCCTTTATCTCCGGCCCACAGGCTCATGCTCACGGCCATGGCGGCCAAAAGGATTAGAATTTGCTTTTTCATGTCGATATGGGTTACGTTTTATCCATACAAAGATACGGAATAATCGGCATACTGCCGTCAGCGAAGGATTACGTTTATACTAATTTAACGTCTGTGGCCCCGCGTCAAGGTTCTATGGAAAGGATGCGGAAGGCCCCGTCCCCGTCACCTTCGATGAAGTCAAAGGCGGCAGGACTTCCCGTGAAAGGTTGGAAGAAAAGCGTGAAGTCCTTGTAGCCACAGGACTCTGGGAAGGTCTCTGCATCGAGAGCTATGTCGCGGGCGGAGATGAGCGGATAGCGGCCACCATCGGCCGTACGGAGATAGGATGAGGATGCGATGCGGAACCAGTAGTCGGACCGACCATAGTAACGCATGGAGAGCACGGTGGAGTCGGGCGTACACCGGACCTGCGAAACAACGAGCGTACGACAGCGGCTGTTGTCCTGCGCGGGACAGTTTAGAGAATAGACAAGCGCATGAAACATGCCGGGTCCATATCCTGTTATCTTGCGAAGGATGCGCCCCTCGGGCGACAGAAGGACATAGGTAGGCACGGCGAAGGTAGCATCCAGACGTGCCACGAGTCCTTCCTGACCATTGCGGTCGTTCCAGTTGGGCCATGCAAGTTTTGCCGCCCATTCGTTAGTATGCCAGTTGACAAAGTCATCAACATTGATGCCCACAATCTCCATGCGGTCACGATGCTGTTCATACACCTCTCGCAATTCAGGCTCGGCCATACGGCAAGGACCACAACCGAGGCTCCAAAAGTCAAGCAGAACGTATCGGCCCAGCACATCGGCAATGTGATGGACGCCGCCCTCTGCATCGTAGAGTTCGACATCCGGGACCTCATCGCCCACGTTTTGCACGGCTGGAGGATAAAGATTATTTCGGACACGAGCCATCTCCCGTTCGAAGCCCTGGCAACGACGGGCAAACTGCTCGGCAGCATCACGGAGTTCCTGTAAGTATGGAAAGTCCGCTCCTTCGGCACGGGCCGCATGTGCCATGTCCACGAGTTCCGTCACCGAGGCACGGTCCACAGGCAGTTGGGGCAGAAGATTTATGGTTCTGCGCATACTCTCGAAATAGGGGATGCGTTGTTGTCTCCATGGTTCTCCCGCCTCTGCCAAGCGCTGCAACTCCTCCAATGGCTCACGCGTGCATTCCACAATCTGGTTCTTTGTGCCCTGTTCGGGCAATGGACTCGTTGCCCTCCACGTAAGGATGTGCAGGTCGTCGCCCGTAACCTCAGCCTCCACCACAGGGGCGACGAACAGAGAAAGATAGAAAGTGGGCATACCGTCTCCTAAGAGTAGTAGGTCGCACTCTTGCAGACTGTCCGTCGGCACCGCCAGCACGAAGCGGCCCCCGAGGATAGTGTCCTGCGCCACTCCTGCATTATTGATGAGGGCGATAATCTTCGTACTATCGGGCACGGCTGGTGCATGGCCACGAATGACGCACTGCGGTTTCTGCCCCCACAAAGTCATGGCCGCGAGGACGCAGCAAAGTAAACATAAAGTCTTCTTCATAGTCGCGAAATGATGTTTTCCTACTGTGTACGCGTTTTATTCTTCGCCGACGTACTCCAGTATGTCCGCAGGCTGACAGTCGAGGGCTTGACACAGTGCATCGAGTGTGGTGAAGCGGATGGCGCGGGCCTTCCCCGTCTTCAGGACGGACAGGTTGGCCAGCGTGATGCCCACCCGTTCGGCCAGTTCCGTCAGGCTCATCTTCCGGCGAGCCATCATCACATCAAGGTTTATGCGTATCATACGGTCAATTGGTTTTCTTCGCTTACATCGGTTGCCATATCATAGAGTAGCGCCATGAGCGTGATGCCAAAGAAAATGGCGAGGCCTTTCCATAACTGTGCACAGATAACGATGGCTACGGCCAAACCGGAGCCACCTTGTATCAGAAACATACAGAGAAACCTGTAGAGGAGCGTGACAATCGGCACCCATGCCCCGACATAGAGCCAGCGGGCATTGCCCGGAACGAACATCTTCCCTTTGTTGATTCCACGGAGAAGGCGGACGAAGAACACGAAGTAGCAGGCGTTAAAGAGACAGGCAAGAATTATAAAGATGAAGTCGATGGCCCCTTTCCATTCGGGAGACAGCGGTTCAAACGTCGGTTCGACATTGGGCAGCGTCGGTGGCAACAGGCGCAGAAAGAACGGCATCAGGAGGCTCAAGAACAGAAGGGCAAGCGTCAGGCCAGCCATCCAGCGGACACGGTTTACTTTAGATTTTGATGTCATAACGATACTTTGTTTTTGTGGTTTAACATTACACTGTCGTGTCGGCGATGAGGGCGCGCTTCCTCACCAACGACGCCGGCAAGGCTGCGTTTCAGCGAGGGCAGAGCGAAGCATGTTCGCGACCACACTTCGGCTATGCCGAGCGATAGCAGGCTCGCACGACGGTGCAAAGTTACGACAAAGTTTCGTGAATAACAAATAATATTTATTGTTTTTCGATAATTTAACATTGATTTTCGATAACAAAAAGCATGTCTCCGACAGGTGTAAGCCGAAAGGATGCAGGGAACGAGTATGCCTCCTGTCAATCATTCCCAAGGATACCCCGAAGCGTCTCCATAATCTCAGGACCGCGAAGACCGCGACGGAGGACAGTGCCGTCGGGCGAGAAGAGAATGATGTGCGGTATGCCCGTGACGCCATAGAGGTCGGTGGCAACCTCCTGGGTATTCAGGATTTGGGGGTAAGGGATATGGAGGTCGGCGATGGCCTTCATGGTGTTCTCGGGCTTGTCCCACGCCGCTATGCCCAGAACCGTGAGACCACGGTCTTGGTATCGCTCCCAGGCCTGGATGAGGTTCGGTATTTCCTCGCGGCAGGGACCGCACCACGATGCCCAGAAATCGACCAGGACGTAACGGCCGCGGCCCACATAGTCCGAGAGGCGATGCTTACGGCCATCGTGCTCCACCTCGAAGTCGATGAAGGGTTGTCCCTCCGCCGTCCTGCGCGCAACGAGACGCGGACCGACGGTCTCATACACGATATGGTTGCTCTGCATTCGGGACGAAAGCATCTCGATGTACTGGACGAGGCGGTCGGTGCCCAGTTCCTCCATCGTCGAGGCCACGTAGGCCCCAAGCAGGTCGTCGCGATGCCGACGCACGAGGGGTTCGGCGATGCTGTCCAGACAGCGGAAGGCTTCGGGCATCGTGATGCGGCCCTCGTCGAACAGTCGCCCCAGCGAGTCGGCCCGAAGGGCGTATTGCCGCCACGCGTCGTTCAGGGGCGTACCCTCGAAAGCCATGCGACGTTGGGCCATCGGGGCCTCAACCATGCGAATAGTGCCCTGCTCGATGAAGAGCGGATGGAACTGGATGCTGATGTCCCGACTATGCAGCAGTGCGATGAGCGGTCGCTTGGCCTTCAGATCGCAAGGCCGTATTTCTCCGGCCTCCACCCACAGGCTGTCCACGGTCCGAGGTTCCTCGTCCGTCTGGTCCTGAATATAGAGCCAACCCGTGAAATCCGGCGTCCCCACGTAACCCTCGATGCGGTAAGAGAAGGGCCATGCCTCTGTCGTCAGCAGAGTAAGGAGCAGGAAAAGAATTGTCTTTTTCATATTGTTGGGATTTTATCGTTACAAATGATATGGAATTATCTACACACTGTCATCGGCTTATGGGGTGCGGATTATAGGAAGCCGACTCTGCTATAACGTACACGCGAAGGAGAGGCCTGCGGTGTGGGTCGAGGGGTCGTAAGTGGGCAGGAGCAGGAGGGCGGAGTCCTGGGCTTTCCTGCGCTTGTCGAGCCCGAACCAACGGCGCTCGAGCGGCAGGAGCCAATAGGCGGCATGGGTGCAGAGTATGCCCATGCCGGCTCCGGCAAGGACGTCGTTAAGGTAGCAGCGGTCGTTGTACATCTGCAAGACTCCTACGCCGGCGGCAAAGGCATAGAAGCCCATGCCCCACCCCCATCCGCGCTCGATGCGCGTCTGCTCGGCGGCCATGAAGGCGGCGGCGGTCTTGAGGGAGGGGAAGGCGTGGGGGCCATGGCCGTCGGGCCTGGCCTCGCGGACGCAGCGCCTGACAACGGGGCCGAGGCTGTAGAGGAGGGCGTAGGATGTGGTCTTGACCAGGAGGCGGTCGAGCAGGCTGTGGCGAGGGGCGGGCCCGAGGGCCATGGTGGTGGCCTGCATGGTTAGGGTGGCCCAGGTCTCGACGTTGGCCTTGTGGCGGCCGTTGCGTCCGCGCTGGAAGGCGTTGCGCACATCGTGCTTCCAGCCGCTCAGGCGGGAGTTGGAGATGGCGATGGCGCCTGCCGTAATCATGGCGGCGGGGACGATAACTTGCAGGGGACGGGGGCGGAACTCCACGGGCTTGGCTGCAAGGCTGTCCTGCCCGTGCAGGGGGGTGGCTGCCAGGAGGAGAAGGGGGAGGAGGATGGCGGGAGCTTTCATGTCGGGAGCAAAGGTACGAAAAAAATCCCGCATTGGCGAAAACCGACGCGGGATTTGTGATGTCTGTGGAGTTGCCCCCTGCATCAGGCGGCCACGGCCTGACCTGCCAGGAAGACGAGGGCTACGCTGACGATGGCGTAGAGCTCGGGGAAGACGGCCAGCACCAGAGTGTTGCCGAACACCTTGTGGCCCTGGGCCATGGCGGCGATGCCGTTGGCGCAGACCTGACCCTGACGGATGCCTGAGAAGAGGCAGGCGAGGCCGCAGGCGATGCCAGCTCCGAGCACGGCGCAGGCCTGGATGGCGGTGATTTCGGGGGTGAGCAGGCCGAAGATGTTCTGGCAGAGGAAGAATCCTGCGAAGCCGTACAGGCCCTGAGTGCCGGGCATGGCCGAAAGGGCAAGGGCGTTACCGAAAATCTTGGGGTCCTTCTTCAGTCCTCCGATGGCGGCGTTGCCGGCGATTGTTACTCCGTAGGCGCTGCCGATGCCCGACAGTCCTACCATGATTGCGATGCCCAGATAGGCGATAAGCAGATTTGTGTCCATAGTTTTATAAATGTTAAATGTTTAATGTCAAATGTCAAATGGTTAATGTCAAATGTCAAGTGTTAAATGTCAAATGTTAATTCCTGAAAGGATTGTAGGCCAGACCGCCGCCTTCGTAGCCGGAGTTCTTGAAGAACTCGACGAAGGTGAGTCGCATGGGATGGACGAAGGCGCCGAGCACGTTCATGAACATGTTGAGGGCATGGCCGAAGACGAAGATGAGCAGGAACACCAAGGGGCCGAGGACGACGTTGTCGGGGGCGAAGCCCGAGGCGAGGCTGTTGAACACCGATGCCACGATGCCGCCGGAGAGGCCGAGGGCGAAGAGGCGGATGTAGGAGAGCATGTCGCCGAGCATGCCGGTGGCCATGTTGTAGGCGTCCCAGAGGCCGAGGCCGATGTTCAGGGGCAGGGCGGTCAGGGGCTTCTTGTAGGCGTCGGGGCTGTTGTAGCAGAAGGCTACGGCCAGTCCGGCATAGGCCAACCACTTGGTGATGTGGCTGTACTGGGGCAGGAACATGCCTGCGGCCACGGAGAGGATGACCACCATCCAGGCCAATGTGGAGAGCGAGTAACGGAAACCGAACTGAATGATCTTGTTCCAAACGTGCAGGCACATGGCAAAGATGATTTGTATGAAGCCCAAGATGAGCGAGAGGTTGAACATCTGGCTGTTGTCGAGCGACACGGCTGCTCCTATCTTGTCCAGGAAGGGGACGTTGAGCGTGTAGAGGTTGAAGCCGAAGAACGCGCCCGAGAGGAAGCCGAAGACGAAGGCCGAGAGGCCCATGGTCATGAGCAGATTGAGGGCGGAGCGGAGGCCGTCGCTCATCTTCTTAATGAACGCCTTGGCCAGCAGGACGGCTACAACGATGAACAGGCCGTAGCCCGAATCGCCCAGACAGAGACCGAAGAATACGGTGTAGAAGGGGGCGAAGAAGGGGGTGAGGTCGAGTTCGTTGTACTTGGGCAGCATGTAGAGGCTGGTGATCATCTCGAACATACGGAAGAAGCGGTTGTTCTTCATGCAAATGGGGATGTCGTCGTCGGGCGTCGGGTCACTAATCTGGTACCAGGCGGCATCGTCGGCAAAGGCTGCCTCCAGGTCGGTCTGGCGGGTGGCGGGAATCCAGCCGTTGAGCACCATCAGGTGGTCGGCAGCGGCTGTGCCGGTGCCTTCCCGGACGGTGTCGAACTGCATGCGGGCGTTCAGGTCGCGCAGGGCGGCTTCGACGTGAAGAAGATTCTCCTGAGCTTCCCGAGTGAGCGTCTCGGTCTCCTGCTTCAGTTCCTGAGCCAGTGCGGCATGGTCGGCCTGCAGCTGACTTTGCGAAATCTGGGGCAGAGTGAGCCGGGTGGCGGGAATCTCGGGTTCTGCGCCCTGGCTGACGAGCACGAAGTAGGTGTCCTTCTTTGCCGTGCTGACGGCCATAACGGGGTGCTCCCCTCTTATCTGCTTCTCGAAGACCTTGGTGGGAGCCACATAGAACTGCAACTCACAGCCTGCGGCCGCCAGTTGGCCTTGCACCTTTTCGGGGTCGAATTGGCCCCAGGGCTGCAGCTGGGCCAGCTGGGCCGTCTGCTCGGCATGGCGGCGGCGAAGGTCGGCCAAATGCTCGAAACGGCCGCTCAAGGCGGTGAGGTCGTCTATGGGCTTAGCCTCCTTGGGAGCTTCGGGGTTCTTGGCAACCTTTGCGGTCTCCAGCAGGCCTGTCATCTCCTTCTGCAAGGCTGTCAGCTGACGAATCTGCTCCACATAGCCCGAGAGGGTCTCGGACTGCTGCGGACTGACCTCACTGGTCACCACATGCATGACGCCAAGGTCCTGCAGGCGGTGGAGGAAGTCTTCGTATTCCCGATGATAGACCAGGAAGGTGAGTTTCTTCATTTTCTCTATCATGCCGTGGCCTCCTTTCCTTCTTCCTCAGCCTTGCGTTTCTCTTGCAGGGACTTCAGAATCTTTTGTGAGGACTTGGAGAGGTTCTCTTCGTCCTCCATGAAACGTTTAATCTTGCGCACCGCTTCCTGATAGCCGGGAATCTGCACTTTCTCGAAGAGGTTCACCTTCTGGGTGGTCTTCTTGCGGGCGTGCTCGAGCAATCCCGTCTTGGCCATCACGAACTCGCGCTCGACGGCCGTCTTGGCGAGTCCCTGCAGCAGATTGATGCCGTCGAAGTACCACTTGGGCGCACTGAACAGGCCGAAGGGGCGAACGGCGAGTTGGATGTTGGTGAGGATGGGGACTCTGACGCCCGCTATCTTCTTCACATCCATCTCCACGTCCTTCAGACTGACAAGCGAGGTGTCGAACTCGCCCCAGAGGGCGTACATCCGCTCGTAGCCTGCAATCTGCTCCTGCAGTTTGCGCTCAAGTTCCTCGGCCTCCTCCTTGCATTTCTTCACCTCGAGGCGCAGCGCCGTCTCCTTGCTCTTGATGATGGGCAGGGTGCGCTGGCGCATCTTGAGGTTTTTCTCAATCTGCTGGAGCGATGTCTTGTTGTACTGGAACTTAATAGCCATTCGTTATTTCCAATAGATGTCGGTGAATTCTTTCTTGATATTGACTTCCTCGAGTTTGAAGTACTTGCGGAAGAGGCTCCAGGTGACGTCGAGCATCTCCTCGGTGTCGAGGTTGACGTCGATGGCCAGCAGCTTCGAGGCGTAGTCCTTGGCAAAGTCGAGGCAGCGGTTGTCGTAGTCGGTGAGGTCGAAACCGTTCTCCAACTTCGTCTTTGCGTTGGCGGCATCGGCGTAGAGTCGGATGGCGGCGTTCATGACCTGAGAGTGGTCCTTGCGGGTCTTCTTTCCGGCCACGAGCTGCTTCAGACGGCTGAGCGAGCGGAAGGGGTCGACAACGACCTTGCCGATGTCGGAGTCGCGGCGCAGATAGAGCTGACCTTCGGTGATGTAACCGGTGTTATCGGGCACGGCGTGGGTGATGTCGCCGCCGGAGAGGGTGGTCACGGCGATGATGGTGATGCTGCCGCCGCCTGCGCTCTCGGGGAACTGCGCTGCCTTCTCGTAGATCTTGGCCAGGTCGGAGTAGAGCGAACCGGGCATGGAGTCCTTCGAAGGAATCTGGTCCATACGGTTCGACACGATACTCAGCGAGTCGGCATACGAGGTCATGTCCGTCAGGAGCACCAGCACGGTCTCGTGCTTCTCCACAGCGAAGTACTCGGCTGCGGTCAGTGCCATGTCGGGGACGAGCAGACGCTCCACGGCGGGGTCTTCGGTGGTGTTGATGAAGGAGATGATGCGGTCGAGCGCACCGGCGTTAGAGAAGGTGTTGCGGAAGAAATAGTAGTCGTCGTTGGTCATACCCATACCGCCGAGGATGATTTTGTCGGCCTTGGCGCGCATGGCCACGAGGGCCATCACCTCGTTGAAGGGCTGGTCGGGGTCGGCAAAGAAGGGAATCTTCTGACCGGAAACCAGTGTGTTGTTGAGGTCGATACCGGCAATACCCGTGGCGATGAGTTCGCTGGGCTGCTTGCGGCGTACGGGGTTCACCGAGGGACCGCCGATTTCCACTTCCTTACCCTCAATCTCCGGTCCGCCGTCGATGGGTTGACCGTAGGCATTGAAGAAGCGGCCTGCCAACTGGTCGCTGACCTTCAGCGTGGGGGCCTTGCCGAGGAAGGTGACTTCGGCATTGGTGGGAATGCCACCCGTGCCCTCGAACACCTGGAGGGTGACGTCGTCGCCCATAATCTTCACCACCTGGGCCAGGCGGCCGTTGATGGTGGCCAGTTCGTCGTAGCCCACGCCCTTTGCCTTCAGCGAGCAGGTGGCCTTCGTAATCTGGCTAATCTGTGTATATACTTTCTGAAATGCTGTTGCCATAGTATTCTCTTCTTATAACATTGCTTCTATTTGCTTCTTGAAGTCGTAGTACTGATTGCTCTTGTACTCCGAGTAGTTCATCTGCTTGCACAGGTTGATCATCTTCTTGAAGTAGTCGGTAACCTCCAGGAAGGTGTCGAACTTGTAGTCTTCCTTGTCGCAGATGCGGGTCACGAGGTTCAGGATTTCCTCCTGGCGCTCCAGCGGAGTCACGGCGTCCACCTCGTCGAAGGCATCCTGCTGCAGGATGACGTAGTCGATGATTTCCGACTTCCAGAACGTCACATGGTAGTCGACGGGCACACCGTCGTCGCCCAGGATGTTGATTTGCTCGGCAATCTCCTTACCACGCTGCATGCGGGTCTTCAGGGCCAGGACCTTCGGTATCCACTCTTCGTTGATGTGGCCCTTGATGTACTCGGCAAACTCGGGATATTCCAGATACTTCGAATAGGAGTCGATGGGGTTGACGGCAGGATAGCGCTTCTTGTCGGCGCGGTCCTGCTCCAGGGCGTAGAAGCAGCGGGCCACCTTCTTGGTGTTCTCCGTCACGGGCTCCTTCAGGTTACCACCGGCAGGCGATACGGTTCCGAGGAACGTCACCGAACCCACCTCGCCGTTGCGCAGATAAACGTATCCGGCACGACCGTAGAAGTTCGAAATCAGGGCACCGAGGTCCATGGGGAAGGCATCGGGGCCAGGCAGTTCCTCCATACGGTTGGACATCTCGCGCAAGGCCTGTGCCCAACGCGATGTGGAGTCGGCCATGAGGAGGACGCGCAGGCCCATCGAACGATAGAACTCGGCCATCGTCATGGCTGTGTAAACGGAAGCCTCACGGGCAGCCACAGGCATGTTCGACGTGTTGGCGATGATGATGGTGCGCTCCATCAGCTTGCGACCTGTGTGGGGGTCCACCAGTTCGGGGAACTCGGTGAAGATTTCCACAACCTCGTTGGCACGCTCACCGCAGGCTGCGATGATTACGATGTCGGCCTCGGCCTGCTTCGAGATGGCGTGCTGCAAGACGGTCTTACCCGTACCGAAGGGACCGGGGATGAAGCCCGTACCGCCCTCTACGATGGGGTTGAACGTGTCGATGGTGCGCACGCCGGTTTCCAGCAACTTGAAGGGGCGGGGCTTCTGCTTGTAGTTGGTCATGGCGAACTTCACGGGCCAGTGCTGCACCATGTCCACCTTCACTTCGTTGCCCTGTTCATCGGTGAGCACGGCGATGGTGTCGTGGATTTTGTATTGGCCCTTCGGCACGATGCTCTTCACCGTGGCCACGCCCTTCAGCTGGAAGGGCACCATGATTTTCAGAGGCTGGTGGTTTTCCTCCACCTTACCCAGCCAGTCGCTCTCCTGCACCCGGTCGCCCACCTTGGCCAGAGGCTCGAAGTCCCAGAGGCGGTCGGCGTCGAGGGGCTCGGTGTATTGGCCGCGCTTGAGGAACACGCCCTCCATTTTGTCGAGGTCGTTCTGCAGACCATCGTAGTTCTTACTCAGCATGCCGGGACCCAACTGAATCTCCAGCATGTGGCCGGTGAATTCGGCCTCGGCACCCACCTTCAGACCGCGAGTGCTCTCGAACACCTGCACGTAGACGTCCTGGCCTACCACTTTGATGACCTCAGCCATCAGGCGGTCGCCGCCAGTCGTGATGTAGCATATTTCTCCCTGCAGCACGGGCCCATCCACGCGGAGGGTGACCATGTTGGAGACTACGCCACTAACTTTTCCTTTTGTCATGTCGTTATATTGTTTTTATTTTATTGTCTTGATGATGAATTCAGAGGGAACTTCTGCCTCGCCACGCAGGTCATGAATAATCTGCTCAAACGTTTCCTTACCCTCTTCAGGGTCGAGGTGCGACCAGCGTTCCTGTATCTCCAAGCGGCACAAATAGGCAAAAACTGCCTCAACGGAGAAGGTGTCAGCAAACGTTTCCGTCTCCAGCCACTCCCACTTCAGGGCGTCCAGCATGCGTTCTTTCCTGACGGGATCTTCCTCGTCCACGATTTTCATTACTTCAGGAACAAAGTCGTATAGCCCAGAGAGTCCGAAGTCGCGGGCGTCGCTGGTTCGAAGCATATCTGCCATCTCGCCTTCGCCCTTCACGTAGTCGGCCACGCGCCACCCCTGCCGACGGGCAATCATGGCCGTCATCAGGTTCGTCACGTCCAAATTCAACTGATACCAGCGACGCATCAGCCCATCCTTGCAATGCTCCGTACAATAAAGGTAGTAGCGAAGCAACATCTCGTCCTCAGCGTACCACCCCTTGAGCTCATGGTTCTGGGCATAGTCGCGTACGAACTGGAGCATGAACTGCGGGTATCGGCTTTGCCCCACTTCCACTTCGTCGGCCTGCGCTATGAGTTCCAGGAGTTCCGAACGACCGTAGTTGCCGTTCTCTTCCAACTCGGCCTCAGGATTGCGGAGCAAGCGCACCACGTTGCGGCAGTCGTGCTGGAGAAACAGGAAGCGCAACAGCGTTGCGTCCCGTCGCCCCATCTCGGCCTGCAGCTCCTGGCGCAGTTCCGTTATGGAATAACCCGGCTGAGTGTCCGAAAGTTTCAGTTCGGGCAATCCGGCCATTATGCAATAGTAGTTGCCCATCTTAGAAAAGCATTTCTACGAGTTGCGGACGCAGGAAGGCCTTGAAGTAGCTCTCAAACTCTTCCTTGCCGAACTGCACCTTGTAGGAACCGTCCTCGGGCTGGATGGTGAACAGGGTGTCCACGCCGTTCACCTTCTCAATCTTCACTCCCTTGTCCAGCAGGGCCTTGGCATGTTTCATGAAGTAAGCCTTCAGGCCCTCGGCATCCGCGGTGCTGATGACGGCAGGCCCGTCGCCAGTCCACTTCTCGGCCAGTGCAACGGCAAACTTGCCCAGGAACTCCTTGTCCTCAGCCAGGCGAGCCACGTCGTCGCCCACCACCTTGTCGGTGAGCACGTTGGCCACCTCGCTCTTCAGGGCGTTCAGGGCCTGACCGGTGTACAGCTTCAGCTCGTTCTTCGTGTTTGTGTCCAACTCGGCAGCCTTCTTCTTGGCTGCGCTCTCGATGTTCTGAGCCTGTTCCTTGGCCTCAGCCACGATTTTCTCGGCCTGCACGCGGGCTTCGGCTACGATGCGCTCTGCCTCCTGCTGACCTTTTTCAACTCCCTCACGGAAGATTTTCTCAGTGAGTTCCTGAATCTTTTCCATGTCTCTTACAGTACTTATTTTTTATTATATTTACTTTTTCGCCGCGAAGATACAAAAAAGCCGTGACTTATCCAAATAATTGCCCCGCATTCGCTCGCAGGCACACGAAAAAGCCCGTCCACCCCCAAGGGAAGAGGGAAGGACGGGCCAAATGAATACACAACGGAATTCTTCCTGTTCGATTTAGGGCAGGCTGATGGCGCCGCTGGGGCAAGCGTCAGCGCAAGTGCCACACTCGGTGCACTCGTCGGGGTTGATGCTGTAGATGTCGCCCTCGGAGATAGCGCCAACGGGGCATTCGTCGATACATGTGCCGCAAGCAACACAATCTTCACCAATTACGTAAGCCATAGTATAAAAGTTTAATGGTTTAAATGTTTAATCGTTTAAAAAACCTCTCTCTTTTTGTCTTTCGACGGGGCAAAGGTAATCAATTTTAGTTATTCCTTCCTAATTTTCCGACATTTTTTTTCATCCCATTAACCATTTTTAGTGAAAGACGAGCTCAAATTTGAGCCGGTCGGAGATTTCGGCTCGGCTGAATTCTTAGCCCAGCACCACTTGTCTCTCGGGATGACGAGGGAAAAATTTCCCCCGTTACGTCGGCTGGAATCTCAGCCCGCATAAAAGCGCCTGCAAAAGACCCCTTCCCGGCCTCCCCGAGGGGAGGAGAAAGAAATAGAATATAAACTCTGAACTGGTAAGGAGTGATGATCATCACTCCTTACCTAAGATCTTATTCACCAGTGTCGTCACGTCGGCGATACTGATTGATCCGTCGCGGTTCACGTCGTAGCGATCATAGGCTTCGTCTGTGGTGATTACCCAGGTGGTGCCTGTGAGGTCTTCGTTGGAGACGGTGAAGCACAGGAAGTCGCCTTCGAGCGTCCCTTCAGAGGTGACATTGACACCGTCGCGGAGCACTTTCAGGGGGATAGTGCCGGTGGCATCCTTTAGTTCGATGCTCACGGTTCCGCCTGCAATCACAATCCTGTGCTGGATGTCCATAACCTCTGCCAGTGAGACATTTTCCATCAGCAATTGAGGTCCATTAGCCGTTGCTTCCACTAAATCCTTACTATTTTTTAGACCCAACCCTGTAATTTCTCTAACAGCATATATAACTGCTATTTTGTTTGTTCCAGGTCCAGTCAGATAGACGTCGAAGTTAGAGCCGACCTTTGTCAGGACGCGCAGTTTGGCTGAGGAGGCGGAAGTAATGGAGGCAGAGGTGGCTAACGAGTTGCAAGTGAGAGTATCAGACTTTGCGCCGCGTGTGACGATGAGTTCAGCCCCGATAGTGTCCTCGTTTTTCACCGCGGTCCACTGCATCTGGCTGCTTTGCAGTCCCACCAACCACGTGGCGTCGGTGACTTGCATTTCAGGCACGGTGAGCGAATAGGTGTTGCCTGAGAGTGTGAGGTCGGAGATGCGATCCTGACCATCGCAGGCAATCTGCGGAGTGGCGTCATTCACTCGAGGCAGGTCGAAGCGTGCCGACTGCAGTCCGCTGGCGTTGATGTGAATTTTGTTAGCACCTGAGTTCAGCACATACACTTCTTCCACTTCTTCCTCTTCGCCCTCCTTGTAGACGATGGTGAGTTTGGTCTCTTCGGGAAGTGTTTGACCCACAACCGTCCAGTCGTAGCCGGTGACTACGTTTTCGTCCTTCTCGAAGATGATGGTCCATCCAGATGCGTAGAAATAGGATTCATCGAAGAACTCGTAGTGGTAGGCGTCACTGTAGTATTCGAACTGACTGGTGACATCCTCCCCGTCGCGGTAGGCGGTGAATTTCTCACCCTTTGCCAAGTTGATGGTCACGAAATGGTCATGTTCGCTCTCGTCGTCCATAATGACGGTGGCTGCGCAATCGCCCGATAGTTCAGTGGAAGTCTCCCCGCTAAACCATACTTTGCTCTGGGTCGAGCCCTTGCAGACGATGCTCTGCTTGTAGCCATCCTCGACGACGGTTTCAGTCGGTCCCATGTCCACCAGGACATTGTAGTCCTCCATGCCGAACTCATTGTCTCCTCCCTGTTCCATATCGACGGTGAACGTGTAGGTGTTGGTCTCCGCGTTGTATGAAGTCCAGCTCAGGTAGTCGCCCCAGTAGATTCTTTCCGCCCCCTCGTCATCCGCTGGCATGATATAACCTACGAGGAGGTTTCTCAGTTTCTGTCCCTTCAGTGGGGTCACCTCCAGCCTGTAGCCCCACCCTTTATCCTCAGGCAGAGGAATGGCAATGCTGGTGGTGGGGTTGACGCAGTTGATGGTCTCAATGTTCCGATAAGCCTCGTCTTGCTCGCCCCACTCCCAGAACTTGGTGAGTTTCACCTCTCCTTCGCCCATTCGCATCAGTGTGATTACAGGGTCGGGAATGCTTTCTCCTTCTCCTTGTGGGACAACATAGGCATAGCTGAAGCGCGCTGAACTGATTGACGGGACAGAGAATACGATTTCATAGTTCCCGTCCACAGGTGTGGGGAGTGCGATGTTCTGCGGAGTCCCTGTGTTGTAGAGCGTCAGCTTCAGGTCGTCGTTCAATAGGTAGGGAGTTGCAGGCATGGTCAGCCTTACCTTTGATCCGTAGTCGCAATCGATGAACCCATTGAAGATGTTTCCATAGTGACGCGTCCCATCGCGCCTAATTTCGTAGGTACCGGCAATGTAGCCTTCGCCCCCGAAGAAAGTCACTCGGCATTGTTTGTGATTCGCATTCACTTTGTATGAAACATGCTCGTGCAGATTGCTTTCCTGATAGCCCACCACACCATCTTCCACCACAAACAAGTCGTTTTCGTCGATGGGTTCGTCATTTCGGGTCACGGTAGGCACGTCCTCTGTCTCAGGGTCGTACTCGCATGTCAAAAGGTAGTTCTCCCCAAGATTGCCATCGATACTCTTGGAGCCGTTTTCCTTCCCACCCACCAGGTAGGCTGGATGGGAGGTTTCGGAGTAATCCTCATTGCCAAGCGAATAGAGTTTCACGATGCGTTTACTACAGTTCCAAAACGTCAATGAATAATTCCAGGAGAAAGGCACGATGTCCTTGAAATCACTCCAAACGGCGGCGGTCTTCATGCTCTCCCTGATGTAGTGGGGCGGTATGTGCATGGTGATCTGACTGGCACGAGTGAACATACCATACGAGAGCGTGGGACATCCATCGGTGACATACACATCTTCCAGGTTGGGGAAATGGTCACCACCCTCGAATTTCCATTCATCCACAGAGCCGGTCTGTTCGAAATTCGGCACGATCAGCGTCTTCAGATTCGGGAGATACATGTGGCTGAAATCCACCCCCATGTCTTCACCCACAATAGCGTCTACGTAAACGCCATAACTATTATAACCACTATGTATGTATCTGTAACTGGTATTCTTGGTTCCAACATTCCCTGTGAACTTGAGCGTTTCAATTTTGTGGTTATTAGTGTAAAATTCTCTCGATATTCCCTCCACCTCATAGGTGAAACCGGCGTTCTCCACCGTCGCTGGTATCACGCACTCTGCCGTGGTGACATAGGCTATTGATAGAACACGGGCAAAATGCCCTACGGTGTGGGTGTAGCCTGTACTCCCGATAGGCGCTGTCACCGTATAGCATCTGTATTTCACCCCTTCTACCTCGATGTCAGCGTTGTACTTGTAGGTGCCAACGACAGCCGCGATGTTCTGAATGCCGATAAACATCAGCAACAGCAGCAGGAATATACTCTTAAAGATTTTCGTCGTTTTCATAGTTTCTAGGGTTTAAATTATTTCTCTATGCAATTTTACTCAGGAATGCCGAGTGAAGGGCTATTGGGTTATTGTTTTTAATCTATCCGCTACAAATTTAATCAAATTTTCACAATAATAAGTACTTTCATATCATTTTTTCATTATCTCTTTGAATATCTCTTCTTTACGAATGAATCCTTGTTCGCCTCGCTTCGTATACTTGTTTGTGGTCCTTCGAATACTTGTTCGTGCGGTGAACTTTCACTATACAAAGATAGTAATAATTTGTGAGATATGCAAGGCTTAGCACGCGCGCGGGCGCGAAAACACCAATTTCTTTGAGAATTATTTCATAATGCATTGATTTACACATGTTTTAGTAGATTGTACACTAATATGGCTTGATAGCGGTCGTTGTCATGATTGTCATTGTCATGATTGTCATTAACGTTTTTGAATTCCAAAACACCTCACAATATATATAATAATTTATTATTATATATATTGTGGCATAAATTTCCCCCCGAAAAGTTGATTTTCTTAATGACAATAATGACAATAATTCCAATGAATTCTCCACCGATTAAATTAGGTCAAAACAGACCGAAACAAACCTTAAATCAAATCGCGTAAAACACTGTCCGACAATTAACTCCGCTTAACTAACCTTATTCTTTGCCTATTGCGTGTTTGCCTCTTTTAGAGTAATTTTGTACCGCCATTGTACCTCGGGTGGATGAGCAGAGGGTTCGTAGGGTGTTCCCTTAAATCACCTTATTTCCCCTTAAATCCGCTTAATTGGTTTCCGTCAGGGACCATCCCCCTAAAAACGGCAGAAATTGACAAAATTACTTGATATGGGCAAGAATCAAACTTCACAAATCCGCGAGTCAGCGAGAGCCATGAGAACTTGTTCTCGGATGGCCGAGCGAGAGCGGATTATCCAAATTCCCAACATCCTTCTTTCCGTGAAGTTTGCTGAACTGGCAAGTGCCACCTTGAAGCAGGTGGCAGACTGGTTTGTCTGGTTAGCAAGCACTTTGTGCAAATTCTTCGACGAGCGAAGCGGCAAAGCCGAGCGCAATGCTAACAAGCTCAGACGTGCCGACCATGAAGTCCACGACATTGCCGGTGGCAGATACGATGGACGCATACAGAAGTTCCAACAAGGGTTGTCAAGATAGACAAAAACTCTCCCTGCCGCCAGCTGCAGCGAAAAAAGAGGGAAGCACCAACTATAGGAACTGG
>DGUV01000093.1 GCA_002395775.1 Prevotellaceae bacterium UBA4301
TTCGGCCTATTCGTTCCCAATCATCGAAAAATTACTTACCAATGATGGCTTGATCATTGTACCAATCATCGCCTCATCATTGGTAAGTAAATTCGTGATGATTGGGAAATGATTTCTCAATGATTGGCCAATCTCTGTCTGTAGGCCTTAGAATCTTTTATTCATCATCAAATACTTCCCGAAGAATTTCCTTATTTCAAAGAAATAATGTACCTCTGCAAAAATCCGTAAGGATAGATTTTTCGAATGAAGAAACATTGTCAGGCCTCAGAATCAGTCCTTTCGCAATGTATCATAGACGGGGAACATACATTACTTCACTATATAGCTATGCCTACTGGATGGAGAGAAGAGCGGCACAGGAGGCTATTTATATATCAGCGTCATCATGCGCCCGGGAGCAAGGCACTGCTGGGCAATGTCCCAAAGTTGGGCGGAGGAGAGGCTGTCGATGCTTTCGCAGAGCTGACTAAGCGTCTGCGTCTGTCCCAGATGCAGGAGGCGGCGTCCCATGCCGATGGCCACGTTTTCGCCATTCTCCCAGGAGAGAGCCACCTGACCCTTGAGCTGTTGCTTGGCAACCTGCAACTGAGTGGCCGAGAGGGGGGCGTCGCACAAGCGAGTGAGTTCCTGACGAACCAAACGCAGGCAACGTTCCACATCCTTGTGGTCGCAACCGAAGTAGGTTGTCCACAGGCCCGTGTCGGTGTAGCTGGCCATGCTGCTCTCGACGGTATAGACCAGTCCGCGACGTTCGCGGAGGCTGATGTTGAGGCGGGAATTCATGCCTGGGCCGCCCAAGATGTTGCTGAGCAGGGAGAGGCCCAACCGGCGTTCGTCGGCCAGGGCATAGGCCTCGCAACCAAGGATGACGTGAGCCTGATGGGTGTTCCGCTTCGAGACGGACTGGGCAGGAGACGATGGGCACTGGGGCTGTTGGCGGACATCCGGGTCTGCCATGGGGGCTTCGGCCTGACACATGCGGCGGGCCATGCGTTCGACTTGGTTTGCCTTCACGTCGCCCAAGACGAAGAGTACCATGCGCGAGGGATGGTAGAGTCTGTCAGCAAACTGCCGGAGCTGCTCGCTGGTGTACTGCCGCAGAAGCTCGGCATCCCCCAGAATGTTCCGTCCCAGAGGGTGGGCGGGGAAGACGAGGGCATCGAAGTCGTCGTAGATGAGTTCCGAGGGCGAATCGTTGTAACTCTCAATTTCGTCACACACGACTTCCACCTCGCGCTCGAGTTCGACTTGGGGATAGGTGCTGTGGAGGGTGATGTCGAAGAGCAGGTCGAGGGCGCGGGCAAGATGCTGACGCAGGCAGGAACAGTAATAGACGGTGTGTTCCTTCGAGGTGAAGGCATTGAGGTCGCCGCCCACAGCCTCCATGCGGTTGATGATGTGCCACGAGCGGCGGCGGTCGGTGCCCTTGAACGACATGTGTTCGATGAGGTGGGCCATGCCCGACTCGTGGGGAAGTTGGTCGCGCGTGCCGGCATCCACTGCCAGTCCGCAATATACTACCTGTCCGGGGCGCTGTTCAACCACGATGCGCAGGCCATTGTCGAGTGTGAGGATTTGCATTATTTCTTAAGCATGTCGGGGTCGAAAAGATAATAAATGGACTCGGGGCCCATATTGAAAAGGAGGTCAACGATGCTGAGGTCGGGCATGAAGCCGTGGCGGTCGCTGAACATCTGATAGTAGGGGAAGCAACGGGGATGGGCAGGATGGGGTTGTGAGAGGTCGAGCAGGCGGCTGACCGTCTGCTGGAGGGCAGCATTGTAGTCGGCAAGGAACTGCCACCGACGTTCGTAAAAAACAGCAATTTCATCGGCATAATACTCAAAGAAGGGGGTGCGCCCATAACTGCTCTTCAGGGCATTCCAATGAAGGTGGCGCCAGTTGCCGTGGTCGCTGACGCGGATGTCGCGCATTGGGGTGTGGTAAGGCACAAACTTCACCACAGGCACCGTCAGCGCCACGGGCCCGTTGGGCGAGGCTATCCAGCAACGGTTGCGCAACGTCTGCTTACGATAGGGTTCGTCGCAATCGATGACCACCTCATCTGCCTGCGCCAGGAGGGCGTAGTAGGAAATGGGTGCAAGATAGTAGGAGGAGAGGACAGCCATCACTTGATGTTGTCCACCCAGCGGAACAGGCGCTCCCAACGGATGCCGCCGTCGAAGAGGCTGTAGTCCTTGTTGCGCGACATCCAAATCATGACGGGCTTGCCCACGACATGGTCCTCGGGCACAAAGCCCCAGTAGCGCGAGTCGGCCGAGTTGTGGCGGTTGTCACCTTGCATCCAGTAGTAGTCCATCTGGAAGGTGTAGGAGGTGGCCTTCTCCCCGTTGATGAGTATGTCGCCCTGGTCGTTGACTTCAAGGGTATTGCCCTCATAGACTCGGATACAACGCTCATAGACGGGCAGATTGTCGAGGTTGAGGGTGATGGAGGCTCCCTTGGCGGGAATCCAGATGGGTCCGTAGTTATCGACCGTCCAGCCCTTGTGGCCATTGAGAGGATAGAGGACATCGGTCTCCTGCGGATGGCTGATGGCGATGCTGTCCACCAGGTCAGGACGTGCCTCCATGGCTTCCTTCATCTTCTGGGTGAGCGGACAGACGCCAGTTTGGTAGAGGTCGCGCAGGTCGGGGAACGAGAGACCTATCTCACGGACAAAGTCGTCGGGCAAGCGGCCCGAAGTGTGCACCTGATAGTTGTACTGCACATTGTCGGGCTCCTTGTTGGCTACGCCGTCGAGATAGACGATGCGGTCCTTTATCTCCAGAACCTGACCTGGCAGGCCCACACAGCGCTTGACATAGTTCTCACGGCGGTCAACCGGGCGCCAAGTCACTGAGCCAAACTCCTGCGGGTTTTGCTTGATGTAGCTGCTGCCCAAGGCACGGTACCGCTCGAAGAGGCGATAACGCTCCAGGGCGCTGATGCTGTCGAGCTGCACTTCGCCGAAATTCTGCTGATAGATCTGACGGCCATACATGTAGCTGAGCATGTGGTAGTCAGCCGATTGGTAACGGAGGTCGAGGGCCACGGTGTCGCCTGCGGGATAGTTGAAGACGACGATGTCGTTGAGCTGTACGGGCTTGGGGGAGATGCGTTTGTACTTCCATTGCGGCCACGAGATGTAGCTCTTCACGCCGCCCAGGGGCAGGGTGTGCTGGCACAAGGGCATGCTCAGGGGCGTCATGGGGGCACGAGGGCCGTAGGCGGTCTTCGACACATAGAGGTAGTCGCCAATCAGGAGACTCTTCTCCAGCGAACTCGATGGGATGGTGTAGTTCTGAAAGAAATAGATGTTGACGAAATAGACTGCCACCAAGGCAAACACGATGGCATCCACCCAACTCATGATGGTGCGGGTAACGGGGTTTTCAAGTTCCTTCCACCAACTCCACTTCACCAACTTCGTCACATAGGCGTCAAAGACGAAGGGTACCGTCAGGTAGCCCCACCAAGGAGCCTGAATCCATAGGAGGAACATGACGAGCAAAGTGCAGTATGTGACGGCCTGCACCCAATCTTTCCAGGTGCGTTTTTTTTCTTCTTTCTTTTTCATAGGGGAGAATGATGATTGGGGGGGATGGGAGTTAGAAATGGAAAAGGTCGCTCATCGTGAGCAGACCCGTGTGCTGGGCTGTGTATTCGGCAGCAAGCACGGCGCCAAGGGCAAAGCCCCTGCGGTTGTGGGCCGAGTGGGTGATGGTAATCTCATCGGCTTCCGAGTTCCAAGTGATGGAGTGGATGCCGGGCACCTCGCCGCGACGGATGCTGTCGATGCGCAACTGGTCAGCGGGAACATCGGTCGTGCCTTCGAGCGTGCCGTCGGGCTGGGTGAGCTGGCCAAACTTCCACGCACTCAGGCGGTCAACCTCGTTCACCAGTTCCTCAGCCAGCGTGATGGCAGTTCCGCTGGGGTGGTCAAGTTTGTGGATGTGGTGGACCTCCTCCAATGTAGGCCGATAGCTGTCAAACTGGTTCATGATGCCAGCCAGATAGCGATTGACAGCACGGAATATGGTGACGCCAAGACTGAAGTTGCTACTCCAGAAGAGGGTCTGCCCACCTTCAGTGCACATGCGCCGCACTTCGTCGCCATGCTCCGAGAACCAACCCGTGGAACCGCTGACCACCTTCACATTGTGACGAAAGGCGCGCAGATAATTGTCATAAGCCACATGGGGAGCCGTAAACTCAATGGCTACATCGGCACTCCGGAACTGGGGGCTGTCGAAATCCTGCTGATTGTCGATGTCAATAATGCACACAATCTCATGACCACGGCTCAGGGCAATTTCCTCTATCATTCGGCCCATCTTGCCGTATCCAATTAAGGCTATTTTCATCTTTTGTAAATAATTTTGTCTGCAAAGATAGGGATTATCAGCGAAAAAGCGTACTTTTGTTAGGTATTTTTACTATTTTTAAGAAATAAAGAACCGTGGAGAAACTGCTGCACTACGTTTGGAAACACAAATTGCTGCCCCTGAAAGCCCTGCTCACAACCGACGGGCAGGAGCTGGAAATCATAGACCCCGGACTGGCAAACCCCAACCAAGGCCCCGACTTCTTCAATGCCAAAGTACGCATCGGGGAAACCATGTGGGCAGGGAACGTGGAAATCCACCTGCGCTCCAGCGACTGGTTCCGCCACGGACACGATACCGACGAGGCTTATGACAGCGTCATACTGCATGTGGCCTCGGTCATCGACAGCGAGGTGACCACAAGCAGCGGGAAACACCTGCCACAACTGCAACTCGACATCCCTGCCGAACTGCACCTGCGCTACGAAAACCTGCAAAAGACCGAGGATTACCCCCGATGCTTCCGCATCATACCGAGCATCGACCTGTTTAAGGTGCACTCGTGGCTCGACACCCTGCTGGTGGAACGCCTGGAGGAACGACGCCGGCAGGTGGAACAACGGTTGCGCGAGACCAACAACAACTGGGAATGGGCTCTCTTCATCACACTTGCACGCAACTTCGGCTTTGGCCTCAACGGCGACGCCTTTGAGACATGGGCTAAACGCATCCCCCTGGACAAGATAGGCAAGCACCGCGACGAACTGTTCCAAATCGAAGCCATCTTCCTGGGCATGGCCGGACTGCTGGAATCCGAAAGCCTGCCTCCCAACTCGAAAGATGCAGGCATGTGGGACGAATACTTCCTTTCGCTCCGTCGCGAATTCAAATACCAATGCCGACTATTCTCGCTGGGGGCCATCATGCCCTATCAACAGTGGAAATACCTGCGGCTGCGACCTCAGAACTTCCCACATATCCGCTTGGCCGAACTGGCTTGGATGTATCACAAAGGCAACGTTTCCCTGTCACGCCTGAAAGACGCCATCATGGAAACGAAACATCTGGAGGCCCTGCGACAGACACTCGAGGCCACCACATCGCCCTACTGGCACGACCACATCATGTTTGGCAACCCCGTGGAGAAGCGGCAGCTCCACCTGAGCCAAGGTTCGCAAAACCTGATTGTCATCAACACCGTCGTCCCCGTGCTCTACGCCTATGCCATGAGCCATGACAACTGGCCCCTGCGCGAGCGATGCCTCGACCTCCTGCGCATGCTGCCTGCCGAACAGAACTACATCATGCGCCAGTGGGCCGATTGCGGACTGAAAGTGACCACCGCTGCCGACAGCCAAGCCCTCATCCAACTGAAGAAGCAATACTGTGACCGCCACGACTGCCTGCGTTGCAGCTTTGGCTATGAATACCTAAGTTCCCGACTATGACACCACACGAACTGAAAATGAAGGTCCGCGACTACGAATGCGACCTGCAAGGCATTGTCAACAATGCAAACTACCAACACTACACCGAACATGCCCGGCACGAATTCCTGTGTTCGCTGGGCATCTCCTTTGCCGACCTGCACAAACGGGGCATCGATGTGGTGGTGGCACGCATAACCCTAAACTACAAGACCCCACTGCGCAGCGGCGACGAGTTCCTGGTGCGCTCACAGGTGCGGAAGGAGGGAGTGAAATACATCTTCAACCAGGACATCATACGCCTGAGCGACCAGCGACTGGCTTGCCGCGTGGAGGTGGTGAATGCCGCCCTCATCGATGGGAAACTGGCCGCCCAGTGCCCCGAACTGGACAAATTCTTCGCATGAAACAGCAGGAAACACTATGCCTCATGGCACTCACCCGCGTGCTACCCTATCAGTCGCAGGTGCAAAACCAACTACTTGAGGCCGCAGGCTCGGCCACAGCCCTGTATGACGCGCGAAATAACCTCTCAGACCTCCTGCCCGAAGCCCCAAAGCGTTTGACCAAAACCCTCATGGAGATGGAGGCCCAGCTCCCACGTGCCGAACAGGAGATGGAGTTTGCAGAAAAGAAGCACATACGCATCCTGACAAAAGACGACGCGGACTACCCTGCCCGACTGCGCGAATGTCCCGATGCGCCAGTATTGCTTTACTTCCGGGGAACCGGTGACCTGAACTGCCGCCACACGCTGGCCATAGTGGGCACGCGCAAGGCTACGGAATACGGAAAGGCGTTTTGCCAGCGATTTCTGCGCGACCTGACTCAGTTATGCCCCGACGTGCTCATCGTGAGCGGACTGGCCTACGGCATCGACATCAATGCCCACCGTCAGGCACTTGCCAACAACCTCCCCACCATAGGCGTACTGGCCCACGGACTCGACCAGATCTATCCTCGCATGCATCGGGCAACTGCCATCGAGATGCTTAACCGAGGCGGACTGATTACCGAATTCATGAGCGGCAGCACGGCAGACAAGATTAACTTCGTGAGCCGCAACCGCATTGTGGCCGGCATGACCGATGCCACCTTGGTGGTGGAGTCGGCAGCCAAGGGCGGAAGCCTCATCACCGCAGGCATTGCCAACGACTACAACCGCGAGGTCTTTGCCGTGCCTGGACGCATAGATGCTGCAACATCGGCAGGCTGCAACCAACTGATTGCCACAAGCAAGGCCACACTGTTGCAGACGGCCGAGGACTTTGTGGAGGCCATGGGATGGGCAACGACAAGGGCCGAGAAACAACCCGTGCAGAGGGAACTCTTCGTAGAACTTTCTGCTGATGAAATGGTGGTATTTAATGCCCTGAAGGGGGTGGAAGGGAAGCATCTCAACCAGCTGACCGTTGAGACGAACCTGCCCGTCGGCCAGCTCTCGAGCCTACTCTTTGAAATGGAAATGCGGGGCATTGTCCGTCTGCTTAGTGGCGGAATGTATAAGTTAGTGTGACAGGAACCACCGCCTAAGCAAGGCCTTCAGCACACACCCAATGCCTATGTGGTAAGCCTTAGGTCTTCGGACGATGTTCCTTAGGTCTTCGGCGTTTGCATCTACCATATGAGCCACAGCGGCCCTATGATAATAATCGTCGAGCACAGGGAGCAAATCGTGGCGGAATCCTTCCTTCCGAACCATTTCCTCCGTCTGCCTGATGTATGTCTGGAATGCCATAAGCTTCACGTCCATGTGCTTGCAGTCGCTGGAGATGTTTTCTCCACTATCGCGAAACGTCATCAGACGAAGGGAGGTGGAGGCAATGCCGTTCCGCATAGCAAACTGGAAGATGGAAAGGTTGTCCGACCCCCATGCATAGGGCAGATTGACGTATCCTCCTGCCTGCACGATTGCAGAGCGACGAAGCATGAATTCACCTATGGTTTGGCGACGACGACTGTGGAAAAAGTCCCACATGTATTGTTCAAGCGTCTCAAAGCCAGGACTGGCAGGATAAGTGCCTACTTCCCTACCCTCGCCATCTATCATGACCACGCCCGAACGCAGAACATCGCACTGGGGATAGCGTTCGGAAACGCGCAACAGCTCCTCCACAAAACAGGCATCATAGACATCATCGTCGCACAACAGGCAGAACCATTCGCCTTGAGCCAGTCGGAGGCATTCGTTCCAGTTCCTGCTGGGATCATCCTTTCCGAGGTTTTGCGCATTCTCGCAGTATCGGATGCGTGGGTCATCGAACTGGCCTACAACAGAAGCCACATCCTCAGGCGACCGGTCGTTGACCACGACAACCTCGATGTTCCCATAAGTCTGGGACAAGGCCGATGCCAGACTCTCGTGCAGATGTCTGACTTTATAGGCAGGAATGGCTATGGTTACAAGCGGGCGGTCACTCATTCCACAATGGCCTTTAACAGAATGACATCCTCGACAGGACGGTCGGTCGAGTCCGTGGGTACAGCCTGAATGGCCTTCAGAACCTTCATCCCATCAATGACGTGCCCGAAGACCGTGTATGTGCCATCGAGATGGGGCGAACCACCATGCAACAGGTAATCGTCCCACATGTCGCGGTTCATCTCAATGCCTTTCTCGTCGAGCATGGCACGCACCTTGCCCAGCGCCGTCTCGCCCCAGGAACGGCCATAAACGATGTAGAACTGCGACCCTGACGAGCGCATGTTGGGATTCACATCGTCACCCTCTCGGGCTGCAGCCAGCGCCCCACGAACATGATAAAGCCAGGGCAGACGGAACTCGGCTGGAAGGGTATAGTCGATGGAATCGCGTGTTTTTACGAGACTTTGCGGGTCACCTCCCTGAATCATGAAGTCCTTGATGACCCGGTGAAAGAGTGTGCTGTCGAGCCTTCCTTCGCGTGCCAGACGCAGGAAGTTGTCGCGATGGCGGGGTGTCTCATCACTCAGTTCGACACGAATCACGCCCATAGTGGTCTCCAATCTCACCACCTGGGGGCGATGCTTCTTTCCCCATGCACCAAGGGCAAAGAGCAAAAGCAGAAAGAGTAAGGTTCTCTGTTTCATTTTCTAACGACTATGGCTCCAGGATACTTTTGGGGGTCGAACTTGAAGACGGCATCGCTCACGCCATATTTGATCTTCGTGGCTGTCATGCGCATCGAAATGGGCCCGTCCTTGGCCTGCATCTCCACAAAATCGTGATTGTCCTTGCGGATGGTCATTACCGTCCGCTTGGGAGCATCCTTATCCACGGGTTCGCTGAAGGTTATCACATAGAGTCCGTCCTTCTCCTTCAGCGCAGCCTTGCGATACTCATCACAGACATCAAAGTCAATCTCGTAGTCGTTCTTCGACTTTGCCGCCTGCTTGCTGACGAAGAGGGTGTCGCTCCCGGTTCCGCTCTTGTACTTCCATTCCTGCACGCCGTCGTAGCCTTTCTCCGACTTCACCTCGCGCCCCAGCAGTTTGGTGGACACGTTCATGAGCGACTTTTCGCCCTTGGTGCGTAGTTTCATCCTCATGGTCATCGACATCAACTTCATGCCAGCCTTCACCTTCATGTCCATCTCCACACCTTGCGGACTATTCATCCGTGCTCCGCATTTCTCCACAATCTGACGCACCTCCTGAGAAACTTGCGCCTGTGCCCCGATGCCTAAAAGCATGATGAGCAAAAGAAAAAAGAGTCTTTTCATCGTATGAGCAATTATACTGAATCTATATGACAGAGGCAAAGGTACAAAAAAAGAGGAACAGAACAAACGTTCCATTCCTCTTTTTCATAAAATAGCCTCTGCGCTTGTTAGTCGGCCAACTTTGCACAGATGAACTCGCGGTTCAGGCGGGCGATGTTGGCGATGGTCTCGCACTTGGGGCAGACAGCCTCGCAGGCACGCGTGTTGGTGCAGTTGCCGAAGCCCAGTTCGTCCATCTTGGCCACCATGGCCTTGGCACGACGGGCAGCCTCTACGCGACCCTGGGGAAGCAGGGCGAGCTGGCTGACCTTCGAGCTGACGAAGAGCATGGCAGAGCCGTTCTTACATGCAGCCACACAGGCACCGCAACCGATGCACGAAGCGCAGTCCATGGCCTCGTCGGCGTCCTCCTTGGGAATGAGGATGGCATTGGCGTCCTGAGCCTGACCGGTGCGGATGGTGGTGTAGCCGCCAGCCTGCATGATCTTGTCGAAGGCACCACGGTCCACCATGCAGTCCTTGATGACGGGGAAACCGGCCGAGCGCCAGGGCTCAACGGTGATGACGTCGCCGTCCTTGAAGCGGCGCATGTAGAGCTGGCAGGTGGTAGCACCGCGCTCGGTCTTGCCGTGGGGCGTGCCGTTGATGTAGAGCGAGCACATGCCGCAGATGCCCTCGCGACAGTCGTGGTCGAAGACGAAGGGTTCCTTGCCAGCCTCGATGAGTTCCTCGTTCATGATGTCAAGGGCCTCCAGGAACGAGGTGTCGTCGGGCACGTTCTTCAATTCGTGGGTATCGAAGTGGCCCTTATCCTTGGGACCGTTCTGCTTCCAGAACTTTATCGTTACACTTATATTTTTAGCCATGATCTTTAATTTTTATAGTTACGGGTTTGTACCTTGATTGCCTCATACTCCAGGGGCTCCTTGATGAGTTCGGGATCTTTGTCCTTGCCCTGATACTCCCAGCAGCCAACGTAGAAGAAGTTCTCGTCGTCGCGCTTGGCCTCGCCTTCCTCGGTCTGGTATTCCTCGCGGAAGTGACCACCGCAACTCTCGTTACGAGAGAGGGCATCGTGAGCCACCAGCTCGCCCATCGTGAAGAAGTCGCGCAGGTGGATGGCCTTGTCGAGCTCTACGTTCAGACCCTCCTTGGTGCCGGGCACGAACAGGTTGGTGTCGAACTCCTTCTGCAGCTCCTTCATCTTCTGGATACCAGTCTTCAGGCCTTCGGCAGTGCGGCCCATGCCCACATACTCCCACATGATGTGGCCGAGTTCCTTGTGGATAGAGTCAACAGATCGCTTGCCCTTGATGTTCATCAGGCGGTCGATTTCCTTCTCGACACCCTTCTCTGCCTCGGCAAACTCGGGCAGGTCAGTCGAAACCTTGGGCCAGATGGCCTGGTCGGCCAGATAGTTCTGGATGGTGTAGGGCAGCACGAAGTA
>DGUV01000052.1:0-264 GCA_002395775.1 Prevotellaceae bacterium UBA4301
CGATGTACGACATGACACGCGTCAGTGGTAACGGATACTTCGACAGTGAGGACAAGGAAGAGTCACGACACGCTGCCCGTGAGGCTCTTGCCAAACAGCGACTGGCCGACCCGACGGCGATGGCTGGAGGCGTCATCGACCCACTGCCAGACGAGGCACCCCAGTTCGTGAAGGACTATTATGACTACTATAAGACCGAACGCGGTTATCACGAGCGCAGCGGAAACTCGAACGACGGATGGCGCGTCATCGGTACACAGGCCT
>DGUV01000052.1:376-12066 GCA_002395775.1 Prevotellaceae bacterium UBA4301
CGTGATGCACGGCGAGAAGGCCCACTCGCGTTACTTCGGCGAGGCAGCTTACAAGTACATGGTGGAGGGCAAGGCCGAAGGATATAATGTAGTGGGAAAGCCCAATCCCAATCCCGAGAACAAGCAACTGCTCATCATCCCCGGTGCATCGCACTGCGACCTCTACGACGGCGGTTATACGGAACTGGTGGGCAAGGGCGAGCCTAAGAACCTGATTCCTTGGGACACGCTGGCTGAGTTCTTTGGGAAGAATTTGAAGTAGGGGCCCTTTAACTCGTAACTCGTAACTCGTAACTCGTAACTCCTAACTCGTAACTACATTTATGACTCGTTTTAAGGTAACACTGATTTTTATGCTACTAACCACAACAACCTTTGCTCAGGGAGTGATAGACGTGCATAGTCACCTCATCACGCCAGAGTTCGTGTCTGCCTTAGAACAAGAGGGTAGGGTGATGGACGAGGGATTCCCCCTGCCTAAATACGACCTGATGTCGCATCTGAAGTGGATGGACGAAGTGGGTGTTGAAACGTCGGTGCTGACGATGGCTGCTCCGCAACCAACAGATGGCGCTGTGGTGAGGAAGACGAACGAAGAGGCGGCACGTATCAAGAGGGAACACCCCGGTAGGGTTATGTTCTGTGCGGCCTTACCTCTGCCCGATGTGGATGCCGCCATTCGCGAGGCAAAGTACGCACTCGACACACTGGGAGCCGACGGCATCAAGTTGGCAACGAATGTGCAAGGACAATACCTGGGTTCACCAGAACTGGATACCCTCTTCGCAGTGCTCAACGAACGACAGGCAGTCGTCATCCTGCATCCCCATCGTCCTGAGCCCGTGAACCGCAACGTGATGAAGCAGACACCGCTGGCCATGCAGGAATATCTCTCTGAGACCACTCGTGCCGTGACGAACATGATCAGTCGCAACGTGTTGGCACGCTATCCCAACGTCAAGGTGGTGGTGCCTCACTGCGGTGCTTATCTTCCGCTGGCCGTTCCTCGCATGAAGTCGCTAGTGCCCGTGATGCAGGCAAACAAAATGGTGGGTGAGATTGACTGGGAGGCGAACCTGCGAGCCCTTTATTATGACCTGGCTGGTGCACACAGTCCGGAGGTCATACGCATGATGCTCAGCATCACCACACCCGACCATCTGCTCTACGGTTCGGACTATCCCTACGTTGCCCCGCAGGTGCTCGTCCAGAGCCTTGCAAGGATGAAGCAGTACCTGACGACGGAACCCGACCTTGCTCCGTTCAGGGAGATGATACTGTGGAAGAACGCGAAGTGGCTGTTTGGCCTGACGGGTGAGAAACCGTCGGTTAATCCTGCCGGAAATATGATCGTCCGTATCGCCGAAATCGAGGTCTATCCGCAGCACTTAAAGGAATACTTGGAATATGCCAACGAGGTGGACCGCGAGAGCATGAAACTAGAACCAGGCGTCATCTGCCTGTACCCCATGCAGACTGCCGAGGACTCGTGTCAGATTCGCATCCTTGAGATCTACGCATCAGAGGAAGCATATCAGCATCATTTGCAGACCGACCATTTCCAGAAATACAGGCAGGGCACACTGCACATGGTGAAGAGCCTCAAACTCCCCACGATGAAGCCCCTTGACCCTGAGGCGATGAAACTGATATTCAGCAAACAAAGATAGTATTGGAGAAAGTATTGAGAAAGTGTAGGAGAAAGAATATATGAGGATTATAACCACCGTCATTGCGCTGCTCATGGCAGTGACGCACATTAATGCACAAGGAAATATGAAAGCAAATGTAGATTTTAATGTATGGCCCAAAGGCGAGCTGAACACCGCCTATGCCAAGTATTTCATTGGCAATAGTTATCTGGCTCCGCTCGATGCTGAGAATGGAGGTCCCGTGAACGTAACATTCGAGCCGCGCTGCCGCAACAACTGGCACATCCACCACAAGTCGGTGCAGGTGCTCGTCTGCGTGGCGGGCTGCGGTTGGTATGTAGAGGAGGGTAGGGAGCCTGTGGTGCTGCGCCCCGGGGTGGTTGTTGCCATCCCAGCCGAGGTGAAGCACTGGCACGGTGCTGCCAAGGACTCATGGATGCAGCACATCACGTATATGACAAAGGTTGAGGAGGGCGCCTCCAACGAATGGCTGGAGCCCGTTGCGGATGCAGACTACGACAAACTGCCCGCCAGCAATGCACTGCTCTGCGTCACGGATGCTGACTACATGCAGCGGTTCGAGGCCTTTGCCTTCGGCGAGGTGGTGGAGCAGGTGAAGAGCCGCCTCGACGACCACACCCGCTACGTCTGCTATCTGGCCACGCTGCTGGGTTGTCAGGGCATTGACGAATACCGCGAGCTCCTGCCCCAGGCCTTGGACAAGGGCGTCTCGGCAGTGGAGGTGAAGGAAATTGTCTATCAGGCTACGGCCTACCTGGGTATGGGGCGCGTACGTCCCTTCCTGACGGCTATGAACGAGATTCTCGCCGCTCGCGGCATTGCCCTGCCACTGGCTTCGCAGCAGACCACCACAATGGAAACTCGGCGCGAGGCTGGCACCGAGGCGCAAGTCAGCTGCTTTGGCGAGGGCATGCGCGACTTCTGGCAGTCGGGCCCTGAGGACAGCCGACACATCAACCTTTGGCTGGCCGACAACTGCTTCGGCGACTACTACACCCGAACGGGCCTGGGACAGAAGACAGCCTCTCAGGGCAACTCTGCGCAGCACCCGATGGCCATGCGCGAACTGATTACCTTCTGTTTCCTGGCTGCCCAGGGTGGGTGCGAGTCGCAACTGAAAGGCCACATCGCCGGCAACTTCCATGTCGGCAACGATAAGGACCTGCTCATTGCCGTCCTCTCCAGTAACCTTCCCTTCATCGGCTATCCTCGCACGCTCAATGCCCTCAACTGCATCCGCAGCGTCACTTCAGAACAATAAATGTAAATTGCAATCATGAAACGAACGATTCTGTTTCTCAGCCTGTTGCTGACCGTTGCTGTTGCATCGGTTCGGGCAAAGACCTTGGTGGCGTACTATAGCTATACGGGCAACTGCAAGGCGATAGCCAACGCTCTGAGCGGCCAGATTGCGGCTGACGTCTTGGAGATTCAGCCGGCAGAGAAGGGGCTGAAATACGAGGCCAACGGCTATGCCCTCGGCACCCAATTGCTCAATGCCATCAATGCGAATCCAGACGAAGCGAGCAGCTATCCGACCATCGACCCTGTCAGCGTCTCGCTCGACGACTATCAGAATATCATCATCATCACTCCCCTCTGGTGGAGCCAAATGGCGGCTCCGATGCAGACCTTCCTGTTCAACTATGGGGCGCAGATGGCCGGCAAGAACGTTGGCCTGATTGTATCGAGTGCCAGTAGCGGCATTAGCGGTGTTGAGACCGACTGCAAGCGACTCGTGCCCAACGGGAAATACTACAGCAAAAGCCTGTGGATTCGCTCCTCGCAGGTTGGCAATGCTTCTTCGCTCGTCAGCGCATGGCTGCAGCAAATTAACTTCACGGACCAAACCCAATCGGACGCTATGAGAATAAAGGTTTCGGATGGAACGAACACCATCATCTACGAACTGAATGAGACCAGTGCGGCCGCGTCGCTCTACCAGATGCTGCCCATCGAGGTAGCCGTGCAGAATTACAGTAATAATGAGAAGATATTCTATCCCCCTACGGCTGTCAGCTACGGAGCCGACTGCATCGAGGGCGACTGTCCGGCTGGCACGCTGGCCTTCTTCTCGCCCTGGGGCAATGTGGTGATGTTCTACGGTGCCGCCAGTCGTTACAGCGGACTGTATATCCTCGGAAAGGCCATCGAGGGTGCCGGTCATGTTAGCAACCTCGCGGGAATCATTCGCGTCGAGGCCCTCGGAGACACGTCTGGCATCCAGCCCATGAGGGCCGACAACGGCCAAAGTGCTTCTCGCAGCTATGCCCTGAATGGAAGGGTGGCGGAAGAGGGGCGGCCAGGTATCATTGTCCGGGACGGGAAAAAGGTCGTGATTAAGTGAGCAAATACCCGAACTTGTTCGTGGTATTCCGAGCGTGAACGAGCTCGAACGAAGTTCAAGGCTGTGATTAAGTGAGCGAATACCCGAATTCGTAAGAAAAAACGTGCAAGAGAAACGTAAAGTCACGAAAAATCGTTAATTTTGCAAGCGTAATGATAAAAGCACAGACCATGAAGAAGATAATCAATCCCTGGCGCGACAATCCTCAGTACCACTGCTTCGGCTGCTGTCCCGACAATCCCATCGGCCTCCACATGGAGTTCTATGAGGAGGGTGACGACATCGTGAGCCATTGGCATCCCGATGCCCACTATCAGGGCTGGGTGGACACCATGCACGGCGGCATTCTGAGCACGCTGATAGATGAGGTGTGCGGATGGGTGGTCACGCGCAAACTGCAGACCAGCGGTTACACAGTCCAACTGAACGTGAAGTTCCGCAAGGCTGTCCCCACCACGGAACCTCTGCTGACCGTACGTGCCAGAGTGAACCGGCAGGTGCGCAACCTCGCCTACATCAGTGCGGAAATCATCAACTCGGAGGGCGAGGCCTGCAACGAGGGCGAGGCCATATATTTCCTGATGTCTCCCGAGAAGGCCCGCGAGATGGGATTCCTGCCATGCGAGGTCGAGGAGGAGGGCTGACAGGCCATTTTCTTCCTTGTGTGTCAAAAAAAATGATGTGAGATGAACAATCTGCCTCAAGACCCCATGATGCTCTATTCGGCCGTCAACATGATGCTGCGCGACCGCTACAATTCGCTGGACGAACTTTGTGATGACCTCGGCATCGACCGTCGTCAGCTGGAGCATCGCCTCTCGGAGGTGGGGTTCGAATATAGTGTGAAACTCAATAAATTCTGGTGAGCCATGAAACGCCTGCTCTTCATCCTGTGCCTGATTGTCAATTGTCAGTGGTCGTTTATCAATTGTGCCGTTGCACAGCTCCACAACGTCCCCGTTGACCCGTCGGGGCGACAAACTGCGTGTCATCACTGACTAACGTCGTCGTGGGCGGATAGATAGGGCAGGGGGCGCAGCCTCACTTCGTGCGCGTGAGCACAAAGGGCTTCCCGTCCATCTTTCCCGTCAGCTGTTTGCCGTCGTTGCTTAGGTAGAGGGTGTCGCGCTCATCCTCGTCGATGACAATGATGGTGTTGCCCTGAACCTTGTAGTCAGCCTTTTGTGCGGGTATCACGGCCGACGCCAGTTTTATCATCTTTCGCTCTGCCCAGGGGATGCCAGCCATTTTCAAGGCAGCGTCGTTCACCTCCGTGTTTGCGTCCAGCACCAATCGTTTCTCGTCCTTGAAGGTGATGGTCATGCTGGTCTTTATGGCCTCTTTCATGGTGTCCGCCATCTTGCGCGCCTCCTTCAGCTTCTTTTCAATTTCGGCCATTTCCTGAGCGTTGGGCTTGCGGCCCTTTTTCGTCTCAAACTTCTCAAGGAATTCTTTCTTCTTCTGTGAGATTTTCACGTCGACGTCCTTCGTCATCTCGGCCACCTCCTGCGCCATGATGTTGGAGTTGTGATACACGCGTCCGGCCAGCGACGTCTGTGCCATGGCGGCCGTTGTGCTCAGCGCGAGGGCCAAGAACAGAGTCTGTAATTTCTTCATATCTAATGAGTTTCTTTTTAGAAGAATGCGCAGGCAAAGTTACGAAAAAATGTCCGTTCGTGCAACTCTACATTCTTATTTTCGTCTCCTTGCCACTGTAGCGGACGGTTCTTACTTCCTGCGTGCCGGCCGGACGGATGCGGAAGGTGCGCTCCTGCAGCATACCGGGGAACTGTCCTCGCCGGTAGTCCAAAGCTTTCTGCCCTGTGAGGCGACGGAAGTATTTTGAGAAGAAGCTGGGATTTGGAAAGCCCATTTCGTCGGATATCTGGGTCAGGGGTTTGTCGGTATGGCGAAGTTCAATCTTGATGCGGGTGATGAGAGCACGGTCTATCCAGTCCTTGGCAGTAATGCCACTGGTTTGACGTATGACGGTGCTGAGGTAACGCTCAGTAAGGCAAATGCGACGGGCGTAGTAGGCTATCTGGTGTTGTTCGCGACAGTGCTGATTGACAAGACTGATGAAGCGGTCGAAGATGGTCTGTTCGCGGGTGTGCGCTATGGCTTGGTCAGCGATATTGCGACGATAGAGTTCGTCATAGTGGTGCATCAGTGCAGCAACTATTGCGGAAACGGTGGGGCGGTGGTAGTTGGGTTGATGGACGATGTGCCAAAGCGTTTCGATGATGTGGCGGGCCGTGGCTATATCGTCGGATGTGACGGGAATCTGGAAGTCGCGCACCTGTCCGTTGAAGGCTGAGGGCCAATGTCCAGAGGCAAAGGGCATGGGGAAGTCGGCAAAGAGTCCGATGCCATATACCTCGACGTCGCTGGAAAGTCGGATGGGGTTGATAATGGTTCCCGGACCAATATAGACAAGCGTACCAGCCGTGATGTGGCGGTCCTGAAGGTTGAAGTTGATGTCCGCCTCACCACGGGTGAATATGCCCAGACGGTGGTCGTTGATGATGAAAGGTGGACGTTGTTGCTCAATCAGACGAAAAATTCTGGCATCGCCGTGCACGATGCCCAGTTCGTTGTTGATGAAGAACGACTGGCCTATGGAATCGGCCTGAGCGGTCAGGATATCCTGCATCCGCTTGGCGTCCATTAGTTTTGGCGTTTTTCCCATTTTGTTTAGGTTCTGGATGCAAAGATAATGATTTTATGCATAATAGTTGCTTATTTTGTAATAAATCGAACAAAAAGGACATTATTGCATTCCAAAAGATAGTGCTTTCGTGTGAGAAACCAAGTAACTTTGCACCAGAAAACATAAAACGATGATATGAGAAGAATCTTTTTTGGAATCATGATGTTGCCCCTGTTGACATGGGGACAAACGCTCGAGGAATGTCAGGAAGCGGCTTTGCGAAATTATCCCCTCATACACCAGTACAATCTGGTCAGTCGCACGACGAACCTGACTGTCGAGAACATCGGGAAGGGGTGGCTGCCTCAGGTGTCGGCATCGGCCCAAGCCACTGTACAAAGTGATGTGACGGCTTGGCCTGATGAGATGCAGTCACTGATACGATCAATGGGCGTCAACCTGAAAGGACTCCGCAAAGACCAGTATCGTGTGGGCATAGATGTACAACAGACGTTGTACGACGGTGGGGCTATTCGCAGTCAGAAACTGGTTGCTCTGGAACAAGGTGCCGTGCAAGAGGCCCAGACCGAGGTCACGATGTACCAGGTGCGCCGACGTGTCAATGAGATGTACTTCGCCTTGCTCTTGCTTGACGAACAAATCAAGCAGAACCGCGATTTGCAGGAAGTGTTGCAGGGCAACGAGCGAAAGTTGCAGTCGATGTTCAAACGAGGAACGGCCTCGGAGAGCGACTGGCAAAACGTGAAGGCCGAACGCCTGAATGTGGCACAACAGTTGACTAGCCTCACTGCCAATAGGCAGACGCTGGTGCGAATGCTAAGTGCATTTTGTGGCATAGAGGTTACAACTCCCTCCAAACCTTCTCGCCTAACAACCATCGAGACCAATGATATGCATCGACCAGAACTGAGGCTTACTGACGCCCAGCTCCGCCTGGCCGATGCTCAGGAACAAGCCCTGCGGTCGAAACTCATGCCTCGCCTCGGTGTCTTTGCACAGGGTTTCTACGGCTATCCGGGTTATAACTTGTTTGAGGATATGATGCACCACCGCTGGTCGCTCAACGGGATGGTGGGGGCACGTCTCACTTGGAACATCGGAGGTCTCTACACCCACAAGAACGATAAGGCTCGCATCCAGCTCCAGCGAGAGCAAGCTATGAACGCGCGCGACGTATTCCTATTTAATAATAGGTTGGAGCAGTTGCAGCAAAACGAGAACATCATGCGTTGGCAACGCCTCATGGACGAGGACGACGAGATCATTCGTTTGCGAAGTGCTGTCCGCAAAGCCGCTGAGTCGAAGTTGGAACACGGAATCATCGATGTCAACGACCTCATGCGCGAAGTCAATAGCGAAAGCACAGCCAAGGTGCAACGCTCGATGCACGAAGTGCAGTTGCTCAAGGAGATTTACGACCTGCGTTTTATCCGAAATGACGAATAACGTGATACCTAATAACGAGATAAACTATAAGACAATGAAACGGATATTTGTAGCAAGTTTCGCAGTGCTCATGCTCACCGCCTGCGGAAATAAGGAAAAAGAGTACGATGCCACAGGGACTTTCGAGGCCACGGAGACCACTGTTTCGGCTGAAGAGAGTGGGACACTAATGCGCTTCGACCTGTCGGAGGGTGACAATGTGGAACAGGGTAGGGAGGTGGCCCTTGTGGACACCACCCAGTTATGGCTTAGACTTCAGCAACTGATGGCCACGAAAGCGGTCTATCAAAGCCAGAAACCCGACACCGAGCGCCAGATAGCGGCCACACGCCAGCAATTGGCCAAAGCACGACAAGAACAACAAAGATACAAAGAACTTGTTGCCGACGGTGCCGCCCCATCGAAGATGCTTGACGACGCCACGAGTCAGGTGCAAGTGCTTCAACGCCAGTTAGATGCACAACTCTCGACTTTACAGACCAATACTCGTTCGCTGGACAAACAGATGGAAGCCACCGAGGTGCAGGCTAACCAACTTCGCGACCAACTTCGCAAGTGTCATGTCGTGTCGCCAGTTAGTGGTACAGTATTGGAGACTTATGTCGAGCGTGGCGAGTTCGTGACCATAGGGAAACCGCTCTTCAAGGTGGGCGATATGCAGCGTATGTTCCTGCGGGCATATGTCACATCGTCTCAACTGCAAAGTGTTAAGGTCGGGCAGAAAGTGACCGTTATGGCCGACTATGGACAAGCCAAGAAACAGTACGAAGGCGTGGTGAGTTGGATATCGTCGCGCTCAGAGTTTACGCCCAAGACCATCTTGACAGATGACGAACGTGCTGATTTGGTCTATGCCGTGAAGATACGCGTCCAGAACGACGGGTTTGTGAAGATTGGGATGTATGGGGAGGTGAAGTTTTAGTTCATAATTCTTGCTCCGATGCTCTACGCAAGCGTCATTGCTTCGCAGATGCCGAGCGCATAATTCATGGTTATGAATGCTATAGAAGTTAAGAATGTCAGCAAGAGCTACGGCAAGGTGATGGCACTCGACGATGTGTCATTCACTGTGCCGAAGGGTGAGGTGTTCGGCCTCATTGGTCCCGATGGAGCTGGTAAGACATCGATGTATCGCATCCTTTGCACCCTGCTGCTGGCCGATAAAGGTGAGGCCTGTGTCGATGGGTTCGATGTGGTGAAGGGTATGCGGGAAATTCGTCGTCGGGTCGGATACATGCCTGGTCGTTTCTCTCTTTACCAGGACCTTACGGTGGAAGAAAACCTCCAGTTCTTCGCCAAACTCTTTGGGACTACAGTCGAAGCCGGGTACGATAGCATTCGAGCCATATATTCCCAGATAGAACCCTTTCGCAAACGCAAGGCTGGCGCCCTATCGGGAGGAATGAAACAGAAGCTTGCCCTCTCGTGTGCTTTGATTCATCAGCCCAGTGTACTTTTTCTTGACGAACCCACTACGGGTGTTGACCCCGTGAGTCGTAAGGAACTGTGGGATATGCTTGAAACGCTAAGGGAACGCAATATCACGATTATGGCCTCTACTCCCTATCTCGATGAGGTTCGCCGCTGCGAGCGTGTAGCTTTCCTCGATCAAGGTCATCTGCGTGGAATCGGTACGCCTGACGAAATCCTCACCCAGTTTGCCGACGTATTCAATCCGCCGCCACTCAAGACCCCCTCTCCGCTCCCCCTGAATGGGGAGGATGGTCAGGAGACTCGTGTGACAGCTCCCACCGCTGCGGATGTGTGTGTGGAGAGTCCATACGTCATCGAAGTCTCTCACTTGGTAAAGGCATTTGGGACGTTCCATGCTGTCGATGACATCTCGTTCAAAGTGCGCAAGGGCGAAATATTCGGTTTTCTTGGGGCAAACGGCGCAGGCAAGACCACAGCCATGCACATGCTTACGGGGTTGAACCAACCTACGAGTGGCACAGGACGTGTTGTGGGTTATGACATCAGTACCGAGCACGAGCAAATCAAGAAGCACATTGGCTATATGTCGCAGAAGTTCTCCCTCTACGAAGATCTCACAGTGGCCGAAAACATACGTCTGTTTGCCGGTATCTATGGCATGAAGGATGAAGAGATAAGGGTGAAGACAGAAGAATTGTTACGCCGACTGAAATTCGAAGAACATAAGGACGACCTTGTGTCGTCACTCCCACTAGGTTGGAAACAGAAACTGGCCTTCTCCGTAAGTATATTCCATGAGCCTGGTATCGTGTTCCTTGACGAACCCACGGGAGGTGTTGACCCAGCCACACGACGCCAGTTCTGGGAACTCATCTACGACGCGGCTCAACGTGGTATCACTGTCTTCGTAACGACTCACTATATGGACGAGGCAGAGTATTGCGACCGCATCTCCATCATGGTGGACGGTAAAATTAAAGCCATAGGTACGCCCGACGAACTGAAGCGGACTTACGGTCAGAAGGATATGGATCACGTGTTTACACTATTAGCAAGGGAGGCAAAGAGAGGGGATTAGTATTGGACATAGACAGTATAAGATGACGAAAACGAGTAATATGAATAAGGACACGCATATGACAAAAGTAACCCCTCCTTTCTCTGGTGTTGTTTTCTTTTCCTTTATCATGAAGGAAGCCCGCCACATTCTGAGGGATGGGCGAACAATGCTCATTCTCTTTGGGATGCCGGTGGTGCTGATGCTGTTGTTTGGCTTTGCCATCTCTACCGATGTGCGTAATGTCCGAACCATTGTGGTTACGTCCAATATGGACCACCGCACAGGGGTGTCCATCGAACGCCTTGCCGCTTCTGAGTACTTCACCCTCGTTTCTACTGTACCTTCGTCCGTTGAGGCTGAACGTATGATACGCCATCAAAAGGCAGATATGGCAGTAGTGTTTGCTCAGGACTATGCATCAGGGCGGGGAGGAGTGCAGTTCATCGTCGATGGGTGCGATCCCAACATGGCCCAGCAATGGACCACCTATGCTCAGCAGGTTATTGTAGGAGGTTTGCCTTCGATGATTAGCACACGCCTGCTCTATAATCCGCAGATGCGTTCGGCCTACAACTTTGTGCCAGCTATCATGGGTATGCTGTTGATGCTTATCTGTGCCATGATGACCAGTATCTCCATAGTCCGTGAAAAAGAACGTGGCACGATGGAAGTCCTGCTTGTTTCACCCGTCCGTCCACTTTTGGTCATCGTAGCCAAGGCAGTGCCCTATCTCGTTCTTGCCTTTGTGATACTGGCGTCAATATTGCTCATGTCTCGCTTTGTTCTCAATGTTCCACTCGAAGGTTCCATCCTATCCATCATCCTTGTTAGTGGCATCTACATTCTCTTGGCCCTGTCGCTCGGTTTACTCATCTCCAATGTTGCCCAGAGCCAACTTGTGGCTTTGCTTATGTCGGCAATGGTCCTCTTGATGCCTATCGTCATGCTCTCGGGAATGCTCTTCCCTGTCGAGTCCATGCCCACGCCCTTGCAATGGCTCTCCGCCATCGTTCCACCTCGCTACTATATTCAGGCCATGCGTAAACTCATGATTATGGG
>DGUV01000061.1:0-230 GCA_002395775.1 Prevotellaceae bacterium UBA4301
TTGCCAAATTCTGACTACAAAGATATAAAAATAATGGCAAAAAGAAGCAATATATTGAAATTATCTGTGTTTATTTATGTTCTTTTTCAAAGAAAAGACAGATTTTGGCAAGCCAAAGAGGTGTTTTTATCATATCCGTTCGAATTGGGTACAACTAATTACGATAGAATTAGCCATAGAAAACTCACTATAGGTTTGCTTCAAAGTGGCACACTCTGATCTAACGGAGT
>DGUV01000061.1:341-464 GCA_002395775.1 Prevotellaceae bacterium UBA4301
GCCTCTTATGCATATCCTTCTTTGCATGAAGTCGCCAGATGTCTTTCATTTTAATATTGTTGTTCGAAGAACCATAAAAGTCATAGAAACCTACAAGTTTGCTGTTTTATCTGGCTAGCTTCC
>DGUV01000061.1:511-4050 GCA_002395775.1 Prevotellaceae bacterium UBA4301
CTAGCTTCCCCGACATCGATAGTAGAGAGGGGTATTAGGCTACCCACTACTTAAGAAATGTGGCATCGGCAAGCCGATTTTACACGCTTGATATTATCCTTTGGTATCGACTCCGATATTCATGGCCTGCCATGTGTAAGAATTGCTTAATACCAGATTACGTGACCTCTGCTTGCAGATTTATGTGGTCAGTCCACCACCCGATGAAAATCGGAACGGGTAATGAGCTTCCCGATGTTTGTTTTATGTGGCAAGCATCGGGCAAGCCCTCTACTTCATAGCTACATTGCCTTCATCCACTCCTTGTCCCGCAGATAGACATATAGATAGGAACGTAAACTCAGGTCACCTTGCAATCGCTGGGTATGTGCAAATGCAGCCGTTCGCTCACTTTCGCTAAGTTGCTGCCATATGGATTCTTGCAGGCAACGATACGAATAAAAGTTTAAAAGGTTAACAGGTTAACGGTTAATTTTTTTCATTGTGCATTAACAACCCTTAATCAAACTTTATATTGATTGACTCCTTTGGCGCTTGCTTGTATAAGCCAAGGCACATACGCCATTGCGCTTTTGATATAAGATATGGGGCTTCCGGTGGAAACACCTAGGAGGATAAGTCTCGGCCCTTAGGTGGATAAGCCTCGGCTCGCAGGAGGAAGGAGCCGAACGCCTAAGGAGGAAAGACTGAACGCCGGCGTGAAAGGATTGTCGCACGCCGTGAAACGAATATTGCACGACGTGAAACATTAATCTCACGCCGTGCAATATTTTGCAATATTATACCCTTTCCAGGTCTGTTCTATGGTGCAAAGATAGTAAAAAACACTGGAATTTCCAAATGTTTCCGCCTCTTTATTTCACGACTCCAACCGAACCCTATCAGAATAAATGAAGCGTTGCACAAGGCGAACGTTTCGGATTCGCGATGTGCAACGCTGATGAATGTCTAAGAGGACCTATGCCCTACTCCTCGGGGAGCATGATGACGGTGATGTGGTTCTTGGCATCGAGCACCTTGCGGGCAAGGGCGGCGATGTCGTCGCTGGTAATCTCCTGAACTACCTTCTGGTAGTCGGTGTAGCCGTCGATGTGGTCGCGGTCGAGTTCCTCGATGTAGGAGAGCCATGTGCCATTCTTACGCTCGTTCTCGGTGTAGCTCTTCAGGAGGTATTCCTTTATCTTGGAGGTGTACTTCTCATCGGCACCCTCGCGGGCTACGCGCTGCAGTTCCTCGTCGATGACAAGGAGGGCAGAGTCGCACATCTCGGGCTTGACGGGAGCATAGACCTGAACGTTGACGCGGGTGGAGCCGTCGCTAATCTTGGAAATGCTGCTGCTGGCGCTGACACTGTAGGCGGCGCCCATGTCCTCGCGCACGGTCTCCAGGAGGCGCATGGTGAGCACCTGACCGAGCATGTCGCTGGTGACCTGATTCTTGAGGGTGTTGTCGATGGGGGCGTGGAACAGCTGTATCATGGCAGTCTGGGGCTCCTGCATCTTGCGCAGGAAGCGGTTGCAGACCTCTCCCTCGCGGATATTGAAGTGGTTATCGACGGCCTTGTCGTTGCGCTTCACCTTGGGCAGGGAGGCGAGATACTGACAGATGTACTCGCGGATGCTGTCGTTGTCGAAGTTGCCGACGAAGACGAAGGTGAAGTCGTTGGCGCCCTGGAAGCGGTCGCGATAGATTTCAAGGGCACGGTCGTAGCTGACGCGGTCGATGCTCTCCTCGTTCATGAGCACGAGGCGGGGATTGGAGGCACCGTAGAGGGTGGTCTGCAGGGAGTCGGAGAAGGCGCGCATGGGATTGGCGGCCTGGTTGCGCAGCACTTCCTTAAGCTGGTTGAGGGCCGAGGTGGCTGCCTTGTCGTCGCGATGCAGGGGCTGGAAGCGCAAGTAGGTGAGTTCGAAGAGGGTGCGCAGGTCCTTGGGGACGGCGGAACCGCTGAGGAACTCGCTGCGGCTGCCCAGCGAAGTGCCTACGCTGGCTTGGATGCCAGCCAGGGCCTTGTCGAGTTCAGTGCTGGTGAAGTTGCCGAGACCGGAGGCTGAGAAGAGGGTGCCGGCCTGGTTGAGGGTGTACTTGTCCTCGGCGCTGTAGCGACCGGTACCGCCCTCGCTGTAGGCGTGCATGAGGACTTCGTTGTCCTTGAAGTCGGTCTTCTTGAGGATGACGCGGGCGCCGTTGGAGAGGGTGAGCACGCGGGTGCCGAAGGGGCCGTCCTCTTCCTTCTTAATCTTGCCTTTCTTGGGGAGCTGGGGAATCAGGGGCTCGTTCTTGACGTTATCGACATAGGGTTCGAGGTGCATCTTCTGGGCTGCGTGGATGGCATCGAGCAGCTGCTGCTCGGTGGGCTGGACGTAGCCTTCCTTCTCGGGATTGACGCTGAAGACCACGAGGTTGGTGTCGCTCAGGCTGACGAGGGACTTCATGAGTTCGTTAACCATCTCGACGGGCAGCTGGGGAGCCATGGCGTTGTAGAGCATGTTCTCGACCTCGATGCCGGGCATGGGCTCGTTGTCGAGGAAGTTGCGGACGCACTCCTGGATGTAGTTCCCGGTCTCCGTCTTCTCACGGTTTTCGTAGGCCTTGGCCACCTGGCTCAGGAACTCGGAACGCACGCGACCATACTCCGAAGCGGTGAATCCGTGCTCGGCGGCACGATAGACCTCGGCCATGACGGCCTGCACGGCTTCGTCAATCTTGCCTTCCTTGGGGACGATGGTGGTGGTGAAAGCCTGACTCTTGGAGAGCAGGAAGTCGCCATCCTCGACACCAGCCTGGATGAAGGGGCAGTCGGGATTGAGGGCAAGCTCGTCGAGACGCTTGTTGAGCATCTGCATGGCCATGTTGGAGACGTAGGACACCGAGAGATAGGGCACGGTGTTGTGATACTCGCGGGGAACGAGGTCGTCGTGCTTGCTGCTGATCATGAGGATGGGCAGCGTCTGTTCCTTGTCGTGGTCGGTGACAACGATGGCCTGGTCGTTCTTGGGCACGAAGTAGTACTCGCGCTTGGCGGGATTCTCGGGCATGGGGATGGGAGCGAACATTTGCTTGATGCTCTGCTCGGTGCGGTCCACGTCGAGATCGCCCACGACGATGATGGCCTGGAGGTCGGGACGGTACCACTTTTCGTAGTAGGCGCGCAGGGCCTCGGGCTTGAAGTTATCGATGACGGACATCAGACCGATGGGGAAACGGCTGCCGGGACGACTGTTGGAGTGAAGTTTCGGACCCTGGCGCTCGATGATGCGGTTCATGGCGCTAGTGCGCATGCGCCACTCTTCGTGGATGACGCCGCGCTCCTTATCTATCTCCTTGGGGTCGAGGGTGAGGTTGTGGCTCCAGTCGTGCAGGATGAGCAGGACGGAGTCGATGGTGGCCTCGCGTCCGGTGGGCACGTTGTTGATGTTATAGACCGTCTCGTCCACGCTGGTGTAAGCGTTCAACTGGGCTCCGAACTTAACGCCGAGGGTCTCGAGATAGCGGATGACGCCGTTCTCGGGGAAGTTCTCGGTGCCGTTGAAGCACAT
>DGUV01000025.1 GCA_002395775.1 Prevotellaceae bacterium UBA4301
TCACCACCACGATGGGCTTCAGCCCAATCTCCAGTGCCTTGCGCAGCACAAAGCGGGTCTGTGGCATAGGACCTTCGAAAGCATCGACCAGAAGGAGGCAACCGTCGGCCATATTCAGCACACGTTCCACCTCACCACCGAAATCGGAGTGACCCGGAGTGTCGATGATGTTGATCTTCGTGCCTTTGTAGTTGATGGAAACATTCTTGGAAAGGATGGTGATGCCGCGCTCGCGTTCCAGTTCGTTGTTGTCGAGCATCAGTTCGCCTGTCTGTTGGTTGTCGCGGAAGAGGTTGCCCTCCATGAGCATCTTATCGACCAGCGTTGTCTTACCGTGGTCAACGTGTGCAATAATGGCAATATTACGTATGTCCTGCATCGGTGTCTCTTAAATTTGGCGACAAAGGTACAATAATTAATTAAAAATTAAAAGAGAAAAATTAAAAATTCCTATCTTTGTAGGGCAATAACCCTAATACTTACGCCATGAGAAGACTTTCCCTGCTCATCGTCGGCCTCATCATGGGGCTGGGAATCGCGGCCCAGACGCTGAAGGTTGGCAGCTACAACATCCGCTACCAGAATCAGGAGGACAGCCTGAGGGGCAATGGTTGGAGGAGTCGGTGCCAGTCGATATGCAACCAGATATGGTGGGAGAATCCCGACATCTTCGGGACGCAGGAAGTGCTGCACCCGCAGTTGCTCGACCTGGAACACGGACTGGGCGGCTATCGATGGATTGGCGTCGGTCGCGACGACGGCAAGCAGAAGGGCGAGTATGCTGCCATCTTCTACAATCCCCATCGTGTGGAACTCATCGACGACGGACACTTCTGGCTCAACGAGACGCCCGACCGCCCCGTCCTGGGATGGGATGCGGCTTGCGTGCGCATCTGCACCTGGGGACGCTTCCGCGACTTGCAGTCGGGACGTGAGTTCTACTTCCTGAACCTCCACATGGACCACGTGGGCGCCCGGGCTCGCAGAGAGTCGGCAAGGTTGGTCATGCAACGCATTACGGAGAAGACCGACGGCGGACGAAGGCTGGCCGTGCTCACGGGCGACTTCAATGTGTCGCAGAACGACGAACTCTACACACTCTTCACGCAGTCTGGCGTGCTGAAGGACTGCTTCGCTTGTGCCGAACGCCGATGGGCCGAGAATGGAACCTATAACGCTTTCAAACCCGCAGGATTCACCTCGGAACGTATCGACCACATCTTCGTCACCCCCGCCACACGGGTCGAGGCCTATGCCGTGCGCACCGACAGCCGCTGGCAGGCAGCCCCCGGAGGAGACATGCGCCAGCGCGTCATCTCCGACCACTACCCCATCTTCGCCCGCATCAGTTTCGATGCCTGTCGGCAGGCTCCCCCTGCTACAAATCCCGACGAGGCATGGTCGGAGGGGGAGGCCGTTGCCAAGTATAGCATCATACCGCTGCCCAGCGTGTTGCAGACCGACACAGCCCACGCCTTCCTCCTTCTGCCGGGCATGGCCATCGCCTATGATGCCAAGAACCCCGAAGCCGAACGCACGGCCCGATTCCTGCAGCAGTGGGTGGAGGAGACCGCTGCCATCCGCCTCCAGCTGGCCCCCGACGACAAGCGGGCTGCCATACGCCTGTCCACCGGCTTGGAGGGCGAGGAGGAAGCCTACGCCCTGACCGTCGGCAAGAAGGGCATCGACATTCGGGCCGCACAGCCTGTGGGACTCTTCCGCGCAGCCCAGACCTTGCGCAAGGCCTTGCCCACGGGCCGCTGGCGCCAAGTCAGCCTGCCATACGTCCGCATACAGGATGCCCCGCGCTTTGCCTACCGCGGCGTGCTGCTCGACTGCGGACGCCACTTCTTCTCCGTAGAGGTCATCAAGCAGTTTCTCGACGTGATGGCCCTGCACGGCTGCAACCAGTTCCACTGGCACCTGACCGAGGACCAAGGCTGGCGCTTCGAGGTGAAAGCCCTACCCCGACTGGCCCGGGAAGGCAGCGTGCGCGAGAAGACAGTCATCGGGCCAAGCAACATGCGCATCTACGACAACATCCCCCATGGCGGCTACTACACGCAGGATGATTGCCGCGAAATCGTGCGCTATGCGGCCGAGCGCTACATCAACGTCATCCCCGAGATAGACATGCCCGGCCACATGATGGGCGCCCTCCACGTCCTTCCCCATCTGGGATGCACGGGAGGCCCCTACCCCGTTGCTCCGCACTGGGGCGTCATGCGCGACGTGCTTTGCGGAGGCAATCCCGAGACACTGGAATTCCTGAAGACGGCCTTTGGCGAGTTGTGCGACGTGTTCCCCTCGAAGTTCATTCACATCGGAGGCGACGAATGCCCCAAGGACCGTTGGCGCAAGTGTCCCAAGTGCCAGCAGAAGATTCGGGAACTCGGACTGAAGGAGGAAGACGGCCGCAGCCCCGAGGACCAGTTGCAGACCTACCTCAACCACGAGATTGAACAATTCCTGGCTTCGCGCGGGCGCAGCCTCATCGGATGGGACGAAATCCTGGCGGGCGGCCTCACGGAGAATGCCATCGTCATGTCGTGGCGAGGGACGAAAGGGGGCATCAAAGCCGCCAAGCAGAAGCATCGCTTCATCATGTCGCCCAATGTCTATGCCTACATCGACCATCCCCAGCTCAAGGACTACAGCCGACAGCCTCGCACCACGGACAGTTATCAGGTGTCGTGCAGCAAGATGTATTCCTTCGAACCAGTTGTGCCTGAGGAGTTGACCGAGGACGAACAGAATTGCATCTTGGGCGTACAGGCCAACCTGTGGACCGAGCAAGTGGCCTACCCCGAGCACTTGTTCTATCAGCTCCTGCCCCGCCTGGCTGCCATGAGCGAGGTGCAATGGTGCCGTCCCGAGCAGAAGGACTTCGAGGGGTTCAAGGCTCGCCTGCCCCAGCTTGAGAAAATCTACGACAAGCTCGGTGTGCAGTATTGCAGGCAGGTGGAATAAGGACTCTCCCCCGTCCCTGCCCTCCGTCGCGAGTGGGTGACTCGCTCCCCTTTGTGGGGCCGAATCCACATTCAGTGGATTCTCTAAAGACCCCAGTCGCCCTCCTAGCGAGGGGAGAAGAATGGGGAATGGTCAATGTTCAATGTTCAATATAAAATAACCAATTATGAAAAGAATCATTTTATCAGTTATTGCCACGATGGCAATCGTATTCAGTGCCCAGGCAGCAGGAGACGACTGGGCAAACTTCAAGCGTTATGCAAGTGCTAACATCGAAGTAAAGGCATTGCCACAGAGTCAGCGCAAGGTGGTGTTCATGGGTAACAGCATCACCGACAACTGGGCCAGTCGTCACGGAGATTGGTTCAAAGAGAACGGCTACATCGGTCGTGGCATCAGCGGACAGACCACCTACCAAATGGTGCTTCGCTTCTATGAGGACGTGGTGAACCTTCACCCCAAGGCTGTTGTCATCAACGGCGGCACGAACGACATTGCCCAGAACAATCACCCCTATGTCGAGGACCGCACGTTCCAGAACATCGTCACCATGGCTCAGATTGCAAAGGCCAACGGCATCAAGGTCATCCTCACCTCCATCACCCCTTGCGACCACTACACCTGGCGCCCGGAAATCAAGGATGTGATTGCGAAGATCAAGAGTCTGAACGCCCGCATCAAGGAGTATGCCAAGAAGAACAAGTTCCAGTATGTCGATTACTGGACGGAAATGGCCAACGAACAGGGTGCTATGCGCGACGGCATCTCCGAAGAGGGTTGTCACCCCAACGCAGCCGGTTATGCCATCATGGGTCCACTGGTGCAGAAGGCTATTAAGAAAGTAGTGAAGTAAAAGAGACCCCTACCTAACTGCCCCGAGGGGAGGAATACAAATGAGAACAAGCAATCGTTAAATTGTAAAATCATGAACCGTTTTGCACTGATAGTTTTAACTATCCTCACAACCTGTCTATCGCCCATTAGCGCGAAGGACACCAAGATTACGTCGCCCGACGGCAAACTCGTCGTCACACTCTCCACAGGCAAGGGACAACTGGCCTGGACTGTACAACGCCAAGGTAAAACCGTCTATCATGAGGACGGAATATCGCTCACCATAGGCAACCAGAAGCTCGACGACAAAGCTGCACCCAAAAGCATCAAGCAGCACAAGGTCAGTCAGACCTTCAAGCCCGTGGTACCCTTGAAGTTCTCCACCATTCAGGACGACTTCACCGAGGCCACCATCGACTACGGCACACACAAAATCCTTCTGCGCGTCATGAACAACGCCGTTGCCCACCGCTTTGTCACCCACCTCAAGGGCGAAGTGGAGGTGAAGGACGAGACCTTCGCCATCCATCCCGTCGAAGGCTTCACTGCCCACATCCAGGCGTGCCACTCCTTCAACACCTCGCACGAGGAAGCCTATCAGCACAAGAGCCTCGGCGAATGGAAGCGCGACGCCCTTCTCGTCACCTCCCCCGCACTTCTCTCTGCCGCCGACGACACCCAACTGCTCATCGGCGAGAGCGACCTCGACGACTATCCCCACCTCTTCCTCACCTGCAAGGACGGAATCACCACGGCCTTCCCCAAGTACCCCATCGAATGGGAACCCCGTGGCGACCGCAGCGAGGCCATCATCAAGGAGGCCGACTACATTGCCAAGACCCAGGGCACACGCGCCTTCCCCTGGCGCTTCGTGGTGGTCACCGATTCCAAGGGCATCATCGAGCAGACCGTCCCCGCACAGCTGGCTCGCCGTAGCGCCCTCACCGACACGGACTGGATCAAGCCCGGCAAGTTCTCATGGGAATGGTGGAACGGCGCAGCCCCCTACGGGCCCGACGTCGATTTCAAGGCAGGTTGCAACTATGAGACCTACTGCTACTTTGCCGACTTCGCCGCCCGATACGGCATCGAGTACATCCTCTTGGACGAAGGCTGGGCAAAATCCACTCGCGACCCCTTCACCGGCAACGACGACCTGCGCCTGCCCGACCTCGTCAGGTATTGCAACGCCAAGGGCGTCAAGATAGTCCTCTGGCTCCCTTGGCTCACCGCCCTCAACCACCTCGACACCCTCTTCAAGACCTATGCCGAATGGGGCATCCCCGCCGTGAAGATTGACTTCATGGACCATGCCGACCAGTGGATGGTGAACTTCTACAAGCGCGTGACTGCCGAAGCCGCCAAGTACCACATCATCATCGACTGGCACGGAGCCTTCACTCCTGCAGGCCTCGAATACGAATATCCCAACCTCGTCAGCTACGAAGGCGTGCGCGGACTCGAGCAGATGGGCGGTTGCCGACCCGAGAACACCACCTACATCCCCTTCATCCGCAACGCCGTGGGCGCAGCCGACTTCACTCCCGGCGGCATGAACAACATGCAACCCGAACGCTATCGTGCCGACCGTCCCAATTCCGGCGCCATGGGCACCCGCGCCTTCCAGATGGCCCTCTACGTTGTGCTGGAGAGCGGCGTGCAGATGTTGGCCGACAACCCCACACGCTACTATCAGAACGAGGACTGCACGCGCTTCATCGCCTCCGTACCCACCACCTGGGACGAGACACGCTGTCTGGCTGCCGACGCAGGTAAATACGTCATCGTGGCCAAGCGCAAGGGTCAGAAGTGGTTCATTGGTGGAATCTGCAATGGCGAACAAGACGAGCGCACCTTCCAACTGCCGCTCAACTTCCTCCCCGCAGGCACTCACCACCTCACCGCCTTCAAGGACGGTGTGAACGCCAACTATCAGGCTATGCACTACAACCGTGTGGAGCAAGACGTAACGTCACAGACCACCATCGAAGTCCGCATGGCAAAGAACGGCGGATGGGCAGCAGTGATTGAATAATCTATTCCCAATCAAAGAAACGCCCGCAACCCATCGGCTGCGGGCGCCCAATTTCAAGAAGAAGGGCAAGCAGGAACTCTACGAAGTCATCGTAGCCATGTACTAAACCTTTTCAACGTCATAACAACTTTTACTTGATTAAAACTTTCTTTGTTGTCCTCTTTACACGCTCTTGGCTTGGTATATACCTGCCATTTTTAATCACATCTTCTGAAAAACCTCTTTCTTTAAGCTCACTTTCAAATGATAACTCTTCCTCTATTTTCTCAGCTTCATATTCTAAAAAGGCAGGAAAGTGTTTAGCATACTTCGACATTGGAGCTGCTCCAGAATAAAAGAACGGAACCAGTTGAAATCTGTCACGAAACCTGAATCCCTTCATTACTGGAGCGTCTGAAAATATTATCGTTTTGGACAGCATACTTCATTAATTAAAGTACAATCCACATTCCATCATTATCCTTGCCTTCACGCTTCAAAACATCAAGCTTCTGCAAAGCTGAAAGGTCACGTTCGATGGTGCGCTGGCTGGCTCACCGACAAAGTCTCCGACATTTGTTTGCCGGTGATTGTCGGAGACTCCTTGATGAGATTGAGGATTTTCTGCTGACGCTCAGTAAGTTTTGTCTCCGACATGTCTCCGTCATGGTCTCCGACATTCTGTGTGTCGGAACTTGCATAGATGAAGATTCTGATTGAATAGGAGTAGCACGCAGCCTCGAATAACCAGAACTAATATAAATGCCGCTATCCATTCTCAATCTCGTTTTGAACGTAAGCGATAGCATCATTCTTCACTTCACTTGCATCTTCTACTGTGTCAAGCACCTTGTCTGCTAACCAGATGGTGAGCAGTTCCCTTTCTTCCACGTCGAAGAGTTTGGCCATGATTGGAATCTGGCTACGTTTTGCTTTTCTCTCACCACGTTCTATTTTACTATACATAGGTGTGTCAATCTCTAATGCTGCAGACAATTGTCGTTGCAGCAATCCTCGCTCTTCTCTGAGCTCTTTTATTTTCTTTCCAAATATCATGATAATGCTCTATTTATATTTATTCTATTGTTTCTTCTTCTTTGGATACCTCAACCAACAATCTAGTGATATTCTGAATAATTGAAGAGTCTTAAGCCTCATTAGCCAATCATCTTCGTTCTTTACATTCGATTTTTCACTAAAAGATAATTCGTAATCGCTTAAGAAGAGTTTACCTGTATGAGTCATTTTACTCCGAAGATTATAAATATCTTTATATATCTTCTGTGATTTCTCACTACCAGCTACGAATTTGGATAGGAAGTTGACAAATTTCTGTTTGACACCCCATATAGGTCGTCCACATTGAGGACAAGTATAGGGAGACGATTTGATAGATTGGCAACTTTTGCATTCAAATTGAATCTCATCATCATCTACATCCAAGTCAACAAGTCCTTCAATTGCTGAAACATAAGAAAGGAAAGACAAACTTCTTTTTTGTGCAGATATATCCATCCCGTCACATGCTAAATAAATACAGGAATTAACCTTCTCCCGTGTTTTTTGTGAGAGATTGAAATAATAGTAGAGTGCTGAACTTATAGTGTTTGGGAACGATATTTCATGTTGGAAATCATCAACAGGATCATCTGTATAATATTCATGCATTCTGGCCTCCTTGTATACGATTTCCTCTTTTAAATCTGAAAAATGATCTATTTGCATATCCTCTTTCAGCCCTTTATAGATATATCCACCCAAGAATAATTGACTTTCTTGATTGTTGAAATTCTTCTTTTCATCTTCTGTCATATCATCAGATAGTTTATTAGGCATGATGATACCCCATCCCATCATAGATGAGTCATAATTAAAGAATCTATGATTGGTCAAACAAGAAAGCAAATTCAGTATTTCCTTCTCTTTGTTTATACGAATCGCCCCTAATTCGAAAATATCTTCAGGTTCTCCGTTTGCAAATTCTATTGTATATTCCAAATAAAGAGGGAAATGGCGTGCACAGGGATTCTGAGGTTTCCCATCCATATTGATAGGTAAGATTTGAAATCTGTCTTCAAATCTAAACCCCGCTTTCATATTTGAATTTGTGAATACTATTTTTCGATAATACTTCTTCATTTATTTACAATATCTTCATTGAACTATATAAATATAACAGGAATCAGGGAAATGGTCGGATGAACTGGTAAATGCCATTAAAACGGTCGGATTTCGGTCGGATGATGCCAAAACGGTCGGATTGACGGTTGGATTAGGCGAATTTGGTCGGATCGCATCATCTTACAAGCCATCTAAGTCCTTCCTTTCCAATAAATCCTTCTTCGTTCATTTCTACCAACAATCTCCCAACGATACGTAATTGCTGCTCTTCTGTTTTATTGG
>DGUV01000040.1 GCA_002395775.1 Prevotellaceae bacterium UBA4301
GAGGCTTTCTCTTTCTCTCTCTTCAGAAATCATTCATTGTTAATTGTTCATTGTTAATTATTAATTGTTAATTCTCAACAGGTGTCAATGGAAAAAAGACTGATTCTCTGGCTGATGGCACTGCTGTCGGTCATTGGTGTGCAAGCACAAGATAACGCCAATTCTCGTCAGGCGCGCAAGATGTTTGAGGAGGTGCTGCAGAAGATTACGGGGCCGCAAGGCTCAACGATGCACTACAACGTGAACATCGCCAGCCTCTACAAGACCGAAGGCACCATCTGGTATAAGGGGAAGAAGAGCAAGTATCTCTCTAAGAACAGCAGGGCCTGGAACGATGGCGAGGTGGCCTACGTTATCAAGGGCGACAGGAAAGAGGTGGAAATCTACCATGCCAACTCGCCCAAGCAGAGCCGCTTCGGCGACACCTTCAAACTTGAACCCAACAATTACACCTACAACATCGTCGCAGACCCGCGAGGCTACCTCATCACGCTGAAGGCGAAGAAAGGGGCGGGGGTGAAAGGCATGAAGGAGATACGTGCCTTGCTCGACAAGAAGACGCACAACCCGCTCCAGTTGCGCATCAAGGTGGCCTTCGTGTGGGCCAATGTCGAGGTGTCCGACTTCAAGTCGGGCGGCATCTCCGACGACACCTTCACCTTCCCTCGTCATTTGTATAAGGACTACGAAATCATAGACAAGCGAGACTGAGTCCCCTTATCCACCATAGCACATACGCACGAGTCGCTCCACACGTTTTCCGCTGTCTCCACCATGTCGATGATGGTGTAGAGGGGGAGGATGATGCCCATGATGCCCACGGGAGCACCCACACCAGCCATGAGCGAAAGGGTGAGAAAATAGCACCCCATCGGCACTCCAGCATTTCCGATGGCAGAGACAACAGCGATGAGCAGCCACAGCAGCATCGTCGGAATGTCAAGTGCCATACCGCCGTTCTGCATCACAAAGAGTGAGGTGACGAGGATGAAGGCAGCACAACCATTCATGTTGATGGTGGTGCAGAGGGGCAGCACGAACCTTGCCACTTCTGGACGCACCTTGAGCCGTTCTTCTGCCGATTGCATCGTGACAGGCAAGGTGGCTGCACTGCTCTTTGTGAAGAGTGCCATCAGCACCGCTGGCGACATCGCCCTGAAGACCTTCCAAGGGTTGAGTCCTTTTGCCCATAGGAAGAGCGGCAATACCACGAAGAACTGGATGAGGTTGCCGCCCAAGATGACAGCCACATACTTGCCCAACGAACCGACCACCACTCCTGTTGATATCTCAGCCGCCAGCCCAGCGGCAAACGCCACGATGCCCACAGGCAGCGTCCAGATGAGGGCACGGATGAGGGTGTAAAGCACCTCTTGCAGTCCATAGATGCCACGGATGAGGGTTTCTACGTTTTTGTTCTTCTTGATGAATGCGAGTGCCAAACCAACTGCAGCACTGATGAGCAGGATGCTCAGCACATTACCCTTGGCGAAAGGCTCCACCACGTTGTTGGGAATGACGCTGAGGATATGGTCGTGGTAGTTGAGAGTTGACAGTTGAGAGTTGACAGTTGAGGGTTGAGAGTTAGCGTTAAGAGCCTCTGCTGGCAGGTTGTCGGGGGTGATGACCAAATAGAGAGCCAACCCCACTGCTGCCGCTGCCACCGTGGTGAGCAGTGTGAAGGTGAGCGTATGGAGGAAAAAGTGCCCAGCCTCCCTCTTCCCTCCCAACGATGAGAGCGTCGTGACCACAGCCAGGGCGATGGTAGGAACCGCCACAAACTGAAACAGCCTCGTATAGGCAGAAGCAACAAAGCCCAGCAGGTCGTTCAGCCAGCCGATACCCAGCCAGCCCAGCACCGCCCCCACGAGCAGCGCGCCTGTCCAAATGATGATATTCTTCATAAATTGATGGTTAAATTCACATAAAAGTTCCGTCCCTTCTGCGGAATGCCGCACCAGTCGGAGTAGGTGGAGTAGCGGCGGTCCAAGAGATTCTCCACACCAGCACGGAAGGTCAGCACACACACATCAACATATAACGCATATTCTCCGCTGATATTGCCCACGGCCCATGCAGGAGTGGCCGTCTCCCCATATTTCTTCCCGTAGTTCACTTGTTTGCCGTTGCCACGCAGTTCCACCCTGCCTCTGAAACGCCCATAGGCAAACGAGAGGCTGGATGCGTATGCGAAAGGCGAGATGAGGGGCAGCGGGTCACCTTTGTCATCACGTCCGATGGCATAACTCAGCCGAGTGTTCCAAGCCAGCCAATGGAGCGGTTTCCATTCGGCAGTGAAGGATGTGTTCACGATGGTGGCATGGTCAAGGTTGCCATACACCTTCACTCCCTCCGCATCTACTGTCATGGCACTAAGGCGATTCTCAAACTGCCCGATGATGTAATTGCTCAAAAAGAAAGCGTTGGCATCCAATCCAATGGATAGTTGGTCGTTCAGCATGGAGAATTTGGCGGCTCCGTTCAGTTCAATGGCACTTTCGTTCTTCAACCGTGGGTTGCCGATGTAGTCATACTGGTCAAACGTGTTGTTCAGATAGTAGCCATACGCCTCCGTCACCGTCGGGGCGCGGCTTCCCCAACCTGCTCCCACGTTGAGTTGAGAGTAGAGAGTTGAGAGTTGATAATTCAGCGCCACGCGTCCCGTCACCTGCCGATAACTCCGCCTCATGCCAGGGAAGAACACCTCCAGCGCACGATAACCCTCCTCATTGTTCAGCCGCTGCGTCTGCCAAGCCAGTTTTGCCG
>DGUV01000074.1:0-20240 GCA_002395775.1 Prevotellaceae bacterium UBA4301
GTGATGGCCGGACGGGCATGTCCCAGATGAGCATCGCCATATACCGTGGGGCCGCAGACATACATGCCCACGCGCCCCTCATGGATGGGGCGGAATAGTTCTTTCTGACGAGAAAGGGTGTTGTAAATAAGCAAAGCCCCTCTCTCCGCTCCCCCCGTGGGGGGGAGAACTTGCGTTGAATCTTGTAACATATCTATTTCAAATATTCTTTTATTCTACTTAATACCATATCAATGTCACCAATGATTTGCTCATTAGTAAAATTTGTCTTCATTGCTCCAAAGGGGAAGCGGTAATGTCAGAGGAAGGTAAGCCCTCCCCCCCACGGGGGGAGCGGGGAGAGGGGCCGATAATCTCCAGAAGTCTCTCCACAGCCTGGTCCTCGGGGATGTTCATCTCCACGCACTGCTTGCCTTTGTACAAGGAGACCTTGCCACGGGCTGCGCCTACATAACCATAGTCGGCATCGGCCATCTCGCCCGGACCGTTGACGATGCAGCCCATGACGGCAATCTTCAGACCTGTCAAGTGGCTGGTAGCAGCCTTAACTCGGGCTATCGTTCCTTGCAGGTCGAACAGCGTACGACCACAGCCGGGACAGGAGATGTACTCCGTCTTGGTGAAACGCAGGCGGGCGGCCTGCAACAGGGTGTAGGCCACGGGAATCTCGTTCTCTGGTGCCTCGCTGAGCGAGACGCGAATGGTGTCGCCAATGCCGTCAATGAGCAGGGCACCGATGCCCACGGCCGACTTGATGCGACCGTCCTCACCCTCACCGGCTTCGGTCACGCCCAGATGGAGGGGGAAGGTCATCCCTTCCTTGTCCATGGCCTTCACCAACAGACGGACGCTCTCCACCATGACCACCGTGTTGGAGGCCTTGATGCTGACCACGACATCCATGAAATGCTCTCTCACACAGACGCGCAGGAACTCCATACACGATTCCACGATGCCCTCGGGGGTGTCGCCATAGCGCGACATGATGCGGTCACTGAGGCTTCCGTGGTTCACACCGATGCGCACGGCCGTATGGTGCTCCCGGCAAATGTTCAGGAACGGAATGAGGCGTTCCTCTATCTTCTTCAACTCAGCCTGATACTCCTCATCGGTGTATTCCAGATGTTTGAACTGACGGGCAGCATCAACATAATTGCCCGGATTGATGCGCACCTTCTCACAATACTGGGCAGCCACCTCGGCCACACGGGGATTGAAGTGTACGTCGGCCACCAACGGCACGTCACACCCTGCCTCGCGCACACGACGACGGATTTCCTTCAGGTTTTCTGCCTCACGCACACCCTGAGTGGTCAGGCGCACCAGTTCGCCACCAGCCTTAGCTATGGCCAGAATCTGCTGCACGCAACCTTCGGTGTCCATGGTGGAGGTTGTGCACATCGACTGCACCCTAACGGGATTGTTTCCGCCGATGCCTATGTTGCCCACCTTCACCTCATGGGTCTTTCTTCTCTGCATTAGTTTGCCTTAAACTTATATTTCACCTCAGCCAGTTCTGCATTGGCTTTCACAATCTTCTCCTTCAGCCCATGCTTGTATGACTTCAGCCTGCCAGCCAAAGCCTCATCTCCAAGGGCCAACATCTCCACAGCCAGCAGGGCCGCATTCTGTGCGCCGTTGACACCCACTGTTGCCACAGGGATGCCAGGAGGCATCTGCACGATAGACAGCAGGGCATCCAATCCGTTGAGCATGCCCTTGATGGGAACGCCGATGACGGGCAACGTTGTGTTGGCGGCTATCACCCCCGGCAAGGCAGCAGCCATACCGGCACCGGCAATGATGACGCGCAGTCCGCGCCCCTCGGCCTCACAGGCAAATTGCTCCACCTCCTGGGGCGTGCGATGGGCCGAAAGGGCATTCATCTCAAAGGGAATCTCCATTTCATCCAGTATGCGGGCAGCCTTCTCCATGACGGGCAGGTCGCTCGTACTTCCCATGATAATACTTACAAGTGGTTTCATATCTAATCTCTTTTCTTATTGTGTAGTTCTTTCTCTATGTTTCCTCCTCATGGATGCTGCGGGTCAGATAAACAGTCCCACCAGCCCGCAGAGGAATCCCACCAAGGTCCCTCCAAGCACCTGCCAAAGGGTGTGCTGGCGCAAGAGCATGCGACTGCTGTTGACCAAGCCACTGAAGAGCAAGGCCAGACAGAGCCACCAGACGGGATTGAAGTGGAAAATGAACGAATAGCTGACCAGTGCCCCGATGATGGCCCCCATACCTGCCGAATGGACACTGATCTTCCACCACAGGTTGGTGACGGTACACACACACTGCACCAAGAGGCTGATGACAATGATGCCGCTGACAAACGAGGGGGCCTGGATGTTGTTCAGGAAATAGAGCAACAGGCAGTAGCATATAATGTGCAGGACATAGGGCACCAAACGATTGCGTCGCAACTGCAGGTCCTGAAGCGACAGCTTGTGGACGCGCCGATACATGTAAACTCCGACTGCCGGCAAGAAGAGCGTCATGACATAGACCAATGCCAGCAACAACAGCTTCAGTTGCCACGGCAGGAGGGAAAGATAGGTAAACAGGAAGAGCAACACAAAGCCCAACAACGGGAAATAGGATGGCCGGAAGACATCGGACAATGCCTTTGCCACCACATTGATGGTTGCCCGCTCACGGGCCTTCAGTTTCTTGTTCATAGCTTTCGCATACGGCTTTCGGCAATGCCCAATTGGGTACGGTACTTAGCCACGGTGCGCCGGGCCACATCAAAGCCCCGCTCGCGCAACATCCCCACCAAGCGCTCGTCGCTCAGGGGGTGTGACTTGTCCTCCTTGTCTATCATCTCCTTCAACACCTGCAAAATCTTTCGCACCGTCACCTCATCGCCATTCAGCGTTGCTGCCGTCGTGAAGAACCATCGCAAGGGATAGATGCCATGGTCGGTCTGCACATATTTGCTGTTCGACACCCGACTGACCGTACTGATGTCCTGCCCCGTCAGTTGTGCCACGTCATCCAGTTTCATGGGACGGAGCAGTGTCTCGTCGCCTTCTAGGAAGAAGGGGCGCTGCAACTTGATGATGGCCCGCATGGTGCGGAGCATGGTGTCTCGGCGCTGGGCTATGGCATCGATGAACATCTGCGCACTGCCCACCTGGCGTCGCAGGTAGCTTTGTGCATCTCGCTCACTCTTCGTCATCGCCGGAATCTTCAATTCCTGTTCCGCATCGGGACTGATGGTAAGCCGAGGCAGTTCGCCATCGTTCAACGTCAGATGTATTTCTCCGTTTTCGTCGGTTTCAACGATGAAGTCGGGTGTCACCTCATGATTGTCGCTACGGTCTCCGCCGATGCTTCCGCCTGGTCGGGGATTCAGGCGCTGGATGCGCTGGCGCAGGTGCCCGAATTCCACATCGTCGAGTCGGAGCGCACGCTGTATGCGCTGCCACCGCAGGTGGGCGAAGTCGTCCCAATAGTTCTGGAACAGGCTGACCAGTTGGTCGCGCTTCGTACCGTGATAGTTGCGCTGTGCCTGCAATGTCAGGCACTCTCGCAGGTCACGGCCCCCCACGCCTGCCGGTTCCATCTGCTGCAGGACCGTGGTAAGCAGGCGCGTCAGCTCTGCCTCGTTGGTCTGTATGTTCTGGTAGATATCCAGTTCATCGGCAATTTGTTGCAGGGGCGTACGCATCAGGCCATCGTCAGCCAACGAGCCGATAAGGTATGTCATCACCTCCCGCTCGTGGTCGGTCAGGTCAAATTCTCCCAACTGTGCGGTCAGATAATCATAGAACGACTCCGACGTATCGCCCAGCTCGTGCTTGCGCCTCTCCTCGCCATCCCAGTTGGGGTCACGGGGAATGCCATCGTCCACGTCGTCAAAACTGTCGCTGGCTTCCGTTTCTCCCGAAGCCTCGGACGCCTCTGCCGGTTCCGAAGTCTCTGGGTATTCAGCATCCCCTGACGAGTCGGAGGACGCCGTCTGCTCGCCTTGCAGCCAGGGGTTGTCCTCCAGTTCCTTGTCGATGCGCTCGCGCAAGTCGTTCAATGGCAATTCGGTCAGACGCACCAACAACACCTGTTGCGGCGTAAGTTGTTGCGTCTGAGTCTGTACCTGATAGGCACCCTGTCCTTGTCCGTTACGTGGCATCGACCTGATTCCTTTTTCTTATGATTAACGCAGTTTCACGGTGATGATGTTCACAGAGAATGCTGCCACGGGGAACTTGATTTGCTTCCCGCCACGCTCCGTGAAGACTGCCACATGTCGCGGATGTATGGCCATGGGGTCGAGATGGGTGTTCTCGTCCTGTCCGCTCTCGCTGCTCAGGCGAACCATCTCTGCCTGCACGGCCTCGCCTCCTGCCAGATTGATGCAACCCTGCGTTGCACCTTCGCCCACATTCACAACCTTGATGTAGAGGGTGTTGGTCTTCTCATCCAGCGTGGAGTTGCTGTATATGCCGCGCATGTTGGGATTCTTGTGACGGGCCGTGATGTCGAGCTTCCCATCGATGTAGGCAGCCACACTGTCGCCAGTGACCTCAACACGCAGGTCATACCAGCGGTCGTTCTCAACCGTGAACTGTGACTCTCTGCCAATGTTGATGCGACCTCCGTCCAGACTCTGTTCAATGGCGTTCTGGGTGTTGCCCCACCCGGCCACGTTATACCAGTCGAAGTCGCGGTCGTTCTGGTAGTTATACACCAACAGGAAACCCTCGCGTCCACCGGTCTTGCGGGCCTTCACGCGATAGGTGTAGTGCTTGCCCTCAAACTCCACGGGACAGATTTCCATGTGCGGTTCACGCCCACGGTTCGACTTCCAGCCCTCGATGCTGGGCAACTCATAGGTCTTGCCGTCAACGATGAGTTGGGGGTCCTTGAATTCGGCCTGTGTGGCCCAGGTACCTACGCCCACATGCAAGGGGTGCTTGGCCTCCACCACCTTGGGCTCGGGAAGACGCCAGGTGAGGGTTTGCGGAACGATGCGCGTACCGATGTGGTTGGCAAACAGCTGCTGCACCCAGTATGAGGGTGTTCCGAAGGCCTTGCTCGAATTGAAGTGGATGAGGTCGGTGGGCCAGTTCGAGGCATGGTCGTTGACAAACAGGGGGGCATAGCTGGCCATGCTGACGATGTCGCTGTTGTTCTCCATACCAATCATATAGACGGCTTCGCCCAGGGCAGCATTCTGGTTGCCCACCTTGCCAAACATGCTCGTAACGGCATACTCTCCGACATAGATTTTCGGCCCCTTCCGGTCGTATTTGTCATACTTGTCATAGGCATTGGCAAACCACATGGGGTTGCGATAGTAGTGCTCGTCCAGGATATCTACGGGTTCCTTGCTGCGCCACGAGGGGAAATCCGTTCCCCAGGCCTCCACGTTACCGATGCACTGCACATTGGGGTATTTGGCCTTGACGGCATCGTAGAACTTGCGATAACGCTCAAAGTAGCGGTGACTCTGGTCGGAATTGTTGTCGAAGTGGAAGTTGGCATTCTCGTTACCAATCTCCAGCAACTCAAGGTTGAAGGGTTCGGGATGCCCGTTCTCGGCACGCATGCGGCCGAACTTGGTGGTCTTGGCATCGCCGTTGGCATATTCCAGGGCATCGAGGCACTCCTGAATCCAGGGGTCGATTTCATCGACAGGCGTATAACCGCCATGCCAGATGCCTACATTCACCACATACAGGGGCTTGGCACCCAAGTCCTCAGCCAGCTGCAGGTATTCGTGAAATCCTAATCCGTCGGTCACCCAGTATCTCCAGTTGGCATTCATGTGACCGGGACGCTTCTCTATCGGACCTATGGTACGTTGCCAACGGTAGGCATTGTCGGGAGAGTCCTGACCCTCTACGAAACAACCGCCGGGGAAACGCAGGAACTTGGGGTGCATATCGACCAGCATCTGAGCCAGTTGGGGACGCATACCATTCTCACGGTTCTTGAAGGTCGGGGGGAACAGGCTGACCATGTCAATCACCAACTCACAGGGGTTCTCGGCAGTCAGGCGGAATCGGGCCTGCGGGTCGTTGTCTGTCACCACAAACTTGGCTTCCACCTTTTGCCACTTCTTTCCTATCTTGTCATCCAGCAGGATTTCGCCCAAAGGCTGACCGTCGCGACCCACCAGCGAAGCGCGGATGAGTCCGGGATTGCCCTTCACGGCCTTCACCCAGAATTTCAGGCGATACTGGTTACCATTCACGGCATTGATGCCCCAGAAGCCTTCGTTCTCCACGCCGCCGCCTGCCTGACGGACATTCACGGCCAGTGCATGGCCCTGTGCCTCGTTGAGCAGTTCGTCGGTGGTAAGGCTGATGTCGGTTCCTGCCAGGGCTTTCCAGGCCAGAGGATGGTCGGGCCGTTCCTCAAACGAGCGGTTGCGGATGAGTTCGGCATACAAACCGCCGTCGGCAGCATGGTTGATGTCCTCAAAGAATATGCCATAGAGCATGGGACTCACCTCATGGCCTTGCTTATCAAGATTCACATTGATGGTGACCTGGGCACTTGCGCCCAAGGCATAGGCACCAAACAGAAGGGAAATTAACTTTTTCATACTTTCTCCTTACAACTGGCTTTCCGAAATGTTGAACGTAGTGGTGTTCATGTCACCCGTCTCAAGACCTCTCTTCAGCCAGCGCATGCGCTGGGCACTGGTGCCGTGGGTAAAGCTCTCGGGCATCACACGTCCCGTGGCTTTCTTCTGCAGATAGTTGTCACCAATCTTCTCGGCACAGTCAATGGCTTCTTCTATGTCGCCAGCCTCCAGCGAACGGTAGGCGGCATTCTCATAGTGTCCCCAGACGCCGGCATAGTAGTCGGCAAGCAGTTCCAGACGGACACTGACCTTGTTGGCATCGGTCTGATTGAGTTTGTTCATCTGATTATGTGCCGCACCCAGTATGCCGAGCAGATTCTCCACGTGGTGACCCACCTCATGGGCAATCACATAGGCATAGGAGAAGTCGCCGTCGGCTCCCAGCTGACGCTTCATGTCGGTGAAGAACGAGAGGTCGATGTAGAGCTTCTGGTCGCCCGAGCAATAGAAAGGCCCCACACTGGCACTGGCCTGTCCGCAGGCCGAATTCACACTGCCGGTGAAGAGGACGAGCGTGGGAGGGGTGTATTCCTTTCCCATCTGCTTAAACACCTTGGTCCATACATCCTCCGTGGAGGCAAGCACCTGGCGCGAGAATTTGGCCAGTTCCTGTTCTTCCTCGGTAAATTCGCGCTGTCCCTCAACCTGCTCTTCCTGCACTTGCGACAGGGCTCCGCTCTGGATGACATTACCCACAACATCCCCCAGACTGCCTCCTCGCATAAAAGTCATCAGGGCAATGATGATGATACCTGCCAAGCCACCAACGCCGGCCTTGGTTCCCATGCTCATACCGCGGCGATCTTCCACGTTCGAGCTTTCTCTGCGTCCGTCTAATTTCATAATATTAGGTTTTAAATTAATAAATAATGTACAAAGGTAATGATTTTATTCGGTTCGGGATGCAAGAATGTCTGCATTTTTTGCTAACTTTGCGAACACAAATGACATGATGAAGTAGAAAAATCTCGATGAAACGGCTGTTTCTCTTATTTTTAGCACTCTTTTCCCTGAGTGTATGCGCCGAAGAGCTGAAGCGTGACAAGTTCCAGGAGTTCTGGCACAGGGTGGACAAGAACCTGAGTCACCGCTATTACAACCTGTCGGTGGACACCAACTACATCGTGCGCCCCATGGGGCGCTGGCGCCTCATGGCCCGCTACAACTTCTCCGGGTCGGCCATCGATGCCGTAGGCAACATCTCGGGGCAGGAGTTCCGCACCCATGCCACGGCCAAGTGCAAGAGCACCATCAGTTTCGTGGGTTCCTACACAGGCATCACACTGGCCATGACCTTCAACCCCGGTGCCCTGGTGGGCTGGTACAAGGACTATGAGTTCAACACCAACGAGTACTACAACCGCATGGGGGTTGACATCATCTACCAAAGGGCCAAGAACTTCCGCGGATGGTCAAAGACCGAGGACGGCACACGCAGCCAGCTACCCAAGGACATGGTGAGCATGCGCTTCTTCAACTTCAACTATTACTACGCCTTCAACCACCGCCGTTTCTCCTATCCCGCAGCCTTCTGCCACTCCTACATCCAGAAGAAGTCGGCCGGAAGTTTCATGCTCGGGGCCTCGTTCAACTGGGAAAAGCTGCACATCTCCGCCCACCCCGAATCGGGCGACATGATGCACCGCCTGCGCATGGCCAACCTGGCCGTCGGGGCGGGCTATGGCTACAACTTCGCCCTGAAGCACGACTGGCTGCTCCACCTCTCAGCCCTGCCCACACTGGTCATCTACAGCTACACCAAGGCCTGGAGCAACGAAGACGAGAACATCATGCGCTACCAGTTTCCTGAGTTCATCCTGACGGGCCGACTGGCACTGGTCCGCAACTTCGGACGCTACTTTGCCGGAGGCACCATGGTCTTCAACTATTCGGCCATCGGCGACCGCGACCGGCTGCGCATCCACAACAACAAATGGCGTGCGAGGGCCTTCGTGGGCTTCCGCTTCTAAGCACGACTTCTTCCAAAATAATTTGGAAGTATCACGGGAATGTGTTATATTTGCACCCCAAACAACAGAAAACGAAATGAGATTCTTAGACAAACTCTTTAATTGGTATTTCAAGCGCAGTTCGTTGCCCTATTGGATGATACTGATTCTCGACTGCGTCATCATCTATTGTTCCGCATTCTTCGTCTATTGGCTCCACAACCGGGGGGCACACACGCAGCAACACTTCTACACGCTCAGCTACGTCATGTTCCTCTATCTGCTGGTGTGCGTCGTCAATTTCCGCATCTTCCGCACCTATTCGGGCATCATCCGCTACTCGTCGTTCGTCGATCTCCAACGTGTGGCCTATGCCAACGCGCTCTCGATGGTGGTGTGCTGGATGTTGCACTATGGCATCAAGGCACTGCACTTCCGCCAACTCGAGGACCTGAGTTCGATGCAGATTCTGCTCATCTTCATCATCGCCACCATGCTCATGTGGGCCCTGCGTGTGCTGGTGAAAATCATCTACGACGTCACCACCAGCGACACCCGTGCCCGCAAGACTCTCATCTTCGGCATAGGCGATGCCGGTGTGGCTTTGGCCAAGAACATCCGCAGTCAGCGTCCCACGAAGTACATCCTGCGGGGCTTCATCTCGCCCGAAGAGAAGAAGAATGCTCATCTCTTACTGGGCGTCCGCGTCTATAACACGAACGAACTTGACGGCGTACTGAAGAAACAAGACATCGACGCCGTGCTCGTTTCGCCGGCCCAAAAGACGAAATTCCGCAACAACCCTGAACTGCAGGACAAACTGATTGCTGCCGGGCTGAAGATTTTCATGGCCGAGGAGCATGTGTGGGAGTCCACCGACGGCAGCACCGAGGAGGAACGCCCCGGCCAGAGCATGGTACTGAAGGAGGTGGAGGTGGAGGACCTGCTGCCGCGCGACGAGATTAAGGTCGATCTGGAGAGCGTGGGACAGGAACTCACGGGCAAACGCATCCTCATCACGGGTTCGGCGGGCAGCATCGGCAGCGAAATCGTGCGCCAGGTGGCCCAGTTCCGTCCGGCAGCCATGATGCTCATCGACCAGGCCGAGACTCCCGAGCACGACATCCGTCTGATGATGCAGCGCCAGTTCCCCGACATCAAGGCCGAGACCGTGGTCACCAGCATCTGCAACCCCATACGCATGGATTGCCTCTTCAACGACTTCCGTCCCGACTATGTGTTCCATGCCGCTGCCTACAAACATGTGCCCATGATGGAGGACAACCCGGGCGAGGCCGTCCACAACAACGTCTATGGCACCCGCATCATTGCCGACCTCAGCGCCAAGTATGGGGTCAAGAAATTTGTCATGGTCAGCACCGACAAGGCTGTCAACCCCACCAACGTCATGGGATGCTCGAAGCGCATCTGTGAAATCTATGTCCAGAGCCTCGACCGCCACTTGAAGATGCAGAAGTGGCAGAAGAAGTCGGACGAGGAAATCACTCAGTTCGTCACCACCCGCTTTGGCAACGTGCTGGGCAGCAACGGGTCGGTCATCCCCCTGTTCCGCGAACAGATCAAGCAGGGTGGTCCCGTCACCGTCACCGACCCCAACATCATCCGTTTCTTCATGCTCATCCCCGAGGCCTGCAAACTGGTGTTGGAGGCTGGCACCAAGGGCAACGGCGGCGAAATCTTTGTCTTCGACATGGGCAAACCGGTCCGCATTGCCGACCTGGCCAAGCGCATGATTCGTCTGAGCGGGGCCAAGAACATCGAAATCAAATACACGGGTCTGCGACCGGGCGAGAAACTCTATGAGGAGGTCCTCAACGAACTGGAGGGGACAAAACCCACCTTCCACCAGAAAATCCGCATCGCCAGCGTCCGCGAATATGACTACGACGAGGTGTGCCGCGACATCGACGAGCTCATCGACTTGGGCCATAGCTACGACGACATGGCCATTGTGCGGAAGATGAAACAAATCGTACCTGAGTTCAAGTCCAACAATTCTAAGTACGAGGTGCTGGATTAATTTGGATTAGAGATTAGGGATTAGGGATTAGGGATTTTTGGATTAGAGATTAGGGATTAGAGATTAGAAATTAGGGATTAAATGAAACGATTACTGACTTTTCTTTCTGCCCTTTGGCTTGTGGCCTCAGCGCACTCCCAGCATATCATCGACCTCAGTGGTTCGTGGCAGTTCGAAATCGACCGCGAGGACATTGGCGCACGCGAACAGTGGTACAACCGCGACCTCACGGACAACGTCATCCTGCCTGGCTCCATGCCCGAGAACGACAAGGGCGACCGCCCCACCACCGAGACGCGCTGGGTGAGCTCGCTCTACGATTCGTCCTTCTTCTTCAACCCCGTCATGGAACCCTACCGCAGGGCTGAGAACATCGGTTTCCCGTTCTTTCTGACCCCTAACCGCCACTATGTGGGGGCCGCCTGGTACCGCCGCAGCATCTATGTTCCCGAGTCGTGGTACGGCCAGCGCATACTACTCTACCTCGAACGCCCTCACATCGAGACCACGGTCTATGTCAACGGCCACCACATAGGCCATCAGGCAAGCCTTTCCACCCCTCATGAGTTCGACATCACCCGCGCCATCCTGCCCGGTCAGCGCAACCACATCGCCATCCGCGTCTATAATGGCATCGAAGGCGTCGGCGTGGGACAGGACTCCCATTCCGTGACCGACCAGACCCAGGGCGACTGGAACGGCATCGTGGGACGCATGGAACTGCAGACCACCCCGAGGGACATCTGGATTCAGGGCGTGAGGGTATTCCCCAATGTGGCCGAACAGAAAGTCGTGGTCGAAGCCACATTCGCCAACCGCCTCGACGAATGGGCACCAGTCCCTCCCATACAACTCACCATACAGGACACCGATGGCACCGTCGTGAGCGACGGCATATATGACTTCGAGGACAACCACATGGTGTTTGTCATACCCATGGGCAAGGACGTGAAACTTTGGGACGAGTTCCATCCCCACCTCTACCACCTCACGCTCTCTGTCTATGAGGACACCTACGAGACCGACTTCGGCATGCGCAACATTGGGGTCAAGGGCCGCCAGATGTTCATCAACGGCCGTCCCATGTTCCTGCGTGGCACGGTGGAGAACTGCACCTTCCCCCTCACGGGCTATCCTCCCACCGACGAGGCCGAATGGATGCGCATCATGCAGAAGTGCAAGGACTACGGACTCAACCACATGCGCTTCCACTCCTACTGTCCGCCGGAAGCGGCCTTCGCGGCTGCCGACCGTGTGGGCATCTACCTACAGGTAGAAGGACCCACCTGGCCCAACCACGGCGTGAAACTCAACGCCGGCATGACCATCGACAAATACCTCATGGACGAGACCGAACGCATCCTGGCCACCTACGGCAACCACCCCTCGTTCACCATGATGGCCTCTGGCAACGAACCTGCCGGCAACTGGGTGCCCTACACCAACAAGTGGGTACGCCACTGGAACGAGCGCGACCCACGCCGCCTCTATTGCGGCGCTTCCGTCGGTGGCGGATGGGCATGGGACAGCGAGAGCGAATACCATGTGAAGGGGGGCGGCCGCGGACTCAATTGGGGCCGTCGTGCCCCGTCCAGCGACGACGACTATCTCAACGACATCCTTCACCCGCGCAACTACAAGGGAGAGGGCGAAAACAACTCACCCGTCGTGGCTCACGAACAGGGCCAGTGGTGCGCCTTCCCCGACCTCACGGAACGTCGCCTCTACACGGGAGTCAACCGTGCCCGCAACTTCGACATCTTTGCCGACCTCCTTCGGCAGAATGGCATGGAACAACAGGCCGAGAAGTTCCTCATGGCCAGTGGCAAGCTGCAGACACTCTGCTACAAGTATGAGATAGAACGCAACCTGCGCACGCCCGACTACTCGGGATTCCAGCTGCTGGGCCTCAACGACTATAGCGGACAGGGCACCGCCCTCGAGGGTGTGCTCAACGTGTTCTGGAAGGAGAAGGGCTACTGCACCGCCGAGGAGTGGCATCAGTTCTGCTCCCCCATCGTCCCCCTGGCCCGCTTCCCGAAGTTCGTCTATAGCAATGCCGACACCCTGCAGGTGCCCATCGAACTCTACAATGCCTACTATGGTCGGCTCATCGACTTCGAACCCATCTACATCATTGCCGACAGCAAGGGCGACACCATCCACACGGGACACATGCCCAGTCAGGACATCCCCATCGGGAAGAACACCCACCTGGGCACCATCGTCATGCCGCTGGAACGCTTTGACCAACCCACCAAACTCACACTCACCATTGCTGCGGCACAGGGACTGGTGCGCAACTCCTGGGACTTCTGGGTCTATCCCCGCGAACTGCCGATGGTGGAGAACGACGACATCTACCTGACCGACACCCTCGACCTCAAAGCCCGTCAGACCTTGCAGCGCGGCGGGAAGGTTCTGCTCACGGCTGCCGGAAAGGTTCGTCTGGGCAGCGACATCCGCCAGAGCTATCTGCCGGTCTTCTGGAACACCAGCTGGTTCAAGATGCGCCCGCCCCACACCACCGGTGCCTACATCGACACCCGTCACCCCATCTTCCGCCATTTCCCCAGCGACACATGGGGCAACCTCAACTGGTGGGAACTGCTCAACAATGCCCAGGTCATGAACCTCACGGGCCTGCCCCACGACTACCAGTCTCCCGTCCAACCCATCGACACCTGGCACCTCAGCCGCAAACTGGGCATGATTCTCGAGGCACGTGTCGGTAAGGGCCGCCTGCTCATGACCACCATGGACATCAGCCGCGACCTCACCCACCGACTGGTGGCCCGCCAGATGCGCCAGGCCATCCTGCTCTACATGCAGAGCGAGGAATTCCGCCCCACGCTGACACTTTCTTTCGATGGAATCACCGATTTCTTCACTCGCGAGGCGCCGAAGGTGGACATGCACACCAACGATTCGCCCGATGAACTGAAACCGAAATTACAATGATTGGCCCTACATTGGCCAATGATCAGAAAATCACTTACCAATCATCACGAATTTACTTACCAATGATAGTGCAATCATTGGTAAGTAAATTTCTCTTCATTGGTAATCTATTTTTGAGTGATTGCCCCTTTCAACCTCAACAAGGCTTCCAAGTAATAGTAATCGGCATAGATGATGCTGGCATCAATCTCACTATTGGCCGGATGATGGCCTGTGCTGTGGAGCAGGAATGCCACATTCCGCTCCCGGCTCTGATAGTTCCGGCTGAGGTCTGAAAGCATGCGCAGGGCTGCCCGACGATAGGAAGCACCCTTTTGTCCGCCCACAAAGCCCGACAGTTCCAGCAAGGCATCGGCCACCACACAAGCCGCGGAGGCATCCTTCGGCGCACCCTGGTAGCCGCGAGGGTCATCCATGTCCCACAGGGGTACCCAGTCGTTGCTGGTCTCCTTGAGCCTCTTCAGGTAGATGTCCGTAGCCCGCTGGGCCTGTTCCAGGAAGGCCGCATCGCGCGTGTGGCGATACATCATCGTAAAACCATAGATGGCCCACGACTGTCCGCGCGACCACATCGACTGGTCCGACAGCCCCTGATGGGTCACGCCCTTCAGGAAACGTCCCGTCTGCAGGTCATACACGGCCACGTGGTACGACGACCCATCCTCGCGGAAGTGGTTGCGCATGGTGGTTGCCGCATGGGCTATGGCTATGTCGCGAAACCAGGGCTTTCCGCCGTGTTCCGAAGCCCACAGGAGCATGTCCAGGTTTATCATGTTGTCCATGATAGTGTTGTGGCCGCCATACTCCTTGATGTGGCGCGGCCAGCTCAGTATGGTGCCCACTTTGGGGTTAAAGAGCGTAGCCAGCGAGTCGCTGGCCCGCAGGATGGCCTTCTTGTAGCTGCTGTTGTGTGTGGCCTCATAGCCTTTGCCATAAGAACAATGGATGAGGAATCCCATATCATGGTCCACGATGGGGTCCTTGATGATGCGCGACAAGCCTTGGGTATATCCCTCAGCGGCTTTCTTCACCTGTTTGTCGCCCGTGGCCATATAGTCCATCCACAGGATGCCGGGCCAGAATCCCGAGCACCATTCCCAGCCCGACGCCTTCCTCACGTTCCATCCCACATGGGAGTCCGTAGCCAGAATGTTCCGCGGCTGCATGTGATAGTCATAGGGTTTCAACTCTTCCAGTGCCCGCAGCACCTGTTGATGGCAGTATGCCAACTCCTTATCCACATCCAGTTCCTGTGCCTGCACCGCCATGCCCATGCAACAGCACAACATCAAAAGAATCTTTTTCATATCTTAACCTTTAATCCCTTCGCTCGGCACCTCCGCAGGAGTGACGCTTGCGTAGCTTGTCGGAGCAAGTAATCGGACGGCCAAAGGCCTACGCTTGCGTATCGAAGAGGAGCAAGAACCCGTTCGCTCGGCACCTCCGCAGGAGTTGACGCTTGCGTAGCTTGTCGGAGCAAGAACCTGTTAAACCGTTAAACTGTTAAACCGTTAAACATTACCTCTTTACATCACCCTCACCCAATCCACATCCAGCCAACCGCGATTCCCGGCAGTCTGACTGCGCTCGCTCACAAAGCCGAACTTTGCACCAATCCACTTGCCCTGACGCAAGCGGAAACGCTCGCCCACCTCCTGGAAGTGCTCGTTGTCCGTGCTGTAGGCGAAAGTGCACCATCCGTCGGCCACCTTCATGCGCAGATAGATATCGAGATACAAGGCCGGGCTGTAGGGTATCGTATCGCGGCGCGTGGGCGTCAATGAAGCAAGCGTCACGGCATGCTCCTCTCCCCCCTCGTCGGCCCGCTTGCAAGTCAACTGCTGCAAGGCAAACTCCTCGCCCACTCTTCTCACCACCACGGCCGAATAGTCGCGCCCCATCATCACCAGTCCGCCATACTGTCCATCGGCCTTTGCCGCCATGGTCACACGGGTCGTCACGCAGAACTTCTCCGTAGGCGTCTTCTGCAACAACAGGTTCGGGGCCTGCCACAGGGTGCCTTCCGTCAGGTCGTGCGTGTAGAGGCGCATCACGCCCATCGCCGTAGGCATTCCCCACGCAGGGTCATAGTTGGCCTGCCACTGCCATTGCTTACCCAGTGCGGGCCGGTCAAATTCGTCGCTCTCCTGCGGGTTCTGCCTCCGCTTCCCCTGCACGGGCTTCCTGTAGGTCATCACAGGCTCTCCACATCCGTTCCCCTCACGGTCGTTGCCAATGACGGGCCATCCGTTCTTCCATGCCATGGGCTGCAGGAACACCACACGCCCGTATGGACCTTTGTCATGGAAGTGCAGGAACCAGTCCTCCCCCTGCGGGGTGGTCACCCAAGCTCCTTGGTGGGGACCGTTCACCAGACTCCATCCCTGAGCCATCACGGTACGGGCCTCGTAGGGACCATACACGGTCTTGCTGCGCATGGCCAACTGCCAGCCCTGTTCCACACCGCCTGCGGGACACAGTATCCAGTACCACCCGTCGCGCTTGTACAACTTAGGCCCTTCGGTAGTATGGTTTTCCAGTCCGCCGTCAAACACCAGCACGGGTTGCCCCACACTTTGCGTACCGTCGGCCGACAGTTCGCGCACGGTCAGCACAGAGTTGAAACCGCTCCTGCTGGCAGCCCAGGCATGCACCAGATAGCAACGCCCGTCCTCGTCCCACAGGGGACAGGGGTCTATCATGCCCCGCCCTTCTATCACGCACACGGGCTTCTCCCATTCCCCACGCGGGTCACGGGTTTTCACCATCATGATGCCTCGGTCCGGGTCGCCCCAGTAGATGTAGAACTGTCCTTCGTGGTAACGGATGCTGGGCGCCCACACACCACACCCATGTTGCACGCTGGCAAACACCTCACGGGGCAGTTGCTCCTGAAGGGCATGCCCCACGATGGTCCAGTTCACCAAGTCGCGGCTGTGCAGGATGGGCAGTCCGGGTATACAGTTAAACGAACTTGCCGTCAGGTAGAAGTCCTCGCCCACGGCACACACATCGGGGTCGCTGTAGTCGGCGTCCAGCACGGGATTCTGGTACGTTCCGTCACCCAGGTCGGGACACCACACCTGCGAAACATACTGAGCCTGCACCACCGATGCAAGCCACAGTATGAGAGAAACAAAAAGCACCCGTTTCATCGGGATAAAGTTTAGGTTTTGTCAAGAAGTCAGTCGCTGACGCAGTCCCATGCGAGCCTCCACGACATTCACCACATAGTCACCCAGTTTTTCGCATTCGTTGATGAGGTCCATGTAGATGGTACCCACAGCATAGGTATATTCGTGATTGTTGATATCTACGATGTTCTGCGCCTTCAGTTGGTTGCGATAGTTGTTGATTTCGCTCTCCAGGTTTCTCGTGCGGTTCACATCGTAGGCTTCCTTTCTGCCACCCATCAGCTCGTTCATCTGCGTCAGGGCCTGGTTGGTCAGTTGCATCATCTGGTGGATGTGGTCATACTGTGCTTCGGTGAAATGGTCTTGTTTGCCCGTCACCTTGCGGTTGATGGTGCGTGCCATGTTGTAGCACGAGTCACCGATTGACTCCACCTCCGAGATTTCTCTCAGCATGGCTCTGATCTTGGCCTTCGTCTCGTCACTGAGGTGGGCGTCGCTCACATGGTCCAGATAGTTGGCAATCTCCAACTCCATGTTGTCCGAGATGCTCTCATACTTCTCTATACGTGAGAAGAGTTTCGCAAACTTCTGCTCGTTCTTCTCCGTCAGCAGTTCGCGCACCATGCCGAACATGCGCTGGATGCGCTCGCAGAACGAGACGATTTCCTTCTGTGCCTCCAGCACCGACAGTTCCGGAGTCTTCATGATGCCCGAGGTGATGAAGTGCAGTTTGAAGTCCTCTTCGTCGTCCAGCGTCTTAGGCTTGATGACCCAGCATACGAAGCGTTCAATCTGCGGGATGAACCAAATGAGCAGCAAGGTGTTACTGATGTTGAAGGCTGAGTGGAAGGTAGCCAGCACCATCGATGCCTTGACGGCAAACCCCGGAGTCGTAGAAGCCATGTCAGGATTGAAGCCCACCACACGACACACGCCGCCGTAGAACCAAGGCAGCACCAGAATCACCCAGATGACGCCCAACACGTTGATGGCCATGTGCGCAAAGGCAGCTCTCCGGGCCTGCACGTTGGCCGAGATGGCCACGATGTTCGAGGTGATGGTCGTACCGATGTTCTCACCTAATACCAGCATGATACCCTGGTCGAGGTGCAGCACACCCGTCGTACACAGCATCATCGTGATGGCCATGATGGCGGCCGACGACTGCACACACAGGGTCAGCACCGTACCCATCAGCAGGAAGAACAACTTGTTAAGGAATGTCGGTTCGTTGAACTGCTGGAAGAAACTACTTATCATCGCGTTGGCCTCGGGGTCGTTCACCAAGGCAAAGCCCGTGTCCTTCAGCGTCCCCAGTCCTAAGAACAGGAATGCCACACCAAAGAGGAAGTCGCCAATGATGCGCCTGCTCTTCATGTAGATGAGGATGATGCCTAAGAAGAAGGCCGGATACACAAAGTCGGTGATGTTGAACGAGAAACCCAACGACATGATCCATGCCGTCACCGTCGTACCGATGTGGGCACCCATGATTACCGAGATGGCCTGGAACAGGGTGAGAAGTCCGGCATTCACAAACGAGACCGTCATCAGCGTGGTGGCCGTACTCGACTGCACGGCAGCGGTTACAAACACACCCGTCAGGGCACCCGTAAAACGGTTGGTGGTCATCGCACCCAGGACGTGCCGCAACTGCGGACCCGCCATCTTCTGCAGGGCCTCGCTCATCGACTTCATACCGAACATCAGCAGCGCCAGCGAACCCAGAAGCTTAAAAAGTACCAAATAGGACATAAAATCAAGTAATAATACGCGTTTCGTTGGCGAAGATACGAAAATCCCCCCGAAGTACAAAACACTTCCTCCTTTTTTTGCCAAACCGACAGAAATCCATGTAATATTTCGTAAACATTTGGTCATTCGCTTTTTTATCCGTACCTTTGCGCGATGATTCTAAAGAATCACTTTTTCGGGCCCCACACAGCCGCCGCGAGGCGCAAAAGCCCCACCCGCGTTCCTAATTCTTTGGCATTCTGCACCTTAGCAGAAGGCCGAAGCACCAGAGATATGCAATAATTTCAAAAAAAACATTCATAAATGAGCATTTTCAAAGATAAGACCCTCATGATCACTGGGGGCACAGGTTCGTTCGGCAATGCCGTACTCAACCGCTTTCTTCGCACCGACATCGGTGAGATTCGCATTTTCTCGCGTGACGAAAAGAAACAAGACGACATGCGTCACGAGTATCAGGCCAAATACCCCGACGTAGCGCACAAGATAAAGTTCTACATCGGCGATGTCCGCAACAAATCCACGCTGAAGACTGCCATGCGCGGCGTCGATTACATCTTCCATGCAGCTGCCCTCAAGCAGGTGCCCTCCTGCGAGTTCTTCCCCATGGAGGCCGTGAAGACCAACGTCATCGGCACCGACAATGTGCTGGATGTGGCCATCGACTCTGGCGTAAAGAGCGTCATCTGCCTCTCCACCGACAAGGCTGCCTATCCCATCAATGCCATGGGCATCTCCAAGGCACTTGAGGAGAAGATTGCCGTAGCCAAGAGCCGCAGTTCGCTCGACACCAAGATATGTTGCACCCGCTACGGCAATGTCATGTGCTCGCGCGGCAGTGTCATCCCACTCTGGATTGACCAAATCCGCCAAGGCAACCCCATCACCCTCACCGAGCCCAAGATGACTCGTTTCATCATGTCGCTCGACGAAGCTGTCGATCTCGTACTCTTTGCCTTCGAACATGGCGAGAACGGTGACATCCTCGTACAGAAAGCCCCTGCCTGCACCATCCAGACCCAGGCCGAGGCCGTCTGTGAGTTGTTCGGCGGCAAGAAGGAGGACATCAAGGTCATCGGCATCCGCCATGGCGAGAAGATGTACGAGACGCTGCTCACCAACGAAGAGTGTGCCAAGGCCATCGACATGGGCAACTTCTACCGCGTGCCTGCCGACAACCGCACGCTCAACTACGACAAGTACTTCACAGAAGGCGACGAAAAGCGTGTCACCCTCACCGAGTTCAACAGCGACAACACCCGCCGCCTCAATCTCGAAGAGACCAAGGCCAAAATCGCCTCTCTCCAATACATCCAAGAAGAACTCAATCGCCCCTAACCCACTAAGCACCACATAGTAATTAAACTTTTAAACCGTTAAACGGTTAAACGGTTAAACTTTTAAATGGTTAAACCTTTATCTATGAACCACTTCCAAAACAACGGCAAATTAAAGTTACTGATTATCGTCGGCACACGCCCCGAAATCATTCGCCTGGCAGCCGTCATCAATAAATGCCGCCAATACTTCGACACCCTGCTGGCCCACACCGGTCAGAACTACGACTACAACCTCAATGGGGTCTTCTTCCGCGACCTCAAACTCGCCGACCCCGACATCTACATGGAAGCCGTGGGTGCAGACCTGGGCGAAACCATGGGCAATATCATCGCAAAGAGCTATCAGCTGATGGTGGAAGTGAAGCCCGATGCCGTACTTGTTCTGGGCGATACCAATTCCTGCCTTTCCGTCATCGGTGCCAAGCGTCTCCACATTCCCATCTTCCACATGGAGGCCGG
>DGUV01000074.1:20305-99405 GCA_002395775.1 Prevotellaceae bacterium UBA4301
TGCAAGGACGAATGCCTGCCCGAAGAGACCAACCGCCGCATCGTAGATATCATCTCCGATGTCAACATGGCCTACTCCGAACATGCCCGTCGCTACCTGGCCGATTGCGGTCTCCCCAAGGAGCGCACCTACGTCACCGGCAGTCCCATGGCCGAAGTGCTGCATAACAACCTCGCCGAAATAGAAGCATCGGATATTCATAATAAGCTGGGGTTAGAGAAAGGTAAGTACATTCTTTTAAGCGCGCATCGCGAAGAGAACATCGACACGGAGAAGAACTTCCTCTCCCTCTTCAACGCCATCAACCGCATGGCCGAGAAATACGACATGCCCATCCTCTACAGCTGCCATCCCCGAAGCAAGAAGCGCATCGAACAAAGTGGATTCCAGCTCGACCCACGTGTCATACAGCACGAGCCGCTCGGTTTCCACGACTACAACTGCCTCCAGATGAATGCCTTTGCCGTTGTCAGCGACAGTGGCACCCTGCCCGAGGAATCTTCCTTCTTCACCTCCGTAGGTCACCCCTTCCCTGCCATCTGCATCCGCACCAGCACCGAGCGCCCCGAGGCCCTCGACAAGGCTTGTTTCTTCATCGCAGGCATTGATGAGGTATCGTTGTTGCAGGCTGTGGATACCGCTGTAACCATGAATCAAAATGGCGACTACGGCATCCCCGTGCCCGACTATGTGGAGGAGAACGTCAGCACTAAAGTAGTGAAAATCATCCAGAGCTACGTGGGCATCGTCAACAAGATGGTCTGGAGGAAGTTTTAGTTTAGTAGGTTAGTAGCTTAATAGCTTACTTGGTTAATCGTATGACGGGAATTGTTTATTCTTTTGAGAAACTGATAGTTTGGCAAGAAGCCAAAAAACTAGTTGCAGATGTATACCACTTACTTGACAGTTTCCCCAAATTTGAAAAATATGCCCTTTGTGATCAAATACGTAGGGCAATAGTATCAGTTCCGTCAAACATTGCAGAAGGCAGTGGTCGTAAGTCCTTAAAGGAACAGATTCATTTCCTCGAAATATCGTATGGTTCACTAATGGAAAGCTATAACCAACTGCTAATTGCTATAGACTTGAATTATATAACAGAAGAAAGTGTAGAGGCTATAAAGCCTTCGATTGACGCAGTTGCCAAAATGATAAATGGTCTCTGCAATTCCTATGAAGATAAACTTGAAGCACAAGTATCTACTAAGCAATTAAACAATTAAGCTAATAAGCTGACACATGAAAATTCTCATCACCGGCGCCAAAGGATTTGTAGGTCGCAACCTCTGCGCCACACTGCATAACATACAAGACGGGAAAGACCGACGCTTCCCCGAGTTAACCATCGATGCCATCTACGAATACGACATCGACTCCACACCCGAGGAACTCGACAACTACTGCCGCGACTGCAACTTCGTGTTCAACCTTGCTGGTGTCAACCGCCCCAAGGACCAGTCCGAGTTCATGCAAGGCAACTTTGGCTTTGCCTCCACCCTCCTCGACACCCTCAAGAAGCACGGCAACCGTTGCCCCGTCATGCTGTCCAGTTCCCAGCAAGCCTCCCTCACGGGACGTTTCGGCAACTCCGAGTATGGCCGCAGCAAGAAAGCCGGCGAAGATCTCTTCTTCCGCTACGAACAGGAGTTCCTGCAGGCAAAGCATGAAGAATCTGCGAAATCTGCCCAATCAGCGGAATCCGCAGCTTTAACCCCACGCGTTTTAATCTACCGCTTCCCCAACCTCTTCGGCAAATGGTGTCGTCCCAACTACAACTCTGCCGTAGCCACCTTCTGCCACAACATCGCTCACGACCTCCCCATCACGGTCAACGACCCAAGTGTAGAGCTCGAACTCCTCTACATCGACGACCTGGTAGATGAAATGATAGCCTGCCTCCAAGGCAAAGAACACCGCTGTGAATTCGACGGGTTGGAGGTTATCCCAATCCCTTCAGGGGGCTTGGGGGCTTCACACTCCCCTTTAGGGGGCTTGGGGGCTTTCTGTTATTGCCCCACAACCCACAAAGCGACCCTCGGAGAGATTGTTGACCTGATACACCAGTTTGCAGAGCAGCCAAAGACGCTGATGATACCAGAGATTCCTGCAAATAGTTTTGCAAAGAAACTTTATTCAACGTATCTTAGCTACTTGCCCAAGGAAAAAGTTGCCTTCCCGCTGAAGATGAATGTTGACGAGCGCGGTTCATTTACTGAACTTGTTCATACGCTCAATGCAGGACAGGTCAGCATCAACATCAGCAAACCCGGCATCACCAAAGGCCAGCATTGGCATCACACCAAGTTCGAGCAGTTCATCGTTGTCAAGGGGCACGGCCTCATCCAGATGCGAAACATGAACCCCTCTTCGGATTCACAACGCTCCCCTTCAGGGGGCTCGGGGGCCGAGGTAATAGAGTTCGAAGTCTCAGGAGACAAAATAGAGGCCGTCCACATGTTGCCAGGCTACACCCACAACATCATCAACCTCAGTGATACCGAAGACCTCGTCACCGTCATGTACTGCAACGAAATCTTCGACCCCAACCACCCCGACACTTTCTACGAACCTGTCTAAGGATCAAGATAATGGACAAAAGAGCAAAAAACCACTATCTATTAAGCTACTAAGCAAGTAAGCTATTAACCTACTTGAGCTACTAAGCAAGTAAACTGTTCGCTCGGCATCTCCGCAGGAGTGACGCTTGCGTAGCGAAGAGGAGCAAGTAATCGGACGGCCAAAGGCCTACGCTTGCGTAGCTTGTCAGAGCAAGAAACTTTAAACGTTAAACTTTTACCACCCCCATTAAAACGATGCCTGATTTAATCGAATTATCAAAAGACCAAATACTAATGGGCTTTGTAGCTTCATGTGTCGAAGATGTAGCAAAACATCTAGGAGTTGACCCAGAAAAAATTTATCAGCGCATGGATGCTGTGGGCATGATTGACGAATACCTAATTCCATTCTACGACACACTTCATACAGAAAGTCGGGAGAACCTGACAAACAGTCTAATTACATCTCTTAAGAGATGGGAGGAGGAGAAAAGATGAAATTATTTCACGGTACAGACACGCGCATTGAGCATCCCAGTTGTTTAGCAGGACGCGACAACCTCGATTTCGGAAAAGGATTCTATACGACACTTCTGCAAGAACATGCCGAGAAATGGGCACGACAAGTAGCCTTCAACAACAGAACATATACACCAAAGGTAAACATTTATAACTTTGACAAAGAAAAAGCCGTATCAGAGTTCCGCTATCTGCATTTTCCAAAATACGATGAGGCTTGGATGGATTTTATTGTTGCCAGCAGACTTGGAGAAAGGCCCTGGGAAAAGTTCGATTTCATTGAAGGCGGAATTGCCAACGACCGCGTCATTGATACTATCCGACTATATATGTATGGCGACATGGAAAAAGCCACTGCATTGAAGCGCTTGGCAGAACATCAGCCTAACCACCAGATGGCTTTTCTTAATCAGACATTAGTTGATAAGTATTTAACTTTTGTTGGAACTATAGAACTATGAGCGAAAGAAGCACAACTGTAAGAGAGATCCTATTGTGGCAACAGATCGGGTGCATTGTAGTGGCACTGGCAAAAAAATTATCAATTCCATACAAAAAGGCCCTTGACCTATTTTACAATAGTGATACCTGCAAGCGCCTACACGACGAACGCAGCGGTCTGTACCTATACAGCGACCTGTATATAGCTGACGAAATAATCCTTGAGATGCACCAACCGTTAAACGTTAAACATTAAACGATTCGCTCGGCATCTCCGCAGGAGTGACGCTTGCGTAGCGAAGAGGAGCAAGAAACTTTTACCCCCATGGAACCCATACTCACTAATTCTGAAACCCTGGCATGTCACATCGCAATATCATCAAGCAGTTGCAAAGCAAAGGTTTCCATATCTCTTCCAAAAACAAGCAGCACTTCTCCGAGGAAGAACTTGACTCGTACTATGCTGGCGCTTTAGAATATTGGAAAGAGTTTTGTTCAAACATACATATCCATGGCCCAGAAGGGGCACTCCTTCATAAGCATCTTTTGAACCTACCCAATGACCCACGGTATCGATGGGCGTTCTATAGAAGGTGACAATACAGATAGCCACCCCCGTTCTCCAAGAGATAAATGTATTGAATAACTGCATTGAATGACAATGATAGAATACAAAGAAGGACTATCATACAGCAAGGAAGTAAGAAACGCAGTCAGATATGGGTATCAGTACCGCAAGGAAGCAGAAGAAACTCATTCGTCATTACATTTCTGTTTACATGATGCATCTGATGTGTTGCTATGGTTAGGAAGTGCTATTCTTAGCGGCATTGCATGGGACGCCATTAAGGGTATAGCAATCAAAACATATAACAAACTCAAGGAAAAGAACCAAAATGTCGATAAAGACACAGAGAATGTATTAACAAATGAGACAGAACTGAAAGTCTTTTATGACTATGTCCTTGAGTTCAGTGAACATCGGATGACAATAACAAAAGAACAATGCCAATATATTAAAGAAGAGATTCTTGCAGACTTTGGAGCGGCTAAGGAGTCCGAGATTTATACAAAGAAAGGAAGAGTGGCAACTTTTGATGAAAGAAGAGCAATTTATCGGGAAGCCATAAACTATTCGGAAAAGCTTACAATGAAGAAAAAGTAAAACTTTCCAGTATGTTCCAGACATAGACGGCCACATTCTGAGGGAAGAGCGATGGACATGGTGAGCCCGCATAAGGTGCCGCCAAAGTGAGAACCAACTTAGCTGAATACATGGAGAAAGGTATTGTAAAGTAATAACGCTTTAGGCGGCAATTAAGAATGGGGTTCGATAAACAGTAGTATGGCAAAAGATAAACAATTAGGTGTGCGAATCGGATATATAGCTATCCTGATTCTTGGTATTGCTATTACAGGAATGTCATTTTCTGTATTGGCAAAGCCATATAGCTCTGCTCATGATACGACAAAGGCTATTGTTAAGTCGTTAACAGATGCCACTCAAACACTTGTCATTACTGGTGAGGCTAAAACTACTTTCGCGGATTCGCATCAGGTAGATACATCTGCTATCAATGCTGCTTTCTTGCAAAAGATGCGCGAAAACGGAGAGTTACTTTCTTCTGACGAGTTTGCTTCCCGTATTACCGACTATTACAATACGTTAGTCGCTGTACTGACCGCCTTGTTTGTATTGTTCACTATAGTAACATACATGACCATCAGAAGTAAGTTTGAGGGCAAATTTGAAGAAAAGGCCAAGGAACTCGAAAATAAGGCAAAAGACCTTGAAGACAAACAACGCCAGAAGATTATTGATGAGTTGCGTAGTATGCTAAGCGATTCCAAGCATATTGATGAAGTTATCAATTCTGCCATAGGTGGACGCATAGATGATAAAATACCTACAAAAGAGGAGGTTGATGGATTGACAGCTGATATGGAAATATGCGGAAAGAATATAGCTGGCCTTACTACAAATCTTGATGACGTTAAGAAAAAACAGCAGGAGTTGTTTAATGTAGTGGCAGATTTGCAGGAACATGTATCAGAAAAAGCTACTATCTATCCAGAACAAACTAATAATAATGGCGCAGCAGTGCCAGAGGCTGTTGTAGCAAATAAAGCAGAAGAAACTGATACCGAACATAATACCGCAGAATAGAATGGGAACAAGAGGCAAAAGAAAAATAAACGTTGAGCAGAACAAAAGCACTCAGAAGAATGCTTCTCTTGTTCTGTTGCGCTCTGCCTCTGATTTGAGAAATCTGGGCAGACAGAACGATTGCTACGACGGGGTGACCCTAGATGTGGAGAAACTCGTACAGTTTATACCGGATGTCAAGTTGGAGTATACTGATATGGATTCCACTTTGTCAGGCTCTCTTTCAAAGCAAGATAACATTTGGTTGATTCGTATAAACAAAGTACATAGTAGGGCACGCCAGCGTTTTTCTATTGCTCATGAATTGGGTCACTTCGTTTACCACAAAGATGATGAGAAAGAGTTTGTGGATACCACATTCTTTAGAGGACTGACTTCAGATAATTTGGAGTATACGGCCAACAAGTTTGCTTCTGAACTGTTGATGCCAGAGGAGCAGGTACGCCAACTCATTGACAAAGAGAATGTCCGTAGTGTGGCAGATTTAGCTTCCAGATTTGGTGTATCTTCTGCTGCAATGCTTTATAGAGTGAAAGAATTGAACTATAAGACCAAAGAGTAATGGAGAAGAAATACTGCGTTATTGCCAAGACTGCTCAGGCAGAGTTGAGGGCTATGTCTAACCTTTCACATGAAGTACTCGACAAAATTCTACCCATTGTTGAGTTGACCAGAGGCCGCAAAACCACCTCTAAAGAAACAAAAGAGGTGTCTTATCCGTATTTCAAGTTAATTGAGAAGGTTAAGGAGATTTACCGTGGTTGTGATATTGCATTTGATGTTACTTCAATTGAAGCGCTATCTTCTCCAGAGATAGATGAATTATATGGTTCAGAAGGTGGTTATTTAGAATGGATTAAACTGTTGGATGACCTTCGGGTAGAAGGCTACTTCAAAACTATTATACCTTCTGTACTTCTGAATTATGATGATGATAATTTTGAGGATAATGTCCAGTCTGAGGTTCAGCAGTTGAATACACGTTTTGATAGTATCATGTATCGCTACTCAATAGGTAATGAGGACGGAATAGAGGACTTGAAGTTAATCTCAAACTGTTTCCCTGATGAAAAGGAGTTGTTGGTTGTTGTGGATTGCGAATATGTACCAACTTCATCTGTTAGCTCAACGATTGCTGTATGCAAGAATATTATACAGAACATCAAGAACGCACTGGGGCGAAGAAACTATAAAATTGCTTTAGCCTCTACCACATATCCTAATAATGTGGCAGAAACCAACGATGAATTTGCTGATGATATACCTCTCTCCGAGATAAAATTATATAATAGTGTTTGTAAAGAGCATGGTGATTTAATATACGGGGACTATGGAACAGTTAATCCTCAACGTAACGACGGCATAGTCATGGCTAATGGATGGCTACCCAAAATCGATGTAGCACTTCCTACATTGGTTTATTACAAAAGACGCCGCAGACCTAAAGGAACTACTGCTTATTCTTCAACCTATGAACAGGTTGCAAGACTTGCTACTGCTGATTCAAGGTTCCCATTAAGTCTAATAAATATATGGGGCATACGTCAGATAGTTGAATGTTCAATGGGTTCAGTACCATCATCGCAGCCGTCCTTTTGGATTTCTGTCAGAATGAATACTCACGTTAGTCAACAGGTTATTAGACTTGGTTTATAATACATGGCATTAACAATAAGACCGGCTGATATTATCAAAGCTAAGGTTATAGATTTTTTGATAGAAAAGTTCGGAGGCGTAGTTATTGGCGATGAAGTAAAGTATGGTAGCAGCCGTAAAGTAGTAGATTTGTTGGCATTATATAAAAGTGAAACCTATGCTATTGAAATAAAGAGTGCGAAGGATGATTTGAGGAGATTGCCAGAACAGATTTCTGAATACTCAAAAATTTTTGACCATACATTGGTATTTACAACAATCGAACATCTTCCCAAGATTAAACAAGCTGCTAAAGCCAAGGCCTCTGTATTTGAGCTTGGTGTTGATGATACAATTAAGGGCAGATTGCTGGGAAAAAGAAACAATGTTCTGAAGAGCGAGATGCTGGCAACAATGAACGCCTCTTTTATTCGTAAACGTTTGAATATATCTAAATTCAAGGACTCTGATGATATACGTAAGAAAGCTATGCGTTACAAGAAAGAGGATGTTCATTCTTTGCTCTACGGGTATTTTCTGGGAAAGTGTTCTGCACCATTTAAACTTTTTCTGGAAGAGAGAACCAATAAGACTGAGGTTGATGACCTTATCATCCTGTCAAATAGATTGAACGTGGAGTAGACAATAGTTTACCCATAAATACAAAACCGAGAATGCAAATGAATAACAGATATTACGCGAATGTACAAGGGCCGGTGACTGAGGCGATAGTGGCTTGTTTGAAAAAGGCGAACGCGATATGTGCTAAAGACGCTGATGTCAACCGCATTGTGTTGTATAGCTATACAAAAAACAATTTCGATACCGTAGCCCGAATCTTTGGCCCCGATAACGTGAACAAGATGTTAAAGCAGCCAGTGCGGTTCGAGGGTATAGCCCAACCCGTACAGTGCTCAACAGAGCGTACGTTCAACGACTGGAACCAACAGTCATGCATTGTTATCTGTTGTCATATGGATTCAAAAGCAGTGCAGAAAGTTGACGACTTCCGTTCCGCAAAGTATATCATGGCAGTCTCGTGGCTCAAAGACGAGCTGGCGGGATGGGTAAAGAGATGGAATGCAGAATGCGTCTATGGTGATGAGATAAAGGACGTGAAAAAGGAAGATGAAAATCTGTCTCTACTCCGAATAGCATTGAAAGAAATGGATGTTAGGATGTTTAAGTCAAGGGACTTCCATCATCCCGATGATGAGGACACCTGTAAGACTTACATCCGGACTATTAACAAATACCTACCAGCAGTAATTTCGTCGCAAATAGAGGACATCTTGGTAACGGAATTGGGGTGGACCAGCGGCAATGCAGCACAGGTAGGTGAATTGTTAGACCGATTGAAGAATGGTCGTACATTCCGAGGCGGAGCAAATACCGGGCTTGCCCAATATTTTAAAGGTTGGAAAGAGAAATTAAAAAACGCTTGACAGAAGCCGCGCTCCTGACTATCCGTCCAATCTGAGTAATTCGTGTTCATAATAGTTAGTTCTTGATTACAAATAACATATTTGAGCAGTTTGATGAATTGTATTCCCGATGGTCTATATTGGACAAGGTAGGAAAGGAGATGCAGTTGGGAAAGATGTGGCAACAGATGAGTGTGGCGTATAACCATCTCCTATTGATTTACCAGAATAGAGGGTATCTTACTCCTGTTGAAGCCAATTATGCCAGTCAAATAAGCCAAATACTGACGGCTATCCAGAGTCAGAAGATGCAGGTTGACAGGGATTTGGCCGATGAAATGAAGAAGCATCTTGTGAAGATGATAATAAAACGAATGTAAGTATTAGCTGCAACGATTTCTTCAGCAGTAAGAACGGAGTACCTCAGAATCGGATAATCACATCCCACATCTTACACCATTAAACTTTTAAACGATTAAACCTTTAAACTTTTATAAAAGTAAACCCTAAACGTTAACCTTATATACAATCATGTTAACCTGCGAACAAAAATTTCAAGAACTTTATCATAAAGAGCCAGAGGGCATATCCTTCTGCCCCTACCGCATCTGCCCCATCGGAGCACACTCCGACCACAATCTGGGAAAGATAACAGGACTGGCCATCAACAAAGGCATCCACATTGCCTACCGACCGAAGGAAAACGGAGTCGTCGAACTCTGCTCCCTGCAGTTCGACAAACGCGCCCAATGGCACATTGCGCAAGTACCTGCCCAGCGACAAGGCGACTGGGCCGACTACCTACGCGGAGCTACCCTTGAACTCGCTCGCCGCTATCCGCTTCGTCGCGGTATGAGTGGCGTCATCGAAGGTACGCTTCCCATTGGAGGACTCTCCTCCTCTGCCGCCGTCACGCTTGCATTCCTCGGAGCACTATGTCGAGTCAATAGCCTCACACCATCAGCACTCGAACTCATCCAGATGGCCGTATCCGTTGAGAACAACTATGTGGGCGTAAGCAGTGGTAAACTCGACCAAAGTTGCGAAATATATTCCAAACGTAATCACCTGCTCTATCTCGACACCCGCACCGATGAGTACGAACTCATCCCCACCCATCCCCAGATGCCCGACTACGACATCCTCATCCTCTTCAGTGGAGTGGAGCGCACCCTGGCAGGCAGTGCTTTCAACATGCGTGTCGATGAATGCCGCTCTGCAGCCTACGCCCTCAAAGCCTATGCCGGCCTCCCCTATGGTAAGTTTGCCGAGACCAATCTTCGCGAAGTTCCCCGTGAAGTCTATGAGCAATACAAAGACCGTCTTCCAGACACTTGGCGCCGTCGGGCCGAACACTGGTTTACAGAATATGCACGTGTTGAGGCTGGAGCAGAAGCTTGGCGCCAAGGCGACCTCGAAACCTATGGTCGTCTCAGTTTCGAAAGTGGATGGTCGAGCATCAACAACTGGGAGACAGGTTCGCCAGAACTGAAAGCACTTTACGACATCATGCTTCACACCAATGGCATCTACGGAGGCCGCTTCAGCGGTGCCGGTTTCAAAGGCTGCTGCATGGCACTGGCGAATCCAAACTACACAGAAGAAATCACCCATAAAATCACCCACGAATATCTCCGCACCTTCCCTAATCTCGAAGGCAAGTTCTCCATCCACGTCTGCCACAGCGCCGACGGCATAAGCCTCTCCCCATCTATCCCCTCCGTCGGCTGAGCCTCCCCAATGCTAACGCCTCGCTCGGTACTTGTGACGCTTGATTCATTCAAGAACTTGCATTGCCCCTCAAGGGAAGGGAACTATCATCCATAACTCAAAAACTTTAAGCGGTAAACATTAACCTGTTAAACTTTTAAGCTACTAAACTTTTAAACTATCAAAATGAAACTTCTCATTCTCGCCGCAGGCTACGCCACCCGTCTCTATCCCCTCACCGAGAACTTCCCAAAACCACTCTTGAAGGTTGGGGAAAAGACCATCCTCGACTGGCTCATCGATGACATCGCCACCTGCGGCCTCGTCGACGAATACATCGTCATCTCCAACCATCGCTTCGCCCCCCACTTCCAGGAATGGGCAGAAAAGAAGAATAGTAATTCTTCATTCTCACCTGTCCGCTCGGCCCAACGGGACGCTTGCCCAAGCAAGAACTATCACCTATCACCTATCACAATCTTAGACGACGGCACATCCACCAACGAAACCCGTCTCGGAGCTGTCCGCGACATTGAGCTCGCCATTCAGCATGTCAATGCCCAAGGTAATGCCCCTTCCGATGGTTACCTCGTCATTGCAGGAGACAATGTCCTCGACTTCAGCCTCACCCACTTCATCCGCTACGCCCAGCAGAAAGGCACCTCCTGCATTATGCGTTTCTATGAGCCATCCGAGCAGCGCCTCCTTAAGTGTGGTGTCGTCACTGTCAACGACGACGACCTTGTAGTTAACATGACAGAGAAGTCACCCACACCAGCCACGCACTGGGCTTGTCCACCTTTCTATTATTATACCACGCAGGATGCCCAACTCGTCAGCGAAGGTATTCGCCAAGGTTGTGGCATCGATGCCCCTGGCAGTTACATCGCCTGGCTCTGCACCAAAGTCCCCGTCCATGCCATGGAGATGCCTGGCCGTCGTTACGACATCGGCAACCTCCAAAGCTACGAAGAAGTGCAGCGCACTTACAAAGGCATAAGAAACCTCTCTCCCCAGCCCTGCCCTCCGTCGGCTGAGCCTCCCCAATGCTGACGCCTCGCTCGGTACTTGTGACGCTTGATTCATTCAAGAACTTGCATTGCCCCTCAAGGGGAAAGGGAGCTTAAACGATTCGCTCGGCCCTTGTGACGCTTGATTCATTCAAGAACTTGCATTGCCCCTCAAGGAGAAAGGGTGCTTAAACTATTAAACTACTAAACAACTAAGCTATTCAACTATCAAAATGAACATCCTCGTCACCGGCTCTGCCGGCTTTATCGGTGCAAATCTCGTACTGAGACTCTTAGATGAAGGACTCAATGGAGAAAACGTACGAATCGTAGGGTTAGATAACCTCAACGACTACTACGACCCAAGTCTGAAGGAATACCGTTTGAATCTCATTGAGAAAAAGATTGCCGAGCATCCAGAGCATCACTATCGCTTTGTGAAGGGCGATTTGGCAGATAAAACTTTAATTGACAATCTTTTTGCCGAGGAGCAGTTCGACATCGTTGTCAACCTCGCAGCCCAGGCCGGTGTCCGCTACAGCATCACCAACCCCGATGCCTACATCCAGTCCAACATCATCGGCTTCTACAACATCCTCGAGGCCTGCCGCCATTCTTATGACAAGGAAATGGTAAATGGTAAATCCGTAAATAGTAAATATGCCGGTGTCCAGCATTTAGTCTACGCCAGCAGCAGCTCGGTCTATGGTGGTAATAAGAAAGTGCCTTTCAGCACCGACGACCGCGTGGATAATCCTGTCTCTCTCTATGCCGCAACGAAGAAGAGCAACGAACTCCTGGCCCATGCCTATAGCAAGCTCTACAACATACCCTCCACAGGTCTCCGTTTCTTCACCGTCTATGGTCCTGCCGGTCGGCCCGACATGGCCTACTTCGGTTTCACTAATAAACTGGTAAAAGGAGAGACTATCAAGATATTCAACTACGGCAACTGCCGTCGCGATTTCACTTATGTCGATGACATCGTCGAAGGCATCATCCGTGTCATGCAACATGCCCCAGAGAAGGTGGTGGGTGAGGATGGTCTCCCCGTTCCACCATACAAGATATATAATATAGGTGGCGGCCAGCCAGAGAATCTCCTCGACTTCGTCACCATTCTTCAGGAAGAACTCATCCGTGCAGGTATTCTACCCGCTGATTACGACTTCGAGAGTCATAAGGAACTCGTTCCCATGCAACCCGGTGATGTCCCTGTAACCTATGCAGATTCAATTGCATTGCAACGTGATTTCGGATTTACCCCGAAAATAACCCTCCGCGAGGGACTTAGACGCTTCGCAAAATGGTATAAGGAATATGGTCTTCAAACTTTTGAGGCATAAACCACTGCACAAATGATTAAGCGGTTATTACTCTTCATAATCACCAACTTACTTGTGCTCTCTTACATACCAGCACAAACCGTACCCACTTCCTATGAAGCAGCGAAGGAAATTGGCGATGCCAAGTATAAAGCCTTACTGAAAGCGAATACGCCAGCGGAGGTGCATTATATTGTATTGAACAAGGAACAAGAACTAAATAAACTCTTGGCATACGAGAATGCAATATATGTGGTTGACAGAACATATGACTTAAAGGGGAAGAATATTAACTTTCCCCAAAATTCTGTGTTGGTATTACGCAATGGCAACCTTGAGAACGGGAATCTTCAGGGGGAAGACGCAAAATATTGTTTTAGAAAAGACAAAAAACTGGGGTGTCGATTGGCCGGTCAGTGGGAAAGAATTGCTCCAATATATACCGCTTCTGAACTTGGATTAAGACCAAACTCACAAAATTACCATGACTTCAATTATTCAAAATTGCAAGTTATAGTAAAGAATAGATTAAATGTATATTTTGATGGAACATACTATGTGTCTTTTCCTAAGCCATTATTATTGGACTATCAAATCCATTTATACGGAGGTAAATTACTCTTTTCAAAATATGCCTTTGATGTAACTAATGGCGGTGGAATTTACGCGAATGGTGTACATTTCAGCAGCTCTAAAAAGGGCTTTTCTGATGACATCGTATGTGGGTCAAGGGAAAAACATCCTTCAATAACGACTGGAACACTCACTTTTCTTAACTGTCACTTTTCATGCAATCGCATAGTCAGTCTTGAATTCAAGTATGCAAACCCTTTGAAGACCAACTTTGGTATACATTCGCTTATTGTAAAAAATTGTCGAGCTGATCAAACTGCAAAATTCATAACCTTAGATGCGCCTTTCTTAAACAAGTGCCTTTTTCAGGGCAACATATTTACAAACTTTTCTCATGCCCCAATCTATCTTGCCCATAATCATTCACGACGAACTCATCCGAAAGAGGAAAATACTAATCCATGGATGGAAGAAATTATTAGTTCAAGCAGTGATGTTACCATAGATTCCAATGTGTTTATTGGGAAAGAAATGCAAGATCCTTCCTATTATTGTTCGGCCCTTGTCATCGCAAAAAAATGTACTTTCTCTAACAACTACCTTAAGGACATTGTAAACTACTCAGACAAGAAAGCCAAAGGCTATACTTCATATGATGCATATCTATCCTGCGTGGATGTTGATTACAAGAATAACTACGTAGAGAATATGATGTCCTATGCCAAGGATGGAACTTCCAAACCTCAAAATGAAATAGGGAAAAGCAAAATGAATCCACTGGAACCATTTGGTGTAAAATCATCACGCAGATACGTGAACAACATCTTTATTTGTGATGGGAAGAAATATATTACCAAAGGAGCAGACAAGTCATCAATACAAACCAGCATATTTTGTAATGTTTCACCCATTGACGAATATGTTTGGCAAAACAATTCTGTGATATATCCTGAAATAGTTTTGGATGGCAGGCACTTGTCAGCCAAATATGGCTCTTTCAAACTAATGAACAATTATTTTGAATGTGCGGAGTTCACTGGTTATCTACTATTCTCGAATTCTGCATACGATTGTTCGGAGATAGAAATGCATGATAACATTTTTAGAACCAATCGTCATTCGTCTATAGTTTTGCTTAATCAGTTGTACGATGACAAATATAAGACTTTCTCACACGGAACAATTTCGATTGTAGATAATACGCTCATCAACGTTACGCCGATTACGCATTATTTCGTTGCGAATCAAGTTGTTGTTAAGAATAATAAAGTTGAGAATGCTTCAGTTGACAAAAATACATACCTAAGCAATTATAGTGGTGCCAAGACCCCACTATCTACTCGGGCAATGGATTCAGAACTAACATTAGACACAAAAGGACTATCTAAAGGTGCGGTTCACCAGTCCTTCTCTTCTACGTCTTCTGGCAAGTATTTTATCAATGTAAAAGACATCCCCCAAAAAGGCATCTACTATAACTACCAAGTTGGGACAGACCACTCGTTCCAAATAGTATGTATTCAAGGGGGTAAGACATATACAATTGATTTCTCTGTACAGAAAGGTGGCGTCTCATATATTTACAATGGGCAAAAAAATAATGTTCGATTTGGGCAAACTAAACCAGTATTTTGGAATGTAGGGCGAGGAGTGACACTTAAGACGAACTTTGAGAAAGGCAGTCCTAATAGAATCGTAACGACTCTTATTGGGCATAGTGGATCTGAAATTAAATTCGGATATGTCGGCAAATAGCGAATATTGTCAATAATGGCGTTCAATAACTTTAGTTTTTGGTTAATCTATCCATTCATTTTTGGGATATATTGGTTGATACCCATTAGGTTTAATGACTGGCGGAAGGCGTTTCTAATTTTTGCGAGTTATCTGCTATATATGAATTGGAAACCAGCTTATGCACTTGTGCTTCTGGGTGTGACGATGATTACCTACTTTGGCGGACGCCTATTGGAAATCCAAGCAATAGCCAAGAAAAAAAAGAGAATTGTATGTTTTATTTCGTTTTTAGGCCTACTACCATTATTGGTATTCAAATACTACAACTTCCTCAATGAGAGCCTGACTAATGGACTCACAACAATTGGTTTGTCATTTTCAATGCCAGGACTAAACTGGGCCGTTCCAGTCGGCATTTCTTTCTTTACCTTTCAGGCTGTAGGTTATATGTTGGATGTTTATCATGGAAGAATGAAAGCGGAGACTAACTTGTTGGACTATCTGCTATTCGTGTCATTTTTCCCGCAAGTGATGTCTGGCCCTATCAGCAAGGCAAATGAACTACTCCCACAAATTAAGAAGCCCCATTTTTTTAATTATGAACAGGGAAAACAAGGATTAAAATTCTTACTATGGGGGATGTTTATCAAATTGGTAATAGCCGATCGCTTGGGATTATTTGTGGATACTGTTTACTCTAATTATATTCACTACAACGGCACAACTTGTTTCACTGCAAGTGTGTTTTACTCCTTGCAGATTTACTGTGACTTTGCTGGGTATTCTCTAATGGCCATCGGTGTTGCAAGAACCCTTGGTTTCAATCTGATTAACAACTTCCGGAGACCATATTTTGCGGTAAGTATCACCGACTTTTGGAAACGATGGCACATCTCTTTGACAAGATGGCTTACACAACAAGTGTATATCCCACTTGGTGGAAGCCGTTGCAGTAAATCACGCACATATTGGAACATTTTCGTGACATTCCTCGTGAGTGGTATCTGGCACGGAGCCAATTGGACGTTTATTATTTGGGGGGGTATGCATGGCATATTTCAGATTATCGAAAAGGTTTTGGGGTTGCAAAAGTATGAAGGAAATAGTTGGGTTGTTAAGACCATAAGGATTATTATTACATTCCTGTTGGTAAACTTCGCATGGATATTTTTCCGCATGCCTAACATTTCAAGTGCAGTAGTAGTAGTAGGGAAGATATTCACTAGTTATGGAGCACCTAACTTGAGCGGATTGGAGATTTACACTATTCTAATATTACTGGTCGCTTTAGCAATACTGTTTTTCAAAGATATTAAAGATGAATTCTTGCCGACAAGATTTGTATTTCTCCAGAAAGGTTTCGTCCGATGGAGTGTTTATTTTATTTTGTTCGCAATGACAATTACACTCGGTGTCCTTGATAGTGGTCAGTTCATTTACGTTAACTTTTAGGTTTTAGAGGAAATGAAGAAGTTTTTGATTAAGATTCTCTTGTTTTTCATTTCTGTGGCAGGGGTGGACATTCTTTATGGTGTTGCATGCCAATACATGAACGATCATTCAAAGGGAGGTGGCACAAAGAGCCGTCATTACACCTGCAAAGAATCGAACGAGGAGGTGTTGATTTTTGGTTCTTCCCGCGCTAAGCATCATTATGTTCCTGATATTATAGAAGATAGTCTTTGTTTAAAATGCTATAACGCAGGAGAAGACGGAAACGGTATAATTCTCAGCTATGGGTTTTTGAAAATTATAACTGAGCGTTATTCGCCCAAACTCATCATTTATGATGTATCGGGATATGATATCTATGAAGATGACAACATGAAGTATTTGGACCTGTTGAAACCATATTACCGAGAGCCGGGGATTGATTCTATTTTTTGGCAGGTGAACTCAAGGACAAGATTAATGATGATGTCTAAACTATATTGTTTCAATACTTCATGTTTGCGAATTATTGGAAATTATATACATCCAATGACCAATTATCCCAAAGGATATTATGCTATACACAAGGCTATGGATTATGAACCTGAAGTAATGGTGAGAGAAAAAGAAACTGTTGACACCTTAAAAATGGCGTTCATAAAAAACTTTATAAAAAAAGCTCAAAACCAAGGTATCTCCTTGGTCTTCTGTGTCTCTCCTACATATAAGGTAGAGGGAGATGAACAGTATTATGACCCTGTCAAACAGTTATGCGAGCAATATGGTATTCCTTTATTTTTCGATAGTAATGATCCCGAAATATCTAGTGATAAGCATTACTTTCAGGATAGAACACACATGAATGATGCTGGTGCACGTTTATATACTTCTAAACTAATGCATCAGATTAAACTTCACAGTCTTCTGTAATAAGAACATGCAAGATAACACTTCAAATAATAAGCATCTACTCACAAACGTGGCCATCATTCGGCCCTTTCTGGTAGTGCTTCTGGTTTTTTACCATGCATTTGCCATATACGGAAGTGCGTGGAATCCAATTCCGGGCTTCCTAGAGATTAAGACATATTGGTGGCTCGACAAGTTGAGTTATGCCTTTATGCTTGAAACTTTTGTGTTTGTATCAGGGTATGTGTTCGGATACCAGGTTCGAACAAAGGGTGAAATCAAATTAGAGGCAAGAAGTCTTTTCTTCGGGAAATTAAAAAGGTTAATTATGCCTTGCATGGTATTCAGTTTTCTTTACATCTTGCTGCTTGGCAATATTAAACAACCTATTACGAAAACTCTATATGATTTAGTCAATGGCTATGGTCACATGTGGTTCTTACCCATGCTCTTCTGGTGTTTTGTTGGAGTCTGGATCATCGAGAAATTGAAGTTGCGTATCGGCCACATTATAGCGGTCCTTATTATTTGTTCTATTTTCTCTTTCGTTCCATTACCGCTTCAGATGGGTTCTGCACTGTACTTCATGTTTTTTTTCTATATGGGGTACTTTTTACAACGAAATGATATAAAACTTAAGAGATTTTACAAACCTATCTATGCGGCAACGTTGTTTATTTCCTTTGCCATAGCTTTTCCTTCGTTGACACTATTTCGAGAATCCGTAAAAAACGTTATTGTTAACGGGAGGGGGGATTGGATAGATAATCAAATGATTGAGAAGGCGATAGCATTGTCGCTATCTAATTTCACGAGATTGATATATGCCTCTATTGGTTTAACAATGTTATTCGCAATAGTTGGATTGTTGGAAACGAAACGTTCCACCCCACTACCGAAATGGGTCATTAAGATAGGTGGCCTATGCATGGGAGTTTATTTGTTTCAGCAGTTTATACTGAAAGGACTATATCTCTATACTGCACTTCCTGAAATATTTGGCCCAATTTGGCTGCCATGGATTGGATTTGTAATTGCCCTTACAGGATCATTACTCATATCATACTTGATGCGCATGACCAAAGCAGGCCGATTCCTTATCGGTTGATAATTACAAATCGAAGAAAATGTCAAAGACACTTAATACAAAAGTTAGGACTGCCACAAAATGGTCTACAGTTGGAGAGGTAGCGGCCAAGTTAGTTGCTCCTATCTCCAGCATGTTTCTTGCGCGATTACTCACACCAGAGGCCTTTGGTGTGGTGACCACGCTTATGATGATTATCACTTTTGCGGAGATATTTACCGATGCAGGATTCCAAAAGTATCTAATTCAGCATGAGTTTCGAGATGCAGAGGATCGGGATGAAAGCACAAATGTTGCCTTTTGGAGCAATCTTATAATGTCACTTGCCATTTGGGGCATTATAGCATTTTTTAGTGCTCCATTGGCCGAATTGGTAGGAAATCCTGGACTTGGCCATGTACTCGTCATTGCTTGCGTCTCCATTCCTCTGGCAGCATTCAGCAGCATACAAATGGCTTTATTTAAACGTGACTTGGACTTTAAGACACTTGCAAGAGTGAGGATTGTATCAACACTTATACCATTGCTCGTTACCGTACCTTTGGCATTCTGGTTGCGTAGTTATTGGGCCCTTGTGATAGGAACTATCATCGTCAACCTCGTCAATGCAGTATTACTAACAGCATTTTCCAAGTGGAAACCTCGTTTGTTCTATAGTTTTGCTAAGCTAAAAGAGATGTTCTCATTCACAGTTTGGAGCATGATTGAGGCCATAAGCATCTGGTTGACAAATTATGTTGATGTATTTATAGTCGGCACAATGTTAAGCCAATACTACTTAGGACTATACAAAACTTCTTCAACCTTAGTTGGTCAAATCATGGGGCTCGTCACAGCCATTACTACGCCTATTCTCTTTTCTGCATTGTCTCGGTTGCAGAACGATGAGAAAGAGTTCCAGGGTCTCTTTTTCCGCTTCCAAAAGTTAGTAGGTCTTTTAGTTATTCCACTTGGAGTTGGTATTTTTCTCTTTCGGGATTTTGCAACAGAAATTATTCTGGGAGATCAATGGGGAGAGGCAGCTGGTTTTATTGGCCTTTGGGCACTGACAAGTTCTGTCACAATAGTTTTGAGCCATTATAGTAGTGAGGTATATAGAGCAAAGGGGAAACCCAAACTATCGGTATTAGCTCAAATTTTACATATCATTGCACTTTGGCCGACAGTATTAATAACGGTAAAATATGGCTTTGAGACATTATACGTAGCCCGTTCGTTAGTGCGTTTAGAATTAATCGCTGTCAATCTATGTATTATGGGCTTAATGATTAAAATGCCTGTGAGAAGGATGTTTACTAATATTTTGCCATCCTGCTTAGCTGCATTATGCATGTTGGCAGTTATGCTACTTCCAGCCACCAGCAGTATTTGGTTGAGTATTGTATATGCCCTAATTGCCACATCTATTTATATTGCTATTATAATGCTATTTAAAGACGAGAGACAAATTTTTATCAGTTTACCGAGAATAATCAAGAACAAGTCATGAAAGTGTTAGTAGCTGGAGATTATTGTCCACAAGAGCGGGTGGCAGATTTGTTTGAAAAAAATAACTTTTCATCAGTCTTTGGTTCAATAAAGCCCTTAATTACTGAAGCTGACGTATCAATAGTAAATTTAGAGTGCCCTGTGTGCGACGGCGATGGGCAGCCTATCAAAAAAGTTGGTCCAAATCTTCATTGTTCATCAAAAGGAATTGAGGCTATGAAATGGGCTGGATTTAACTGCGTCACTTTGGCTAACAATCATTTTTTTGACTATGGCAAAGAAGGCGTTGAGAACACTTTGCAAGCATGCAAAGAATACGATTTAGACATTGTTGGCGGAGGAATGAATTTTCAAGAAGCCTCAAAAGTCTTATATAAAAAAATCAATGGAGAAACGCTTGCTATAATAAATTGCTGCGAACATGAATTCAGCATTGCCACTGAAGATTCGGCTGGTAGTAATCCGTTGAATCCAATTCAGCAGTACTATGCGATTAAAGAGGCAAAGAAAAAAGCAGACTACGTATTGGTTATCATTCATGGTGGACATGAAATGTGGCAGTTGCCAAGTCCTCGTATGCAAGAGACCTACCGTTTTCTTATAGACGCTGGAGCCGACGCTGTTGTAAATCATCATCAGCATTGTTATAGCGGATATGAGTTTTACAATGATAAGCCCATCGTTTATGGTTTAGGAAATTTTTGTTTTGACAAGCAAGGATATCTTCCTGAGCTGTGGTGTTATGGATATATGGTAAATATCAACCTTTCTAATAAGATTAAGATTGACCTCTATCCTTATGAACAATGCAGAAAAGAGCCAAAGGTCATGTTTTTATCCAATCGAAAAGATTTTGAAGAACGGATAAAGGAACTTAACGATATCATTTCCACTCCCTCAAAACTACAGGAAGAAACTTATGCCTATTATTCCAAAAACAAAAAAAACATATGCATGGCCTTTGAACCATATCGAGGGCGCATCCTAAATAAGTTATATTTATTGGGTTTGCTTCCTTCATTTTTGAGCAATAACAAAAAGAAGAAACTGCTTAATCTACTGCAGTGTGAATCACATCGAGATAAGGTATTACATAATCTAAATACTGATTAATTGATATGTCACATAACAATCATTCATTGGAGTATTATAAGACTCCATCTAAGTACTTAATATTAAGGAATTTTGCTTTCTTTTGCATGCTTGGTTTCCTTGTATATCACTGGTTTCCATTTCCACCTATCGTTTGGAGGTTAGGATTGGTCTGCTTGAGTTTTATTGGTATTCTCATACATCTGACTAAATTCAAATTAACGGCCGTTGAACGAAGTATGCTTCTTTTTGTTGCTCTAAATGTCATTTATTTTTTGTTCTCTTTTACGTGGCAAAAACCAGAGTCAACAAACTTTGGCAATGTTCTATGTTCCATGTTGCCTATACCCCTCTTCTTTGTAATAACCGCTAATGGAGCTATAACTCGCCGCTCATTGACAATTTTCCTTATATTAAGCTGTATCGCTGGATATTTCTACTTTTACCACGAAGAAAGCATCCTATTTGAAGTAGCTTTATCAGGCGAGTCTGGTGACTTCACAATTAATAACTCCACCATTTTTCTTGTAATCATTCCTCTTCTTTTTTTTGTTCGTAACAAATGGATTACAATAGGTGTATCCGTTATCATTATTTTCTTTATTATATATGGAGCCAAACGTGGCAACATTATCTCTGCAATGTTACCCTTCTATCTGCTTGTCCGAATGAACATGAAATCGAAACAGTCCTTTCTTAGTGAGGTTTTGCTTATAATTGTGGTAACTGCGATCTCATATTTCGCTTATTATACTATGATGAATAGTGATTATTTGGTTAGCCGTATTGCAAAAACGCTTGAAGGAGATACTTCTAACCGTGACATTTTATACGCTACTGCATTTAGTACATGGTTAAATGCAGAAAATTTACATAACATCATTTTCGGATTTGGAACTGACGGAACCACCAATTTAATCGGAATCCGTGCACACAATGATTGGTTAGAAATATTAGTTGATTTTGGCATATTAGGTATTTTTGCTTATCTTTTATTCCATGTAAGTATAATAAGGACTATTCTGAAGAACAAACATAACCCTCTGTTATACTATACTCTTCTTGCAGTGTTTTTTATTTGGTTTTCAAAGTCTTTGTACTCAATGGGATTCACTAACAATATTTTTTCATTTCTTTCAATGGAAATAGGAATTGTCCTTGGCCTCGAGTACCGAGATAAGCAGGGGTTATCTATTCTATCTGACTAATTATTCTATGCAACCAATACTTAACTTTATAAAGCATCCCAGTCGTTTATTTTTAGGAATAGTCAAGAAGACACACTTCCTTTATTCAGATAGTGTGTATCTACGATTATACTATTTCTTTAAATTAGGCAAAGTTTTACATCTTCATCATCCCTTAACATTTAATGAGAAACTACAGTGGTTGAAATTATATGACCGGCGACCAGAATACACCATGATGGTAGATAAGTATTCAGTTAAGAATTATGTGGCAGAGATTATTGGAAGGGAACATACTATTCCTACGCTGGGTGTATGGGACAGCCCTGATGATATAGAATGGGATTTGCTGCCGCAACAATTTGTGCTAAAGACCACCCATGGAGGAGGAGGCTGTGGTGTTATCATATGTAAGAATAAAGCAACATTCAATAAAGACGATGCAATACACAAACTTTCCGTTTCCTTAAAAAGCGATATTTATAAAGAATTTCGTGAATGGCCCTACAAAAATGTCAAGAAACGTATTATTGCAGAGCAATATATGACAAACGATGGCCAGGAGTTGGAAGATTATAAAATACATTGTTTCAATGGCACCCCCAAATTCATACTACTTTGCAGAGATCGATTCTCAAAAAAAGGATTGTCTGAGGATTTTTATTCAACAGAATGGGAACATCTAAATATGAAGCGACCAAATCGAGACAATCCCGGAGGACATAATCGTCCAAAAGAGTTAGATGAAATGATACGTTTTGCAAAATTACTATCCAAAGACATACCATTTATTCGGACTGATTTTTATATAATTAATGGCCAAGTGTATTTTGGAGAACTAACTTTTTTCCCTGCTGGAGGTATGAGTAGCTTTGAACCCGAAGAGTATGACCGAACTCTTGGATCATGGCTCGTCCTTCCGCATGAAATGTCGTAATTGGATTATGAAACACATACTATGTCTCATAGACTCACTCGGTCCAGGCGGAGCACAGCGGCAATTGGTTGGGCTCGCTGTGTTTTTAAAAGAAAAAGGATACAAAATATCAGTGGCGTATTATCATGATTATTGTTTCTATGCAGATTATCTATTAGCCAATGACATACCATATGTATACCTAAATAAGGCTAAAAAATCGGTTTCCAGAATATGGCATATAGCACGCTATATCCGTAAAACGGAACCTGATGTGGTAATTTCCTATTTGGAAACGCCTTCGATATGTGCCTGTATGGCTCACATATTTAATCGCAAATTCAAACTGATAGTATCCGAAAGAAATACTACCCAACATACTGGGAAAAATGAGATAATAAGATTTAATCTTTTTAGAATAGCAGACTATGTGGTCCCTAATTCCTATTCACAAGAAGAATATATATGTTCGTTTTTCCCAAAGTTAAAAGACAAAGTATATACCATCCCCAATTTTGTAGACCTAACATATTTTGTTCCTACGTTAAAAAAAAATCGACGGAAAGTGCCAGAAATTATGATTGCGGCATCTATTTGGCCCTCTAAAAATACTCTAGGATTTATAGATGCTGTAGCAGCGTTGAAGTCTAAAGGATTTTGCTTCCATATTAGTTGGTATGGACTAAACACAGCACATATGGATTATATCAATAAATGTAAGCAAAAAATCGAGTATCTTGGCCTTATCGATTATATAGAACTAAAGGAGAAAACAAACAAAATATTAGAGAAGTATCAAAAGGCAGACTATTTCTGCTTGCCCTCATTTTATGAAGGAACACCCAATGTGATTTGTGAGGCAATGGCATGTGGACTCCCTATTGCATGCAGTAAGGTGTGTGACAATAGTCGCTATGTAGAAGAAGGAATAAATGGCTTCCTCTTCAACCCACATGACACAAACAGTATAGCCATGGCACTTGAGCGAATGATGTCCCTCAAAGATGCAGAATATCAAGCATTCTCCATTAATAACCGTAAGCACGCAGAGTATTTGTTTTCGAAAGACAAATTTGTACAATCATATATAAAACTATTGGCACTATGAGATTATTTTTGCTTATTAAAAGAGTATGGAATCGGGTTATGTCAAAACTTAATCACCATCAATTTAAGAACATTCATAAAACGGCATTCGTATCATATAAAGCGACTATTGATAATCCTGAAAATTTATATATGGAAGAATATACTAATATTTATAGTGGGTCTGTGATTATGAATAGTAAAGCCAATTTTATTATGAAGAAATATTCGGGGGCCGCTATTGGGTTAACTGTCATTACTGGCAATCATCTATCACCTATAGGTATGTGGCGAAAATTTGTAACGGAGAATATAAAAGAGCAACTAGATAAAAACCATAATGCGGACAAAGATATTATTGTAGGGGAGGATGTGTGGATTGGCGCTAATGTAACATTGTTGTCTGGTGTCATTATTGGTCGTGGTGCGATAATTGGTGCTGGTTCTGTTGTGCGTTCCAAAGTTCCGCCATATGCTATTGTTACAGGAAATCCTGCAAAAATTATGGGCTTTGTCTTTGATCCTGAACAAGTAATAGAACATGAGTCCAAATTATATCCTGAAGATGAAAGGCTACCAAGAGAAATTCTTGAAAAGAATTACCAAAAGTATTTTAAAAAGAGACTAAAAAACATAGCCGAATACCAGAAGTTATAGTATTAGGAGAATAATTATAAAATAGTTCGCAACTAATTTATGCAATTGTTTTTAAATGACGTTAAGAGGATGAATGTTTTATTAATTTCCCCCTATGGCAATCATCTTAATGGGGGAATAGCAAAATGGACAGAGCACATTATATCCTATTATAATGTTATAGACGGGGATGTTAGTTTAGAATTATTGTACAATCCCAAATCAAAAGCAGGTTTTGCAACAGACTCCCATTTCCTTAGAATTTGCAATGGAGTCCAAAACTACTATCCACTAACCAAAAAGTTTAGAAAAATTATTAAAAATGAAACTTTTGATGTTGTCCACGTATGTTCGAGTGCATCATTTGGTTTGCTGAAAGATTTATATATTGTAAAAAAAGCACATAAAAGTGGAGCTAAAACTATCGTCCATTGCCATTTTGGACGTATTCCAGAGATATTAAAATCTACGAATTGGGAAAACAAATTGTTTATAAGGCTTCTACGAATCGTAGATAGAATTATAGTGATGGATCTTCGCTCGTTCTATGCACTTAAAAATTTTGGTTATGAAAAAGTAAGGTATCTTCCAAATCCTCTTGCGGTTTCTGTTCAACAACTAATAGAAGAAAACAAAAACATAAAACGCGATCTGAAAAAAATAGTGTATGCAGGACATGTCGTTTCTACAAAAGGAGTTTTTGAATTGGTAGAGGCATGTAAACAAATAAATGATATTGAATTAGAGATATTTGGACATATACCAAATGATAGTATAAAGAAACAGCTTGAAGAACTATCTGGTAACTCATCCAATTCATGGCTCAATATCAAAGGGGCAAAAACTCTTGAGGAAGTTATCAAAGCGATGATAAATTGCTCTGTATTTGTTCTCCCTTCATATTCAGAGGGTTTTCCCAATGTAATACTGGAGGCAATGGCTTGTAGTTGTCCTATCGTAGCAACACCTGTAGGTGCTATTCCAGAAATGCTTGATATTGATGGGAAAAGTCCATGTGGAATATGTGTACCAATAAAAAATGTAGAAGCATTACGTCAAGCCATTGTATATATGCTAGAACATACTTCCGAAGCCATAAAACTAGGCGAAAATGCTCGCAGCAGAGTGAATGATATGTACGCAATTCCAAAAGTATGGGAGCAACTTGTTGGAATATGGAAGGAAGTTGCTACCGAAATGCACCAATAATAAAAACGAATTTACAATATAATTTATTATAAATGAACATCATATTCACAACACTTTCAAATATTAATAACATTGAATCAAGGGGAATATATGCCGACCTGTTGAGGAAGTTCAGGGACGAAGGGCATAAGGTGTGCATTGTATCTCCTTCAGAAAGGCGGAACGGGGAAAAGACACATGTAATTGAAGAAAACGGCGTTACGATACTGAAGGTGCGGACACTGAACATCCAGAAGACGAATGTGGTGGAGAAGGGCATTGGAACATTGATGATTGAAGGACAGTTCCAACGAGCTATTAAGAAACATTTGGGTGATGTGAAGTTTGATCTTATCCTCTATTCTACCCCACCCATAACATTCACGAATGTAGTGCGTTACCTAAAAAAACAAAATCCACAGGCCATCAGTTACCTGCTGCTGAAAGACATTTTCCCACAGAATGCTGTGGATATGGGGATGTTTTCGAAACGCTCACCATTCTGGTGGTATTTCCGCAAAAAGGAAATCGCCTTATATAACGTCTCGGACTACATAGGATGTATGTCTCCCGCAAATGTAAACTTTGTGCGTCGGCACAATCCCTATTACCCCGCTGAACGGGTGGAGGTGGCACCGAATTCAATAAGCCTTAACGATAACGATAACGTTAACGTTAACCATAACATTCGGGAGAAGTATGGGTTACCGACGGATAAGCCTATATTCATCTATGGCGGTAATCTGGGGAAACCACAGGGGATTCCCTTCCTGATTAAATGTCTGGAGGCAAACAAGAACCGAAAGGATTGTCATTTCCTGATTGTGGGGAATGGAACGGAATACGACAAACTTCATACTTGGTATAAAAGTTTGAATGAGAAATGCAACATTACCCTTATGCAACGCTTGCCAAAGGAGGATTATGACCAATTGGTGAGATCGTGTGACGTGGGGTTGATTTTCCTCGACCATCGGTTTACCATTCCGAACTATCCCAGTCGGCTGCTGTCGTATCTGGAATACAAGATGCCTGTGTTGTGTGCCACAGATCGGAACACTGACATTGGACGCATTGCCAAAACGAATGGTTACGGCTTATGGTGCGAGAGTATAAACGAACTGGACTTCACTGTTCTTGTCGATTGGTTCGTCTCCCATCCCGAAATCATAAAGGAGATGGGAGAACGGGGGTATGAATATCTCAAACAAAACTACTTAGTGGAGAATACATACAATATAATAATGCAACATTTCGAATAGATATATGTACAAACATTTCTTTAAAAGGTTTTTAGATTTCTGGATTGCGCTGATTGCACTCATCTGCATATCACCAATACTGCTCATTATTTCTATCTTACTCTTTATTGCAAATGGTAAAGGAAGCCCTTCCCTTGAGGGAGGGGTTTGGGGTAGGCTACTCTTCCTGCAAGAAAGACCTGGTAAGGATGCAAAGATTTTCAAAATCATCAAATTCAAAACGATGACGGACGAGCGAGACGCTGAGGGAAATCTGTTGCCCGATGCTGAACGCTTGACGAAAGTCGGAAAGTTTGTGCGCTCAACCAGCATTGACGAACTACCACAACTCATTAATGTGCTGAAAGGTGACATGGCTTTGATTGGCCCTCGCCCATTGTTAGTGAAATATCTACCATTGTATTCGTCCGAACAGATGCGTCGACACGAGGTACGTCCTGGAATATCGGGCTGGGCACAATGTCATGGGCGCAATGCCCTTTCATGGACTGAGAAGTTGAAACTAGATGTGTGGTATGTGGACCATGTATCGTTGATGACGGACTTGAAAGTAATATGGATAACTATTATGAAGGTTCTCAAACGAGCTGACATCAACAAGACCGGTTCTGCCACGATGGAAGCATTTAATGGCTCTAATTAACCTTAAAGATAACCACAACTAAAAAATTATGAAAGATATTGCTATATATGGATTCGGAGGATTTGGGCGCGAGGTTGCATGTATCCTCCGAAAAATCAATGAAGTCACTCCCACATGGAATATTATAGGTTTTTTTGATGATGGAGTGGAAGTTGGAACTGAATGCCCATACGGGAAAATTCTTGGAAATATGGACACCCTAAATGCATGGGATAAGCCTCTGGCAATTGCAATTGCTATTGGCAATGTTAAGTATATAAAATCTGTTTCGGAGAGAATTGCTAATCCTAACATCTCATTCCCAAATATCATAGCTCACAACGTATTCTTTTTCGACGAGAACTCGGTGAAAATGGGAAAGGGGAACATCATTACTTTCTCTTGCCGACTAAGTTGCAACATACATTTGGGAGACTTCAATGTAATGAATGGAGGCATAACATTGGGACACGATGTTGTAATAGGCAGCTATAACGTGATGTTCCCTGAGACCCGGCTATCAGGAGCAGTACATGTTGGTGATGAGAATTTCTTTGGTGCACGAACGTTTGTTGCCCAAGGTCTAAAAGTTGGCAACCAAACAAGAGTGGGTGCTGGCGCTATTGTTTTAAGAAATACAAAAGACGGATTACTATACATGGGCAATCCGGCAAAAAAGATTGAATTATAAACATTTTTAAACTTAATTATTATGGACACACAAAAATTTATTGATTTGTTTGCAGAAGCATTGGACATTGAGGCTTCTGACTTAACCGTTGAAACTGAATTCCGCACTCTGCCCGAATGGGATTCGATGGCATATCTTTCTATCATTGCCATGCTGGATGAGGAATATGAAATCCAGATTGAAAATGCTGAGTTCAAGACGCTGAAAACATTAAATGACATCATCAACTACATAGAGGAGCATCAGTAATGGCATATCTTGAGTTTAAAGGTGTCGGTATAACGGCTATGGCCGCAGCTGTACCCAAAAGAGTAATCAAGAATCGTGAATACACAGAGTTCTGGAGTGCTGAAGAAGCTAACGCAATCGTAGAAAAGACAGGCATTGAAGAACGTAGGTTTGCCGACGAGGCTACATGCTCGTCGGACTTGTGTCTGGCAGCTGCAGAGCAGTTGTTTGCCGACAATGATATCAACAAGGAGGAAATAGAACTATTGGTGTTCATCTCTCAGACTCCTGACTATCGTATGCCTGCGACCTCTGTGACCTTGCAACACAGACTCGGTTTGCCCAACAACACCATTGCTTTTGACATCAACTTGGGTTGTTCAGCTTTCCTGTATGGAATGTCGGTAGTATTCAGCATGATGGAGAAGAGCAATCTGAAGAAAGCTCTCATACTGGATGGCGAGACACGTTCAAAAGTTTATTCTCCGAGAGACCGTCGCAGTGCTTTCCTCTTTGGTGATGGTGGAGTAGCCGCCTTGGTTGAACGGGATGAGAAGTTTGGAAAGAGTACATTCTCACTAAACAGCGATGGTTCGCGTGCCAATCTTATTATGATTCCCGCTGGCGGTTACCGCCACATGAGTTCTGCTGAAACTGTGGTGGAGAAGGTTGTAGACGAATTCGGCAACATGCGTAGTGACGAACAGGGCTATATGATGGGAGGCGATGTGTTTAACTTCGTCATCCGTGAGATTCCTCGTGACATAAAGAAGACATTGGCTTTTGCTGAGAAAACGGCTGATGACTTCGACTATGTTGTGTTCCATCAAGCCAACAACTTCATCAACTCGTACATTGCTAAGAAAATGAAGTTGGACACTTCGAAGATACCTTCGACCATTGCCAAATATGGTAACACATCGTCTGTGTCTGTTCCCCTGACCATAGTCAGCGAGTTGAAAAACAAATTGGATGGAAAGAAAGATTTGTTGCTGAGCGCCTTTGGTGTAGGCATGACCTGGGCCACAGCAATCGTTCCTTTCTGTGATTGCAAAATCAGTAATGTAGTTGAAGTTGAAAATGGGGTGCGCATTTAATCCATTCTCCCTTGAAGGGAAGAATATCGTCATCTCTGGAGCAGCATCTGGTATCGCACGACAGTGCGCTATCAGTTGCTCCCAGATGGGCGCTCGATTGATTCTCCTCGATATGAATGAGGAAGGCCTGCAAGAAACACTCTCTATGGTGGAGCGACCTGATGAACATTTCATAGGTGTGCTTGACTTAACGGAGAAAGATAAGGTAAAAGAAATAGTAGCACTGGGAGTAGAGAAGGTGGGAAAGGTTAACGGCTTGCTGAATTGCGCAGGTATCTCCACTACCCTGCCCCTAAACTCTGCGAAAGAGGATACACTGGACAAGTTCTTCAAAGTTAATGTATACACAGGCTATTATCTAACCCAAGAAATCTGCCGACGTGCCAATCTGTCCGAGGAAGGGGCCAGTATCGTATTCTTTTCATCTGTAGCAGGGAGCTATGGCGAAGCGGGCAAATCAATCTATGGAATGACGAAGGGAGCCCTGAAAGCTGTTGCAAAATCGCTTGCCGTAGAACTGGCCCGGAAGAATGTACGTGTTAATTCAATCTCACCAGGTGTCATTATTACACCCATTAACCAGAATCTGCCCCACATCGCCGACCCCGAGAAGAGGGCTGTGCTGGAAGCACAACATCTGTTAGGACTTGGACAGACGACAGACATTGCCAATGCATGCATTTACCTATTGTCTGACGCTGCTCGTTGGGTAACAGGTATAAACCTTTTTGTTGATGGAGGATTTACGGCTAGGTAAAAAGGGGAAATGCAATGAATAAGATAATTATCAATAAAGTATATCGCGACAATAATAAATTATGCTGCGATATAGAAGCGGGAGGAGTTACCAAAACCCTTTATGCTGAAGTTCAAGAAGAATTCGCACCCTATCTAACTGATGATCGTGCCGATGGATTCTTCGTTATATGTGTTTTTAAGTGTATCAAAGAGCATTGGGAACTTGAATCAAAGGTACCTGTTAGCACACGGCTTTACTATCAAGTGCAAAACTACATGATGAATGTATATTGCGAAGCATACAACATTGAACCATTCAATATCAAGGCCCCCACAATTGATTCAGAATTGAACTCCGAAGGTGGTGTTGGAACAGGTATCACATGTGGGGTAGATTCCTTATACACTATTGCCTGTCATTGCAATATTGGAGGTTCAGAATGTCTTCCTCAATATTCGCTGACCCATTTAGTATTAATGAATATTGGTTCCCATGATATTGGAGCAGAAGAAACCAATACACTATTTGCTAATAGAGTAAAATTAGCACAAGATTTCTGCAATGAATTTGGATTTAAGTTCGTAAAGATTGATACAAATTTTAGGACCTTCCTTCCTTATGACTATACAGAATATCATGGTATTGCTAATGGAAGCACCATACTACTGCTAGAAAAATTATTTAGGGTCTATTATTCATCGTCTTCATATAAAATAAGTGAATTCAAACTGAATAGATATGATGTTTCACAGTTTGAGTTGTTTAATCTTGCAGTTCTTTCAACCAACAACACAACTTTCTACACAACAGGAGGGGATGTATCACGTTATAACAAAGTTAAAAAACTTGTTGAATGGACACCTTCGTACAACTACTTAAATGTATGCAACTCTTATTCACATAATTGTAGTGAAAGGGAGTGTGTAAAATGTTGTCGCACGATTATCGAATTGGACGCTTTAAATGCCTTGGACAAATACAAGAGCGTTTTTGACATTGAAAAGTATGAGGCTCACAAAAATGAATATCTTGCTGAATTCTATGCAAGGAAGGTGTTGCGTAACGACCATTATGCCATAGAAATGTGGGATGATCTAATGAAGAAGTACACAATCCCTTTCAATTATAAGGTCAAAGCACTTGTACATTTTGTACTTTCAAGATTAAGGATTTACAACTTTAAACAAATCAGAACCTTATTAAAACTCTCACACTAAAGAATAAATTCGCTAAACTACTGCGAATAAAAGAATAGCAGGCTCCAAAGCCTGCTATCTGCTTAACAGTGGAGCAATCAATGCTTGGCGTCCTTGGGAGGACAAGGATCATAATAACGAATATATAATATAAAAAAGAATATGGCGAATAGAATTTACCTGTGCCTGGCGCACATGAGTGAAACGGGTGAGGAACAAAAGTACATTAAGGAGGCATTTGACACGAACTGGGTGGTGCCTCTGGGACCGAACGTGAATGGTTTCGAGAAGGATCTCGAAGACTTTGTTAATGGTGTTGGAGAAAACCATGAACCGCTGACAAAGCATGTTGTAGCATTGTCGAGTGGTACAGCGGCTGTGCATCTAGCTTTGCTGGCCTGTGGCGTGGGACCGGGTGATGAGGTGATTGTGCAGTCGTTTACGTTCTGTGCTTCAAGCCATCCCATTACGTATCTGGGGGCTACTCCCGTGTTTGTGGACTCGGAGAGGGAGACCTGGAACATGGACCCTGAACTGCTGGAGGTGGCTATCAAAGACCGTATCCAGAAGACGGGCAAGAAGCCTAAGGCCATCGTGCCGGTGGCGCTGTATGGTATGCCTTACTACATCGACCGCATTATGGAGATTGCTGACCGATACGACATTCCTGTCATAGAGGATGCTGCCGAAGGCTTTGGCTCGAAGTTCAACGGGAAAGTGTTGGGGAGTTTCGGAGCGTATGGTGTACTGTCGTTCAACGGAAACAAGATGATAACTACATCGGGAGGAGGTGCTCTGATTTGTCCTGACGAAGCGGCCAAGAACCGTATCATGTGGTATGCTACTCAGGCCAGAGAGGCTTATCCCTATTATCAGCATGAGGCTATCGGATATAACTACCGCATGTCGAACATCTGTGCGGGTATCGGGCGCGGACAGATGACGGTGGCTAATGACCACATCCGTCACCACCGACATATTGCAGAGATGTATAGGGAGGCCTTCAGCAAGGTGGAAGGCATCACGTTCCATGATGAACTTGAGGGCATGGAGAGCAACTTCTGGCTGTGCACCATCACACTTTCCCCTGAACTGAAGGTTGTGGACGAGGAACAGGCTTACCAGGAGGCCGTGAAGGGTGCCATTGGTGGTGCTGCTGGCGTGGTGCATGGGGGAGGCTCGGTGCACACGGACTGCGAGCCTAACCGCAATGTGGAGGCTATGCGCATGGCTTTGGACAAGAAGGGCATTGAGAGCCGTCCACTATGGAAACCTATGCACCGCCAACCGGTATATTGCGCTCCGCTAAATGAAAAATTAAAAATTAAAAATGAAGAATTGGATTGCGGGGTGACTTGTCAGACTTCGGCTTCGAGCATAGCTTACCTGAATGGGGTGAGTGAGTCTATCTTCAAATGTGGTCTGTGCCTGCCCAGTGGTCCCATGGTCACTGACGAACAGGTGCGCTTTATCATTGACTCGATCAAGGAGAGTGTAACAGGTTAACGTTTAACGGGGTAACAGGTTACGATTTAATTGGCCCTGCGAGCCTGGATAACGGGGAGATGCGAGAGAAGGCTCATTAAATATTCCGCCCCGCTGGTCATTGGACTGGCGGGGCGGAATGCGTTTAAAGGGATGCTTAGAGATCGGAATACTCGGAGGCGGCATCGAAGCAGGGACAGGACTTGAGGGGATTGAGGTCGTGATGACCGAGGATGACGGCACGGGGGAAACGCTGCTTGAGCTGAGCGAGAAGGCGGAGAAGGGCCTCGCGCTGCTCTGGGGTGCGGGTGTCGGCGGGCTGACCGTGGACATTGAGGCCGCCTTCGTAGCAGATGCCGATAGAGTGGCGATTGTGACCCCGACAGTGGGCTCCGGATTGCTCAAGAGGACGGCAGGGATGACAGGTGCCGTCGCGACGGATGTAGTAGTGATAGCCGATGTCGCAGAATCCTCGACGGAGGTGGTCGGCGCGCATCTGCTCGGGACTGTAGGTCTGCATGGGAAATGTTGCAGCACAGTGGATGATGATGAGAGTTATGGTACGCATGTTTTAAGGGGAGTTAAAGAGGAGTTAAAGGGAAGTTATAGGGGAGTTATAGGGGAGTTATAGGGGAGTTATAGGGGAGTTATAGGGGTTAGTGCTTTGCTGCGCTTGCACGATTATTTGCACGAGAAGAGAAATGGAAAAGCGGCCGAAGCCGCTTTTCGCTTAAGGTTTAGGGAGTGACGTCGTCGGGGTCGCCAGAGCCTGTGCTGGAGCCGGTGTCGCCAGTGGGGTCGGAACCGGTGTCGGTGGCGCCAAGGATTTCGTTCATGGCAGTCTTTTCCTGCTTCTTGGCCTGAATCTGTGCCTTTCGGCTGGCTACATTCTCGAATTCGGCCTTCTGGAGCGTCTTGACGAATTCTTCGTCGAAGGACATGCGAGGATTGACTGAGGTGATCTGGGCCGAAGTGAACTCATTGGCATCCCCGGTGCCGGTGCTGGAGAGAGAGACAAAGAGTGTGCCCAAACCATCGAGGGTGACACGGTTGCCCATGAGCAACTGCTCGGCAATGCACTCGCAGATGTCGTCAATCACACCATGCAAGGTGCCTATGGAGAAGGGAGTCCCATGCTCCTTGATGTGACGGGCCAGAGTATGGTTGTCGACATTTTCACGACTCTGCACATAGGCCACTGCGACCTTGGCACTTTCCTTCTCTGACGGATTGACGAGACGCAATCCTACACTGAATGGAATACTTCCGATTTGCTTGTTTGCTGACATAGTTTAATTCGTTTTAATGGTTAATAGTTTTAGTTTAATGGGTTGAGAGATCTCTTGCCTTTCATCAGAGCTTCACCTTCCAACCGTAGGCCTCCGCTTGCAGAGTGAATTTCTTCCGAATGGCAATGCAAAGTTACAACATGGGGAGGGACGGAAAATGAATTGGGAGGATTGGGGAAGAGATACGATGAGATGGTGTGAAATAAAGGGTTAGTGCCGAGCGAAAAGATAAAAACAACCCTCTCTTTTGGAGAGGGCTGGGGTGAGGTCTTGGGGTGAGGACTTAAGGTTGTCCGAGGTGGTGGAAGATGATTTCGACCTGGCGGACAGTGAGGAGGCGCTGACGGGGATAGTAGCCCGTGGCCTGGAGTTCTGCCATGAGTTGGGGACAGAGGCGCATCCACTTGGCCAGACGATTGAGGGCGGATACGGGTGTCATGTCGGGGCCATAGAGCATGGCCAGTTCGCCTTTGCCCATGGGGCGAGGACGCATGTATTCAAGATTTTCTTTCATTTGATGATAGTTTTAATGGTTCTTTGATGATGTTTCATCATTCTCTTTAGACAACACAAAGGTAGTGATTTCTTTGCTAAGCGCAAAGGATTTCCCGGAGTTTTCTCGGAGATGTGCAAACTTATTTGTATCTTTGACCATCAAAACTGGAATGGAACAGAATAATCGGAATAACCAAGACATGGTAATAGACAAGAAAATGCTGGAGGGGCTGCTGGCTACTGCTAAGGAGTCGCCAAGACTGCGGGTTGCATGCGACCTGCGGACAACACCGGAAGACCAGTCGCAGCGGATGATGAATGCCTTGCTGCCAGGGACACAGGTGCCCACACATCGCCATACGGCAAGTACAGAGGTTGTGACTATCCTCTACGGACGCGTGACGGAGATATTCTTCGACGAAGAGGGTAACGAAACGGAACGTTACCTGCTGGATGCACAAGGCGACATACGCGGGATAAGTATCCCTCGCGGACAGTGGCACACCGTGGAGGTGACAGAACCGTGCGTAATCTTAGAAGCAAAGGATGGAGCATACGCTCCAGCAAAACCTGAAGACATAATGGAATAACACATGACGCGCGAAGAGACTTTGCTGCGATTCCTGCGCTCGGCACTGTGGGGGAAACCCGAACAACTGACGGGGCGCGAAATGACTCAGAACCAGTTTCAGAGCCTGATGCAACTGGCCCAACAGCAGACTGTGACAGGACTGGTGGGACAGGCTCTGATGGACTCGGGACTGCGGTTGCCCCGACCGGCTGCAGCTGAACTGTATGCCCTGACGAGCAGCATCAGACAGCGTAACGAGGTGATGAACGAGACGGTGGTGAAGCTGTGTAAGGAGATGGAGCGAAGAGGAATAAGGATTATGGTGTTCAAAGGACAGACTCTGGCTCCCCTCTACCCCACCCCATTGCTGCGACAGAGCGGTGACATTGACTTCATCTGCCATCCCGACGACTGGAACCGGGCTGAGCACTACTTCCGCGAGGAACTGAAACTGGAAATCGAAGACAACACCACGGAGAAGGACATCGAGTTCACAATGGAAGGCGTGCAATACGAAATGCATCGCATGCTTACAATCTTCGCTAATCCGCACCATCGACATTATTGGGAAGAGGTGGTGATGCCCGAGATATGGGAAACGGCCGGTTTCATCGAGATTAACGGGACGAAGGTGCCCACGCTATCGCCTATGTATAACGCGATATACGTGTTCATCCACATCTTCCATCACCTGATTTCGGAGGGCGTGGGTCTGCGCCAGTTCTGCGACTGGGCGATGTGCGTAGAAAGGTTAGAGGTGAAAGGTGAGGGGAAAGAGGTGTTGGAGAAACATTTAGAAGGCATCGGACTGCGGAAGGCTTTTACCGGCATGGGGGCCATACTGACCGACTACTTAGGACTGAAAGCCGAGGACCTGCCCTTCAGCATCACGGAGGAGGACCACAGAAGGGCTCCACTGCTGCTGCAAAACATCTGGGAAATGGGGAACTTTGGAAAGAACGTGAAATACAGCCAGGCAAGAGGAGTGAGGCATGGACTGGAGCACCTGGTACGCATCTACCAACAGGCGCGGCAGTTTTCGTACTATGCACCTGCCGAGGCTTGGTGGTACATCCCCTACATGTTCCGATGGTGGGGAAAGAAAATCAGGAGGATGGTGGGATTGGGTTGAACCCCCAAACTAAGATATGCGGATGACGGACTTGATTTCGTCCATCTTCTTGAGTTCGCGACAGATGATGCGAACATCCTCTACATCATGGACTTCGAGATTGATTTCGCCCTGGAAGATGCCATCGTGGCTCTCGATGGTGAGGTGGCGCATGTTGACATTGAGCTGCTGAGAGAGAATGGTGGCGATGCGCAACAGCACACCTGTGCGGTCGATGCCCTCGACACGGATGGTGGTGGGGAAACGAAGGTGCTTGTGCGTATCCCAACGAACGGTGAGGATGTGGTTGCCATCGGCCACCTTGAGGCGATTGGCCTCGGGGCATTGGCGCTTGTGGATGGTGATGTGGCCGGCATCGTCGAAATGGCCAAGCACATCGTCGCCGGGGATGGGATGGCAACAGGGGGCCATGATGTAACGTCCGATGGTTTCCTCGCTGAGAATGATGGGTTTGCGACGGTCGATGGGCGCGGACGCAGCCGGAACTTCAGTGACAGGCGAAGAGGCACTGGCATTGTGGTTGCGACGGAAGAAGCGCAGATAGCGACTCCAGTTCTTTGGTTTGCCTGTCCGACGCAGGTGCTGAAGGTCGGCATCGCCCAGAGTGATGCGCCCCGTGCCGATGGAGAGATAGAGTTGTTCGCGCGTCTTGAGCTGATGGAGGTTGAGCAACTTGTCGATGTTGGTGCTGCTGGGCTCCATGTCGGCCTGCTCGAAGAACTGGTTGAGCTGGCGCTCGCCCTGTTTCTGTCGTTCGCGGTCCTGACGGCGCAGGAGGGTCTGAATCTTGTTCTTGGCCTTACCTGTGGTGACGAACTGCAACCACTCGGCCTGAACCTGTGACTCCTTGGAGGTGAGTATCTCTATCTGGTCGCCACCGCGCAACACATAGTTGAGGGGCACGAGCGTGTGGTTGACCTTGGCTCCGATGCAGTGGGTGCCCACAAAGGTGTGGATGGCAAAGGCGAAGTCGAGTGCCGTGCTGCCAGCAGGCATCTTGCGGGCGTCGCCCTTTGGGGTCATGACAAAGAGCTCGTTGGCATAGAGGTTGAGCTTGATGGTGTCGAGGAAGTCCATGCCACTGGGCTGGGGGTCGTCGAGAATCTCCTTGATGGTCTGGAGCCACTTGTCGAGTTCGGTCTCACTCTCCTCGGCTGTCTTCTCGCCGTCCTTGTACTTCCAGTGGGCAGCGAAGCCCTGTTCGGCAATCTCGTCCATGCGCTGGCTGCGAATCTGCACCTCTATCCACTTGCCCACCTTCTTGTTCATGAGTGTGGTGTGGACAGCCTGATAGCCATTGCTCTTGGGATGGCTCACCCAGTCGCGGAAACGGTCGGGGTGGGCCGTGTAGAGCTTGGAGACATAGGCATAGATTTGCATACATTCGGCCTCCTCCTCGGCGGGGTCGCGAGGCTCAAAGATGATGCGCACGGCCAAGATGTCATAGACATCCTCGAAGGAGACGTGCTTGGTCTGCATCTTCTTCCAGATGCTGTAGGGGCGTTTGATGCGTGCCTTAATGGTGTAGCGAATGCCATGACGGTCGAGCACGGTACGGATGGGGCCGATGAAGTCGGTGTAGATGGTGGTGAGGTTGCCTTCCATCTCGGCCAGACGCTGGGTGATGAGTTGGCACTCCTCGGGATGTTCGTAGCTGAAACTGAGGTTCTCGAGTTCCTCCTTGATTTTGTTCAGTCCCAGGCGGTAGGCCAGAGGGGCGTAGATGCTGAGCGTCTCGCCGGCAATCTTGTACTGCTTGTTGGGAAGCTGACTGCCCAGGGTGCGCATGTTGTGGAGGCGGTCGGCAATCTTGATGAGGATGACACGGATGTCGTCGCTCATGGTGAGGAGCAACTTCTTGAAGTTCTCGACCTGTGCCGATGTCTTGTCGCCGAAGATGCCGCCAGAGATTTTGGTGAGTCCATCGACAATCTGGGCTATCTTGGGGCCGAAGATGTTCTGGATGTCATCGACAGTGTAGTCGGTGTCTTCGACGACATCGTGGAGCAGGGCCGAGCAGATGCTGGTGCTGCCGAGACCAATCTCCTCGCTGACAATCTGTGCCACGGCAATGGGGTGCATGATGTAGGGTTCGCCTGAGAGGCGACGCACGCCCTCGTGGGCCTTGCGAGCGAAGTTGAAAGCCTTGGTGATGAGGTCCACCTTCTTGCGATGGTGGCTACTGAGATAGGTGTCGAGCAAATGCTGGAACGCTTCGTTGACGATGCGTTCGTCTTCTTGTTCTCTTATGTTCTGCTCATCCATGGCTTTGTGGGGGATATTGGAGGGGGATAGGAGTTATCGGACGCGGAGGTGCTGGCCAGAGCGGATGGTGTTGCCACGGAGGCCATTGAGGCGCTTGATGGCATTGACGGTGGTGTGGTTGCGGCGGGCAATGGCTCCGAGGGTGTCGCCGGCACGGACGGTGACACGCCTGCTGGCACGACTGCGGCTGCTGGCACGCGGAGCAGGAGCTGGCGTAGAGGCCACGGCCACCTCGGTCTCCTTCTTGCTGAAGAGTTCGTCGGCACGGTGACTGTAGATGGAATCGCCAGCCTCGATGAAGGCCCCGATGGCCTCGGGGGACATGCGGATGGGCAGGGCGCGGGAAGCACCGGGCACCATGGTGGTGCGATACTGCGGATTGAGGGCACGCAACTCCTCGAGACTGATGCCACAGATGTCGTGGATTTGCTCGAAACGGATGTCACGCGAGACCATGATGGTGTCGGTGGCTGCAGGCAACTTCGTGTTGACAGGACAGATGTTGTGCTCGCAATAGTACGTCATGATGTAGTTGGCGGCAATGAAGGCTGGAACGTAGCCACGCGTCTCCTGAGGGAGATAGGGATAGATGGTCCAGTAGTCCTTGACGCCATTGGCACGCTTGATGGCCTTGAGCACATTCTGCGGGCCGCAGTTGTAGGAAGCGATGGCAAGAGTCCAGTCGCCGAAGGTGTTGTAGAGGTCCTTGAGATAGCGGGCGGCAGCATAGCTGGCCTTGACGGGATCGCGACGCTCGTCGATGAGACTGGTGACCTCGAGGCCATACTGCTTGCCTGTGGTGAGCATGAACTGCCAGAGGCCTGCCGCCCCTACCCTGCTGGTGGCACCTGGGTTGAGAGCACTCTCAATGACGGGCAGATACTTGAGTTCGAGCGGTAACTGATAGGTTTCCAGAGCTTCCTCGAAGAGAGGAAAATAGAAATTGCTGGCACCGAGCATGAGGCTTACCGAACGGCGCAGGCGACCGCTGTACTGGTCGATGAACTTGCGTACGACCTCGTTGTAAGGCATGTCGATGACATTGGGCAGACGGCTCAGGCGTCCGATGTACTCCTCCTTCGAAAATTCGGGATTCTCACCATTGGACTGACAGTTTTCGTCGAAGGTGAGATAGTTCTTGGTGTTCCACTCGCGGAGGAGGCTGTCGAGTTCGCTCGACTGCATGCCCTCGGGCAGTGTGATTTCCTCGTTCTCGCCCGTCTGGTCGTCAAACACAGTTATCTCATTCTGTGCCGCCAAGGTCATGGGCAGCACCAGTGCAAAGCCAAATGTCAGTATCTTTCTTATAGTCATAATCAAATTTTGTTTCTTCATTCTTAATAGCTCAGGCAGAAAGCTACGCCGTAGCTGTTTTGCCGCTGATGGGACAGGGTGGGCACCCCCATGGGGATGACGGCCGGCTGCCACTGCAGACTCAGGTCGCGACTGATGTCGAAAGTTGAAAGCTCGGCATCGACATAGGCATCAATGACTGATATCAGATAGACCCCGGCAAAGGCGAAGATGCTCATGTCGCGATACTTGCGGAAGTGGTCCTTCTTGTTCTTGAATATCTCCTGGAACTTGGTCTCCTTGCCCTCGATGCTATAGCCCATGGGAAGCATGTTCTCGTAGCTCTTGGTGTTGGGGTCGCTGTCCATGATGTCGATGTAGGCCTGCGAATAGTCGCGCAGCATCTGATTGTTCCAAGTGAGGGCGTAGGCGCAACCGAGGAATCCGCCATAGATGACGGGCAGCTTCCAGAACTTGCGGTTATAGACCTGACCCGCCCCCGGGAACACCAGACCCAACCACATGGCCCGGATGGGGTCGGGCTGGAAGTGGCGTTTGTCGCGCTTGAGGCGTATGCCCTGAAGGAGGAGGCTATCGACGATGGAGGTGTCGAGTGGCTGTGCGCTCTCATCCAATAGCAGGATGTCGGGTCCGGCATGCAGGGTGTCGGGAATGACGCCCAGCGTGTCGGGAGTCGTCTGTGCCCGCAATGTGCCAGACCACACGAGGGCGAGCAACAGGGCCAGCACTCTGCCGTATGTCGCGCCGCGTGGTGTCAATGCTTCAGTCTGTCAAAGAGTTCGATGATGTGTTCCAGTTCCTTCTCGTTGGCAAAGGGGATGCTAATCTTGCCCTTGCCCTTGTTGCTGCAAGTCAGCTGCACCTTGGTGTGGAAGAAGGAAGACAGGGCCTGAGTGAGTTCGCTGAACTCGGCACCCGATACCGAGCCCTTGGCCTTGACCCGCTTGCCGCCAGCAGTCACCGTGCCGCCTTGTGAGAGTTCCTTCACCATCTCCTCGACACGGCGGACACTCAGGCCATTGTGCTGAATCTCGTCATAGATGCGAAGCTGAAGGGCGGGGTCGTCCAACGAAAGGAGAGCACGGGCATGGCCCATGTCGATTTCACGATTCTTCAGTCCCATCTGAATCTGTGCAGGCAACTTGAGCAGGCGCAGGTAGTTGGCAATGGTGGAACGATTCTTGCCCACGCGCTCGCTCAGACGGTCCTGGGTGAGGTCGTACTGCTCGATGAGATGCTGGTAGGCCAGGGCGATTTCCATGGAGTTGAGATTCTCGCGCTGGATGTTCTCGACCAGAGCCATCTCCATCATGTTCTCGTCATCGACGGTGCGGATGTAGGCAGGAATGGTGGTACGACCCGCCATCTGCGAAGCACGCCAGCGACGCTCACCGGCAATGATGGTGAACGAGCCGTCGCCCATGTCGCGAACGGTGATGGGCTGGATGATTCCTATCTCGCGAATGCTGTCGGCAAGTTCGCGCAGAGCCGTCTCGTCGAACTCGCGACGGGGCTGGTTGGGATTGGCCTTGATGGCCGAGATGGCCACCTCGTTGATGCTCGACGAGCCACCGGTGTGCACCTCATCGGTGCGCATCAGCACGTCAAGGCCACGGCCCAATGCAGGATATTTCTTGTGTACTGCCATAGTTCAATGCAATGTTTACTTCTCGTTCTTCTTAATCAGTTCGTCGGCCAGGGCCAGATAGTCGCGAGCACCAGCCGAATCGGCATCGTAGAGAATAACAGGCATGCCGTGACCGGGAGCCTCGCCCAACTTCACATTGCGCTGAATGACGGTCTTGAACACCAACTCCTGGAAGTGGCGCTTCACCTCGTCATAGACCTGATTGGCCAGACGCAGGCGACGATCGTACATGGTCAGCAGGAAGCCCTCAATCTCCAACTGGGGATTGAGCTTTACCTTGATGATGCGAATGGTGTTGAGTAACTTGGAAAGTCCCTCCAGGGCAAAATACTCGCACTGGACAGGGATGATGACACTGTCGGCTGCCGTCAGGGCATTGACCGTGATGAGACCGAGCGAAGGAGAACAGTCGATGAGAATGTAATCGTAGTCGTCACGAATGTCCTTGAGCATGTTCGCTACCACCTTCTCGCGACTCTGCATCTGTAGCATGCCTACCTCGGCACCCACCAGGTCGATGTGAGAGGGGATGATGTCGAGGCCGTCGATGTCGGTGGTGTAGATGGCCTCACGCGCATCGATGCGGTCGATGAGACAATTGTAGAACGAAGTATCGATTTGTGAGATGTCAACGCCAAGTCCTGACGAAGCATTGGCCTGCGGATCGGCATCGATGAGCAGGACTTTCTTTTCCAGAGCTGCCAGTGAAGCAGCAAGGTTCATGCTGGTTGTGGTCTTACCCACACCTCCCTTTTGATTGGCTAAAGCGATGATTTTGGCCATAGCTACTACTCGTTTGGTTTATATTGGGCGCAAAAATAACGAAAAATGGCCAAACTTCCCGCATTTTACGGGCAAAGAATGCCAAAACTGTTGATAACTTAACATTTTTGTTGATAACTTAACGAATTTTTACTAATTTTGCGGCCGAAAACATGGAACAAATAGAACAAAAACTCATACTCATAACCAACGACGACGGCTATCAGGCCCAAGGCATCGGCGTGTTGGCAGAATTGATGCTCGAATTGGGCGAAGTGGTCATCGTGGCCCCCGACTCGGCACGTTCCGGTGCCGCATGTGCCATCACCTGCACACAGGCCATCACCCTGCAGCGACATCCCGAAATGGAACGCAAGGGACTCAGCGTGTATGCCTGTTCGGGCAGTCCGGTCGATTGTGTAAAACTGGCCCTGGAGCAGGTGTGTCCCCGCCGTCCCGACCTCATTGTCTCGGGCATCAACCATGGCGACAATGCCTCGTGCTCGATTCACTACAGCGGAACCATGGGAGCCGTCATAGAGGGGTGCATGAAGGCCATCCCCTCCATCGGCTTCAGTCTGCGCACCCTCAAGCACCACTGCGACTTTGACCCTTACAGGCAGACCATCACACGCATTGCCGCCTTTGTGCTGGAAAAGGGACTGCCCGAGGAAATCTGCCTGAACGTCAACTTCCCCGAAGTAGAACATTTGGCCGGTACACGCATCTGCCGCATGGGACGCGGACGATGGGTGCAGGAATGGATTCCGGCCAACAACCCGCGTGGGATGAACGCCTTTTGGCTCACTGGGCGTTTCCTCAACCTGGAGCCTCACAGCGAAGACACTGACTATTGGGCACTCGACCATGGGTTTGCAGCCATCACGCCCATACGCCTTGACATGACAGCCTATGACCTAATGGGAGATTTGGAGGAATTGTCGGAGTGATCGGAATTATCGGAAACTGAGAGAAGCATGAAATACTATTTCATAGCAGGAGAAGCAAGCGGCGACCTACATGCCTCACATTTGATGGCTGCCCTGCACAGGCGCGACCCTGAAGCGGAGTTCCGATTTGTGGGAGGCGACCTCATGGAGGCACAAGGAGGTACGCTGGTCCGCCACTATAGGGAACTGGCATACATGGGTATCCTGCCCGTGCTCCGTCACCTACCCAGCATACTCAGCGGCATGCGCAAGACCAAACGCGACATCCGCCAATGGAAGCCACAGGTGGTGATTCTGGTTGACTACCCAGGCTTCAACCTGAGCATTGCCAAATTTGTGCGGAAGCAGTTGCCAACGACAGCGATTTTTTATTACATCCCCCCCAAGATATGGGCATGGAAGGAGTGGCGCATCAGTTCGCTTCGCCGCGACACCGACCTGCTGCTCTCCATCCTACCTTTCGAAATTGAATACTATCACCGCCGTCACCAATTCAAACAGATTACCTACGTGGGTAACCCCACACTGGACGAGGTGCGAGCCTACGAAGCCCAACACCATGAAGATTTCGCCCATTTCATCGAAGAAAATGGTCTGCCAAACCGCCCCATCATAGCCCTGCTGGCAGGCAGCAGACGACAGGAAATCAAGGATAACCTCGGGCGGATGATAGAAGCTGCGCAACCCTGGGCAGAAAAATACCAACTGGTGGTGGCGGGTGCGCCAGGTATCGAACCTGAATTCTATGGCCAGTGGACAAAAGAGATGCCCGTGACCGTGCTTTACGGAAAGACCTACCCCATCCTGCAACACGCCACAGCCGCCCTTGTTACCAGTGGAACCGCCACCTTGGAAACGGCCCTGTTCCGTGTGCCACAAGTGGTATGCTACTACATCGGCTGGGGAAAGTTCATTTCGTTCATGCGTCGGTTGGTGCTGAAAATTCCTTACATTTCACTCGTCAACCTGGTGGCAGGCAGAGAGGTGGTGCCCGAACTGGTGGCCGACGGCATGACCGTGGAAGAGGTCCGACGCCACCTGCGTTCGATTCTCCCCAACGGACATCGGCGAGAACAGATGCTCGAGGCCTACGAACTCGTCATAGAGCGTCTGGGGCAGCCAGGTGCTCCGAACCATGCTGCAGAAATCATAGCTCCGTAAGTTATATTATTAACCTTATAAACTAAAGACAATGGCAAACAGATTTATCCTGAACGAAGTATCGTACTTCGGCCCCGGAGCTCGCAAGGAGCTGCCTGGCGTGGTGGCCCGTCTGGGCTTCAAGAAAGCATTGGTGGTAACCGACAAAGGACTGATGAAGTTCGGCGTGGCAAAGATGGTGCTCGACGTGATGGACGAGGCCGGCATCAAATACGAAATATTTGACGACGTGAAGCCCAACCCCACAGTGACGAACGTGAAAAACGGCATTGAAGCCTGCAAGCGTGCCGAGGCCGACTTCATTGTGGCCATTGGCGGCGGTTCGAGCATGGACACAGCCAAGGGCATAGGCATTGTGGTCAGGAACCCTGAATTTTCCGATATTGTCTCGCTCGAAGGTGTGGCCGACACAAAACGCAAGTCGCTGCCTATCATTGCGCTGCCCACCACAGCCGGAACAGCCGCAGAGACCACCATCAACTATGTCATCATCGACGAGAGCCGTCAGGCCAAGATGGTGTGCGTTGACCCCAACGACATACCCTGTGTGGCCATCATCGATGCCGAGTTGATGTACTCGCTGCCCAAATCACTCACTGCTGCCACGGGTATGGATGCCATGACGCACGCTATTGAGGGCCTTATCACGAAGGCTGCCTGGGAACTCAGCGACATGTTTGAGATTAAGGCCATAGAGATGATTTACAAATATCTGCCCCTGGCCGTGGACGAACCCACCAACCCGAAGGGTCGCGACGGAATGGCCGTAGCACAATATGTGGCAGGTATGGCGTTCTCGAACGTGGGTCTGGGTGTGGACCACGGCATGGCCCATCCCCTATCCGCACTGTTCGACGTGCCCCACGGTGTGGCCTGTGCCATGTTGCTGCCTACAGTAATGCGCTTCAACATGCCTGCCGCCATGGACAAGTATGTGGACATCGCCAAGGCCGTCGGTGCATACAAGGAGGGTATGAGCCGCGAAGAGGCTGCAGAAGCCGCCTGCCGCGCCATTGAAGACCTGAGTGCCCGCGTAGGAACCAACAAGCGCCTCTCCGAGCTGGGCATCACGGAGAAGGACATAGACGCCCTGGCCGACCAAGCCATTGCCGACGTGTGCACCCCGGGTAACCCTCGTGAGGTGACCCGAGAAGACATTGTGGCCCTGTATAAGGCTATCTTGTAAGAATAAACCTAAAAAAGACATCAGGGACGCTCCGTAACAGAAGCGTCCCTGGTGTCTTTTATGACGAGGTCAAAAGCCTCAGAGCGTCACATGCTCGGCCTGAACATTACGACCGAGAAAGACGGAGGCATTCTCGTTGAAGTTGAGCGGATGCTCGGTGGTGAGGAAACGGCTCTTGCCTCCACGAGTGATGCGTTGCTCCATCTCGGGATGGCGCTGCAGATAATCCTTGAGGCTGTTGGCCACATACTCGCCCTGCGGAACCAAGCGAATGTGGCTGGGACAGAGTTGTCGCAGCTTGCTCAGTAGCAGGGGATAATGCGTGCAACCGAGGATGATGGTGTCGATGTCGGGATCGCGGGAAAGAAGCTGGTCGATGTACTTCTTCACGAAATAATCGACACCAGGGCTGTCGTACTCCTTGTTCTCAATCAAAGGCACCCACATGGGACAAGCCTGACCCGTGACACGCACACTGGGATGGAGCTTGCCAATCTCGATGTCGTAGGTGTGGCTGCGGATGGTGCCCTGCGTAGCGAAGATGCCCACATGACCGTTGTGAGTCAGCTGCCCCACAATCTCGGTGGTGGGACGGATGACGCCGAGCACGCGACGGGTGGGGTCAATCTGAGGCAAGTCGCACTGTTGGATGGTGCGCAAAGCCTTTGCCGAGGCCGTGTTGCAGGCCAGAATGACCAGATGGCACCCCATCTCGAAGAGACGACGGACAGCCTGCAGCGTGAACTCATAGACCACCTCGAAAGAACGTGTCCCATAAGGCGCACGAGCATTGTCGCCCAGATAGAGATAGTCATACTGAGGCATGAGCTGCTGAATCTCGCCGAGAACGGTCAGTCCGCCATAGCCCGAATCAAAGACCCCGATGGGGCCGGGCTCTGCGGCGAAGGACGAGAGATGAGAAGTGAGCGTTTCTTCCATAATCACTGCTCTCCGTTCACGCTTTCCTTAACTTCGATGCCCAACTTGCGCAAGACCTCACGAGTGACGTCCTCGCCCATGACAGGATTGATGAAGGGACACTGGTTGCGGTCGGTGTTGAGAATGGCAACATAGCCCGACTCGACGCCTACTACACGAATGGCATCATTAAGACGCGACTCGACACCAGCTATCAGTTCACGCTCGGCCTTCTCAAGCAGTTGCTGCGCCTCCTGGCGGAACTTGATGCCCGTCTCCATAAGGGCCTGCAACTCGGCCTGCCGCTTCAAGAGGATGTTCTCGGGAAAATCCTTCTGTCCTTGCAGGAACTCGGAGAACTTGCGCTGGAACTCTTCCTCACCACGCGTGGCTTCTTGTTCGTACTTGGCACGCAGTTCGGCCACACTCTGCCGGGCCTGAGCATACTCGGGCATCTGGTGCATCACACTGTCGTAGCTCAAATAGCCAATGTGGGTCTGGCCATGAGCTGAATTGACAATTGACAACTGACAATTGACAATTATGAGCAGGATAAAGAGAATTCTTTTCATTGTCAATTATTCATTATCAATCATCCACTTACTTGATGCCCAATTCTGCCTTCAGCTGAGCGGTGACATCGGTGCTCAGTGACTCATTGATGAAAGGAATGGCACCTGTGGAAAGGTCAACCACATAGACATAGCCACCAGCCTCGCCAATCTTCTTGATGGCTGCGATGATTTTTGCTTGGATGGGCTCCATCTTTGCCTGCTGCTGCTTTTGCAAGTCTTCCTGGCTGGCATTGTAGAAATCCTGGATGCTCTGTTCCATCTTCTGCAGATCCTGGGCCTTGCTCTGGAGAATGGCCTGAGCAGTACTCTGGTCCTCGGAGAGTTTCTGGAACTCTTCGCCCTTGGTCTGGTACTCCTTCTGCAGGCGTTGCAGCTCCTCCTGATACTGTGCTGTGAGCTTCTGGATCTCGGCACCGGCAGTCTTGTATTCTTCCATTTCGGGCAGGATGCCTGCCATGTTGAAATGAGCGAACTTCTGTGCAAAGATGCTCATGGGGGCGAGCATCAGAATCATTACTAAAATCTTCTTCATGTTTTATAAAAGTTTAAAAGTTTAATCGTTTAAAAGTTTAATCGTTTAATTTACCTTATTAATTATAGCCCAACTTTGTGAGTACCTCATTGGAAATGTCGATTTTGGGAGAGGCAAAGATGATGCCACCATCCGAAGCACGGTCGAGGATGAGGGAATAGCCCTTCTGCTCAGAGATGTCCTTGACGGCATTGTAGATTTCGTCCTGAATGGGTGTCATCAGGCTCTCGCGCTTCTTGAAGAGTTCACCATCGGGACCAAAATACTTACGCTTCAGTTCCGAAGCTTCCTTTTCCTTTGCCACTATGGCCTCCTCCTTCTTGGTCTTCTGCTCTTCGGAGAGGAAAACGGCCTCGTTCTGATAGTTCTTGTACATGGTCTGAGCTTCGGTCTGCAGGGCTTCGACTTCGGCCTGCCACTTCTTGCTCACCTGATTCAGTTGCTCGTTGGCACGCTCGTAGGCAGGGATGTTCTTCAGGATGTACTCCATGTCCACCAGGGCAAACTTCTGTGCATGGGCTGTCGTGGCACCCAGTGCCACCATCAGCATGATAAATAATCTTTTCATAGTATTCTTAACTCTTAACTATTCATTTTTAATTTGTATTCGGTTAGAACTCTTGTCCAAGGATGAAATGGAACTGGCTGCCGCCACGTTTGGTGGAGCCATTGTAGGTGACCTTGTCGAAACCATAAGCCCAGTCGATACCGAGCAGACCCACCATGGGCAGGATGATGCGCACACCCACACCGGCACTGCGCTTCATGTCGAAGGGATTGATCTTCTTGATGTTGTGCCAAGCATTACCGCCTTCGAGGAAAGTGAGGGCATAGATATTGGCCGAGTTGCCCAACATGAGCGGATAGCGCAACTCCAGCGTGAAGCGGTCGTAGGCATAGCCATACTGCGAGATGGAGCCATTCTCGTAACCACGCAAGCCGATGGTCTCAGTGGCATAGGTAGAACTGTAGCCCGACATACCGTCGCCACCCACATAGAAGGTCTCGAAGGGACTCTTCTTATTCTTGTTGTAATGGCCCAAGATTCCGAACTCGACACGTGTCATGAGCACCAGACACTTGCTGCCCCGGGTGAGGGCGGTGAAGGTGCGAGCCTTGAACTTCCACTTATGGTATTCAATCCAGCGATACTTCTCCTGTACCTCACGTTTGTAGGCCGAAGATTGGGGATTGGTGGCGAGGTTGGCATAGTCCTTATTGTCGAAGAGGCTAAAAGGAGGCGTGAGAGAGGCCGTAAGCATGAACTCACTACCTGAGCGTGGGAATATCTGGTTGTCGGTGCTCACACGCGTCAGACTCAGATTGAGGTTGAGCGAGTTGCTGTTTCCGTTGCTAATGATGAAATATTCCCAATCCTTGAGCATATAGCGGGTGTAGCCCAAGTCGGCAGAGAACTGGAAATAGTCGTCGGGCCACGACAAGGGTTTACCCCATCCGAGGCTTGCGCCCAGAATCTTCACGAACTTGTCGGGGTCGTAGTAGTTCTCATAATAGTTGTTGTAGTAACCCGAGTTGTAGCCAGCACCGTAGAGATAGCTGTTCATGTAGCTGCGGGCATAGGCCGAGTTGTAATAATTGTCACTGACATCGGTCTGCTTCGAGAAGAAAGCGCTGAAGGAGAGCGTATTGGGACGCTTCCCTCCGAACCAGGGATTCATGTACGAGAGACTGTAGGCCTGATAGTAACGGCCATTGGTCTGACCACTAATGCTAAAGGTTTCGCCATTACCCTGTGGCATGACACCACGGCGGATGCCATTCTTGTTGAACAGATTGGCCAGACAGAAGTTGGAGAACTTCAGTCCTATCTTACCAATGACACCTGTCTGTCCGTAGCCCAGCGAGAATTCGATCTGGTCGTTAGACTTCGGGGTCAGTCCCCAACCCATATCCACCGTTCCATTTTGGGGGTTGGGTTCCACCTTGGGGTCGATGCTCTCGGGGTCGAAGAAGCCCATGGAGGCAATCTCACGATAGGAACGTTCCATGGCAGCCTTTGAGAAGAGGTCGCCGGGCTTGTTGCGCAACTGACGGCGCACTACATTCTCATAGACACGGTCGTTGCCGATGATGCGCACATGGCTGATGTGGGCTTGCGTACCCTCGTAGATACGCATTTCCAGATCCACCGAGTCGCCTACGACATTCGTCTCCACGGGGTCGAGCTCATAAAAGACATAACCATTGTTGTAATAGAGGTTGCCAATGGCATCCTCGTCGCCAGAAAGACGGTCGCTAAGAAGTTTCTGGTTATAGACGTCACCTTTCTTCATGCGCAGTTCCTGGTTCAGGGCATCAGTCTTGTAGAGTGTATTGCCCACCCACTCGATGTTACGGATGTAGTAGCGCTGACCCTCATCGACATGGAGGTAGATGTCAACACTCTTGTCGTCGAAGGGCACCACGCTGTCGGCTGTCAGGTAGGCATCGCGGTAGCCCAGTTCGGCATACTTGTTGATGAGATTGTCCTTGGCTTCCTTGTATTTCTTATCAACGAACTTCTTCGAACGGAACCAACTGCCCATGTTCTTGCGTTCGTGGATAGTCTTCAGCACACCCTTGGAGATAAGGCTACCCTTGATTTTCTTCTCCGTCAGATGGTTGTTGCCCGTGATGTAGATGTGATTGACCTTCACCTTGTCCTTCTTGTCCACATTGACATCGAGGATGACATATCCGGGCTTCGATGTGTCGTCACGACGCTGAATGTCGAGTTCGGCATTCTTGTAACCCTTTTCATCAAAGTATCGCTTACCCAGAATCTGCGCCCGAGGAATGGTGTTAGGCGTCATCTGGTTTTCCTTCACCAAACCCAGTTTCTTCTCCAAGTCCTCACGTTCGCTTTTCTTCACTCCGCTGTAGTTGATTTCGGAGATGCGTGGATGTGGGGTAAGCTGGATGTTGAGGTATGCCGAGTCGCGCACGATGCTATCGACGGCAATCGCCACATTACTGAACAGACCATTGCGCCAGTATCGGCGTATGGCTTTCGTGATTTGTTCGCTGGGGATGGTGATTTTCTCGCCCACCTGCAGTCCCGAAAGGCCGATGAGCAGATAGTCGTCGTAGTTGGTAGCGCCCGTCACGGTGATGCCACCGAGGATGCATTCGCGTGGGGTGCGACCATAATCGACATCGGGCTTGACTTCCTTGTTCAGGCCCTGAGCAGACGCGGGGGACACTGCACAGAACAGCAGTAACAGCAGTATGAGATATCTTGGCTTCATTCTATTGTGTTTCAACTTTCAATTTTCAGTTCCTCCTCCACCTGGTCACCGGTCTTTCCATAACGGCGCTGACGACCCTGATAGTCGATAATGGCACGTTGCAGACACTCTTCGTTGAAGTCGGGCCAGTAGGTGTCGCAGAAATAGAACTCAGAGTAGGCCGACTGCCAAAGCAGGTAGTTGCTGATGCGCAATTCACCACCAGTGCGGATGACCAAATCCGGATCAGGCATGAAGTTGGTGAGCAGGCGGCCGGAGATGTATTCCTCAGTAATTTGCTCGGGTTGCAGTGTGCCAGCCTTCACTTCCTGAGCCATCTGCTGCATGGCCTTCGTAAGTTCCCAGCGCGACGAATAGCTGAGCATGACATTCATGGTCATCTTCGTATTCCCTGCCGTACGCTCCATGCATTCAGCCAATCGCTTTTGCACCTTCGGGGGCAACAGTTCCAATCCACCGATGGCACGGAAGCGGACATTGTTCTTCATGAAGATTTCCTCCTCCAGATGATCGAGGATAAGTCCCATCAAAGCCTCGATTTCCGGCATGGGACGGTTCCAGTTCTCGGTGGAGAAAGTGTAGAGCGTCAGATATTTGATGCCCAACCGGGTGGCCTCCGTGGTAATGCGCTTCACGGTTTCCACGCCCTCGGCATGCCCTGCTGTGCGGGGCAGACCACGCTGTTTGGCCCAGCGTCCGTTGCCATCCATGATGATGGCCACGTGTTGCGGTATGCGGTCTTTGTCTATTTGGTCAATCATTATTGTGACAGGTTTTACATTTCGGTAACATATCGTAGGTGATGAAGAACATCAGAAACGAATAGCAGTCTTTGTTTTTCAGGCCCGAGCTGTGTATGCCATAAGGCATGTTCAGCTGTCGCCATTCCTTGCTTGTATCCAGCGCGTCGGTGGTGGTGAAACGGAAGGTCCATTCTGCTCCCACATTCACGCGCGGTTTCACTTTATATTTCACGCCTACGCCCACGGGACAGTTCAGCGCCACCTTAGTACCTCCTCCGCCACCCGTCACCAGCGTCAGCCCTGCACCCGCTACGGCATAGGGGGTGATGCGACTGTTGCCCATGTAGGCCCGGCTGGCACTGTAGCCCCAGAAGTTGAACTCAAACTGAGCACCCAGGTCCACGACATTGCGTTTGAAGCCAAAGCTCACGGGCACACCACCCTCGGGCGAATGACTTTCGGCGTCCTGTGGGATGTAGTACCCCTTGGTGTTGCCCGAAAGATGTCCAAAGGCCAAGTTGCCCTTCAGCACCATGCGGGGATTGAATATCTTGCGAACCACCGCACCGCCCATGACACTCATGTGGCGAAAGGGGGTCTTGTTGGCATCGCCCAAATAGAAGTCGGTACCCAAGGCACCGCCCAGTTCCATCTGGTACTCATCCTCCTGCGCCCCTACACTCAGGGATGCGGCCAGACACATGAGTATGATTGCCAACCTCTTCACTTCTTCACTTCATCATTTCTTCTCAAATCCCAGTCGTGTGATGCGTCCGCGCCACACCTGTTCGTCGAGCACTATCCACAAGAACTGTTCGTCGTCCACCGCTGCAGAGATGTACTTCGACTGCTGAGCCACAGCCTGCAGGGCCTCATCAACAAGCATATCATCGTTCTCATAGGTCTTCCAGCTGATGCCATGGTCAGGACTATGCAGAATGCGATCCAGTGCCGTATGGACACCATCGCGAGTGGCACCGCCCAGCGCCTGCAGCCCGTCGTCGTAGGGCACGATGCAGAGATTCTCCATCACCGGGCAACGATACTTATCCACCTCATTGGGGGTATAATAAATCCAGGTAGCATCTGCCTCATCGTCGCCCGTCCAGCCCTTGGCCCAGACAGTGGCCGTCTCGTCAGTGTCGTTACGGCTTCCTATGAGCACGATACGCCGACTACCATTCTCCAGTGTGTAATAGACACTGTTCAACAAACTGGTGGGCAGGTTCTCGCCCTTGTCATCCAAGGTTTCCTCTTCCCATGCCCCACAATTATTGCTACGATAGAGTTTGCCATTGGCCATACCGTAGAGATTCTGGTCGCTGGCTGCCACCAACCGCACGCCCTCCATGGCAGGAACTACACATGACGTCCAGGCCTGCCCGTCGGAACTTACCACGACCTGGCCTTGACTGGTGCTCATGAAGAGTGTATTGCCTTGCTGCTGCAGTGTACCAGGCAGAGCATTGTCGGCTCCCGAAGTTAAATGTTCGGTCCACGTTCCATCGGCAGCTGAACGGGTGATACATACCAATGAGCCATCGACCTTGCAGGCCAACACCATGGGCTGTTGGTTCCAAATGAGCAGCTTGCGCTCGCCCAGCCCCTTCAAGGCTTCCACCTGACCCATGTTGTTCCAGATGGTGCTGTCGCCCTCCTGCTGATGGACATTGACCTTCACCGTATAGGTGCGGCCCGAATTACCACTATCTGATACCACACGGAAGTGCAGCGGAGTGCGTAAATCCAGCGAGTCGCTACTGCTATAAGTGGTCCATGCCGTATCTTCGCCAGCCTCCAAGTTGGCTTTTCGCCAAACCAATATGCCCTCGAAGGCCACTGTAGTCAACACCTGGTCGAGCCGGGTGTGGACAGGCAGCGAGTCGAGGTTTTCAATGGTAAGTGTGCGATGGTTGATGGTCATGGGAAATCCCGTGGGCACATAGGATGTGGTGACCACACTATCCATGCCTGCCGAGGTCTTCAGAAAGTTGCTACGCTTGAGCGTCCCCAAGGAGAACGATGAGATGTAGCACTTTTCGGAATATTCCACCTCCTCCTCGTCGTCAAAACACGAGGTTAGAAACAGGGGCATGGCCATGATGACCAGCAGGGGAATGAGATATTTTTTCATACGTATATACGCGCGTTAAGTTTTCGGCCTACAAAAGTACGTCAAATTTTTGGTACAGCGAAACTTCACACCGTAAATTAAGAATTTTTATAGATAAGAGTGAGCGTATTGTCCCCAATTAACAGTTTTTTGCCTATTCTTCCTCCAATTTTCGGTGCTTTCGTGCCAGAGCCTAATCGTATGGGAGCCGTCTCAATGTGAGCCTCGTCCCACAAGCCTGCGTCAATGAAGCCCTGCAACGTCTCCCTACCACCCTCAACAAGAAGACTTTGCACGCCACGGGTCCACAGGTCAGCCAGTGCCTCCTCCCGGGTCGGGTAGGTAAGCACATCGCCGTTGCCCACCGAAGCATGGCCAAGTACCACGCGCAAGGGACTGTTGCCTGCCCAATGTCTCACATTCAGGCTGGGATTGTCCAGCTCCCATGTGCGATGCCCAACAAGTATGGCTTGATGTTCGGCTCGCAACTTGTGCACCAAAGCCTGCGTGACGGAGGTGGAAAAACGGACCGGCGGTTGACTGTCGTCCAGACGCAAGCGGTCGATGTAGCCATCCTCGCTTTGCGCCCACTTCAGGGTGACATAGGGGCGATGTTGGGTGTGGAAAGTAATGAATCGGCGGTTGAGCCACAGGCACTCCTTTTCCAGCACACCAACCCGAACCTCGCAACCCGCCTCGCGCAGCATGGAGATGCCACGTCCATCAACCTTGGCAAAGGGGTCGCGACAGCCTACTACGACCATCGGAATGCCTTTGTCGATGATGAGCTGTGCACAGGGAGGGGTCTTACCATAGTGGGCACAGGGCTCCAGGCTGACGTAGATGGTGCTCCGGCTGAGCAAATGAGGTTGAGTGACCGTACTGATGGCATTGACCTCAGCATGAGCCTCGCCACATTTCCTGTGATAGCCCTCACCGATGATGCGTCCGTCGCAAACCACCACCGCACCCACCATGGGATTGGGGGCAGCCCCCATGCGTCCGCACTTGGCCAATTGCAGGCAGCGCCGCATAAATTGTTCGTCTATTTTGCGTTGTTCCATAAAAAACTTTCAACTTTCAACTTTCAACTTTCAACTTTTAATTACCTTTGCAGCATGAAGACCTTTCAACAGATTGTCCACGACTTGCGTCTGGTATATCCCGAAGGCGAGGCCCGCGCCTTGGCCCGCTGGTTATGTGAGGAGCGCTTCGGACTCTCGCAGACCGACATTTTGCTCGACAAAGATAATCAATTATCGGCACACGACCTCGCAAATGTGCGAGAAATCACGCAACGACTCATCCAAGGCGAGCCTATACAATACATTTTGGGACACACCACCTTCTGCGGGCATAAGTTCACCGTGGCGCCAGGGGCTCTTATTCCCCGGCCCGAGACTCAGGAGCTCGTGGACATGGCGGCTGAGGAAGTCCGAAATCGGCCTACCCCCATGCAGATTCTGGATGTGGGAACAGGAACTGGCTGTATAGCAATCTCTTTGGCCCTGGCCCTACCGCAGGCCGAGGTAACGGGCTGGGATGTGAGTCCCGAAGCCCTTGACGTTGCACGGAAAAATGCAGAACGCTACCCTAAAGCGCATGTCACATTGGAGCAGCAGGACATTTTCTCTCCGCCCAACGACCAACGCCAATGGCAGATGATAGTATCCAACCCGCCCTACATACGTCAGAGCGAAGCCAAGGAGATGGAGCGCAACGTCCTGTATCACGAACCACACTTGGCCCTATTCGTCCCTGATGACAATCCATTACTCTACTACCGTGCAATCCTATGGTATGCCATGCACCATCTGGCCCCAAATGGTTCCATCTGGTTTGAAATCAATCAGGCCATGGATGAAGAAATGTACCATTTAATCGAGTATTTTGGATTCCAAGACATCGAAATTCTGAAGGACAGTTTCGGACGTAACAGATTTGCACGATGCAGGAAGGGCAGTTAGTTCTTGTTAGATTTTTCTCTTATCCAGTTAGTTTTTGTTAGGTCGAAGATATGCAAAATTTATCCATTCCATCGGAAAAAGAAGCCCTCAACAAGGTTGCAGCACTCTGCAGCAGAAAAGAGTGCTGCGAGAGTGAAGTCCGAGAAAAACTTACACTTTGGAAGCAACCATCCGAGGTGCAGGACCGCATCATCGGCAAACTGCTGGCAGAAGGATACATTGACGAAGTTCGGTTTTGTAAGGCATACGCCATGGACAAACTGCGCTACAACCACTGGGGTAGGATAAAGATAAATCAAATGCTGCGCCATCTGCAGGTGGATGACCAAGCCCGGGAGGCTGCTCTCGAGGCCCTGCCTGACGAGGAATACATGGATATACTGCGACGCGTGGCACAATCCAAACTTCCCTCCATCAAAGCTCGTACAGCTTATGAGCGGCAAGGCAAGCTCACACGATTCCTGCTCAGCCGAGGCTTTGAGATGGACTTCATCCGCGAGGTTACAAATTGGGACGAAGACTGAGTGCCCTGAAGGAAACATTCAATAAGAGAAACAAATCAGACGCGGGAATTACCAAATATATTTGCATTTCCGCTCACTTATTCGTAACTTTGCCCGCAATTAACAGACTTTGTTACAAGTTATGAAGACGTTAGAAAAAATTTTTGCAGCCAAACTGCTGAACATCAAAGCCATCAAGTTGCAACCCAACAACCCCTTCACTTGGGCATCGGGCTGGAAGAGCCCCTTCTACTGTGACAACCGCAAGACGCTGTCGTATCCCGAACTGCGTACCTTCGTGAAAGTGGAAACGGCACGCATCGTCATGGAGCGTTTTCCTGAGGTGGATGCCATTGCCGGTGTGGCCACAGGGGCCATTCCACAAGGAGCGTTGGTGGCCGACGTACTTGGTAAGCCCTTCGTGTATGTACGCTCGAAACCCAAAGACCATGGACTGGAAAACCTCATCGAAGGGGAACTAAAACCAGGCATGAAGGTGGTGGTCATTGAAGATCTCATCTCCACAGGTGGCAGCAGCCTGAAGGCCGTGGAGGCCATACGCAACAACGGATGCGAGGTCATTGGCATGGTTGCAGCCTACACCTATGGTTTCGACGAGGCCGAACGTGCTTTCAAGAAGGCCAACGTAACGCTGGTGACCCTGACCAACTATGAGGCTGTGGTTTCAGAGGCTCTACGCATAGGCTACATTGCCGAGAACGACATTGAACTGCTGAACGAATGGCGTCGCGACCCTGCTAACTGGAAAAACTGACAGAGTATGACCAAATACGAAAGTACCGTCAAGAAGATTTACGCTCCAGTGGGCAATGTGTATGCCCGTCTGAGCGACCTGACGAACCTGAGCGTAGTGCAGGAAAGGCTGACCGACCCCAACTTTGAACAATTGGCCCGACAGCAGGCCGGCGACAAGCTGGACGACGAACAGTTTCAGCGTCTGCGCGACATTGTAAGCAAGTTGCAGTTTGACCGCGACTCAGTGACTACTGATGCCGGGCCCGTGGGTACATTGAGTCTGCGCATCATCGAGCGCGAAGACCCCAAATTGGTAAAGTTCGAGACCGAGGGGTCGCCCGTACAGGCCAACTTGTGGATTCAGCTTCTGCCTGCATCAGACACACAGTGCGCTATGAAAGTAACGCTGGGAGCCGACCTTAATTTCTTCCTGAAACAAATGCTTAAGGGCAAACTGCAGGACGGTGTGGAACGACTGGCCGACATGCTGGCCATGCTACCATATTAAGTTGAGAATTAGAAGTCTGAAAACTCCAATTCTTTCGCTTCTACTGCTTTTTTCGGCGTGTGGCGAGGATGTGGTGAGCAACAAGTTTTGCTCGCTGCCTGCCAAGTTCATGTTCACGCCAGTCAACAGCATTTCGCAAATCTACACTTCTTGTGAATCGATGGGCGAATGGTGCAGTATCGAGTTAAAAGGCAACAAATTCCTATTCACAAAGGCCGACGGGTCGCAGGGGATAGCCAATCGGACAGCTCTCGACGGCTACACGGGCTTCTACATGGGACTGAGCGGATTCATCGTGGGGTTGCCCAACATCCCCGAGATAGGCGAAACCGTCTGTGTTGTCACCTGCTACGACCTGGCTTGCCGCAACTGCTATGACGATTTCATCGTGGCACGCCGCCTCGTCCTGCAAGAAGGAGGGCTGGCATACTGCAGTCGGTGTCAACGCACATACGACCTAAATAACACGGGAAAGGTGGTCAAGGGAGACGCTGGAAAACCGCTTTACCGCTATCGTGTCTATTACGGCAACAATACGCTGAACATTAATAATCGATAAAGAAGAAGAATTTCCAACTTTCAACTTTCAACTTTCAACTTATTTTTGTAACTTTGCACCCGCTATGCTGCCCAGATGGTGGAATTGGTAGACACGAGGGACTTAAAATCCCTTGGCCTAACAGCCGTACGGGTTCGAGTCCCGTTCCGGGCACTGACGCAAACAAGAAGCCCCGCTGCAATGAGCAACGGGGCTTCCTCTTTATCGTCCCCCCCAAAGTCCCTCCCCACTCAAGAGGGGAGGGATTAGAGGGAAAGGGGTTTTTTCTTACTTAACCATGACCTTGAGCTATGCTCGAGCTCGTTCCCGTTCGAACAAGCCCAAGCAAGCTCGGTCTTGTTACTTACTTAACCACGATCTTCTTGCCATTGATGATATAGAGACCGCGAACAGCCTTCTGCACACGCTGGCCGGCCAGGTTGTAGATGCCGGTAGTCTTCATAGCAGGAACGTCTGCCTCCACGCCCTCAACGCCATCGCCAGGCTTAGCACCAATGTAGGACAGCTTGAAGTTGTCGGCAGCGAACCAGTTGATGTTGCACTCATTGATGAAGATACCTACGGTGAGAACCGAAGCGCCATCAGAGTAGAACTGAACGGAGATGTGTTCGGGCTTAGCCGACTCCATACCGAACTCAGTAGCATAAGTGTTTGCACCACCTACAACAGCCAGGCTCACACCCTTGATGCCGCCATCGGGATAACCATACTGGTTGACAGCATGTGCGTCAACACTCAGTTCATAGTAGCCCTCGGGCAGAGCTGCACCCAACTTCTGGCTGACAGAACCATTGTCGAGGTGAACATCAGCGCCATTGGGACGCCAGCACTCGATGAAGTTGCTCAGTGTGATAACATTCTCGGGATCGTCCTCGTTGGTGTACGTATTGTTGTTCTGGAAGCCATTATTCTGACCCAGAGCATCAACAGTCCAATAATTGGCATTGCCGCTTTCGAAGTCGGGGTTAAAGAGGATGGCAGTGATGTCAACAGGCTCGTCCTGGCTAGCACTGCTCATGTCCTGACCCATTACATAAGCAACCCAAGCTGCGGGCAGGGCAGTCATCCACTCCTGAAGCTTCTCATTGCTCTCAAACACCTCGTCAGCGATAGCAGGATTAACCTCGTTCATCAGCGCATCCAGAGACTTGTCGGAGCTTACGATATCGCTCTCGTCCATTTTTGCAGAATAGAGGGCAACAATGTCCATCAACTGAGTTGCCAATGCACGGCCCTCAGTTACATAATCCATGGCCTCGGTGATCTGGTTGATAACGGCTGTAAGGGCTTCCTCGCTATCGGTAGGCTGTGCATTCTCACCAGCATTGATGGCCGCATTCAGTTTCTCTCCACCAGCAACAACCATGTCGGCCTTGCCTGAATCATTCATTGAACGGGCCTGGTCGGTCAGCTGTACAAGTTGATCGTAGAGTGCGCTGAGGCTCTTACCATAGTAATAGATGTTGAAGTTTGTCCATACACTCCACTGGTTGTTGGCCTCAACGATGTCGTCATTGCGCGTACCGAATACCAAGTCACCCTCGTTGGAGAGATAGGTGCTAACCTCACAATTGTAAACGTCAGTGTTGTTGAAGGCCCACTCGGCGGCCTGCTGGCTATTGGGCATGAAGATGCCACTGCCTTCTGCAGTCTCGGCATAGTTGGAGCCTTCAGGAAGCTCGTTAACTGCACCCAGAGCCAAGTCGGGAACAGGAACCTTACTGCTACCTGCCACCAGATAAGTAGTAATCTCATTGGTGCCATTCAGGTAAGCCTCATAGTTATCTGCATTGGCAGCTGAACGATAGAAAGCCTGTGCGGTGATGTTATATTTACCAACGGGCATGTCGCTCAACGTCTGCAGGCAAGAGAAGGAAGCCTGCCAAACCTCACCATTGTGATAGTTCACCTTGTAGGCACTGCTGCTGCATGTCCAGCCTTCCTCAGTGCTGTTGTTAGCATAGTTGAGGTTCTTGGCAAGGGCTGAAACCTTCAGAGGCTTCTCCTCAGATGCCTCGGCGAAGGAAGCCTTCACACCTTCAACGACGGTAGCGTCGTAGCTGGTAGTCCATGCCTCAATCTGCTCGCCTGTAGCGGTCTCATCCTCGTAAGCAGCCGAGTATTCATCATACATGCCACCCAGTGTTTCACCGAAGGTAAAGTCGCTGTAATCCTCAACATCCTGCTGAGCCTTCTCGACGAGAGCCTTCAGCTTGGTATAGTCGGCAACGGAAGCCTTGAGGGCATCGAAGGCAGCAGACAATGCCTTATAGGCACCTTCGAAGTCACCCTCTGTCTCCTGGGCCTGAGCCACAGCAGCCTCAAGAGCCTCGTTATAGGCATCCTTCAGTTCGCTGTTAGCAACAATGTCGTCAACATTTGCAATTTCGTTCTCACAAGAAGTGATGAGCTGGGGCAGGCCGAAGAAGTAAGGATCAATGTCATTGCCCTTATACTTCACGGTGAAGTTGTCGGCGCCAAACCAGTTACCAGTAGCATTGACCATGCGCATACCCAGTTCGGTGGTACCACCAGCGGTGATGAACTCGAACTCGTAGTGTTCAGGCTTACCGTTGCAAGAACGAACATCTACACCATTGTCGATGCCACCACCCAGAGCATAGAGTTGGAAACCCTCAACGGTCTCACGGCTGCTCTCGAGATCTGTGCCTACCTGATTGGTAGCAATCACGTCAACAGCCAGGACATACTTACCCATGGGGAGTTCTACGGTCTGATAAATCTTACCATTACCCAAGCCATTGTTGGGATGCCATGCCTCGATGAAACCAGAAATCTTCACGCCGAAGTTGGGGTTGGTCTCAGCGTCGTCAATATCGTTGGTGTAACCTGCGCTCTGGTAGCCCTTGTTCTGACCGCCAGGAACGTCAACAGTCCAACCATTGGCACTGCCGTTGAAGTTGGGGTTGGTGAGCAGGAAGCTGACATCAGTAGGATTTTCATCACTACCCTCAGCCCATGCCTTCGCCTTACGAGCCTCCAGCACCTTGGTCGAAAGTTCGGTTGCAGCTGCATTTATGGCATTTACGTCAGTACCGTTGTAAACCTCGGTATACTCCTCATAGGTCACACCATACTTGCCCAGTTCTTCGTCAACAATAATCTTGGCCAAGTTATAAAGAGCCGTACGGGCATCCACCAAGGGAGCAGCATTCTTGTAGGCCTCAAGACCTTCAGGACTGATAATCAACCAATCGACGCCAACACCCTCGACGCGGGGGTCGATGTTGGCAGAGATAAGATTGTTGTCACCGGCACCATCGTAACCAAGATACTCATATTCCCAGTTAGCACGAACCTCAACGCCATAGTTGGGGTCTTCTCTGGGGCTCTTGATGCGATAGTAACCATTATCCTGCTTCAGGATAAGCCAAGTGAAGCCCTTGTTCTGGTTTCCAAGGTCAACCCAGCAGTTAACCTCGTCATCGCGGAACAAAAGATGATTGTTACCTGCCTTGGGGCTGAAGAGCTTATACACGGTCTCTTCGCTGCCTTCCTCTGTAACATCACTGATGAAATAAGGGAGGTCACCGTTGTTTCCCGATGTCACTTTGAAAGAGGCACGGGTGTTCCAACTGTTACCACCTCCGAGGAAACCTTCGCCTACCACATTGTAGAGATAGACGGCGTTTGCAACGTCCAGGCTTGTAGTAAGCTCTGCTTCAGGGGTCAGGTGATCCTCAAGCGAAACGGCATAGGGAGTCACTACACCACCAATCGTGGGCTTTGTCCAAGTCTGTGCGCTCATGCCCATAGCAACAAATGCCAGAGCAAAGAAAGAAAGTAATTTTCTTTTCATTTTGATTTGGATTTAGTTAGTAAATAAGGTTAGTTTCAATCTGTTTAGGCTGGCAAATATACAAAAAAAACGTGACGCACCAAATCGCGTCACGTTTTTTAACTAAGTTATGCGCTTGATTGTTACTTTACCAGCACTTTTTTGCCATTAATGATATAGAGGCCACGAACTGCCTTCTGCACACGCTGGCCAGCCAGGTTGTAGATAGTAGCGGTCTTGGCAACAGGCTCGATGTCAGCAGCAACGCCCTCAACACCAGTGAGAGTCTGGCCTACATATTCAAGCTTGAAGTTGTCGGCAGCCAGCCAGTTGGCATTGGTTTCCTTGACAGAGATGCCCACGGTGAGGAGGCTCTTGCCATCGGACTGGAAGGCCACTGCGAAGTGCTGCGGGAATGCAGCAGTTGTGCCCTCGGGCACGACAATGGGTTCAGCCCAAGTCTGAGTGCCATCGGTAACCATGAGGTTGACGCCCTGGATGCCACCTTCGGGATAGCCACCCTGGTTGACAGCATGAGCATCGCATCTCAGTATATAGTAGCCTTCGGGCAGAGCAGCCATAAGTTGCTGACTGATGGCACCGTCCTTCAGGACACCATTAGCTGCAGGAATCCAAGTTTCAACGAAGTGGTCGAGGGTTACTGTCTCTACATAGTTGCCTTCCTCATCAAGAATCTCGTTGGCGTAGTTCGCACCCTGGTAACCATTGTTGTCACCCAGCTTATCCACGGTCCAGTAGTTGGCGTTCAACAGTTCGAAGTCGGCATTGAAGATGATACCTGTCACATCGGCAGGTGTTTCTTCGCTGGCGACCTCAACATCGGGCTGCGACATCACGAAGCCTACGAAGCCAGCCTTCAGGTCAATCATGGTCTGTTCGATTTCAGCAATAGATGCATAAGGATTGTCGCCATCCACCACGCGGGTAGCAGCCATATCCAGAACATCAACGAAGTCAGTAGTGCCTTCAATCTCAAGCAGGTTGTCGTTGAGCAACAGGCAGAGGTCGTTGAGCTGATTCAGAGCCTTAGTGGTCTCTTCGGCCAAGGCAATGGCGCTGCGCAGCTGTTCGATAACGGCCAGGCAAGCTTCCTTGTCACGCTGGTTGCCAGTCACGTCGTCAGCCTCGTTGACAGCAGCGTTCAGGGCCTCTTGAGCCTCGGTGGTCAGAACAACCTCCTCAGTAGCAAGGGCATTGTTGGCCTGGTCAGAGAGTTTCTGGATGATATCGTAGTACTCTTCAAGGTCCTCGCCCAGATACTTAATGCGGAAGTTATCAAAGATAACCCATGTACCACTGCTGGTAGTGCGAACGCCCACGGTGATGTCGGCAGGTTCGGTCAGGATAATCTTCAGTTTGCTGGTATAGTCGTAGTTGACACCGTCGTTCTTGTGGTGGAAGTGGTACATGGCACCCGACATGCAGAAGGGAACCCAACCACTACCATTGTTGGCTTCTACATCGTTACCCCAGCTGGTGCCATTGATGAAGAGGGCATCCTCACTGGCACAATCGTTGATGTTGGCCAAATTGTCGGTCTGCTCCTTGCCATTGACAACGGCATAAAGCTGACCCGGAGTGTCATCTGTGTCGTTACCATTCTCGTTCTTACCACGCCAGAAACCTTGGCAGCTGAACTCATAGACACCGGCAGGCACGTTCTTGATAGTCTGACTCATGTCAAATGGAGTGTGGTAAGCCTCGCAGTTGTATCCCCAAGTCTCGGGATCCTCTTCGCCAACTTCTGCCAAGTACTCCTCGGTCATCAGACCTTCGACATTCTTGCCCTGACCAAAGTGATCGACGGCAGAGATGCTACCCTTCAGTTCCCAACCGTCGGCATTACCCGTGTCGAAGCTGGGATTGACAAGCAGCAGCGTCAGGTCGTCACCGGGCTGAGCATTGTTGCTGATGTAGTCGTTGATGATGTTCCTCAGGCTCTCGTCAATGCCGGTGATATCCTCAGAGGTGAGGGTACCATTGTCATAGCCATCAGCCAGACCGTCGATGAGATCGCTCAGAGGCTCGTCGATGTCGGGCCACTGTTCGGTCAGTTCATCCTTCGTCTTCTCCAGATTCTCAATCTTAGCACGAATGGTGGCATAGAGAGCAATGGACTGAGCCAGGTCCTCAGCAGCCTTATTGATAGCTGCGATAGCGTCCTGGTAGTTCTCTGTAGCAGCCTTACCTTCAGCGATAGCGGTCTGATAGGCTTCCTTCACATTTTGCTCTGCCTTCACGTCTTCCCAGTCGGCCTCGGGATATTGTTTCTCCATCTTGGCGATGAGTTCGTCGAGCTGAGTCTTGTAGGGGTCAATCTGAGGCATGCCATAGTAAGTGAGGGTAAAGTTGTCGAAGATAACCCATGTACCATTCGTTGTAGTGCGCACACCGATGGTAAGGTTCTCGACGGGTTCGTCGAGGATGATGGTCAGCGAACTGGTGTAGTCATATTCTTCATTCTCACCTGTCTTATGATGGAAGTGGAACATGGCACCGTTCATGCCATTGGGCACCCACTTGCCATTTCTCTCAACATCGTCGTACCACATGCCACATGCATAAAGTTGTTCGTCGGTGGCATAGTCGTCGATGCTTGCCAGATTGTCGGTTTGTTCTGTTCCATCAGGCAGGATTGCATATAGCTGAGCCTTTGTTTGCTTGCTATCGGCACGATAGAAACCTTGGCAGGTGAACTTATAGACACCAGCAGGCATGTACTCCAACTTCTGGCTGATATCAAATGCAGCATTGAAAACCTCGCAGTTACGGCCCCATGAGTCATCGCCTTCACCAGCCATCAAACCACTGGTGTTTGCTGACTGACCATTCCAAGTCATAGTGGCAGGAGTTGCACTGCCAGAGCCCAATGTCCAACCGTTAAGACCCGTGTCGAAACTGGGATTCTCGAGCAGAGGAGTTCCATCCTTGGGATTGTCCTCAGTAGCGCCATCCAGGAAGCGGTCCACCTTGGCACGAGCAATTAGGGTCTTCAACTCAGCAGTAGCAGCTGTAATGGCTTCGATGTCCGAACCATTGTAAGCATCAGCATAGATGCTGTAGTCAATCTCATACTCGTCGGCCTCCTTGGTAGTTGACCAAAGTTTCATCTTAGCATCGTAGAGAGGATAAGCCTCACCTGAGACAAAAGCCCAGTCACAGAAGTAACCGTCAGCAGGTGTCACAAAGGGGAACACAGCTGTGGGGAAATCGCTGTCTGGACCACCCCAGCCCCAGCATTTGTCCTCATAGCCATCCAGGACATCGGCACCATACAACTGGTCGGCAGCAATGGCACGGATGTGGTAGTAGCCATTGTCCTGCTTCAGAAGTTCGAAGTACTGGTGACCCTGAGAAGCCATGTCCACATGCATCTCGCCACGACCATCATAGTCGCCAGAGATGAAGGTGAACTTCCCGTCGGTGGTGCGGGCAAAAGTCCAGCCTTGCAGTTCAGTGTCTTCGGTCAGCGTAAATGACAAGGGCGTAGCCGTGGCAGCATCAACCAGCACGGTGGATGTAGCCCAGCTATACCACGAAGAACCACCAGCCAAGAACTGGCCAGCCTCAACATTCATCAGCATGAACACGCCACCTGAAACAGGCTCGGAAGTCTCAATTTCAGGCTTGGTCCACGACTGAGCATTGACGCCGATGGCAATCATAGCCATAGCAATCAAAGAAAGTAATTTGTTTCTCATAGTGATTTAGTTAGTTAATAATAGATTGGTTTCACTCTTTTTTTACCTTGCATTCAGCTTTTTTCGACTATAATGCGGTACAAATATAATGATTATTGGATAAAATGAACCTTACATCCTTCTCGTTTAACACTTTTTAACTAAGTAAAGAGGCTTGATTAGCCATCCACTCCGACCATACAATAATTAATAAGTAGGAACACGTATAGGAATCTGCGAAAGTAGAGTCACTCTTTTGCTTGCCTGTTTCAAGAGAAATGCGTAACTTTGCACCCATGATGCAAAAAGTGAGACCAAAAAAATTCCTCGGCCAACACTTCCTGACCGACCTCTCCGTGGCCCGTCGCATAGCCGACACCGTGGATGCTTGTCCCGACTTGCCCGTACTGGAGGTTGGTCCTGGCATGGGAGTGATGACGCAGTTCCTGGCACGAAAGTCCCGGCCGCTGAAGGTGGTGGAAATCGACTTTGAGTCGGTGCGCTACCTGCGCGACCACTTTCCTCAGCTTGAGGAAGGCATCATAGAGGACGACTTCCTGACGATGCGCCTCGAACACACCTTCTCGGGCCAGTCCTTTGTGCTCACGGGCAACTATCCTTACAACATCTCGAGCCAAATCTTCTTCAAGATGCTCGACTACCGCCATCTCATCCCCTGCTGCACCGGAATGATACAGAAGGAGGTGGCCGAACGGTTGGCTGCTCAGCCCGGCACCAAGGCCCGTGGCATACTAAGCGTGCTGGTGCAGGCTTGGTACGATGTGGAATACTTGTTTACCGTGGAGCCTGGAGTGTTCAACCCACCGCCCAAGGTGCGTTCGGCCGTCATACGCCTCACACGCAACGAGGTGCAGAACCTTGACTGCGACGAACGCTTGTTTCGCCGCGTCGTGAAGACCACCTTCAACCAGCGACGCAAGACCTTGCGCAACAACCTCCGTCCGCTCCTGACCGAACTGGGCGTGGACGGAAGCGAGATGCTGCAGGACCCATTCTTCAACCAGCGACCCGAGCAGCTCAGCGTGCAGGATTTCGTGAATCTCACGAAGAGGGTTAATGGATTAACCAGTTAAAGGGCTACATACATTGAGACCTGGTAAATGGTAAACGCTTAAATCCCCCATTTCATCGTGAAAAGAGTAAGTAACATACTGCGCATTGCACTGCCCATTGCACTGGGGGCAGCCATCCTGTGGTGGATGTATCGTGGGTTTCGCTGGGAGGACATCCGTCTGGCCCTCGGCACCGACATGCGCTGGGGATGGATGCTCCTGAGCATGCCCTTTGGCATTCTGGCACAAGTGTTTCGCGGACTCAGATGGCGCCAGATGCTCGAGCCAATGGGAGAACGTCCGGGCCGACAATCCTGCGTCAATGCCATATTCCTTTCCTATGCCAGCAGTTTGGTGGTGCCGCGAGTGGGCGAACTCCTGCGCTGTGGCTATCTCAACCGCTACGAGGGCACACGCATGAGCCGCGCCCTGGGCACAGTGGTCACGGAACGCATGGTGGACGTCATGCTCATCCTACTGCTGACGTTGGTCACGGTGGCATGGCAAGTGCCCGTGTTTGTGCGCTTCATGAGCCGCACGGGCATGACCGTGGATTCGGTGCTATCGGGATTCTCTCCTACCGGCTACCTGGTGACCGCCCTCTGCGGAGCGGTTGTCATGGGGGCTGCCTGGTATGTGATGAAACGGTTCCATATCTTCAACCGAGGACGCGAGACCATGCACGGATTGATTGACGGACTGATGAGCATCCGCGATGTCAGCGACAGAGGTCTCTTCTGGTTCTACAGCCTGGGCATTTGGGTCTCATATTACCTCCACTTCTACCTCACCTTCTACTGCTTCTCCTTCACCGAGCATCTTGGCCCTATGGCCGCTCTGGTGGCCTTTGTGGTAGGCACTTTTGCCGTCATCGTCCCCACGCCCAACGGAGCTGGTCCCTGGCACTTTGCCGTGAAGACCGTGCTCATGCTTTATGGCGTGGATGGCAACAGCGGAGCCATGTTTGTACTTATCGTACACACACTCCAAACGCTACTCGTGGCCCTGCTGGGGCTGGTGGCACTCGTCAATCGTAAAGTTTCTTGATTTCGGCTCCACCGTAGTAGTGGCGCAGGATGTCGTCGTATCCATGTCCTTCGGTGGCTAGCACGGCGGCACCTATCTGGCACATGCCCACACCGTGGCCCCACCCTGCCCCATGAATGACAAAGCGCTGGGGCACGCCCTCGCGGACATCCTCGTAATCGACCACAAAGGCCGACGATTTCAGGTGGGAAGGGCTCAGAGCATGTCTGATTTCCAACTCCTTGCCGATGGTGAACGACGCCTCCGTCCCTACGATGCGCAACCTCACCAGATGACCGCTGCGCCCGCGTTCGACGGGTTCCAGCCGGAGGATGTCCCCCAAGTCGCGTCCCAGCCGGTCGGTGATGAGCTGGTGCAGTTCCTGCTGCGAATAGCTGACCGTCCAGCGGAAGAAGTCTTGAGTCTCGCGGTCATAATCATTCAGAACCGTGGCCAGCAGGTTGTCATCGTGGGTGTTACAGGCCGCAGGCACATCGCTCATGATCCACCTCCGGGCCTCCTCTTCGCTGGTGGCAATGGAGTCGCCAACGGCAGTCCCTCCCCCTTCCATGGTGTCCCTGACAGCATGCAGGTAGGAGTGAGGCTGGTCCTCCCAGCAATTCTCAAAGTCGTTGGTAATGCCGCCGCAGCACTTCCCGAAGCGGGCATCACACACCTGTCCGTCGCTCACCAGTGCCTGGCCGCGCGTTTCCTCAATGGCCCTCACCACCTCGGGACTGATTTCCCTCGTGATGCCCTGATAGCGCTGACAATGGTCGTCGGCACAGACGTCAAAGATGGTGTGCTCCTCCTGATCGTGCCAGCGGATGCTCTCCGTGTCGGTCTTCTTGAACTGGAAGAAAGCCTGCGCCGCGCCGCTCTTGCGTTTCTCCATCTGCGCCAGCAGCCACGAACGGCTGATGACAGCACTGGCCTTCAGGAACTCCAACGGGCACGTGGCCTTCATCTCACTGCTGATGACACTCATCAGGTACTCCTCCACCGGCAACACGTTCACCGCCACAATCTTCCCCTCATCAACCACCAGTTGCAACTTGCCGCGGAAGGTCTGTGTTTCCTGCCGTTCCCAATGGAACTGGCGCCCGATGGTCACCCCATACAGGCTGAACGAGGTTCCGTCGGCCTGCGGGCGGAAAGTCAGGTCGTGATAGACATTCCCATTCCACCTGAGGGCCCCATCCTCAATAGTCACCGTCTGCTGCCCGCGGACCACGCTTCCCTTGGCACGGAACTCACCATTGAGGCAGAAAGTCAGTTCCCCCGTGGTCATGATTCCCACCGAAACCTCCGGTTCCGACGAATCCTCAACGTCAGAAACATCGGTTTCATCGGCTACTTCCACATTCTCGTCCCCCTGCATCCGCTCGATTACGGGCCGCAGTTCGTCCTCGCTCATCGCCACCTCGCGCAGGATGCCAATGGCCCCCTCCGCAGTCAGTTTCCGGAAATCCTCTTCGCGGGGAGTGATGATGAGTCCGCCCATGTCCAAGGCTCCCGGGCTGATGAGCAACTGCGCGTCGCCCTCTGCCGAGTAGCATCCCGGACGATGCTTACTCCTGGGGAAGACCAGCGTCACGATCTCGTCCTCGCGTCCGTTGCCCCACTCCTGACGCCAACAAACCACGTTCATGCGAGGTTCCGCCGAACCCTCGGGCACGGGCAGGGCATTGTAGAGCCGCTGGCAAAGGATGCTATCGGGCTCGGTGGGCAGACTGCGGATGACAAACACCGGACAGGCCCACGTCCGAAGCAGATAGAGCCCACAACCACGACGATTGCCTGCCTCCTCTATCTCGGCCTCCTGCTGCGAGGTGATGGGATAGAGTTTTTGCAGTTGCGTCTCATAGTGCTTCCAGTCCCTCTCCAGCGGCAGCTTGCCCCGGCTGCCAGCCTGCAGATGGCAATGGTCGGGACACGAAGCCCCACACTCCGGTCCGTTGTAGAAGACAATGTGCCTGGGCATGTTCCAGGCCAGGTGGCGCATGGTGCTGAAGTGGGCAAAGATGCGCTGCGGCTGATGGCGCCGCGTAGGTATGGTCAGATGGCCAGGCAGTATGGGGAAGGGATTTAGCAGAATCTCATAGTGCCGCTCGGTGGGCAACGAATGCTGTTCCGCGGGGCGGTTGTGGTTACACAGGAAGCAGGGCCGCTCGCTTATGGTCTTCTGGTCCACCTTTGCCCCCGTGCTCACGATGCGGGCAGGGTTCCACTGCACCGTCATCTCCAGGTCGCCCTTCACCAAGGTGCGCGTCTGCACGCGGGCCAGGGCTGCATAGCTCTCCGCAGCCACCGTCCAGTTGGCCACCTCCGAGGCATGGAATTTCTCGATTTCATCGGCATTCACCTTGTGCTGCCACAGCCTGTTGAGCTGCTGTCGGGCACGTATCTCCAAACTGCGCAGACTGTCCTTGTAGAGGTTGTTCCGGTTCAGGGCCTCCACCGACAGCGCAGCATCGCTGTTCCCCTCCCAGCGCCGACACAGGTACAGCTCGTCATAGATGCGCCCTATGCGATAGCGACGGCTCAGCATCAAGCCCAGCGCATAGTCTTCGCCGTAGCTGGTGTTCGGAATCTGTATCTGTCGCAGGATGGGCGTAAAGAAGGCGCGCGGAGCCCCCAGCCCGTTGATGCGCAAAGCATTGTTGCGGCCGTTGGCCTCCGTCCATTCGCGGTGGTCGATGAGCCCCGGCGGAAGGGTCTCCAGTTGGAAGTCACACATCCGGTACGAACCTATCACCATCGCCGCCCGCTCCTCGTAGAAGGCATCCACGATGCGCTGCAGCGTCTGGGGCGAAGAATAGAGGTCGTCGGAGTCCAGCTGCACGGCAAAGCGCCCGCAACGCGGGTCGTGGATGGCCAGGTTCCAGCATCCCCCGATGCCCAGATCGTCGCGCTCGGGAATTATATGGATCAACCTCCCCCAGCCCCCTCCCAAGGAGGGGGCATGAGCCACCTCAGACGTAGTAACATCAGTCTCATGTGGTGCCTCATAAGGCTTATTTCCATCATAGTTTATGCTATTCCCCATGTCCTCTTTCTCAAGTGGTTCATGCCCCCTCCTTGGGAGGGGGTTGGGGGAGGTCAAACCCCTCAGCACCTCCGTGGTGCCGTCGGTCGAGTGGTTGTCGATGACGATGACGTTGAAGGGGAACGACGTCTGCTGCGAGAGCGCACTGCGCACGGCATCCTCAATCGTCCTCACCCTATTGCGCACAGGGATGATGACCGAGGCCTCCACGGGCATCTCCTCGCGGTCGAGCACCACCTCGTCCCACTCCCCTGCAGCCAGATAGGCATCAATCTGGCGCAGGTGGCGAGTCACCGCCCGCTCCATCTCCACCTGACGCGCACGATTACGCGGGTCCACGTAGTCAAACTGCTTCTCCCCGCTCTTCCTCGTGTCCGTCTCCACCTCCGTGTAGAGCACCTCGCCCACGTGCAACGGCAGCACCTCGCGGGACAGGAACAGCCTCAGGTCGTAGAGTCCGGCATGCTGATAGGCATGCAGCATCTCCTGCCCGAAGTAGCGCTTCAGCCCCTCCGTGCGGATGAGCAACAGCGACCCCATGTCAAAGTCGTCGCGCACCGACCCCACCTGGTAGTCGATGAGCGGATGGCGCTGTCGCGACCCGTCGGGCAGCACCCTCTGGTGGTCAGCATAGAGCAGCATGGCCCCACTGTCGTCGGCAATGGTCACCCACCGCGTCAGGGCCTCGTAGCCCAGTTCCAACGGCCACGCCTTCGTGTAGAGCAACACATACCGGGCCTGAGCCGTCTGCGCCACCTTTTGCAGGACGCGCGTCGCCACTGGCGGTTCCTTCAGCTGGTGGATGGCACACACATTGGGGTCGTTGCGCAACTGTCCGATGAGCTGCGCAGCGTCTCCCTCGTTTTCGTAAGGGATAAAGCAATCAATGCAAGGATGAGTCATGATATCTACATTTTCAGGGCCAAAGATAGTGCAATTCGAGCGAAATGCCAAATTTATTTGAGCATTTCCGAGATGCAGCCTATCCTCAACAAGGTTAAAGATAGTGCAATTCGAGCGAAATGCCATTTTTTTGCGGCTTTCTGGATTGTTATTATTACTCATAAGCCCCCGATGGAGAGGGAGAATTAGTTGCAACAAGCACTTACATCTACTGCAGTGGGACTGACCTGCTTCGAACAGTTCTTCTTGCTGGGGTTCTGGGCGCGGAGTCCGAGGCTGTAGGGGATGTGTCCGATAACTTTGTTTGCCATAGTTTTAAGGGGTTAATGTTTAACGTTTAATTTTTAAAGGGGATTAAGGGTTAGAGCGCTCGCTTGCCAGAGTCAAGGTCTTCGCCTGCAGGGTCGTCCGCGACCGCCCTTAAGGGCGTTTTTCCTGTCCTCTGCTGATGCAAGTGTCGTGCAAGCCGAGCGCAGAGAAAGGGCCCATTTCTTTGCCGAGGCGCCGCCGATACTCGCATTGGATTCTCAAATCCTATGCAAAGTTACGGCATATTCTATCATTATGCAAGAAAAAAGGGGCGGGTCAACTGAACGGGCAACAAAACACGCCCTTTTGTTGCCCGTTCGGTCAAGAAAAAACTGTTGTTTGGGGCCGTGCAGAGGGGGTATTTGGAAAGCCCGAGAGCTGTTTTTGCATGGCTGCGGCTGCGCTGCCGTTGCTCCCGCTGGGGTGAAGGTGCTGATTGACAAGCGGTTGCAAAAGTTGCAGTTGCAATAAGAAAAATGAGAGGTGCCGCCCTAATATAGTATATAATATCTATTATAAGATACTATACTATATAGTGAGAAACCACACGGAAAAGCTTATTGCAACTGCAACTTTTGCAACCGACTGATTATGAGCAAGAAAACGCTCTTTCCAGCAACGGGCAACCCTACAGAGCCCCTTTTGTTGCCCGACTTGTTGCCCAGCGGGGAAATGTTTGCTGGAGCCGGGCAGAGGCCGTAACTTTGCAGTGGGGTTTAAAAAGGGGTTAAGGACCTTAAGACGTTGCATTTTGGCAACAAGGAAAAGAGCAATGTGCGCGAAGTCATGTTCTCATGCATCGGCAAAAATAAAAAATGTTCCTTGCTACTTGCATCGTTCCCCGCTTATTCGAACTTTGACACTTCGTGTCGAAGATACTCTCGCTCGACAAAAAATAAAAGAGTTTATTTTGTTCTGTCCTCGCTTATTCGTATCTTTGTGAGCGAACTACGAAAAAAATGACCTTTCTAAACCTCAAAAACTACTGCTATGGCTGAACAGAAATTGCCGACCATCGAGGAGGTGTTCTCCTGGATGAGGAAACTCTACGACGAGAGTTATTCGGGCCTGACCAAACTGGAGAAGAGCGAACAACACATGTACGGAACCATGGTGACCACGCCGACGGACAAGAAGTTCATGGTACGCATGCTGGACGAGACGAGCCAGATTCGCGACCGACAGAAACTGGCGCTGCGCGTGAAGGAGCTCATCGACCAATATGGAATTCCGCGATTTCTGGGGCCCACGGACCATGCCCTGTTCTGGATGTACCAGAAGTTTGCCTACACGCCGTTGTTCAACTGGGCTGCGGTGCCCATCATCAAGTGGAGGCTGCGCCGCGACACCAGCCGCGTCATCATCAATGCTGCGCGCCCCAGTCTGACGGAGCACCTGGCTACGCGATTCGAGGAGAACATCGGGCAGAACGTGAACCTGCTGGGCGAGGTGGTGCTGGGCAACGAGGAGGCAGAGAAGCGCTACCAGTCGTACCTGGAGGCCCTAAAGGAACCGGACATCAACTACATCTCAGTGAAGATTTCGGGCATCTACGCCCAGACTCATGCGCTGAACTACAAGGAGAGTTTCCCCGAACTGATGCGTCGCATGTCGGAACTCTACCAGACGGCCATCGACCATCCCTACACGGATGCCGAGGGGGTGACGAAACCGAAGTTCATCAACCTGGACATGGAGGAATACAAGGATGCACACCTGACGATGAAGCTGTTCAAGGACGTGCTGTCGCTGCCCCAGTTCAAGGACTACGAGGCGGGCATTGTGGTGCAGGCCTACCTGCCCGACGCATGGGGATTTCAGACAGAACTGCTGGAGTTTGCCCACAAGCGCGTAGCAGAGGGCGGGGCTCCCATAAAGATGCGCATAGTGAAGGGGTGTAACCTGGACATGGAGAACATCGTGAGCGACCTACGCGGATGGCCCAACCCCGTGCGCAAGAGCAAGACGGAGGTGGACGCTAACTACCTGCACATCATAGAGCGCGGACTGAAGCCGGAGAACGCACGCGTGCTGCACATAGGCATGGCCTCGCACAACCTGTTCACCATCTCCTATGCCTACCTGCTGACGCAGATGTACCAAACACCGAAGGACTGCTTCTGCTTTGAGATGCTAGAGGGCATGGCCAACCACGTGTGGAGGGCTCAAAGGAAACTGGGGAACCACGTCATCCTGTACACGCCGGTGGTGAAGAAGGAGCATTTCCTGAACGCCATCTCCTACCTGGTGCGGCGCATGGACGAGAATACGGCTCCCGACAACTTCCTCACTCACAGCTTCTCGCTGAAGCCTGACACGAAGGAGTGGCGGGAACTGCAGCAACAGTTCATCGATGCCTACAACATGAAGGACCATCTCGACCACACGCCTACTCGTACGCAGGACCGCAACCTTCCCTACGTGGGCCAGGAGCCAAGGGACGAGATGGAGAATGAACCGGACACAGACTTCGACCGCTTCTGCAACCAGCAATGGGTGGAGAGGATATTTGCAAAATGGAAGTCGGAGGGCCACGCCGCCGACCACGAGGCTGCATGGGGCGACTGGAAGCCCAGCGACGTGCTACCGACGCAGGTGGGTGACGAACTGACGTTCAATGCCGACCGTGCCCGATACTACGACCGCTCGCAGGAGGGCGACGTGCTGGTGTGCGAGATGTCAAGAGCCAACAGGGCTCAGACGGAGCGGATACTGGCCATTGCAGATGCCGACCCGGGAGGATGGCGCAGGACTTCCGTCGAGGAGCGGCACCGCATCATGTACCGGGCAGCCAATATCCTGGGCCAGATGCGCGGCGACCTCTGCGGGTCGATGTGCGCCATCACGGGCAAGACCATCGAGGAGGCCGACGTGGAGGTGTCGGAGGCCATAGACTATTGCCGCTTCTACACGACCACAATGAAGAAGTTCGAGGCGCTGCCCGACATCGAGATGCGGGCCAAGGGGGCCGTGCTCGTGCTGTCGCCATGGAACTTCCCGTGCGCCATTCCCTGCGGAGGGGTGGTGGCTGCCTTGGCCAGTGGCAATACGTGCATCCTGAAACCTGCCACCGTAGCCGCGCCCGTGGCCTGGCTCTTTGCCAAGGCGTTCTGGGAGGCTGGTGTGCCCAGAGAGACGCTGCAGGTGGTCATCACCGACCGCGAGGCCACGCCGCTGCTCACCTCCTCGCCTGTCGTCAAGCACATCATTCTCACGGGAGGCACGGAGACGGCCCAGACCATCGCCCATGCCAATCCGCGTAAACCGCTTTCGGCCGAGACGGGAGGCAAGAATGTCATCATCCTCTCGGCCAAGGGCGACCGCGACCATGCCATCATGAATGCCTGCCGCTCGGCCTTCGGGAATGCCGGACAGAAGTGCTCGGCCTGCTCGCTGCTGCTCGTCGAACGGTCGGTCTATAACAACCCTGAATTCTTTGAGAAACTGAAGGACTGCGCCTCGTCGCTGAAGGTGGGCGGCGTATGGAACGCCGGCAACATCGTAGGCCCCATGATTACAAATCAGAACGACAAGCTGGAACGGGCCTTCCACCTGGAACCCGGCGAGCGCTGGCTCATCGCTCCGGAGTTTGTGGATGAGAAGAAGTTCATCCTCCGCCCCACGGTGAAGGTGGGCGTGAAACCCGAGTCCTTCACCTTCCGCACCGAATTGTTTGCCCCGCTGCTGGCCGTGGCACCGTACGACACGCTGGAACAGGCCGTCGAACTGGTCAACGGTCTCGACTACGGACTCACCTCGGGTTTGCAGTCGCTCGACGAACAGGAACAGCGCTACTGGAAAAACCACATCCAGGCGGGCAACCTCTACATCAACCGAGGCATCACGGGGGCCGTGGTCAACCGTCAACCCTTTGGTGGCATGAAACTCTCTGCCTTTGGTCCTGGTCTGAAAGCCGGTGGTCCCAATTATGTGGCTCAGTTTATGACCATTACCGACCGCGAAGGCTCCACCACAGACTTCCGTGCATCTTATGCCGAATGGTACGAACGCGAGTTCCGCCACGCCCGCAACATTCAACCCAAGATCCGTGGTGAGCAGAATGTCTTCCGCTATCTGCCTCTGGCAGGCGGCATGGTGCTCCGGCTCTTCGGCGACGAGGCTCTCGAACAAGTGGAGATGGTGGCCCTTGCAGCCCGGACGGTGGGCACTCCGCTCACCATATCGGCCGCTGCCGACCATCCGCTACTCCCCAGCCTGCAGAACCTAGGCGCGGGGGTGGTCACGGAGAATCTGGCTGCATTCTGCGAGAGCATCAAACGCTTCGAGCGCATCCGCACCATCTCGCGCCAGGTGCCCGACGTAGTGTTCGAGGCTGCAGTGAATTGCGACAAGTACATCGCACAATCGGCTCCCGTGCGCAACGGCCGCATCGAACTGGCCCTGTACATCAAGGAGCAGTCCATCTCCAACGAGTATCACCGTTATGGTTCTCAAATCGAGGTGCCTGCTGTGGAGTAATGGTTAACGTTTAAAGTTTAACGTTTAATGGTTAATGCTTAATAGTCAATCAATGAAATATTTCCTTGCCGTTGACCTCGGGGCCACAAGTGGCCGCACAGTCCTTTCGGCCTTCGACGGCCAGCACGTAGAGATGCGCGAGTTCACCCGTTTCAAGAATCCCCAGATTCCCATCTCGGGCCACCTCTTCTGGGACCTTCCCCATCTGTATAACGAGATTCTCCTGGCCCTACGGAAGGTGAAGGAGGAGAACATCCAGCTGACCTCGATAGGCATCGACACCTGGGGGTGCGACTTCGCCTTCTTCGGCAAGGACGGCCAACTGCTGGGCTTACCTTACTGCTATCGCGACAGCCATACCGACGGGGCCGTGGAGCGCTTCTTTGCCGACCACATGCCGGCCCGCGAACTGTACGAACGCACCGGCATCCAGTTCATGCCCTTCAATTCGCTCTTCCAGCTGGAGACGCTACAGCGCAACGGCTGCGTGGCCCTAAAGGATGCCGAGAAGGTGCTGTTCATCCCCGATGCGCTGACCTACATGCTCACGGGCGAGGCCGTATGCGAATACACCGTGCTGAGCACCAGCCAGATGCTGAACCCGAAGACGGGCGACATCGACGAACAGCTGTTGCATCTGTTGCGACTGAGCCGCAAACAATTCGGTCCGCTGGTGCAGCCCGGACACATGGCCGGCGTGCTGAGCGAACAGGTGCAGGCAGCCACGGGAGTTGGTGCGGTGCCGGTGGTGTGCGTGGGCGGTCACGATACGGCATCGGCAGTGGCAGCCGTTCCGGCCGAGGACGAGGAATATGCCTACCTCTCGTGCGGAACATGGTCGTTGCTGGGCATCGAGAGCCGACATGCCATCATCACGGACAAGAGTTTTGAATATAACTTCACCAACGAGGGCGGACTGGACGGCACCACGCGCTTCCTGAAGAACATCTGCGGACTGTGGCTCTTCGAGAACTGCCGCAAGGAGTTCCGCGACGTGCCTGCCGACGTGAACGAACTGAACGCCCTGTGCCACACCTCCACCTTCGACGGACTCATTCAGCCCGACGACCCCCTCTTTGCCCATCCCGACAGCATGACGGCGGCCATCCGCGAGTTCTGCCAGCGCACGGGACAGGCCCTGCCCCAGGTGCCAGCCGACTACGTGCGCTGCATCTTCCGTTCGCTGGCTCTGCGCTATCGCCAGGTGCTGGAAATTCTCGATGGAATGGCCGATTTCTTGATTCGCCGGCTCCATGTCATCGGTGGCGGTTCGCTCAACAAACATCTGATGCAGTGGACGGCCGACGCCACAGGACTCAACGTCATTGCCGGTCCGTCGGAAGGCACGGCGCTGGGCAACACACTGGTGCAGGTGAAGGCCGACGGCGGCGTGGCCTCGCTGCCCGAAATGCGGCGCATCGTCACCCGCAGCGTGGAACTGAAGACCTACGAGCCGCACCACACCGCAGCGTGGGACGAGGCCTACAAGCGTTTCCTCGAAATATCGAAATAAAGTAATAACACTATAACGAACAAGATTATGGCAAAACCTTTAGTTGAAACCAAAGCCCGCGTGGGCGTGTTCTCCATCGCCTTGCAGGCCTATCTCCCACAGTTCCCTCAACTCGTGCCCGAGTTCGAGGCCCAGTATGCAGCCTTCAAGAAGACGCTGCCCGACAGCATAGAAATCATCGACGGCGGCATGGTCACCACCAAAGAGCAGTCGATGGCTGCTGGCGACAAGTTCCGCGCTGCCGACGTTGACCTGGTCATCCTGCAGATGCTCACCTACTGCACCTCTTACAATATGTTGCCCGCCGTGCGCGACCTGGACGTACCCGTGGTCATCGTGAACGTGCAGAAGAAACTGGCTCCGGACTATGCCAAGACGGACATACCCACCTGGCTGGGCGAACTCTATGCCTGCGGTGCCATCGGCGAGATGGTGGCCGACCTCAACCGGGCTGGCAAGCGTTCGGCCGTCATCACCGGCGTGGTGGAGGGCGGTGACCCCGAGGTGCAGCATGAAATCGAGGACTGGTGCCGTGCTGCTCAGGTGCGCCGCCGCTTCCGCGACACCAACATTGCACAGATCGGTCGTCCCTATCCCGGCATGATGGACCTCTA